>NZ_VUNM01000001.1 GCF_009695655.1 Sharpea porci
CATGATCTCTCATGCGCCTGGATCGATGTCAAGACCTGGTAAGGTTCTTCGCGTTGCTTCGAATTAAACCACATGCTCCACCGCTTGTGCGGGCCCCCGTCAATTCCTTTGAGTTTCATTCTTGCGAACGTACTACTCAGGCGCGATACTTAATGCGTTGACTCCGGCACCGGGGATCTCTTCCCCGACACCTGGTATCGATCGTTTACGGCGTGGACTACTAGGGTATCTAATCCTATTTGCTCCCCACGCTTTCGGGAATGAGCGTCAGTGCAGGCCCAGACCGTCGCCTTCGCCACTGGTGTTCCTCCATATATCTACGCATTTCACCGCTACACATGGAATTCCACGATCCTCTGCCGCACTCCAGCCGTCCGGTTTCCATGGCTCACTGAAGTTGAGCTTCAGTCTTTTACCACAGACCCTCACGGCCGCCTGCTCCCTCTTTACGCCCAATGATTCCGGATAACGCTCGCCACCTACGTATTACCGCGGCTGCTGGCACGTAGTTAGCCGTGGCTTTCTCGCGAAGTACCGTCACCCGGCAGGGCATTTCCTCCCTCCGGCGTTCTTCCTTCGCAACAGAACTTTACGACCCGAAGGCCTTCGTCGTTCACGCGGCGTTGCTCGGTCAGGGTTTCCCCCATTGCCGAAAATTCCCTACTGCTGCCTCCCGTAGGAGTCTGGGCCGTGTCTCAGTCCCAGTGTGGCCGTCCGCCCTCTCAGGCCGGCTACGCATCGTCGCCTTGGTGGGCCGTTGCCCCGCCAACTAGCTAATGCGCCACAGGCCCATCCTTCAGCCGTCCCTGTATGGACGTTTAACAGGAAGGGGATGTCCCCTCCCTGCCTATGCGGTCTTAGCAGCCGTTTCCAGCTGTTGTCCCCCTCTGAAGGGCAGGTTGCCCATGTGCTACTCACCCGTTCGCCACTGAGCGCCGAAGCGCTCCGTCCGACTTGCATGTATTAGGCACGCCGCCAGCGTTCATCCTGAGCCAGGATCAAACTCTCCATCGTCTCATGGAGAGCATCTAGCTCTCTTATGCTTTCATTCTTCCGAATGTCAATTCTTGTTTTATCTGACGTGTTTCTGTTCAGTTATCAGTGTTCGGCTTGCACTCCTTGCTGAGTGCTTATTAACTATACCATTGCCCTTTTCTCTTGTAAAGCCTTTTTTTATCTTTTTTGCAAAAAAATGCTTGAGAATCGAAATTATGCTTATATAAACAAAGATAAGGACCCTGTATCGCCAAAGTCCTTACCTTCTCTACTAACATGCTTTATCAATAGCTTCAATAAAAGCAGATCTAACTCCCGCATCTTCAAGCGCTTTAACGCCACGAATTGTCGATCCTCCAGGAGATGTAACATTGTCCTTTAAAATACCTGGATGAAGTCCTGTTGCAAGCTGCATCTTTCCTGCCCCAAGAACCGTCTGACTTGCAAGCTTATATGCAGCTGCTCTTGGAAGACCATTCTTCACAGCACCATCTGCCAAACCTTCAATGACAAGATAGAGATAAGCAGGTCCACATCCTGATAAAGCACCTCCAACATTCATTAAATGGGAAGGTAGAACTTGTGTAGAACCAATATGATTTAACATATCAACAACAAACTGATACTCTTCTTCTTTTAAACTATGCTTTTCTTCAAGTAAAAGCATTCCTTCACACACTTCAACAGGAGTATTTGGCATAATAGTCAAATGTCTTGTTGAGGCATCAAGAAGTTGATTATATTTTTCAAAATCATAACCTAAGGCAATACTCATTACTGCTTTATTCTTAAGATCATCATGAACATCATTAATAACACTCTCCAATACTTGTGGCTTTACAGCTACAATGACAAGCTCACTCTGAGCAATGACTTCATGATTATTTTCGCACACTTTAATGCCTCTATCATTTGCTTTCATACGTGCCTGTTCACTAATATCAGCACCACATATATCATTAGCTTGAAGATAACCTGCTTTGATGATTCCCGTCATCAAAGCAGAAGCCATATTTCCCATACCAATAAAACCAATTTTATACATTTTGAATTCTCCTTATACAATAATAAGCCTCCTAGGGAGGCTTTCTTTTAGAACTTTCTATTCTTTAAGAAGATAGGCATATCTTCGTCATCTTCTTCTTCCTTAGGTGCAGCAGGTTTAGCCTTTGCAAAAGTATTGAATTCAGGTTCAATCTGAGCTTCATCCAATTCATCTTCAAAACCAGTTGCAATAACAGTTACAATAATAGAATCATCTAACTGATCATTGATTGCAACACCAAGAATTGTATTCACTTCATTACCAACAGCTTCTCTAATTGCAGCAAGTGCTGTATTGGCATCATAAAGTGTAATATTTGGTCCACCTGTCACATTAACAATGGCATCTTTTGCCCCAGCAATTGATACATCAAGAAGTGGTGATGAAATAGCACGCTTAGCTGCTTCTTCAGCTTTGTTGTCGCCATCACTAATACCAATACCAATTAAGGCTGAACCACGATCCTGCATAATAGAACGCACATCCGCAAAGTCAAGGTTGATAAACGCAGGAACAGCAATTAAATCTGTAATCGTCTGAACACCCTGTCTTAAAACATTATCAGCTTCTCTAAACGCTTCTGCCATTGGCTTACCACCAATTGCATCCAATAAGCGATCATTACTCACAACAATAATAGAATCCACATTTTCTCTTAATTCCATTAAGCCAGCCTGAGCCTGTCTTGCTCTCTTTGGGCCTTCAAATGTAAATGGTGTTGTGACAACAGCGACAGTTAATGCCCCAAGTTCTTTTGCAATCTTCGCAACAACAGGAGCAGCACCTGTTCCAGTTCCACCGCCCATACCAGCAGCAATGAAGACCATATTAGCACCAGTTAAAGATTCTCTAATATCGTTTTCTGCTTCTACAGCTGCTTTACGGCCAACATCTGGATTTCCACCAGCACCTAAACCATGTGTTAAATCCTTACCCAAAACAATCTTATTGACATTTTCAATGCCCTTCATCATCTGTGCATCAGTATTCGCACAATAGAATTCAACACCTCTCACACCATCAGTGACCATTCTATTAACAGCGTTACATCCTCCGCCGCCAACACCGACTACTTTAATTTTCGCAACCTGTATAAAATCCATATTTTCATCCATGTTTATAAATCCTCTCTTTTTCTATTCATCATCACTAAAGAAATTCTCTAGGACTCTTTTTAATGTTTTCTTTGGCATTTTACTTTCATCTTTAGCTTTTGTGAAGCCTTTTAACCTAATGTTCATTGTACTTGAAATATCAGGTAGTGTCAAAGACACATGATCCTCACCAAGGAATTCTTTTCGATCATTTAAATAATATAATAATCCGAGTGCAGGCACATAACTCATATCACGCACACCAATTGTTTCTGGGCGATAACAACGAACAGGTGCATTCAATACACCACTCGCGACAACATCAAGACTAGGAAGTTCACCACCCCCACCAACAATCACCGTTTCATAACTACGGCCATCATTGATGACATCAATCTTTGTCTTTATCTCCTCCATCATGTTCTCTACTGCTTCACGTAAAACATCTGATAGATCTTGTTGTGTGTAGCTCACAATTTCATTATCCACCTTATTGGAATGAATGATATCATCATCACCAACATTCTTCTCACAAGTCCCATACTTAATCTTGTAGCGTTCAGCTTTATCCATGGAAATCCACCATTTTTCACTAATTGCTTTAGTTAATTCATAACCACCAGTATTGGCTTGGGCAATATACTTCAAATATCCATCTTCGTAGAATGATACCGTTGAAGAATAACAACCAATATCTATCAAGATTGCACCTTCTTTTAAGTATGCTTCATCAAAAGCTTCAAGAGCAGAAGCATAAGCATCAATCGTAACATCTAATAATTCTAGTCCAGCTTTTTCAACTGCTTCAAGATATCCATAGAAGAATTTCTTCTTGCTTGTCACAATCATGGAATCCACCTTTAATGATGCCGAACGCATGCCTAAAGGTATTTGATTCGTACTCTTTGTATCAAGTGCATAGTGAATAGGAATTGTAGATACAATTTCTTCATCACGATTACGTTGAAATCTTGTAGAAAGCTTGAGAGCACGAACGACATCATCAATGACAATCTTATCATTCGCATTATTGACCTTTGTGATGCCATCTCCCTGATAAATTCTCGCATTGATTGAAGGCAGCACTAAGCCTACTGATGTAATTGTTGTATTCAGTTCTTCATCTGCTTCTCTTACAATATTTTTGATATCTTCGACCAGAGCATCCGCATCAGTGATAATACCTCTACGTACGCCATGGCTTGTAACCTTACTTGAAAAGAGAATGTTTACATTTGCACTTATCACTTCAGCCACTACTAACTTCAATGTTGTAGAGCCAATATCCAAAGTAGCATATATTTCTTTCATCATATTCTCCTTTAATTTATTTACTCTCTAATAATAACATAATTGAGACTTCTTTAAAACATGAAGTGTAGCGAAATACATGGATTTTCGGTATTTTTTTCATCACGACATTTCTCGTTTTATAGAAATGTCTACAAAGAAAAAAAGAGAAATCCTTTTTGACTCCTCTTTAGTATGTTTTAAAAAATTGTTCGATTTCTTCACGTTTTTTTGTTCTTGTAAGACAAAGGGCAAGCAATATACGGGCCTTAAAAGGACTCAGTGTATTAGATCCCACAAATAGATGTTCAGGATCAAAGACAGGTTCATCGAAAACAATGGCATGTGCAACACGTGAAGAGCGTACAATCACAATACCCTTTCTTGCCAATTCTTCGAGCTTATCAACCCATTGCTTTGAGAAATTCCCACTGCCCGTACCAACAACAACAATGCCTTGAGAATAGGTACTAACTGCCTCCAACAATAGAACTGGTGCACCTGCATAATAAGTAACAAGACTCACATTGGGCAATGATTGATAATGTTCATGACTAAATAACGAATAGATGGTATGATGCGTAACTGGTCTTGTAGAAATATAGACTTCATCATCTCGCATATAGCCAAGCGCCCCGCTCCCATTATGACCAAAGGCATCAATTTTATAATTATTGACCTTTTCAATACCTCTTGCAGAATAAATTGTACTAGAAAATAATGCCATGATTCCACAACCAATCGCTTTATCATTTGCAGCTAAAGCAATAGCTTGATAGAGATTGAAAGGGCCATCTGCACTTGTTGCTGTAGCTGGTCTCATTGCTCCTGTTAAGACTACAGGCTTAACTGTATGAACAGTTAAATTTAAAAAATAGGCTGTTTCTTCTAGTGTATCCGTGCCATGTGTGACGACAATGCCATCAACATCATCCCGACTTGCTTGTTTATTGATCATATCTAACAGCGCAAGCCAGTGTTGTTCATTCATTTCATTGGAATCAACACTTAAGAGTTGAATCATTTCAATATTGGCAATATCTTTGACCTGAGGAATGGAAGCGAGAACTTCTTCCACCTCAATCGTACCAGCACGATAATCAGCCGTTTTACCAGCTTCACCACTACCAGCAATCGTTCCTCCTGTCGCTATCACTACAATCTTCTTCATTATTTACCCCCAAAAATCATAACCCTACAATCTCATGACTATAAAAAGAGAATCATTTAAGCGAACATTACACTTAATGCTATAAACAACATTCCTATGTAATAAAGAGTCAAGACAATAGCCCCTATCCATTTTGGTGATGCTGGAACATAGACATAGGCCAGTTCAAAAATATCACTAATAAAATAAAGTCCATAGCCAAGTGCCAACACATTGAAAAACGGATGATTATAAGTGACAGCCATCACAAGTGTTGAAGAAAAAGCTAAAGCGAGGACGAAGGAATATACAAAGGCATAAGGGCGGTCTTGTTCTAAAACCACAATTTCCTTTTCATCAAGAATGGTCAAAATAATCATTGCCACAACAGGTAAAATAAACTGATAAGGCGTAAGCTTGAGATATAAGCTAAAAATACCAATCATCACAAGATTGCCAATAATAAAAGCAATAATGCCAAGTTTCATTTTTTCTCTTTTAAAGACCAACAAAAAGTCCCCTAAGGCAAAGAATGCCAATGCTATTCCAAAAAGAAAACCAAGTCCTTTGGTAAGGCAGGCAATGGCGACAAAAGCAATCGAACACAATGTTTTCGTATAAATAAAATAACGGCTTTTATGGGTTAAACCCATCAACACCATCAAACCAAGATAAATGATATAAATAGGAAAATGCATACATATCCCTCCATTTCTATGTTACAATGCCTAGCGAGGTGAAGAAAATGATAAAAATGATTGCTACCGACATGGATGGCACATTCTTAGATAGTAATAAACAATTTGATTATGAATTTATTTCATTATTCTATAAGATGCAAGAAAACAATATCAAATTCGTCATTGCCTCTGGCAACCAGTTTTTGAGACTCTTCCATCAATTTATTCCCATGAGCGAAGATATCTATTTTGTAGCAGATAATGGTGCTTATGTTGGCAAAGGTGCAAGACCTCTTTATCTTGATTTAATCGAGCCAAATAAGCTAGAAGCTTGTCTTGATGTTTTAGCACAACATAAGAATCTGATGGTCATCATGAGCGGGCGTAAACATACCCATGTTTTAAAGAAGGATGAAGCATATCTTGATGTTGTTAATAAGCATTATCGCAATGTCCTTCTCCATGATCAATTTGATCATATTGATGATGATATTTTGAAGCTAGCAGTTTATGATCCTACAAGTGATATCCATCAGTATGAAAACGAATTAAAGAAGCTTGTTCCCCATGATATGTCCGTTGTGACCGCAGGTAATGAATGGGTTGATATTCAGAATCTTGGGACGAATAAGGGGAGTGGTATTCGCTATCTTCAAAAAGAACTCCATATTGCTCCTGAAGAATGCATGGCTTTTGGTGATGCCATGAATGATTTTACATTGCTTAAAAGTGTTAAATATGGCATTGCCATGGCGAATGCAGTTGATGAAATCAAACATATTGCCTATAGTCAATGTCCAAGCAATGATCAACAAGGCGTTCTCAAAATCATACGTCAGGTTCTTGATGGCAAATTTAGATATTAATGAAAGAGCTCATCACTATCTAATATGATCGTGACTGGACCATCATTGACTAATTCACATTTCATATCAGCCCCAAAGATCCCTTTTTCAACATGAATTCCAGATTCTTCAAGTTTGGTATTAAAGAGATCATAAAGAGGTGATGATATATTTGGTTTTGCTGCTTCGACAAAGCTCGGTCTTCTTCCCTTGCGACTATTCGCATAAAGGGTAAACTGGGAAATGGATAGAATAGCACCTTCAACATCTAATAAAGACAGATTCATTTTTCCTTCTGAATCTTCAAAGATACGTAGATGAATGATCTTATCGACCATACGATCAATGATGGCTTCATCATCCCCATCTTTAAATCCTACTAAAATCATATATCCCTGATGAATTTGGCCATGCACCTTTCCTTCAATGGTCACTGATGCACGGCTTACTCTTTGTAATACAATACGCATAACTCTTCCTCTCTTAAAAAGCATTATATCAGTTTTTGGAGGTGTATACAATGCACACAACATTAGCACACAATATGCGTCCTGTTTCCTTAGATGACGTTATTGGACAAAAGCACCTCGTTGGTGAAGGTGCTATTTTAAGACAAATGATTAAAAAGAAGCATCCCATGAGCATGATTCTCTATGGCCCACCTGGTTGTGGAAAAACAACCATTGCGAAGGCCTTTGCCCATGATCTTGATATTCCCTATCGCCTCTTTAATGCTTCAACTGGCAATAAGAAAGAAATGGATCAGATTATTGCTGAAGCAAAGCTCAGTGATGGTCTATTTGTAATTATTGATGAGATTCATCGCATGAACAAAGATAAACAGGATCATCTTCTTCCCCATGTTGAAAGTGGCTTACTAACAATTGCTGGGTGTACAACAGCCAATCCTTATCATTCCATCAATCCAGCTATTCGTTCTCGCTGTTCGATTTTCAAAGTTGAACCGCTAACCAATGATGATATTATCGATGGTTTAAAAAAAGCAGTTGTATCTCCTCATGGCCTTAACAACGCTTATCAATGCGATGAAGATGCCTATTCTTATATCGCAAAAATATGTGCTGGAGATATCCGTTATGCCTATAACTGTCTAGAACTAGCCACAATCTTTGTAGAAGACAACCATATCAAAAAAAGTGATCTAGCCACAGTCATCCCTCAAGCCAACTTACAATATGACAAAGATGAAGATCAATATTATGATACATTAAGTGGCCTACAAAAAAGCATCCGAGGCAGCGATGTGAATGGTGCACTTTACTATCTTGCCAAGCTTATTGAAGTGGGCGATTTAGAATCACTTGAACGTCGTTTGCTTGTGATTGCCTATGAAGATATTGGTCTTGCTAACCCGAATGCAGCTATGCGTACAGTACTCGCTTTTCAAGCAGCCAAGACCGTGGGCTTTCCTGAAGCACGTATCCCCCTTGCTCAGGTTGTTATCGATTTATGCCTTTCACCAAAATCCAAATCAAGCGAATATGCTATTGATGCAGCGATAGCTTCTTTAAAAGCCCATCCATATAATGCCCCAAAGTATTTACGTCTCTCCCCTGTCGGCCTTAAAGAAGAAGAAAAATATGACTATGACTGTCCAGAAATGTGGGAATATTTACAATATCTTCCTGATGAAATCAAAGATGCCATCTTCTATCAGCCTGCCCATACCTCGAAGTATGAACAAGCTCTTGCCAATAACTACGAACGCTTATTACGTCATGGTCGCAGTAATTCCATACCAGCTATTAAAGATGCACTCAAAAAGCACCAACATTAAGACACCTCAAACAGGTGTCTTTTTCATAGCAAAAAAGCTGATATTCAAACAAATACCAGCTTTAAACAACTATTTCTTTTTCTTAGGATTCTTTTGTGCTTCTTTCACGACAAAATAGATTTTCCCAAAGCCAAAGACCAGCCCACCAAGCAATACCACTTCTCCGGCAATAAAAATGAGTTGATGATGGACATAATCATCTAAGAAAAAAAGAGCAGCCGACAAAATCAAAGCACAGCCAATAAAGCCAAGCCATTTTCCCACGTTTTCAGCATAAGCATAACGATTGCGTAAAGGAATACTTTCAAGATTCTTCTCTGAATAGAAAGCTTTCAGATTATGCTTAGTCACTAATTGTCTAGAGACATATATTAAGTAAACCCCTACAATAATCATAATGATATTGACTATTTGATCCATACATCCACATCCTTTTCTACATCATCAACAGTTTTCTCAAAATGTTCAAGATTCACTTCATACCAGTTAACATGCATTTGATTATTAAACCAAGTATATTGTCTTTTCGCATACTGACGACTATGCGTCTTAATTGCTTCAACAACTTCGATTTTACTTTTATCACCACGATAATAATCAAACCATTCCTTATATCCGATTGCTTTCATAGATTGCCAATCTTCCTGTGCTCCACTCTTCATTAAACGATCAACTTCTTCTTCAAGACCATGATCCATCATGACATGGACACGATGATCAATGCGTGAATGTAATAAAGGACGAGGTAATGTTAATCCGATAAGGTAGGCATTATAAATCATCTGATGATTTTGTGCAGCTTCAATAGCACTTTTCTTTTGTCCCGTTGTCTCATAAATTTCAATAGCCCTTAATACACGACGGCGATTGTTGGGATGAATATTATATGTAGCTTCTCGATCAATGGCTAATAAATGCTGGTAAAGAGCCTGATTATCTAAATGTGCATACTTTTTTTCTATTTCTTCATGATTGCTTTCACTTTTTTCAAAATGATAATCATATAACACAGCCTTAATATAAAGACCTGTTCCCCCAACAATAATAGGCATCTTGCCTCTTTCTGTAATCTCATCAATCTTCTGACGTACTGTTTCTTGAAATTCCATGACAGAATAGCTTTCATCGGGATTCTTGACATCAATAAGATGATGAACCACACCTTGCATTTCTTCTTTTGTCACTTTGGCCGTTCCAATATCCATAGTCTTATAAATCTGCATGGAATCACCAGAAATCACTTCACCATCATATTTTTTTGCCAGTTCAATCCCTAATTTCGTTTTCCCAACACCTGTGGGTCCTACCACAACTAATACTTTTTCCATTTAATTCACCTTTTTAAAAAGCTTTTCTAATTCATAATCACTATAGAAGACAAATGTTGGATGGGACTTAATATCTACATAAGGATTATCACAACGCATTAAATCATCAAGAATTGCCTGCATTGCTTGTTGCGAAAGATAAGTATTGTCTTTAATGCTTGCCTGGTTGGCTAGTGATTTGATAGCTTCTTCCATTAATTCAATCACATCTAATTGTTGGTTAGAAAGGATTTGTTCTATCATTTGTTCGATGAAAGAGGTTGGATCACTCATATCCATCCACATCGGTAATTCTCTGACACAATAAGTGTGTGGTCCCATCACTTCTAGTTCAATCCCCACTGCCTTTAACTCATTTTTATGTTCTTCTAGCCTCATAAATTCTGATGGCGTATATTCTAAGGTTACTGGTACAAGCAAAGATTGCATATGGCGGTCAAGCTTCTGGTAGGCATTCTTGTATCTTTCATAATGTATCCGTGTTAAGGCTGCATGCTGGTCCACAAGATACATCCCGCGTTCATTCTCCCCAATAATATAACTGCCGCGAATTTGTCCCTTGGCATAGATTTTTTCTTTGATTGGATTTTGTGGAAGATCTTTCAGACTTGTTTTTTCTTCTTTCTGATAGTCTGCATGCTCATCCGCAACCTTTTCATCCTCTCTTAAATCCAATGTCATCTGATCATAGACAGGCTCATCATTGAGTTCAATGACGTCTTCCTGTATAGGTTCTTTAAATACAAAGGGCTCTTCTTGCACCTTTTCAGTTTGAAAAACGAATGGCTGACTAGGCTCTTGATGAATTGTTTCAGCAGGTTCTTGAGGTTTTAAAACAGCATTGATACCTTGTGTAATAATATCATGAAGTTCCTGCTCTTTTGAAAAACGTACTTCTAGCTTTGCTGGATGCACATTAACATCGACAAGATAGGGATCAACTTCAATATTTATAACAGCAATAGGAAAGCGTTTATCTGATAGGTATTGACGATAGACATCATTAATAGCATCAATACTTTTCTTATTCTTGACATAACGATGATTCACAAGCGTGATAATATGGTTCTTGGAAGCACGGGTTATCTCTCTGTTTGAAACATAACCAGAAATAGAAAATTCCTCATTTCCAAAATCAACAGGAATCATATTTTTAGCCACATTCATACCATAAATCACCGCAATCACTTCTAATAACTGCCCTGAGCCATTGGTACGGAAGATCTCACGCCCATTATGGCTTAAACTAAAAGCAATTTCACTATGTGCTAAGGCAAGACGTTCTAAATAAGTATAAATAGCTGCAAATTCCGCATTAACGCTCTTCATATATTTGAGTCTTGCGGGTACATTCTGGAAAATCTTTTCAACAGTAATCTTCGTCCCTTGTGGACAATCAAGATAACCTACTTGTGTACGATTGCCAAATTCATAAATAACCTGACTGCCTTCATGGCCATCATTGGTCTCTAAGGAGAATTTCGCAATGGAGGCTATTGAAGGAATAGCTTCTCCTCTAAAGCCTAAAGTTGTGATATTGAAGAGATCATGATCATCTTTGATTTTACTTGTTGCATGACGAGAAAAGCACATTAAAGCATCTTCATGACTCATGCCAATACCATCATCAATAATGGTCATTGACTCCATGCCACCTTCAGTCACAAGAACATCAATCTTACTTGCCTTGGCATCAATACTATTTTCTACCAATTCCTTAATGACATTGGCTGGTCTTTCAACAACCTCACCAGCTGCTATTTTATTAGCAGTATCGGCATCTAACTGATGAATTCTATTCATTTAATCCCCTTTCTACAACATTTTCTTTAATTCAATTAATGTACTTAATGCATCCAAAGGACTTAAAGCCATTGGATCAATTTGTTTTAAAACTTTTTCGACTTCACTTTCTTTTTCCACATAAACAGGTTTTGTCGTTGTGAGTGTCTTTTCAATATTATTATCTTCTAATGACTGCAAGATGACCTGCGCACGATTGATGACTTCATCAGGTAATTGGGCCAGTTTAGCAACATTAATCCCATAGCTTTCAGCCGATGGTCCAGGGGCAATTTTATATAAGAAGCGAATCGTATCCCCACTGACATCCGCAGAAGCATGAACATTGCGAATACCTAATTCTTCTGACATATAAGTGAGTTCATGATAATGTGTGGAGAAGAGTGTTAAGGCATGTGTATGATGAGCTATATATTCAATAATACCTTGTGCTAAGGCCATGCCATCAAATGTCGCTGTCCCACGACCTATTTCGTCAAAGATAATAAGTGAATTTTCTGTTGCATAGCGTAATGCATTATTCGCTTCCAACATCTCAACCATAAACGTCGATTGCCCACTAATAAGATCATCACTCGCCCCAATACGAGTAAAGATCTGATCGAAGATAGGTAATGAAGCTTCTTTAGCAGGAATGAATGAACCAATCTGACTCATAATGACAGCTAGGCTGACTTGTCGCATATAGGTCGATTTACCGCCCATATTGGGACCAGTTATCAAGAGAATCTCATGATCACGGTCCATCTCACAACTATTGGCAATATAATTCTGATGTTTAATAACTTCTTCTACTACAGGATGACGTCCATCAACAATATGGAGGAGATGTTCATCATTAAAGTGTGGACGAACATAATTATTCTTGCTAGCGACACTTGCCAAGGTTGTATAGACATCGATATGTGCAACAATCTTTGCCACATCCTGAATTTTATGTACATAGTCCTTGATATAGTTTCTTATCTGCACAAAGATTTCATGTTCTAGTGAGACAATACGATCCTGGGCAGAAAGAATCTTATCTTCCATTTCCTTTAGTTCCGGTGTCACAAAACGTTCGGCATTCGTTAATGACTGCTTACGTGTATAGCCAAATTCTTCTTTAACTTGTGGCAAGAAGGACTTGGTGATTTCAATATAATAGCCAAAGACACGATTGTAGCCTACTTTGAGCCCACGGATGCCTGTGCGCTCACGTTCTTTTTCTTCAAACTGGGCAAGCCATTTGCGTCCATTCTTTTTCATATCACGCAGTTCATCAAGTTCGCTAGAATAGCCATCTTTGATGATCCCACCTTCATTAAGATGAATAGGTGGATCATTCACAATAGCTTGATCAATAGTATTGGTGATATTCGATAAATCAACAAGCTGATGAGCTAAAGTTGTAAGCTGGGGATGGTTGATTGAAAGAAGATTATTCTTTAAGCTAGGAATGACCTTGAGGGAAGCTGCAATCCATTTGAGATCGCGAGGATTAACATTCCCAAAGGCTATTCTTGTTGCTAGCTTTTCTAGATCATAAATATCTTTGATCATATCTCTAATTGTTTCACGATCAAGAAAGTTCTCAACAAAAACTTCAACATTATCAAGACGTTCTTCTATACGACTTCTATTCACCAATGGCTGTTCTATCCATTGCTTCAACAAACGTCCACCCATGGCAGAGTTAGTATGATCCAATAGCCACAATAATGAGCCATATTTCTCACCAGCTGCACCTTGAACAAGCTCTAAGGCCTTTTTCGTATAACCATCCATCGTGACATATTCATCATCCTTGATTTCAACAACTTCTTGCATATGATCAAGATCACGTTTTTGTGTTTCAATCAAATAATTCAATAATAATGAAGCAACACGTATTTGTTTTAAATCAGAAATATGTTCAAAGAGTTTGGCATAATGATCTTTGACTTTATAATCCTTAAACTCAGAAACCATGACATGTTCAATGTCATGTGCTTCTTCCATGACGATTTCCTTAAAGCCAAGGGCTTCAATACGTGTCTTAAGTCCATGTTCATTTTTAGGCATATTTAAGACAAAGAATTCACCAGTAGAAAGATCAGCGTAGGCTAATGTGTAATTGAATTCAAAAATGCCAAGAGCGCCAATAAAGTGATTGGAAATTTCATTCGCATGAAAATCCATCAGCGTTCCCGGTGTGACCACCTGCACAACACCACGCTTAACAATTCCCTTCGCTTTTTTAGGATCTTCCAGCTGTTCGACAATGGCCACTTTATACCCCTGCTTAACAAGTGTCTCAACATATCCTTCAACTGCATGATGAGGAATGCCACACATTGGAACACGTTCCTTCACACCTGCATTTTTGCCCGTTAAAGCGAGATTAAGAAGCTTGCTGCCTTTTATTGCATCATCAAAAAACATTTCATAAAAATCCCCTAAACGATAAAAAACAAATGCATCTTGATAATCCTTCTTTAATTCTAGATATTTCTCCATCATTGGTGAATACTTTTCTTTTTTAGCCATATTTTTCACACTCCGTTGTGATATTATAGCACAATTTCCAACAAGAAAAAAAGGACACATTATGTGTCCTTAAGTATTATTGATTCTGATTAGGAGTAGATTCCTTTAATAAGACATCATGTGCTCCACCTTCAACAATAGAAGTCGCTGAGACAAGTGTAATCTTAGCCTTCTTCTGGAGTTCAGGAATAGTAAGAGCTCCACAGTTACACATTGTATGTTTCATCTTAGAGAGTGATAAAGCCACATTATCCTTCAATGAACCAGCATATGGTACATAAGAATCAACACCTTCAACGAATGAAAGTTTCTTGTCGCCACCTAAATCATAACGCTGCCAGTTTCTAGCACGTGCAGAACCTTCACCCCAGTATTCCTTCATATATGTGCCATTGATCATGATCTTTCTTGTTGGTGATTCGTCAAATCTTGAGAAATAACGACCAAGCATCATGAAGTCACTGCCCATAGCTAAAGCAAGAGTCATATGATAGTCATAGACAATACCACCATCACTACAGATTGGAACATAGATACCTGTTTCTTCAAAATACTGATCTCTTGCGCGGGCAACATCAATTGTTGCAGTTGCCTGGCCACGGCCAATACCCTTTGTTTCACGAGTAATACAGATAGAGCCACCGCCAATACCAATCTTAACGAAGTCAGCACCAGCTTCAGCTAAGAATCTAAATCCTTCACCATCAACGACATTACCAGCACCAATCTTAACACGATCGCCATAATTTTCTCTTACCCATTTGATTGTCTGACGCTGCCATTCTGTATAACCTTCTGATGAATCAATACAAAGCACATCAACACCAGCATCCACTAAAGCAGGAATACGTTCTGCATAATCTCTTGTGTTGATACCAGCACCAACCATATATCTCTTCTTGTCATCAAGTAATTCATTAGGATTAGATTTTCTTGATTCATAGTCTTTTCTGAAAACAAAATAGAGTAAGTTCTGGTTTTCATCAACAATTGGTAATGCGTTTAACTTATGATCCCAGATAATATCATTAGCTTCTTTAAGTGTCACACTCTTAGGTGCTGTAATAAGCTTTTCATATGGTGTCATGAAATCAACAACTTTAGTATCAGGACTCATTCTGCTGACACGATAGTCACGACCAGTAACAATACCAAGAAGTTTGCCATTTGGCTGACCGCCTTCAGTGACAGCCATTGTACTATGACCTGTTGTTTCTTTAAGAGCCAATACATCTGCTAATGTCGCTTGAGCAGAAAGGTTGGAATCAGAAGTTACAAAACCAGCCTTATAATTCTTTACTCTCTTAACCATAGCAGCCTGAGACTCAATGCTCTGTGAGCCATAAATAAAGGAAATGCCGCCCTCTTTCGCAAGTGCTACAGCCATCTTATCATCAGAAACTGCCTGCATAATAGCTGATACCATTGGAATATTTAAAGAAATTGCAGGTTCTTCGCCTCTTCTATATTTCACTAAAGGGGTCTTTAAGGAAACATTGTCCGGTATGCAATCTGGTCCAGTATAGCCTGGAACTAAAAGATATTCACTAAAAGTATGTGATGGTTCATCATAAAAATATGCCATTTTCTTCTCTCTCCTATCCTATTTTGACCATAATAAACAATTTATCACTATAAATCAATATCTATAGCTAATCCATTATTAATTATTGCTTCTACTTCCAATAATAAGTCGTTGACTTCTTCTTTTAATTGTAAATAGTTCACGACAAGGGGATGATTAGTGAAAGCTTCATAAGCTTCATGATACTGCTTATTAAGGCTTTCATAGTTGTCATCATCATGCACCTTGGCTTGTAAGAGATCTTGTTGAAGCAGCTTGATCTGTTTTTCGCTTTGAGCAAGTTCTTTATGTTCTTTGATCAATGCTTCATAATGCTGAAAGGCTTTGACAGCTTCTTCCGCTAATAAAGCTTGATTAAGTTTTAAGGCGATTTCTTTTGTATTAGGCAATCTGCTCACCTTCAAGTGTCCATGTCTTAGTATTCGTAATCTTGACTTTGACCATCTTGCCAATATCTTCCTTATTGCCCTTAAAGTTAATCAGCTTGTTGTGTTCCGTATAGCCAGAAAGAATTTCTGGATTACGTTTAGAAGGGCCATCAACTAATACCGTAGCAATATGTCCCAAGTATTTCGCATTGGCTTGATTAGCGTATTTATTGACAACTTCATTTAAACGATATAGACGTTGTTGTTTTTCTTCCAATGGAATATTGTCTTCCATAGCTGCTGCTGGAGTACCAGCACGAGGTGAATAGACAAATGTATAGGCAAGATCATACTGACAATGTTCATAAAGTGAAAGTGTATCTTCAAACTGTTCTTCTGTTTCATTTGGGAAGCCAACAATGATATCCGTAGTGATCGCTACCCCTGGAATCTTTCTCTTCAACATATCAAATAAAGCAAGATACTGTTCACGCGTATATTTTCTACCCATTGTCTTTAAGACATCACTATTACCCGATTGTACAGGCAGATGGATATAAGGCATGATATTGTCATACTTAGCAATGACGTCAGCCATGGCTTCAGTAAAGTCCCATGGATGGGATGTTGTGAAACGGATTCTAGGAATACCCGTCTTGGCAACATCTTCTAATAGGTTCGCAAAGGAATAATCTTCATCAAGATCTAACCCATAGCTATTCACATTCTGGCCAAGTAAAGTAATTTCCTGATAGCCATCAGCAACTAACTGACGCACTTCATCTAGGATTTCTCCCTTTAAACGCGAACGTTCCTTTCCTCTCGTATAAGGGACAATACAATATGTACAGAACTTATTACAGCCATACATAATATTGACCCAGGCTTTAGTCTTGCTGGCACGATGACTTGGGAGATTCTCAATAACATCGCCTTCCTTGCTCCAGACTTCTAGCACCATTTCCTTCTCTAACATCGCACTCTTTAATAATTGTGGTAAACGATGCAAATTATGTGTACCAAAAATTAAATCAACCTGTGGATATTTCGCAAGAATCTTATTGACAACAACTTCCTCTTGCGTCATACAACCACAAATACCAAAGATAATATTAGGATTTGTTTTCTTGACTGTCTTTAGATAACCAATCTTACCAAATACCTTTTCCTCGGCATTTTCTCTTACTGCACATGTATTAAGTAAAACAACATTGGCCTGATGAATATCATCAGTAGGCTGATAGCCCATCATCTCTAAAATACCAGCTAATGTTTCAGAATCTCTTTCATTAGCCTGACAACCATATGTTTTAATATGATAGTACTGTCCCTGCCCAATATTCACCATATCAGGGGGAATCTCAAATGCATTTTCAATATGCTTAATATCTTCTTTACCACGGCTTCTTGCCTCTTTAAGGCTTGGACCGTTAAAATATTGACTATAATCTTTCATTTATATAAACACCCTTTCAGGGAAGCATTATATCAAATAAAATGAAAAAAATAAGGCTTTTTGCCCTATTTTTTAAAGAATGTATCTGGCTGAATTGAGAAATAGAGAACCTTACCAGCAGGAGTCGCTTTAAAAAGGCTCTTTAAATGAGCGGCTGTTGCTTCTGCATCTAATTCAGATTCAACAGTAAATGTTGCTTTAATACCTTTCTTTCCTTCAAAATGACATGAAGTAATCTTGTCATCCGTATAACCATCAAAGAAATCAATAAGCTTCTGCACCTGAGCAGTCTGCATTAAAATTGTATGTTGTGCCATAAAATGTTCCTCCTTATATCTTCCTTCGCCATTATAACATATTATGAGAGATATTGGTGCAACCTCTTTCATTTATTATCAATTCTTTACATTCACTTTTCAAAAGAATGCTGAGGATCTATTTGAATTCGTTCAATATGTGTACACTGATTCGTAATATCATCAATCGTCAATAAAGTAGCTAAGAACTGCCCTTCCCCCTTAGCTAGGGTAAAAGGTGTCATGATACCTTTAAGATTACGTTCAATAATCGTTTCAGCCTGACAGCCAATGACACTGACATAAGGCCCCGTCATACCAATATCACTTTGAAAAGCTGTACCCTTGGGTAAAATATGTTCATCTGCTGTTGGCACATGCGTATGCGTACCCACAACTGCAGTCACCCGACCATCAACAAAGTAACCAAAAGCCGCCTTATCGCTTGTCGTTTCCCCATGGAAATCAATAATATGAATATCACTTGTATCTTCTTCTAAAAGGGGCTCAATAGCTTCAAAGGGATTCGTACTCTTAGGATCCATAAAAGTCAATCCCAGGAGATTTGTAACACGGATACTCTTATTGCCGTAAGTTATCACTCTGCTCCCAACTCCTGGTAAGGCTTTAGGACGATTGAGAGGTACGATTAAATTGTTGGCTTCATCAATATAATCAAAGATTTCTCTTTTTGAATAGGTATGATTACCCATCGTAATAAGGGCAATCCCATCCGCCAGCAACTCTTCATAATGCTTTCTAATAAGCCCCTTGCCATGCGTTGTATTCTCGCCATTCGCAAAGACAACATCAACCTGATATTTTTCTTTAACTAAAGGTAAATATGTGGCCACCATATTTCTACCAATCTCACCAAATATATCACCAATAAATAATATTTTCATCTACTCTCTCCTCTAGAAAAAAATCACTCCAAAGGAGTGATTATTTCGCAATTTCATTCGCACGAATCTCTCTAATAACAGTGACTTTGATATGTCCTGGATAAGTCAATTCGTTTTCTATCTTTTCTTTGACATCTCTAGCAAGCTTATGTGCCTTGAGATCATCAATCTTTTCAGGATTTACAACCACACGAATTTCACGTCCTGCCTGAATCGCAAAGACTTTATCAACGCCATCAAAGTCCTTCGCAATAGCTTCAAGCTTTTCAAGACGCTGAATATAATTTTCAACAGATTCACTACGGCTTCCTGGTCTTGCAGCTGAAAGCGTATCTGCCGCTGCTACAAGAATGGAAATAATGGAATTTGCAGGAACATCACCATGATGGGATTCAATCGCATTAATGACAATCGCATTTTCTCCATACTTTTTCGCAAATTTAGCACCCAATTCCACATGGCTACCTTCCATTTCATGATCAAGAGCTTTACCGATATCATGAAGTAATCCGGCACGTTTCGCAAGCTGCTGATTTAAGCCAAGTTCGGCGGCCATAATTCCGGCAAGATGAGCAACTTCTACGGAATGCTGAAGGGCATTTTGGCCATAGGATGTTCTAAATTTCATCTTACCAATTGTCAACAATTCATCTTTCTTAAACTTCGATAGACCACAGCTAAAGACAGCATCTTCGCCAGCTTTCATCATGATCTCTTCAACTTCTTTTTTCGTCTTTTCAACCACTTCCTCAATACGTCCTGGCTGAATACGACCATCTTTAATCAGTTTTTCAAGAGACTGTTTCGCAATCTCTCTTCGAACTGGATCAAAACAAGAAATAGTGATAACTTCAGGTGTGTCATCAATAATCAGTTCAGTCCCTGTCGCATTTTCAAACGCTCTGATATTACGACCTTCACGACCAATAATACGACCTTTCATTTCTTCACTTGGCAGGGCTACGACATTCACTGTTCTTTCCACAGTTTCTTCCTGCGCATAGCGGTTGATAGCTGTCGCAATAATATCCTTTGCATAAAGAGAAGCTTTCTGGTTTGCTTCATCTTCACGTTCCTTGATATAAGCAGTAACCTCGTTTTCCATTTGGCGTTCGACCTGCTTGAATAATTCATCATGAGCTTCCTGAGCACTCATGGCAGCAATTTTCTCAAGTTCCTTGACTTTTTCATCAATTTGATTCTTGAGCTGACTTTCTAATTTTCCTAGTTCTGCTTGTTTCTTATCTAATTGTTTAGCACGTTGATCTAAAGAATCTTCTCTACCTTGCAAAGCAATATCTCTTCGATCAATATTATGTTCTCTCTCTAAGAGCTTATTTTCAAATTTATCGAGTTCTAACTTCGAAGCTTTTGCTTCTTTTTCAGCTTCCAGCTTGTACTCATAAGCTTGTGTTTTCGCATCTAGAGTCGCTTCTTTGACAATATTGTCTGCTTTCGCTTGCGCATCTTCAATGATTTTTTGTGCTTCTGTACTGGCTTTTGTGATATGCATTTTGTTCAGTACATAATTCAGAATTAATCCTAATACAATACCAAGAAGAACATAGGCTAGGCTTTCTAACATCACTTATACCTCCTATGTATTCAATAAAATGTGTTTTTCACACATTTCAATTATACCGTACGCTATATGAAATTTCAATGCACGAATGTATTGATACCAATACATTCCATCAAAAAAAGAAGGCCTAGCCTTCTTCTACAACACCCTGTTCTTCTTGTTCTGGGAAAAGTTTTGCCTTTACCTGTGCTTCAATAGCCTGCATAATTTCTGGATTATTATCTAAATATGCCTTAGCATTTTCACGTCCCTGACCAATCTTTTCTCCTTGGTAAGCATACCAGGCACCTGATTTTTCAATAATATCATAATTTGTCGCTAAGTCTAGCACTTCACCATCATGGGCAATACCCTTGCCATAAATGATATCTACTTGGCAAGTCTTAAATGGTGGAGCTACTTTATTCTTTACGACCTTGATATTTGTCTTATTACCTACGACTTCACCATTGAGCTTGATTTGCTCACTACGTCTGATTTCAATACGTACAGAAGAATAGAAACGTAGCGCTCTACCGCCTGTCGTCGTTTCTGGATTTCCAAAGACAATCCCAATCTTCTCACGCAACTGGTTAATGAAAATCACTGTACAATTTGTTTTATTCATGACCCCAGAAAGCTTTCTTAACGCTTTAGACATTAAACGTGCCTGCAAGCCCATATTCTGGTCACTCATTTCCCCATCTAATTCTACCTGTGGAACAAGTGCGGCTACTGAGTCAATAACAACCAGATCAATCACACCACTTCTCACCAGCATTTCGGCAATTTCTAATGCCTGTTCACCACTATCTGGCTGGGAGAGAATTAAATTGTCCGTATCCACACCTAGGTTCTTCGCATAAACAGGATCAATCGCATGTTCAGCATCAATAAAGGCCGCCTTACCACCCTGTTTCTGACATTCAGCAATCGCATGTAAAGTCAACGTTGTTTTACCTGAAGATTCAGGACCATAGATTTCAATAATTCTCCCCTTAGGATATCCCCCAATGCCTAGTGCACCATCTAGCTGAAGGGAACCTGATGGAATAACATCCACATTAACTGCTGGGCGATCACCTAGGCGCATAATCGATCCTTTACCAAATTTCTTTTCAATTTGTTTTAAAGCATCATCCAATGCAGCTTCATTAGCAGAATCTGTATTTGTTGTTTTGTCTTTTCGTGCCATAAAAACACCTCCTATATATGTATAGTCAAAAATCATTAAGATTTCTCATGTATTTTTTTAAGAATTTCTTGCGCACCAATCTTAATAGCCTGATAAACAATCTCTTCCCTTGTACCATTGAGATGATATTCATATGTCGATACTTCATCAAAAAAAGCAATTCCTATATAAATAAGCCCAACAGGTTTACCTTCCATCGCACTAGGACCGGCATTGCCTGTAAAAGAAATACAGATATCACTATCAAATAACATTTGACCATTCGTACACATGGCATGAGCCACTTCAGCACTGACTACACCATATTGATCAATCGTATTCTGATGAACATGAAGAACATCATGTTTAATTCTTGTCTGATAGCTAACGAGGCTGCCGCGATAAATAGCAGAAATACCTGGTACAAGACCAATTGCACTTGCAAAATGCCCAACCGTAAAACTCTCTGTGCTAGACAGAGAGTAGTGATGAGCGATTAAATTGTTTCCGAGTTCTTTAATTATTGTTTCCATTATCTGTTGTACTCTTCTTTGTAGATGTATTCGCTGCTTGAGTTGTTGTTGGTGACTGGTTATTTGTCACTGCCTGAGAAGCATCAATAGAAGCAACCTTTGTGAATCTTACTCTTGTAAGATTAGCATTATTTGTTTCTTCATCTGTCAAAGGCACCTGCACATCGTTGATGTAATATTTAGCACCCTTACTTGCACCATTTGAGAAACGCATATTTCTGACATCCGCACTCTTTAATGTTACTGTAGCACTTTCGCCAGCTTGGTAAACTCTTGCTTCAAAATCTGTATCGACCTTACCATTAACCTGTAATTGTGCCCAGGCACGTGTCACAAATTCTACTTTGAAAGTAAATGTTTCAGCACTTGTATCTGTTAAGGCAAAATTGTAGTTATAGTTGGCATTCTTAGAGAATGTTACAGCAGCTACTTTAGGTGTTTCCTGTGTTGTTTCTGACGCTTTCTTTTTCTTTTCAGCTTCTTCTTTTTCTTTATCTTTCTTTGTCTTGACATCACCAGTTACATTGTCCGATGTCTTTGTATAATTCTTTGTTTCTATTGATTTATGTGTGCTAACCACAGCAATAAAGATCAATACCGCAATCAATGCCACAATTAATAATGCAATGACCACTCTAATAATCTTAATATGGCTCTTATCTTCATAAACCGAAGCTTTTTTTGTAAATTGAGGTTTTTCAAGCTTGACAGACTTCTTTTCAGCCCGTGCTTCTCCTTCCTCTTCAGCTTCTTTAGCAGCTTCAGCTAGCTCTTCCTGTTTGATTTCTTCAGTTAATGCAATATAGCTCTTTGTCACTTCTTCGCGATCCATATCCAATGCATCACTAATCTTTTTCAGATACATCTTGACATATGTTTCATCGCCTTCATAACGATCAAATGCACCATTTTCGATATCCTTAAGTACGGCTGGTGAAAGCATCGTACGCTTTGATAAGTCATCTATAGTTAAACCTTTTTCTAATCTCTTTTTTCTTATTTCTTCACCAAGATTATTCATAATTGCCTCCTAGCGTTCAAAATCATATTAATTAAATCACAGTTACAACCTTTTTTCAATAATAGAAAAGAAAACATCCTGTAATGCTATGTATTGTAGACATACATAGGTAATTTACAAATAATGTCTTGGTGAAACGCTCTATTAATATGACATATCAATAAAGAAAAAAACACGATTGATGACAATCGTGTAAGTGTCTGCTCTTGTAAGCCGTGTTCTGTTTTTCAACTAATCATTTATCTTAGTAACCTACCAGACCTTAGTTCAATTCCCTCAGTCTGACTCCCCTACCAAATTTGGGTTTCTATCGTGCGGAGTTTACCCCTTTTCACCATGAGATTTCTCTCAAGCATCGTTTCTGTGGCACTTTAGTACCTACACCATATCTTGCGACTTAGGCTTCAGCTGTCGTTTTTACCCTAGAGTTCTTAGCTCTAGCACACTCACTACTAGCATCGCAGCTAGTGATAGCACGGACTTTCCTCTACTTCTAGCGATTAGTTCTCGCAGACATCTTTTTTAATCTTCATGTTTGTTGTAAACCGTTTTCTCAAGCTGTGAAAGACGGCGCAATAAATCAACATTGCTTGAAAGATCTGCCTGAGCAACATGTTCTTGGCTAGTTCTTTCGAGTTCATTTATACGTTTCTTTAATGACTGATTTTCACGCTGTAAACGTTCAATTTGTTCATAGGATTCATTCAGCATGGCTGCAAAATTTGTATAATCAGCGCTGACCTGATCCAAGAAATGATCGACTTCTTCAGCATGATAACCTTTGAAATCTACCTGAAATTGTTTATTCAAAATCTTCTTTGGACTTAAAACAATCTTGTTCTCCATACTTATCACTCCTACAGTCCATTTTACAAAAATTCCCTAAAAATGCAAGAATTAATGTACGTATCTTAACCTAATCTTGTCACATACTGTTGTATGACCTTTTTGTGGTGTTTAAATAATTTTATGATATAATGGGGAGGAAATGGAAGGGAACTATGGTACATTATCCAAATAAGAAGAAAGATCTCACAAAATATGCACCTCATGAACAAAAAAGGTATACGGGGATGCGTGGGATGAATCTTGAAGAAGATATCACGATGAGTAATAAGTATTACTTAGAAAGAGATATAGCTGTGATCTACAAGAAACCTACGCCGATACAGATTGTGAGAGTTGATTATCCCAAGCGATCAGCCGCAAAAATAACGGAAGCCTATTTCCGTAAGCCTTCAACGACTGATTATAATGGCCTTTATAAAGGACATTATATTGACTTTGAAGCCAAAGAAACAAAGACGTTGCGTTTCCCATTTGCTAATATCTGGGACCATCAGATTAATCATTTGGATGCAATTTTACGTCATGGCGGTATTGCTTTTATTATGATCGCTTTTACAACTTTAAATGAAGTTTATTTACTTGATGCTTCTTATATGATAGAAAAGTATCGTAGTGATGGTGTGCGACATATTGATTATGATTATATCAAAGAGAAAGGGCATCTTGTCACCCAAGGTTATGCCCCACGTCTTGATTATCTTCGGATCATTGATCGCTATTATCTTAAGGAGGAAGAAAATGAAAATCCTAAAAAATAAATCCAACAAGCTCTCCCGCCAAAAAATCATTAAAATTGTGATTTCCATCCTATGTGTGGCACTTATCGGTGGAGGCTTTTATATGGGTTTCTCCGTCTTTCAACAAATAAAAGACTTTGACATCAAGAACTTGACGGCTACAAGCACATCACGTGTACTCGATGCCAATGGCAATGTCATCTACAAATTTGGTACAGCCGCTGGAGAGTATGTGAAATATGATGAACTTCCAGAAGTGCTCGTTGATGCTGTTGTTTCAGCCGAAGACTCACGTTATTTTATTCATGATGGTTTCGATATCCCACGTATCATCAAAGCCTTCATGACAAATATTACTCATCGTGGCACAATCGCTGGTGGATCAACTATTACCCAGCAGCTTATTAAAAAGACATACTATCCTGACGAAGAACGTACAATTCAGCGTAAGCTTGGTGAAGTCATTCTTTCCATCGAAGCCACAAAGCAGACAAGCAAGAAAAAAGTCATGGAACTTTATTTAAATAAGATCTATTTTGGGCGCTCCCAACAGACGATTGGTATTTATTCAGCTTCCCATTACTACTTCGATAAGAATCCTCAGGATCTCACATTACCAGAAGCAGCACTATTGGCTGGAGCCATTAACTCACCTTACTGGTATGATCCATTTACTGATCTCAACAAAGCTACAAATCGTCGTAATACTATTATTAATCTCATGTACCAGCATGGCTATATCACAAAAGAACAATGTGAAGCAACAAAGAAAGTCCCTGTCGCAAATACTTTAAAGAGTAATCCTATTGCGCAAAACAAAGATTATGCTTCCTATGTTGATCGTGTCGTACGTGAAGTCAAAGAAAAAACAAACTATGATCCTACTAAGACAAATATGACAATCTATACTTATATGGATACGGATATTCAAACACGTTTAGATGATATATCTGAAAGTAATAATTATAACTATATCCGTACTAATGGTACACAGGTTGGATCCGCTGTTGTGAGTGCCAAGGATGGCCGTATTGTTGGTCTTCTTTCAGCAAGAGATTATAAAAACGGTATGATGGATTATGCTTATCGTTCTTATCATCAGCCTGGTTCTTCGATTAAACCTATACTTGACTATGCTCCCGCATTTGAATATCTCTATTGGTCAACAGGTCATACGGCTGATGACTCTGATTTCTCACAGGGTGGATGGTCGCCAAAGAACTGGGATAAACAGACACATGGTGATGTCTCTCTTGAAGAAGCACTTGGAAATTCTTGGAACTTAGCAGCCATTCATACTTTTGTGACGGTGGAAAAAGAAATTGGTAAGAACCGTCTACAAAACTGGCTAAAGAATCTTGGTTATACTATTAATGATAAGGTTAATAAGAATGGCTTAAATACTTCCTGGGCGATTGGTGGCTGGGATGATGGTGTAACGCCATTACAACAAGCTGCTGCCTATGCAACAATCTCTAATGGTGGTACTTATATTGAACCACATGCTGTTGATAAAATTGTCATCAATACAACTGGTGAAACAGTCAATATCGATAAAGATGCACAAGCTAACGCAAAACAAGCTATGAGTGAAGCAACAGCTTTCCTCATCCGTCAAGTTATGACTGATTATGTAAAGAGTGGTAATTACTCTTCTTATACAAGCGTCGGTGCTCTTGATGATGATATTGGTGCTAAGACTGGTACTACAAATGATGCTAAGGATAAATGGTTCTGTGCTTATAATCCAGATTATGCCTGGGCTACATGGAATGGTGGTACGGAAAAGGGCATCTCTCTAGGTAATACAAATGATGCCAAAAAGATTTCTGAAGATATCGCCCGACTCTTACATAAGAAAGGTGTTAAGAATAAATATAAGACACCTGATACTGTTGTTGAAGAAAAGATGGTTATTGGTTCATATCCATATAAATCTCCTTCAGCTTCTACACCATCTTCAATGATCAGAGATGCCTGGTTTGTAAAAGGTCATACGCCTGGTGAAAAGGATACAAAGTCATATGCCTTAGAAGAATTAAGTTCCTTTGATGCAGCATTAACTGAATCAAAACAAATTCAGGTAAGCTTCTCAGCCTATAATGGTCAATATGAAGTTGAATATATTGTCACTGTAGAACATAATGGACAGACTGTCGCAACACAGACATTAAGTTCTAATACTGGTACATTAAGCTATCATCCAAGTGAAACTGGTGTATATAGAATTACTGGTTATTATAAGCAGAAAGATGGCAGTATGTCTTCTAACAAGATTTCAAAAGAAATTACTATTCAAGAAGAAAAGCCTGAAGAAAATGAGAACACTACACAAAATGGTTCAACCACTACTAATGGTACAAACAACAATCAAACCACAAATAACAACACTAACAACAATAATACCAATACAAACAATACAACTGGAACAGAACAAAATAATCAAAACAATGGTCAAACAAATGGCCAACAAACAACCCAGCAATAAAAGGAACTTCGGTTCCTTTTTTCTTATAGGCTGTTGCACTTGTTATGATAAATTATCTATAGAAAAAAAGGGCGCGATAGCGTCCTAGAGTTTCTTATTAGTTTCTTTACACATATCCACCAATGGACATTCATAACAATGAGGAGACTGTGCTTTACAGTGATACCGACCAAAGAAAATCATTTGGTGATGGGTCTTGATCCAACGTTCTTGAGGAATCTGTTTCTTAAGCTTACGTTCAATCGTATCCACATCATCCTTCTTAAAAGCGAAGCCTAGCCTTCTAGCGATACGTGCACAATGCGTATCTACAGCTAATGCTGGAACATGAAAAGCCTCAGCCATTTCAACATTAGCCGTTTTACGCCCAACGCCTGGTAAACTGACAAGCTCATCAAAATCAGCTGGTACTTCCCCATTAAAGCGTGCTTCTAGTGCTTTACACATAAGAATAATATTCTTTGCCTTATTGCGATATAAGCCGATTTTACGAATATAGCTCTCTAGTTCCTTGGAATCTGCATGGGCATAATCTGACGCACTATGATAGCGTTCAAATAACGCAGGTGTTACTTTATTAACAGAAGCATCCGTTGTTTGAGCTGAAAGCATTGTCGCAATCAACAATTCTAAAGGATTAGAATGATTGAGTTCACAACGTGCATCAGGAAACATCTCATCAAAAGTCTTTAAAACCCGTTCTACTTTTTCTTTCTTCATGACTTCCACCACTCCAAATTCTTAATTTCATCACTAAAGGCTGTATTTGTCTGTGTTTCTATAGGCTTATTACGCATTTTCTTGCCATATCGGGCCCAATTTGAAAGAATCTTTTCGATATAGCGGAAATTCAAGACATTACTTCTAACCGCCTCTAACAACGCATCAACAATCATCTGGTCATCATAACCATCTCGTTTAAAGCTATTAATAATTTCGATTTCTGTTTGTGATAAAGGTCTTCCAAAGGCATCTTCAAAGCGCTCAATAAGATTCACTTCCTTGACTTCTTCCACTTTTTCATCAAGCAGACGGCGAAAGAGCGGTTTAAAATCAAGAACACCATTATGACGATCAAGATAGCGTTCATTCACAAATTTCAGCATTGCCTGATCAATGGTTCTCATTTCACTTGTACAATATTTTGCGATCATTTGTGGGGTCATAAGACGTATTCCCTGCTCATGTAAGATCAGCATGATATTTAAAATAAAGCTCTCCTGGTCAGTCAAGCCAATCTGTTTACCTTTTAATAAAAGCAGCTTGTGGAAATCTATACAGTTGTATTCGATCAGTGTATTATTCATAAATCCCCCTAGAGACGATACTGTTTCACGAATTTTCCATCAAGTGTATAATATAAATAATTAAGGCTATTATCAGTCTGATATTTAACGATATAACGGAACTGATCGTCCTCATAACCTACTTTGATATCCTTCTCGCTTACGGTTTCTTTCACACGATTTTCCACATCAGCAATAATAACGGACTTGCTGACAGGTTCATCACTATATTTGTCGACAAGCTTCTTTTTGTCATTATAGGCTAAATATGTTTTCTTTCCCTTAATCTTCACTCTGATAATATAATATGTTTTTGAACGATTATATTCCATAAAATAGTTATCGTAGTTCAGTTTATCTTTTTCAATAATGGATGTGCGTATACTATCTAATTCTCTTTGATGATCATTATAGGGTAAATGTACAAATATGACATAAAAGATCACAATAACAAGTAGAATGACCAATACTAGAAGAATAAGATTGGATCCTAAATTACTTTGCTTTTTCTTTTCATTCGTAAAGTCCATAACCTAACTCCTTTAAGTTAAATGCATTATAATACATTTTTCCCAAAAGAAAAAGAGGTTGCCCTCTTTTAGTCATCTCTTGAATTACCAGCAATCAACAAGAATATTCTTAACATTGATGCAAGGGTCTGAAGTGTAGCCGCAACATAAGTCATAGCCGCAGCTTTCAACATAGCTCTTGCCCCACCGACTTCATCACTCATCAAGTAACGTGATTCCAAAATAGCTAAACCACGTCTTGAGGCATCAAATTCTACTGGCAATGTCACTAACTGGAAGAGCAAGATCCCCAGCATTAAAATAAAGCCAAACCAGGCAATCTTCGTACGTCCGAGTGCTAAACCAATCACAATCGCAATCCAGCCTAGATAATTCCCAATATTACATACTGGAGCAATGATATTGCGGATTTTAATAGGTGTATAGCCTGTATGATACTGGATGGCATGCCCACACTCATGTGCTGCTACAGCAAGAGAAGCAAGCGATGTTCCATGATAGATCTCATCGGATAAATTGACAGAACCATTGCCAGGATTAAAATTATCAGTCAAAGTCCCATGTGTTAAATTCACTGGCATATCTGCCATCCCATTAGCATCTAAGATCTCTCTTGCGACATCTGCACCTGTTTTACCAATTCTTGCATGAATACGAGAATATTTTCTAAAAGCTGAACTAACGCGTCCCTGGGCAATCAAGCCAATAACAACGGCTATAACAACAAAGACCGTACCCAATAAATAATAAGAATTCATATAAAGTGAATATGGATAAAAATACATATCTCACATACCTCCTTTTAAGATATGCCCTATTATATCATATTTCCTATGAATTTTATTTGAACAAGAAAAAAAGATACTAGTTCATAGCATCTTTTAATCTATTACTTGGCTTAAATGTAACTGTACGGCTTGCAGGAATAACAATTGTTTCCTTAGTCTTAGGTGATACACCTTTGCGTTCTTTACGATTATTGACTTTGAAAGTTCCAAAACCACTAATTAGCACTTTTTCGCCATCAAGCATTGTATCTACCATTGTATCAAATACTGTATCAACAAGCATTTCTGCGTCTTTTTTTGTCAAGTCGCGTTTCTCAGAAACGATATCAATCAGTTCTTTTTTATTCATTGCGATTGCCTCCTTCAAAACATTTAGTAGTATACCAAAATGCTTCTATAAAAACAACTTAAAAAATCAAAAAAATAGTGCATTTAAGCACTATTTTCCTTATTGATTAGAGGCTTTTAAAAGAATCATTTAGATCGTTGTGATTTATGAATATAATAAGCAAATAAGAGATGTGTACGACGGATAAAATGGTGAATATTATTGACTGTCACATCCTCCTCGAAGGGCTCATTTTTCATTATTGCATTCGCAAAACGCTTAATATGGGCAATAACTCTTAAGCGTAAGCTTAGCTCTTGAATAAGATCAAGCGAACCAATTCTTAATGTTCCCTGATAGCGTAGATATTGTTTTTTTGCCCATGAAGCAATCACTTTATTAGCTGCTTCTGTTGAATCAGGTTCAAAGAGTGGTGAGAAAGCCATTGTATAGATATATTGATGATGTGTAAATGTCGTCTTTTTTAGAAAATGCATGAGGGGAGATGGAATGGGAGCAACTGAGATGGGGAAGACAAAGATGATATGACTGTAGTCATCCATATTTCCTTCATCTTCAATACTCATAATATCAACATGCTTGTTGGACTTTTCTAGGAGGCTTTTTAAATTCTTTGCGAAAGGTACCATTTGTCCTTCTGTGTGTTTTAAGCCTGCTGTCATAATTAAATAACTAGCCAAGATCCACACCTCCAAAGGCCTTCAGCGTTTCTTCTATTTCCTCTTCTTGACATAAATAGAGATGGATATTATTGGGTTCATACCCAAAGATGGCCGTAGCACTCATATAATTACGCAAATTCTCCTCATCTTCCTCAGTCATATCACCATATCCAACAACAATCAGCTTTCTCTTGATATTAGAAAGTGAAAGACGCATACTCTTCTCTTCAACAACACTAAAATAAGGCTCAAAATTCGCAATATCACGCTCTGCCAATCGTAAAATAGGCTCATCAAATGTCCCATAGACAATATGACTGATTACAATTGTCAGTTTAGCATCACACATCCAGTTATAAAGACAACTCATATCATCATTTAAACGACATTTTGATTCATGTTTTAAACAATATAAGCCACCCGTACAAGTCATGCAGTCAATATTATTCAAATCGACAAGAACGGAATGCTTAAACTGATCCAAAGATAAATGACGATCTGTAATCACTAAACTCTTCATTTTATGTACTCCTAAAAAAAGGGCAAGTCATACTTACCCTTTAATTGATTCTGATTTCAATGCTCGATTCATTAATTCTTTAACTTTTTCACTAGGTTTGCCATTCTCATAAAGAACATCATAAACACAATTAGTGATTGGTGCTTCAAAGTCAGGATAATTCTTTAAGATATCATCATGAATAACCTTACATGTACGAATACCTTCCACAGTCTTCTGGTTACCTGCCATAAAATCGCTCGCATTATCACTTAAACCAATTTCTTTACCAGCCTGGAAGTTACGCGAATGTTCACTAGAACAAGTGACAATCAAATCACCAACACCTGTTAAACCGAAGAATGTTTCAGCTTTACCACCCTTCAGCATGCCATATCTTGTCATTTCAACTAAGCCACGGGTAATTAATGCAGCACGTGAATTATCACCATAACCTAGACCTTTCAAAATACCTGAAGCAACGGCAATGACATTTTTATAGGCAGCACCATATTCCGCTCCAATTTCATCCGTTAATGTATAAACACGTAAATAGTCATTAGAGAAAAGCTTCTGTACATCCTGAGCTGTCTTTTCATCTAGACTTACGGCACATACAGCTGTCAACATGCGAATAACAACTTCTTCGGCATGTGATGGACCGATCAGTGATACAACAGGATTGATCTCATCTTTCGTAAAAACAGAACGGATTGTATCAGAAATACGCATATTGGTATTCATATCGAAGCCTTTAGCTGCATTAATGACTGTCACCTTTTGTTTAAGAAGAGGTTTCACCTCTTCTAAGACAGAACGTACGAATTGTGTAGGGACAGTAATAATAATATAGGATGCTCCTTCAATAACCTCTGGTAGGTTCTTTGTCGCACGAATACTTTCTTCAAGTTTAACATTCTTGAAATATTTATAATTACAATGACGGACATTGATATCTTCAATCTCTCGATCATCAACACCATACATCAAGACTTCAACACCATTATCATTCAATACACGTGCTAAGCCAGTTGCCCAGCTTCCTGTTCCTAATATAGCTGCTTTCATGTCCTATTCCCTCTTTCTACAAATAATATGAATTGGCGATCCATCAAAACCAAATGCCTCACGTAACTTGTTTTCAAGATAACGCTTATAAGAGAAATGGAGGAATTTTGGATCATTCACAAACAAAACAAATGTTGGTGGAGTAATAGCGACCTGAGAGCCATAATAAATCTTCAAACGACCACCCTGGAAATTACTTGTCGGATTCATTAATTGCGCATCAACAATAACATCATTGAAGAGATTTGTAGGTATACGTTTATGCTGTGATTCATAAGCTTCATTAATTAAATCAAAGAGCGTATCAATGCGCTGTTTCTTAAGGGCTGAAACATAAGCAATTTTAGCATAATCAAGATATTTAAAGTTTTCACGAATCTTTTTATTAAAGGCTTGCATAGTCTTGCTGTCTTTTTCAATCGCATCCCATTTATTGACAACAAGCACAACCCCTTTACCAGATTCATGAGCATAACCAGCAATATGCTTATCCTGTTCAAGAATGCCACGTTCTCCATCAATGACAACCAAAATAATATCAGAATCATCAATAGCACTCATTGCACGCATGACAGAATATTTTTCAACATTCTCATAGATCTTACCACGCTTACGCATGCCTGCAGTATCAACAACTGTATATTTCTGACCATCTTTGGTAAAGCTTGTATCAATCGCATCTCTTGTCGTACCTTCAATATTGCTGACAATGACACGTTCTTCGCCAAGGATAGCATTGGTCAATGAACTCTTACCAACATTAGGTCGACCAATGATAGAAAAACGAATAGTTTCAGGATCATCAACAGTATCTTTATTTGGCAATAAATGGATGACTTCATCAAGAACATCCCCAATACCAATCCCATGAACACCGGATACAGGAATAGGATCACCAATACCTAATGCATAAAAATCATAAATATTATCTTTAAATTTATTATCGTCAATCTTGTTAACAGCAAGAACAACAGGCTTTTTGGACTTTTGAAGTATTCTTGCCACCATCGTATCTTCTGGTGTAATACCCTCACGTCCATTGACAACAAAAACAATGACATCAGCCTCTTCTATCGCAATTTCAGCTTGCATCTTAATAGAAGCTGTCATATCACTTTTTTCTAATTCAATCCCACCTGTATCAATAATACGGAACTCTCTTGTCAGCCATGAACCATGAGCATAAATACGATCACGTGTCACACCTGGCGTATCTTCAACAATGGAAACACGCTCACCGACAATTCTGTTAAAGATTGTAGACTTCCCTACATTTGCACGGCCTACAATTGCGACAACGCCTTCACTCATGATAACACCTCTCTACTCTTCTAATTTCTTTTCAACCAAATCCATAACATGAGCCACAACTTCTTCTAAGCTCATATTGGATGTATCTAATTCAATCGCATCATCCGCCTTCTTAAGGGGAGATACTTCTCGATTCATATCCTGGGCATCTCTTTTAGCAATCTCTGCCTTCATCTCATCATAATCGCATTCAATGCCTTTTTCGATATTTTCTTTATAACGTCTTTTAGCACGTGTTTCGACAGAAGCCACTTGATAAATCTTAAGTTCAGCTTCAGGCAATACAACTGTACCAATATCACGGCCATCAAGAATCACACCGCCGCCTTTTGCCATTTCTCGTTGCTGGGCAACAAGGAAACTACGCACTTTGGCATACTGTGAAACAATACTAGCCCCCATCGATACTTCATTGGCTCTAATGGCAGAAGAGACATCTTCCCCATTTAAGCGTATAGAACCATCGGGTAAAAGCTTAATCTTTAAATCCTTCAGCAATCCTACGACTCCTGCCTCATCTTCATAGCTTATCCCATGAACGAAAGCTGAGTAAGCCACACAGCGATACATCGCCCCTGTATCGATATACGTATAATTCAGGTTTCTTGCAACCATCTTAGCAATTGTTGACTTGCCAGCAGCAGCTGGTCCATCTATTGCGATAGAAATTTTCTTCATTTTCAACCTTCCTTACAAAAGAAATTGCTTGACATATAATCCACATAAACCGAGGAATACTAAAATCAATATGAAGATAATAACATTTAATAATCCAGAAACAAAGCCATTTGACTGATTTTTTTCATTTTCTGTCATTTCTTCTTGTTCCCCATCCTCTTCTACAGGATGTTTTTTTGCTTCCTTCGCCTTTCTCTTTTCAGCTTTCTTTAATGCTTTACGTTCTTTTTTCGTTAATGGCACTTCTTCTGGTGGTTCTTGTTTTTCCGTTGGATCTCCTAAAGAAAAGGGACGCACAACCGCATTATCCTGGTCGAGCGAAGTCTCACGATAATCTATCTCTTGCTCATGATTGTCTTCTTTTTGTTCATCTTCCAGCTCATCAATATGATAAATCTTTGTAGGTTCATCGACAAGATTCTCTTCTTGATCACTATTTTGTGCTTCTTCATTACGGATCTTATTGAGAATTTCAGCTCTTGTATTATATTTATCTTTCCCCACATTGATTTTTGCTTCATTGATTGCGCTAAGAACAACGTCATCTTCCTCTAATGTATCATAGCTTAAAGGATGAAGATCATCTTTCTTCTCATTGTGGGGCAAGAAGGACAAGAAATCATCTTCTCCTACACTCTCATCATCAACTGTCTTACTAACAACCTGATCCTCATCTTTAAAAGAGTCTCTAAAATCTTTATATTTACTCATACGTGTTTCATTAGCCATATTCATCACCCTCGCTTAAAAGATTATAGCATAACTTGAATTTGAAAGAAATAGCTTTCATTTCATGGGCATTATTAGCAATGCGAAAAAAAAGCACTTTCAAAAAAAGATATGATGGTTTATAATAAGCTTGTGTAATATAAAGGAGGAACTTAACTATGGTTAAAGTTAATGAAAATTGTATTGGTTGTGGTGCTTGTACTGCAGTATGTCCAGATGTATTTGACCTTAATGATGAAGGCAAAGCTGAAAACATCATGGGTGAAGATATTCCTGAAGATTTAATGGATGCTTGCAAAGAAGCTGCAGAAAGCTGCCCAGTAGAAGCAATCGAATTATAATAAGTTGATAAAAAGATCTCTTTTAGGAGATCTTTTTCTTTGCGTTATTTTTCTTTTGATATTTTGCTTGTTTTTGTTTGTTTTCAAGAGCTTTAGCACGAAGTACTCTGACTTCCTTAACCTTAAGCGGGCGATATTCACCAGGTGCTAAACCAGTGACTTCAATATCACCAATAGCTAAACGATGCAAACGTTTAACAGGATGTCCCACTGCTTCAAACATCTTCTTGATTTGACGATTTTTGCCTTCTATTAAACGAATCGCAATCATTGTTGTCTTATGTTCTTCATCGACACCACGAACAACAATTTCACAAGGCAATGTCTTGACGCCATCTAAGTAAATACCTTTTTCTAATTCTCGTTTTTCTCTCTGAAGAAGAATGCCGTCAAGTGAAGCATAATAAATCTTAGGTAAATGTGAAGAAGGATGCATCATTAAGTTCGCAAATTCACCATCATTTGTCATAATTAATGCCCCTGTCGTATCCCAATCCAAACGTCCTACAGGATAAACGCGTTTATCGACATCAGTAAAATAATCTGCCACCGTCTTTCTGCCTTTATCATCATGCATTGATGTAATAACCTGTTTAGGCTTATAGAACAGGTAGTATTCATGTTCTTCTTTTTTAATGGCTTGTCCATTGACTGTAATTGAATCTTTTTTTGTGACTTTTGTGCCAAGTTCAGTTACGACAACACCATTGACAGCAACCTTGCCCTGTTTAATGAGTTCTTCAGCTTTACGTCTTGACGTATAGCCACTTGCTGCAATCACTTTTTGTAATCTTTCCATTATGAATTCCTTTCTAAGAATTTCTTTATCTTTTCACCATCAGTATACCCTTTTGTATAGAGTAAATATAGCTTTTCTTTATCTTTTGTCAAGGTTGACATATCTCCAATGGTATCAGGAGCAACAATCAACCCTTTCCCCTGTCTTTCCATTTCCTTCACAATCTCCACTCCCTGATTATAACGTTCAGCTCTTTTCAGTAAGTTTTGTGCTGCTAGAACATCAAATTTGCTTAAGATTTTAGCTGTTACCTTATCCTGAGCACTATTTTCTCTTTTTTCGAGTGGACGGGTTAATATGAGGACAACTTCATCACAGCCATCTTCAAGAGCTTTCAAGACAGGCACCGGATCAGCTAGTCCCCCATCATAATAATGAACACCCTCTATTTCCACAGGCTGACAGACAACGGGTAAACAACAAGACGCTTCAAGCACCTGATACTGATTTCTTGCGATATCTTCTTTGGTAAAATAATGGGCTTTGCCATGATCCGCATCATATCCTACTGCCACAAACTTCTTCTCACTCTTGACAAAAGCATCATAATCCAGCGGATTTTCACCACCCTCATTACTCAATGCTTCATAGACATAACGTAAATCAAGATAGCTTTTCTTCTTGAAAATATTCTCTAAACTCATATAGCTTTTACGAAATGAATAATCGAGATAGAAAGGATAATTTCTGCCTTTCTGTCTGGCAATATAGCTAGCGATATTGGCACTGCCAGCAGAAACACCAATACACTCATCAAAATCTAAATGATGATCGATGCAATAATCCAGAACACCAGCTCCATATATTCCTCTTAAACCACCACCAACATCAATGATTGCTTTCATAGCCCATCCTCCAAATGATAATCTTCATAACCCTTTTTGGTATTGATCATCTTAAATGTCTTTTCTAACCCCTGATCCTTGAGTTCCACCAATAAATATTCCAATAATGCTCTTGTTTCACTATTCATAATATAGGAATGCTTTCCTGATTCATAGTATGCAAGTGGGTAACTGTCATCATAGTCTTTACCACGATAGACCATACTTGCAGCGATGCGATCACAAAACATTTCAAGGACATAGCGATAAGGCATCTTGGCTGCCGTTGTGCCATTGCGCGTAAAATCTACCCAATATTCCCAATGATGCTTATTGCGTCCCTTGTGATGCAGCCAGGCTTCCGAATAACCTTTAAGCTTGCGTTCAGCACCATTAGGCGAAGAAGTTCCCTGATAGTAGAGAACACCGGTCTTAAATTCTGTGAAGGAATACTTTGAGAGATCATGGCATAAGCCTTGTCGATAGAGATGGAGCTTAAAACATAGCTGACCTACTAGTATTTTATGCTTTGTTATTGTTTGAAAATGTTTTATTGCCTTCATTTTGATCACCTTTTGTAGTATAGCTTAGTTAGGGGAATGTGTAAATTGCTTTTATTTTTTGATAAGGATGCTATAATCATGACATGGAGGTGGAATTATGCCCTTTAAAATTAAAATTCAAAGCAATATCAACGAACAAAATCTTGACCAACAAGAGATCAAAGAAATCATTTCTTCACTAGAAGATTTCTCTAAGGCTATTCGTGGGGACTTGTATTCCTACTTCTTAGGGAAAAGGTCTTTAAGAGTGGCTGGTGTCTTTATTGGAATCAGTGCAGCTTTATATCTTGCAACAGAACAATTATATTTCATGTATATTATGTTCTTTGGGACATTAATCATTATGCTTTCTAGCGTCTTTATTGCTGAAGCAGCAACAAAGATCACCCAAAAACAAATCAAATTACGGATCCAAAGTTTAAAAGAGCGCTTAGAAGCTCTCACCCGTACAGAAGCAAAATCTCAATAAAAAAACTGGTTACTTAGAAGAACCAGTTTTTTTCATATCTTCATCTCTTCCTTCAATATACTTTGTATCAAAGAGGTCTTCTTCCTCAAGTGAACTATTCACTTCCTTTAATTCAGGTAATTCATCAAGAGAAGTAAGATTAAAGGCATTTAGGAATTCATCAGTAACGCCATATAAGATTGGTCTCCCCGGAGTTTCCTCACGTCCTACCTCTTTAATAAGTGCTTTCGCAAGTAGCTTACGAATCATGCTTTCACATCCCACACCCCTGATTTCTTCAACATGAACTCTGGTAATAGGCTGATAGTAAGCAATAATAGCCAATGTTTCTAAGGCGCTCTTGGAAATCCTGCTCGCATTTGTTTCGACCATCTTACGATAGTATTGTTCATGAGCTGGCAAAGTGACCATCTTGTACAAGCCACCAAAATTGGCAATATCAAACCCCTTGATAGCCTTAAGGCTATAATGTGCCATCAGTTCATCAAGCATGCTGACAGCTTCCTTCTTGGAAACATTCAATACGCCCATAACATCCTTAACCGTTACACCTTCATCACCGGATAAAAATATCATTCCTTCAATTATCGAGAGATATTCATTATGATCCATTATATTTACCTCTAAGATAGATTTTCTCAAAATTAGATTCTTGCATAATCTCTAATTGATCATGCTTGACAAGAACAAGAACACTTAAGAAAGTGACAATCGCAAAATATTTGTCGCCCCCTTCAAACAAATCCTCAAAATCAATTACTTCACCTTGATGATTCATAAAAAAGTCTTCAATCTGACTTGTACGATCATCGATAGAAATCTCCACCCTAGCAATACGGCTTTCTAAAGGCTTAGAAAGCATCTTGCGCTGCAAGACATTCTGCATAGCACCAATAAGATCATAGACTTCAAGATTATCAGGCAAAGCATTTTCAACATCCTGGATATATTCATCAAATGTAGCAGGAAGGCGACTGAACATCTGGTTGCGTTCTTCATAGCTTTCTTCGAGATCATCAAGGATTTCATTAATCTGATTTTTCTCTAATAAACGCTTGATCATGAGCTGACGCTGTGCTTCATAGTCATCTTCTTCATCATCAAGCTTTTCACTTGGAAGCAGGAGCTTACTTTTCATCTCAATCAGCCAAGCTGCCATCACCAAATACTCAGAAACAGCTTCAAGAAGCGCTGGATCCATCGTCTGAATATAAGCAAGATACTGGTCACAAATAGCTGCTACATCAAGATCCATTAGATCCATATTATGTTCACGAATCAGATGCAACAATAAATCTAAAGGGCCAGAGAACTGTTCTGTTGTCACTTCATATTCCATACATCCCGCTTCCTTTCAACATTTCTACTCTACACGAAAATAAACCAATTGTAAATGCTTGTTCAACGCAAAAAGCGGTCATTAAACCGCTTCATTTAGAATAATCCCTGCCCTAATACAATGATAATAAGAATCGGCAAGACATAACGAAAATATGGAATCATCCAGTTTTTGACCTTGATTCCCTTACCTAGATTTGCTTCAGTCATAAAATTTTCTGCCTTCCAGCCATACTTCGTCACACAGAATAAGAGGAATATTAAAGAACCAAGTGGCAATAAGATATTGCTGACGAGAAAATCTTCGATATCAAGAATATTCTTACCCGCAATGTTAAAATCTGAAAGCAGATTATAACCGAGAGCACAAGGCGTTGAAAGGACAAGTATGACAATCGCAAAGATTACGGTTGCCTTCTTTCTTGACCATTGGAAGTTATCCATAGCACTGGCAATAAGATTTTCGAAAACAGCCATCACTGTAGAAAAAGAAGCAAAGGTCATAAAGACAAAGAATAATGTTCCCCATATTCTGCCCAATGGCATATTAATAAAGACTTTAGGTAGCGTCACAAAGATTAAAGAAGGTCCTTGATCAGGTGAAACACCAAAGGCAAAACAAGCAGGAAAAATAATCAAACCACTGACAATCGCTACAAATGTATCAAGTGAAGCAATGGTCATAGATTCTTGAAGCAAGCTTTCATCCTTGCTCATATAGCTGCCAAAGATTTCCATAGCTCCAATGCCAACAGATAATGTAAAGAAAGCCTGACTCATTGCTGCGAGCACAACCTGTCTTATACCTTTGGCCATAGTCATATTTTTGAGACTTGGCATTAAATAGAATTTAAGGCCAGCCATGCCACCTTTGAGCGTGATTGAATGAATGGCCAATAATATAATTAAACCAAGCAGACAACTCATCATGACTTTTGTGATCTTTTCCAAGCCCTTCTGTAAACCAAATGAACAGACAAGAAAACCACCAATAACAGTGACCATCATAGCTGCCATCATTTCAACAGGATTGCCTAATAACTGTGCAAAAACACCATCAACACTTTTCAAAGTCACATGCGCAAACTGACCTGTTAAAAATCTCACAGCATAATCAAGCATCCAGCCTGAGACTGTTGTATAATACATCATTAAAAGCATGCATCCAGCATTCGCAATCCAGCCATGGATATGCCATTTACTGTTGGCAGGTTCAAGTTTTTTATAGGCTTGAACAACACTTCTATGACTTGCCCTACCAATTGCGAGTTCCATTGAAAGAATGGGTACACCTATTAAGGCTAAAAAGACGAGATAGATAAGCACAAAGAGCCCTCCACCATTCTGTCCGACAAGATAAGGGAACTTCCAGACATTGCCAATCCCAATCGCACATCCTGCACTGACAAGAATGAAGCCCAATCTTGAATTAAAACTTTCTCTTTTCATAAATCCTCCCTATCTCAGCTATTCTAACATAGCTCCAAGCATCTTACCATACGAAAAAGACGCCTTTAAAGGGCGTCTAATGATTGACAATATTGCGTTCTCTACCATTCAAAAAGGCTTCAATATTTTGATAGACTTCTTCAACAAGGCGTTGTCTTGCTTCCACGCTTGCCCATGCGACATGGGGCGTTAAAATAAGCTGATCTTGAACTTCATATAGTGGGGAATCAACAGCTAATGGCTCATCTTCAAAGACATCAAGAGCTGCTTTTTGGATTTCTTTATTTTTTAATGCCTCAACAAGACTGATTTCATCAATAATTGGTCCTCTTCCCACATTAATCAGATAAGCAGATTTCTTCATGACCTTAAAGACACCACCTTTAAACAAATGATACGTCTTATCATTCAAAGGTGCATGAATGGAAATGATGTCAGAACGCTCTAAAAGTTTTCCAAAATCAACCATTTCATAGCTACAATCCTGCTTATGTCCACTTGCCGAGTAGTAGATGACACGAGCGCCTAGGCTGCTTACAACTTTCGCAACCTGATGACCAATTGCCCCTAAACCGACAATACCCCAAGTCATACCTGCTAATTCATGAATAGGATTTTCGAAGTAAGAGAAATGCCCACTTGCGCCATAAGCTTTGCTTTTGACATAGCTGTCATATTCATGAGTATGCTGAAGCATTTCCAAGGCGAGCGCCAAAGTATGCTGGGCAACAGCCGATGTCGAATAGTTGGCAACATTGGCGACTTTAATGCCACGTTCACTTGCTGCCGCGATATCAATATTGTTGTAACCTGTTGCCATTTCCGCAATGAATTTTAATTTTGGGCAAGCATCCATCACTTTGGCCGTAATTCTATTTTTGTTTGTGGCAATAATTGTCGCCTCTGCACATAGTTCAATAACTTCTTCGTCACTGGCATTTTCATAGAATGTGACATCACCAAGGGCATTGAAAAAGCCCATATCAATATCCTTTCCTACACTTGATGCCTGTAAAATAACAATCTTAATATCCCTTGTCACCATCATCTTTAAAACATCCTGAACGCTCTTACCGCGCATCAGCTTACCAAGTATGCGACATTCCTTAAAATCAAGTACATTGGCTTCATTCGCAAAACCACACATTTCTTTATTGACCAATTCAAAAGAAAGAAGACCAGAAATCACCCCAATTCCCTGACTCTTTGTCGTAATGTCATTGTCATCGACAAGAGCCTTTTTTATGTTGACGCCAAATTCTGGATCTTCTTTTAAACATGCCTTAATGACTTCTTCAAGTGTGGCATGCTTTAAGATTTCTTTCGTAAAGATATCATTAAAAATAAGTGGAATAACGATGTTATAGGTTTCCATGGGTACTGGATCCTGATAACCCTTAGTAAAGTTATAGAGAATCGCAACCCCAAGCTTCTCATCTTTCATTTCATCAACTAATTTCATTTTCATTCTCCTCGTCAAATAGGTAAGTTTCAATCTTTAAGCGCTGGGCATACTTCTTATCGCGATAAATGATGCAACAATTCGTAAAGCGCTGTGTCTGATAATTGTATTTCAGGACATTATAGCTTAAATACTTACTTTCACTTTCTTTCAGACTGCCCGTTGCACTGCCAGCTGAGACAATATATGTGCCATTACGATGCATGAAGAAAGGAACATGTTTATGTCCATGCACAACATATCGTATATGCATATCTTTTAGCCACATTGTAAAGTTCTTCGCATCAGTTAGAGCTTTCGACAAATCCATCAGTTTACCAATAATAAAATGTTCATTCCATTTTCGCTTTAAAAAGTCACTTTTTACAACCGGATAAACATGATGATGCAACATGGCAACGATTGTATAATCCTCAAGATGATCAATAGCTGATAATTCATATTCAATCTCAGCTAGCTGTCTTGAGCCAATCGCTCCTCGCGCAAAGTTACCACTCATATTACTATCAATCTTCAAGACAATCAACTTATCATCATCAAAGACTTGAATCTTTTCACCTAGTAAATAGGCAATAGCCTTCCCCTTCCCTCTATTAGCCATAGACAAACCAATAGTAATCATATCATGATTTCCCAAGACAAAGGATACCTTAGCTCGATAATGTTTCTTTAAGACATTCATAAAATCATTAGCCTGATACATATTCTTTTCACTTGGGGTATTCATCAAGTCACCAGAAATTAAGAATTTTAGTTGATGATGGCTTTTTAAATGGGGATAAATCTTATTAAGGGATTCATAAAGTGCTTCAAGTGCCTGAAATTTATGTGCCGAACCTAAATGCAGATCAGAAAGATGAATATAGTAGCTATAAGGCCCTGGATCGTAGTCAAAGAGATCATCACTCGCAAGTATCGCATTCAGCTTTTCAATATCTTCCTCACCTCTCATTGGAAAGAAGCGTTCTTTGTCCCTTGTAAAGATATAAGCACCAGGACATTCATCCATGTAAAGCGCTAAGCTTGTCAATTGTTCGCAAGGATCACAAGTTAAAATATCTTGTGGTATTAAGCGATCTTTTAGCTGAATAAAGACAACATCCTTGTTTCTTAAAGTGAAATCAGGCCAGCTTTTATGTATTCCAGGAATAAAGATGACATGTGTTTTATCCACATATTGTTTTCTGACATCATTAAAGGCAGAAGTAAAGTCAAGATGTAATAAATGCTCCATTTGCTTAGTCGTCTTTGCCTGCTTAAAATACATAAACATTGTTTCATTCATCTTATCGAGAATGGGGATGGCTATATGATAAGAATGGAGCCAGTTCTTAAAATCTACGAAATCCTGATATTCCATTTTTAAATCACGTTCATAGACTGTATTGTCATTATAAATAATATTATAAAAAAGATTCACAAATCCATAATCTAACATGATTAACACCTCTCTAGTATTCTACAATTTTTCATGTATGAAAAAAAGGAGCAGTGCTCCTTTTTCTAGAATTTTAGATTTCTTGGTGTTCTTGGGAATGGTTCTACATCTCTGATATTTTCCATACCTGTGAGATACATTAAGAAACGATCGAAGCCTAAGCCAAAGCCCGCATGCTTACAGCCACCAAATCTTCTTAAATCCATATACCACTGTAAAGTATCCTTAGTCATGCCTTTTTCATCCATGATTTTCTCTAAGACATCATAACGCTCTTCACGCTGTGAACCACCGCATAATTCCCCAACACCAGGAACTAATAAGTCAGCAGCGGCGACAGTCTTACCATCATCATTTAAGCGCATATAGAAAGCTTTAATATCCTTTGGATAGTCTGTTAAGAAGACAGGGCCTTTGACAATTTCTTCACAGATATAACGTTCATGTTCACTATTGAGATCAACACCCCAGTAAACCTTATTTTCAAATTTATGCCCCTTCTTGATAGCTTCTTCAAGAAGGTTAATTGCTTCCGTATAAGTCATACGGGCAAAATGTGAATCTCTCACTTTAGTGATACGGTTAATGCATTCTTTATCGATAAACTGGTTGAAGAATTTCATTTCTTCAGGCGCATTATCTAAGACATACTGGATGCAGTATTTAATCATATCTTCCATTAAATCCATATCATCCGCTAAATCCGCAAAGGCAATTTCTGGTTCAACCATCCAGAATTCTGAAGCATGTCTTGTGGTATTGGAGTTTTCTGCTCTAAAGGCTGGTCCAAATGTGTAAACATCTCTAAATGCCATTGCGAATGCTTCTACATGTAACTGACCTGTTACTGTCAAGAAAGCTTCTTTGCCGAAGAAATCTTTTTCGAAATCTGTATCATCAATAGTTGTAGCTCTAAACATTTCCCCAGCACCTTCACCATCATTTCCAGTAATGATTGGTGTATGCACATAGACAAAGCCCTGTGACTGGAAGAATTCATGAATAGCCATGGAAAGAACTGATCTTAATCTAAAGATGGCATAGAATGTATTCCCTCTTACTCTTAAATGAGGAATTTCACGTAAATATTCGAATGAATGTCTCTTTTTCTGTAAAGGATAATCTTCATCACAAGCACCTTCAACTTCAATCTCAGTAGCTTCGATTTCAAAAGGCTGTTTAGCCTCAGGTGTATATTTCAGCTTACCAAGGACATGAATGGCACTACCTGTCGAAATATGTTTAGCTTCATCAAAATTCTTGAGATTATCAGAATAAACAACCTGAGCATTTCTAAAATATGTTCCGTCATTTAAAGCAATAAAGCCAATCTTGCCGCTAGGACGATTAGTTCTGACCCAGCCCTCAAGTTCAACATATTCTAAGCTATCTTGTTCAACCTGATCGCCACTCAGGCATAATTCATATAATTCTCTAATAGTCATGAATTCAAACATATTATTACTCCTCTTCATTTGCTTTCATTTTCAATTCTAGTTCCTGAATCGCGACAACAACATCAACAGACTGTACTTCAACACCCTTAGGAACAACAAAGTGGTTATGTGTAAAGTCCACAATTCCCTTAACCCCTAATTTCACTAAACGATTCACAGTCTCCTGGACGTTATCAGAAATACATAATATCGCAATCTTACATTTATCTGGGAATGATGTCTCTAAGTCATCAATATTATAAATGTCAATGCCATAAACACTACCAACCTTATCTGGATTGGCATCATAAGCACAGACAATCTTACCCACTGTATACTTCCAGCGATTATATTTTAAGATGGCACTGCCAAGATTACCAACCCCAATAAGAATGATGGATTCATCAAGACCAAGTCCAAGCATTTCACTTAACGCTTCAATCATATGATTCGTATCATATCCATAGCCTCTTTTACCCAGTGTTTCTTTCTGAGGTAAAAAGCCAAAATCTCGACGGATGGTCGTATCCTGAATATGTGTGACTTCTGCAAGCTCACTGCTTAAGAAATTATCCTTACCAATATGTCCCATTGCTCGCAAGGCTTTTAAATAAATAGGAAAACGCGCCATTGTCGCTCTAGAAATCTTTTTCTTTTCTGCCATATTATTTACCTGCACTTTCATTTTCCAAATCAAAATCTGGTTTCACAGAAATATCAAGTGAACTGAACATGTTATGACGATACATCACACTGCCGGCAGCAGCAATCATTGCCGCATTATCCGTACAGTATTTCATAGGTGGAAAGATAGCTGGAATTGGACTATTAGCCATCTTTTCTCTTAAGCCCTTATTAGCTGAAACACCACCTGCAACAATAATTTCTTTGACCCCTAGGTCTCTTGCTGCAGTGATGGCCTTATGACTGATGGTATCCATAGCAACTTCCTGGAAGCTTGCTGCTAGGTCATTTCCACGAATATCTTCATGTCGCTGATCAGCATTATGCTTTAAATTAATCACTGCGCTCTTTAAGCCTGAGAAAGAGAAATTATAGCTGCCATCATCTAAAGGACGAGGTAAATCATAAGTAGCTTCTCCCTCATGCGCCATCCGATCAAGTACTGGTCCACCTGGATAAGGTAAATGGAGAACACGCCCAACCTTATCATAAGCTTCCCCTATCGCATCATCAAATGTCGTTCCAATGACTTCAAACTGGAATTCCTCACGCATATAAACAAGTTCTGTATGACCACCTGAGACAACTAAAGCCAAGGCGGGATAGTGGATTGTATTTTCAATATTATTGGCATAAATATGCCCAGCAATATGATGAACACCAATAAGAGGGATGTTTAAAGCTAGGGCTAATGTTTTCGCTTCTTGCATGCCTACATGCAAAGAACCGACAAGTCCTGGACCTTTAGTCACCGCTATGGCATCAAGTTCTTGTGGGGTAATGTTCGCAATGCGCAATGCTTCACGCAAAACAGCTGACACACATTCAACATGTTTACGTGATGCAATTTCAGGAACAACACCACCATATTGTTTATGAATATCAATTTGTGATGCAACAACGTTGGCCAATAGCTCCTTTTCATTACGCAAGATGGCAACACTCATTTCATCACAGCTTGATTCAATCGCTAAGATTGTACTCACTTAAATCTTCCTTTCTTTCATCATCAGATAAGCATCTTCATGATTATCAAGATAATAGTCTTTTCGAATAGCTTCTTTACGAAACCCATAGGATTCATAGAGTCGGATGGCTCTAGTATTAGAAACACGCACTTCCAGGGTGATGGCTTCACAATCCCTTGTTTCACCATCAACCTTATTCATCAATAACTTACTTAATCCTTGACCCTGTCGCTCTTTGGCAATGCCAATAGTGGTGATCTGGGCTGTTTCATATGTAATCCACATGCCTACATAGCCAATAATCTTGTCATCTTCTAAAACATAATACTTGGCATAAGGATTAGAGGAGAGTTCATAGAGATAATCTTCCTTACTCCAGGGCGAGGAAAAAAGCTGATGCTCTAAAACTATGATCTGATCAAGATCATTTACAGCCATCGCTCTTAATAACATGTTTTCTTTGCCTCAACCTCTTTAATATACTGAGGAACAAGTAAATCCGGCTGATCAATCGTTTCAAGATCCTTTGACAAAGCAAAAATATGATCAACTAATTGACTGTTATCACTTTCTTCACCCACAAGATCACCATCACCAACGACCTTATAATCAGGATATTGCTTTCTAAACACTTCAAAATCATCCCTGCTCATCAACTGATCTGGTACAATATTCTGACCCTGATCATACACTCCAACAAATAATTTATGACTTCTTGCATCAATAACACTAATAGCTTTTTGATAACCTGCATAAGCAGCCAAAGAGCTCACAACCTTAATTTTTACTGGGGCAATGACCGCCAGTGTTTTCGCAATTGTCATTGCCACACGCACACCTGTATAACTACCAGGTCCTTGAGTAATGACCATTTCATCAATATCCATTAGGCTAACATGTTGATGTTCTAATATTTCCTGAAGTTTAGGAATTGCATATTCTGATTGACGCTTAGATTCATTGACAAGAAGGGTTTCAAGTTTTTCATCACCGCGATATAACCCAATACCTAAATATTGATTGGATGTATCCATTACTAATGTCATCTTCATAGCCTTTATTAAATCCTCATACTTCTTACCCACTGCTTTAAGTTCTAGCGAACGGGTATTATCTTCATTCTTATAAATAGTAATGTCGAGATGTTCTTTAGGAATAATATCACTGATGAATTCAGGCCATTCAATAACACAAACACCCCCATCATCAAATATTTCTTCAAATCCTAGATCATCATCCTGCCCTTCAAGTCGATAAGCATCAAAATGATTAAGTGTTAAACGTCCCTGATAGGACTTAAGGATGGTAAAGGTTGGTGAATTAATGACGCGCTTAACGCCAAGACCTGCACCAATTCCCTTTGTCAAGGTTGTTTTCCCTGCTCCTAGTTCACCATTAAGGGTAATCATCATATTAGGTTGTAACACTTGCCCAAGCTTCTTACCAAAGGCAATCATTGCCATTTCATTTTCAAATTTTATCATTTTTTATGTACTCCATTTCTGTATGCCTCATACCATTTCAAAGCGAAATCCGGTCTGAAGGCTCCAGTCATATTACGAGCTTCTTCAATCAATATATCAAGCTGTTGGTGGAAAATGCGATCTAAGTCATCACTATAGCCATAAAGCTTACGATGAGCTGCATATTCGCCCTCATCGAGAACTTTATAACGATAATCAGGAAAAACTTTTAAATCCAAATCATAATCTATATATTTCAATGCTTCACCATCATAAAGTGTTGGTGATGCAATATTGACATAATAATATACTCCCGTTTTTCTGATCATACAGATGACATTATACCAACGATCCTTTGGAAAATAACAAATTGCTGGTTCACGTGTCATCCATTTACGACCATTACTTTCAGTAACTAAAGTATGATCATTAATGACAATAAAATGACGTTTTGTTTCTTCTAAAACAACACATTTATCCCAAGTACGATGGGGATTCCCATCATGCTTATAACAGTGAATGAGAAGCTCTTTACCTACTAAAGAATCACTCATTGTACACCTCACCGTGGTCATTATACACGTTTTCACAAGCCTTGAAAACTGCTAACATCCAAAAATGACGTATTCAAGCACGAAAAGGCAAATCCCTAGACTTCCTATCCGATTAAGCTATAATATCAGCGAGGTGATCAAATGAAAGGTGCAATATTTGATGTAGATGGTACTTTACTTGATTCCATGTCAATTTGGACAAAGGCTGATGCTATTTATTTAGCCCGCCACAACATAACCGCGACAGAAGAGCTCTCCCGGCTTTTCTTCAATATGACGCTTGAAAAAAGCATTGCCTATATGCATGATGAGCTTCATATTCCTGACTCTCCTGCTACCATCAAACATGATATCTTGAAGATTGTCGAAGACTTTTATGAACATGAAGTAGAACTTAAGGAGTATATGTATGATATCATTCAAGCATTAAAAGCGAAGCATATCCCTTTGGTGATAGCCACAAGCAATACGAAAAGTATTATCGAAAAAGCCTTAAGTCGCTTAAATGTCTTAGATGACTTTGTTTATATTCTTACTTGTGATGAAGCAGGTGTTGATAAAACAACGCCAGCCATTTATCTCAAAGCTGCCCAATATACCAACTCTTCTCCTGATCAGACTTTCGTCTTTGAAGACGCACTGCATGGTGCTTCTTCTGCTAAAGAAGGTGGTTTCAAGGTTGTTGGCATCTTTGATGAATATAGTAAAGATTATAAGCATGAGCTCAAGGCAATTGCTGATTATTACTTAGAAAGTGAAGAGGATTATCAACATTTTTTACAACATATCTAAGCGTGTTTATGATAATTTTCTCGTTTTTTCTTTTTTTTAGGTCTATAATGACAACGTAAAATAAGTAGAAGGAGATTTGATATGGCGAAAATTATGGTTGTCAATTGTGGAAGTTCATCTTTGAAATTCCAGTTATTTGAAATGGATACTGAAGACGTCATTACTTCAGGTATTGTTGAAAGAATTGGTTATGAAGATGCCATCTTCACAATTAAATACAATGGTCAAAAAGAAACAAAAACATTAAGCGTTCCTACACACAACGAAGCAGTTAAACTGCTTTTAGATAACTTGCTTGAAAAGCATATTGTTGCCTCACTTGATGAAATCAAGGGTATTGGTCATCGTGTTGTCCAAGGCGGCAGCTACTTCGATTCAAGCGTACGTATCGATGATGATGTCAAGGCAAAAATTGAAGAACTCATTCCTTTAGCTCCTCTTCATAACCAGGCCCATCTCATTGGTATTAATGCTTGCATGAAGGCAATGCCTAATGCTGGTGAAACAGCAACTTTCGATACAGCATTCCACCAGACAATGCCTGCTAAAAATTACATCTATCCTATTCCATATGAATATTATACAGATCACAAGATTAGAAAATACGGTGCCCACGGTACATCACATTACTATGTCAGCCAGCGTACACTGGATTATTTAGGTCGTCCTGAACATTCCAATATCATTGTTTGTCACTTAGGTGCTGGAGCATCGCTTTGTGCTGTCAAAGACGGTCAGTCTTATAATACATCAATGGGTCTAACACCTTTAGCTGGTGTCATGATGAGTACACGTTGTGGTGATATTGATGCATCTGTCATTGACTATCTTGATGAAAACTTACATATGTCTATTAAAGACATCACAAATATGTTGAATAAGAAATCTGGTTTACTTGGTGTATCAGGTGTATCCGGTGATATGCGTGATGTCAAGGCAGCTGCTGATGAAGGTAATGAACGTGCAAAACTTGCTATCGATATCTTTATTCGCAGAGTGGCTGATTATCTTGGTAAATACTATGTTCAATTAGGCAAGGTTGATGCTATTAGCTTTACTGCTGGTATTGGTGAAAATGCCCCTTGGGTAAGAAAGCTCATTCTTGAAGCAGTTGGTGAAGCTCTTGGTATTGTCATTGATGATGATGCGAATGAAAATGGTGAAGGCGAACGCTTGATTTCTGCTCCTGAAAGCAAAGTCAAAGTCTATGTCATTCCTACAAATGAAGAACTTGTCATTGCCAGAGATGCAAAGAAAATCTTGAATTTATAGAAAGAGTGTTGGCTTAGCCAACACCCTTTTTTAGTCTATTTTTGTCACTTCACTGGCATAATAAGATTCTAAGTGGGGCAGAGCTTCTTTAATATTTGTTTCCTGAGTGACATCATGTCCTTCATACTCCAATTCATCCACACTTACGCTAAACTCGCCATGATCAATGACATCTTTATTGAAAGTAGAATTAATGCCTACTACCTGATAATAATAGTACTTAGAAGAATACTCAATTCCATCATCCTCTTTCTCTTTATGATCACCCTTATAAATTAAAACAAGTGAATCAAAATCCTTATGCTTCAAGAAATATGTTCCATTATATGTAAAGTTATAAGTATCTTCCTGATTATTAGGATATGCATTCGTAAGCTTAACAAGAGCTTTTGACTTTAGTTCAGGAATCAAAGACTTGTCAATTTCTGTTCCCTTTTAAAAACGATATGGCAATCCACTCACAGTAAAGGTTCTTGACGTATTGACAATACGTAAATTCAATTGCTTTGCTATCTCATGATCATAATCTGATGTTATCGTTATTTGATCACCATTAGCGAGATGGGAGGACTTGCTGGCATGATAGCGAACTGTCTTCAAGAATTTTTGATACTGATTTGTTTCATCTTCGCTAAAATGATAATCCACATATTTAACTGAAGCTAAGCCTGATATACCAATATAATGCACTGTCATATTCTTTGAAAGATCAATTTTTGTCTTATTTACATAAGCATACCCATAATAGATACCACATATCAGTGCTATGACAAGCAGTACAATAAGAAAAATAAGCCCTTTTCGTTTTTGAGAATGCCCTTGTCGATCTTGTGTCGTTGTCATAAATGTCTAGCGGGGAAACCCACAGGCTTGCCTGTGGGAGGAACCGCCTTCCTCCTTTCCTCAACGAGCATGTTCTTGCGCATTTCCAGCAGATGCAAATTCTTGTATCCAACAGATGCGTTCACCTTGGCGCCGTCCAGAAGCCTCAGGTCCATCCTGCCTGTGGAACGCCTGCCGAAGATGAAGCATTCACGGCCTTTCCACTTCACCTTGTCAAAAAGCCTGAAGCCCATGACCTCATAGGGCGCCTGGTTACGCTTCCTGATGCCCCCCTTCAGGATGCCGTTCTTATGTATCATGCGGTTGTGGCATCTTGCCTTTTTCTGGTAGTACACAGTGCCATAAGAGACAGCATCTGGATGACCACTGATGCATCTAGCATCTATGCAGTGATCCTTGGGCAGGCCATGCCTGATGCGCGTGTTCTTCGTGATATAGCCATAGGTCAGATGCACGTCTGGATAGATTTCCTTCAGCCTGCCGTAGAATGCCCATCGCATGATGCCCATGAATACGGCATCCCTGAACCGCATGCCTCTGTGGATGGACTTCGGAAGCTTGACCGTGCCTCTGTGATAGCCTGTATGACAGGTCTCGCATAGCGTGATCAGATTGTTAGGCGCATCACCGCCGGTCTTTCTGCTTTCAATGTGGTGAACGTTCAGGATCCTATCCTTTGACTTCCCATGACAGCACTGGCATTCATGGCCGTCACGGAAGAGAACATACTCACGCACATTCCAGAACCCCATCTGCTCGCCCTGCTGGTATTCCGTACCGCTTATGTCAGAATTCTTGATCTTCTGAATGTCAAAGGACGCCACTTCCACGATGATTCTGCTGACTGGCAGAATTTCGTGCACCCTGCGGATTGCTGTCAGGTGGGTATCCACCTTGTTCTGGACGGAAGGCGCCAGCCATCCGTCCTTGCGCCTGCGATTATCGAAGCGAGGTTCGCGGTATCTGGTCTTGCGGCTTCTCCTGGCCCTGCGATTCTGCCTGCGGGCAGAGAGCAGACCCACTATGCCGTTTCGCAGCTCTACATCGGACTCGAACAGCACCTTGTCCTTTGTGGTTGCGGAGAGACCGACATGCCTGCTGCCTGCGTCTACACCCAGGCTGATGTTCTGTGTATATTCTGTACTTTTGTACAGAAGCTGTATGGTGAACGGGCACCTTTTAACTACCCTCGCTTTTTTCGACTTCAGCAGAATACGCACCTTAGCGTGGTTTTCTGTGGGCATCAAAGGCTGTCCGTGCTGATTTAAAACGTAAACCATATGTGTTCACTCCTTTCAAAATCCAATAGGATTTAATGACTCGCCCCGAAGGGCGGTAAGTGTACCATCGCCAATGTTAATGAGAGGTTTTCACATGCAGCACTGCCCCTATACCTCAGAGCTGTTTAACCACATGCCTTAGAGCTGCAGACTTGGTACTACATCCGCAGGTAACTATATATTCTCTCCTAACGTAGCCCCTGTTTCAGGGCTCAGGCTACTCACTCAGGGCTGCTATGCAACCCCACAGGCTTGCCTGTGGGTATTAGTGAGTTCGTGTTCCATAATCGTTCCTTTCTTTATGACATATAAAAACAAAAATACCAACAGCCCTTTTCTTAATTTTAGTATACTAAAACGTTTTTATAGACAAAATAGAAATCGTATTTCATGATATAAAAATTCTTAAAAAAGAACTCCAGTCTTCACTGAAGTTCTTTACATACTATATGCCTTATTCACGTCCCTTGACTTTCTTGCTTATAAAGATAAGAAGAATTCCGAAAAGACCAATTCCTAAAAGTAAAGCATAGACACTTATTTGCGTAGCATCCGATGTTGGTACGACAGGCTCTTTCTCATTCACAATGGTCAAATGGTCCCCATCGACCATTGTAAAAGGAAGATCCTGGCTGATTTTATATCCGTCGGGAGCTTGGACTTCCCGAAGAATATATTTCTTATTCAAGATTAAACCTTTGACAATATGCACTTCGCCATTACTCATCCATTCTTCAACAACATGACCATCTTCATCTACGATTTGTAGCTTAGCGCCCTTTAGATCCTTCATTGAAGCATCTGTCTTAGAGACTTTCAGCTCTGTTAAACGGTCATACATCGTTAGATATTGATTCTCCCATTTATCGCTCACCGTGAATGGGATATCTTTAGCGATGGCATAGTGATCAGGAGAAAGAAGCTCACGCAAAATATAGCATTGATTCATTTTGAGATTTCTGATGGCATGAGGCTGATCAGTGCTTAGCCACTCATCAACGACTTCATCCTTCTCATTTACTACAACAAGCTTAGCTCCAGGTAGTTCTTTTTCATGAACGATATCCTTCTTACTGATAAAGAATTGCTTATTCTTCATGACAACCTGTTGTAATGTCTTTGTCTCTTCAACCTGAAAACTAATTGGATCACCTAAGACATAGCCTGCCGGTGCTTCAAGTTCTTTTAGTATATATCTTTTGCCTTCAGTTAAATGATTGACATAATGAGGTTCTTGTGTTGATATCCAAACGTCAATCTCATTTCCTTCTTCATCATAGACACCTAACTTCGCCCCAGGAAGTTCCTTCTCGCCGGTAATCGCCTGCTTGCTTACAACAACCTGTTTGTCCTTCATGACAACTTTCTGCATGGTCTTATCTTGGCTGACAGTGAAGTTGACATCCCCACTGATGACATAACCTTTTGGGGCTTCAAGCTCACGAAGAATGTAAGTCTTGCCTTCAATCAGCCCGCTGACATAATGGGGTGTATTTGTGGATGTCCATTGGTCAACAACTTTCCCTTTGTCATCAAGCACGGCAAGCTTTGCCCCAGGAAGTTCCTTCTCGCCGCTAATTGCCTGCTTGCTTACAACAATCTGTTTGTCCTTCATGACAACTTTCTGCATGGTCTTATCTTGGCTGACAGTGAAGTGGATATCCCCACTGATGACATAACCTTTTGGGGCTTCCAGCTCACGAAGAATGTAAGTCTTGCCTTCAATCAGCCCGCTGACATAATGGGGTGTATTTGTTGATGTCCATTGGTCAACAACTTTCCCTTTGTCATCAAGCACGGCAAGCTTTGCCCCAGGAAGCTCCTTCTCGCCAGTAATTGCCTGCTTGCTTACAACAACCTGTTTGTCCTTCATGACAATCTTCTGTCTTTGGGCATGATCTTGAATTGTGAATGTGATTGGAGATGAGATGACATAGCCCTTTGGTGCACTCACTTCAACAAGCTTATAGGCAGTATTGCGATGAAGTCCTTCAATGACATGAGGTTGCGATGTGCTTATCCATTGATCAACTAAATTATTGTGTTGATCATAAAGGGCTAGCTTTACGCCAGGTAGTTCATCTTCGCCAGTGAGAACTTTTTTAGAGATTTCTACTATTGTAGGCTGGTTATTAACAGTTGCTTTCTTGACAACTGTCGCTATTTCACTTTGGGCTTTTAAGTCAAAGATATATTCTTGGTTGTTTGTAATGAGTTGTGATGGCGATTTGACTTCTTGAAGAACATACTTCCCTAAATAGAGCTGATCGATATCAAGTTTACCCTCTTTAGAAAGATGATATGTTCCTATTTCTGTCCCTTTCTTGTAAATCACTTTGGCATGATCTGGGGCGAGAATGTCTTCTTGCGCCCGAAGTGTAAAAGCGATTTTCGAAAAGTCATGATCAACAAGTGATAAATCAGCATCTTTATGTAAGAGTATGTTCTTATCAATATGAATAGCTCCCTTAATGGCATCATTGTAAACATTCACACTTTGAGTGGCCTTTTGGCTAAAGTTTGCTTGAATTTGAATTTTGTCTCTCTTGACATAGCCATTAGGTGCCTGGGTTTCTTCTAAAGTATATGTTCCTTCTGGTAGAAGTGGTGATAATGCTTTGCCATCTTTTGTCGTGAGCGTGGCTACAAGCTGTCCATATTCATCAAAGAGCTTGAATGTAGCTGGATGGATAATTGGTTCGTTTGTGACAGCATCCTTCTTGATTACTTCAATCTGGCCTTGTCGCATTTCGACATCCAAGGTAAAGCTATTATTGTACATAAAACCGAGACGTACGACATCTTGATAATCCTTAGCCATATAGAGAATGGGCTGGCTATTATTGAGTGCGCCATTATTACGATTATGGAAACTGAATCGCAAAGTTTTCTTGCCAGTAAAAGCCTGGGATGCCTTTATGGCCAATGTATTGCCGTTTTTTGACACTTGAAGTCCAGCATCATCAGTCAAATCATAGTCTTCTAAAGTGCCTAATGGATCATGAAGTGTTAAAACATGATGATCCCCTATTCCTGACAGCCTATTTGATGATGGAAGCTGTGGTATCTGGCCAAAGTTAGTCCATTTCGCAGCCACTATAGTACGTAATCTTGCAAGCTTTTCACTTGCTTGTTGGGCATTTATATCAACATTCTTATTCTTAAATTTACCATTCCCTTTATATAATGAAAGGACTACCTCACCTCCATGAATGACTTCCCAGATAGCAGCCTGAGTCGCCATATACATTTCATAAGACTGATCACCATTATAGCCATAGCCATAATAAGCCAGTGTGCGAAGTTTCTTGAGCGTGGCGTCATCATACCGTAAATGGCCATTTTCCACAGAATAATATGTTTTTTTAAAGCCCACCTTCTTATAGTAATCAGCACAGAAGGCAACTTGTCCACCTAGGGTAATAAAGCCTTCATGATCAGAATGATTACCATGAAAATCAAATTCAATCTTCATTGTCGTTGTATCAAGAAAGAGTGATTCTGCCCCATGAATAGGTGAATGCAATGCAAATGCTGATACAGTTATGAAGAAAGAGCACATAACACAAAGCAATAGGCGTAAATACCTTTTGATCATAATTCCTCCCCTTCTGAGTAGGGTGGAGTACAAGCTAAATTATTGTTAAGACAAGGTATGTTATGTAGCTAACAACAATACCCATGATAGCGACAAAGACAAGTCCTTTTTCACGATAAGCACAGAAAAGACAAGCCAGTCCGCCAAAAAGTGATTCCCACATATGTGGTGTCGCATTGAGGATACCTGGAAATGTCAACGCACCAAGTACTGCATAGGGCAAATAATAGAGAACGGATAAAAGATAGGGTGATGTAATTTTCTTACGATAGAATGTTAATGGAATAAAGCGCGGTAAATACGTAAAGATGGCCATAATGGCAACAACGGTTAACTGATATCTACTCATCATCACTGACCTCCCTTGGAAAGATTTTCGCCCCCACAAGAGAAGCAATAAGTGTCGCAAAGATCAGTTTGAAACCGGCTGACATAAAATGAAAAAGTGGAATGTAAGTTAAGAAAATATGCGATAGAGAAGCCATCAATACAACGAATGCAACTGGTAAAGCATGCTTGCTTGCGGGAATAATAATAGCGATAAACATGCCATATAACGCAATCCCCATAGCCCCTTGTATTGCTGCAGGCAACAGTCCAACCACAAGTTCACCAGCTAAAGCCCCCAAGCTCCAGCCAAGAAAAGGGCCAAGCAAGAAGCCGCTCATCCATCGAAAAGTGACGGGTTGTACTTCAAGTGATGCTAAAGCAAAAGTTTCATCACTGATACAGAAACTGACAATCATTCTTTCTAAAGTATTCATATGTTCATCAATCTTCTGTGAAAGCGATAAAGACATCAAAAAATAACGCGCATTAATCATCAATAATGTCAGGGCTACTTCAAAATAACTTGCTTGAGCAATCATTAGATTTAATCCAGCAAACTGCCCACTTGATGTGAAATTTGTCACACTGATCAGTGTAGCCATCCCCAAAGGCATATGACTATTGACGCAAAGAACACCAAAACTAAAAGCAACTGGAAAATACCCTAAAGCAATGGGCATACCCCTTCTTAGTCCATTTGTAAACATAGAATCTTTCCCCCTATGGAAAGCATTCTAATCCACTATCCCTTAATTATCAAATATTCTTGAAGCAATATACTGATGAATATCCTCTTGGGGACTAATAACCTCATAAAAAGGCTTACGTTCATCAAGTCGCATAACATCTACACAACGCATATCACTAATCTGTAATCTGACATGCATCACTTTACCCTCACAAACAATCTCAATATCCTTCTGAAAACGTTCATCGACACCCTTGGAATCCTCTTTTAATGATGTACATGGCACAATCAACATCTTGACACCAAAATCTTTCACCACATAACACCAATGTCCATCCCTCAATTCCTTAGGGATAACCTCTTGAAAGATTAAAATAAGCAAGACTATGGACGACTGGACGTCTATTTAAATAATAGTAGATATGGTCTGGATTCTTACCTTTGGCTTTAGTGCAATAAAAGAATTCAAGTTCTTTTGTCATTTGTAATAGTGATTGAGCATATTTATCAGCATCATAACCTCCCTTCTTCTCCAATTGTCTTAATGAATGATGCAATAATTTTATATGTTCACTTGTACTCATAAAACTAACCCCCTCATATATATATTCGCTAGAAATACACAAATTTCTCACCTAAATTTTCATTTTTTTCGTCAAATTCAAGATACATATTTACATATTATGAAAAACACCTGAAAAGCCTTGTCAATTCAATATGTATTCCTATAATAGACAAGGCATGATGTTAATAAAGCATAGCGCCAGAACTCTTAAGAGTTGACGAGGACTAGATTGATCGAAAATTCGGCGGGTGATCTAGAGGCATAGTACTGCCTAAGCGATAAGCAAAAACGAGAAGTGATTCTCCAACAGATCTTATCAGGTACTCATCATGCTTAACACAAGGAGGAAATGAATATGTGTGGAATTACTGCTTATGTAGGCCATGGTGAAGCTCTCCCATTTTTAATGCAGGGCTTAGCCCATCTTGAATATCGTGGCTACGACTCTGCGGGCGTCACAATCTTAAACAAGAAGCTCACAACCGTGAAGAGAAAAGGAAGACTTGCGAATCTTGAAGAAGAATTAAAAAACTATGATATGACTGGTCATGTTGGTATTGGTCATACACGTTGGGCAACCCATGGTGTCCCATCTAACCTTAACTCTCACCCTCATACAAATGCGAAAAATACTTTATCAATTGTTCATAATGGTATTATTGAAAACTACAAAGAACTTAAGGAAATCTTGCTTTCTAAAGGTTATACTTTCCAGTCAGAAACAGATTCTGAAGTTGTTGTACAGGCACTTGACTACTTCTATGATGGGGACTTAATGGAAGCGATGATGAAAGTCTTGAACTGTATTGATGGTTCTTATGCATTATGTGCTATTTCAACAAATGAACCAGATCGTATTGTTGTAGCAAAGAAGGATAGCCCTTTAGTTATTGGTAAGACAAAGGAAGGGTATGTTGCGGCAAGCGATACACCTGCTCTTCTAGCTTATACTAAAGATGTGTATTTCTTAGGCGATAATGAACTTGCCTTGTTGACTGCTGATAGCTGTGATTTCTTTAGTCGTACAGGTGAAAGCATTACGAAAGAGATGACAACAATCCCCTATGATTTAGAAGCTGCTCAGAAAAATGGCTATGATACTTATATGTTGAAAGAAATTAATGAACAGCCTCATGTCATTAATGAAACATTAAGAGGTCGTCTTGATGGCCATACAGTGACTTTACCTAAACTTGATGGCATTGACTTCTCCACTTTCAATAAAGTCTATTTTGTAGCCTGTGGAACAGCCTACCATGCTTGTCTATGTGGGGCCAATATTCTTGAAAAAGCCACAAAGCTACCTGTTATGACACAGGTTGCATCAGAATTCAGATATAATGACCCAATCATTGATGAACATACATTATGTATCTTTGTCTCACAATCAGGAGAAACAGCTGATACCCTTGCTGCTTTACGTTTGGCCAACAAGAAAGGCTGTACAACAATCGCTATTGCCAATGTTTTAGGTTCAACAATTTCAAGAGATGCAAAGTATACACTCTATACAGCTGCTGGTCCTGAAATTGCTGTTGCATCAACAAAAGCTTATACAACCCAGCTTGTTTTATTAACACTGCTTGCTTTCTATATTGCTGAACGTCTCAACAAGCCAATTGATACAAAAGCCCTTGATCAGTTAAAGGACTTACCAATGTATGTTGAAAATATTATTAAGGACGAAGATATCTTTGCTTCCTATGCTGAATTATTAAGAAATCAACATGATTGTTATTTTATTGGTCGTAGTCTAGATTATGCATCCGTGCTTGAAGGTGCTCTTAAGCTTAAGGAAGTTTCTTATGTTCATGCCGATGCTTATATTGCTGGGGAATTAAAACATGGCCCTATCGCCCTTATTGAACCTGGTACAGTTGTCATTGCTGTTGCTACACAGCCTAATGTTGCAGCAAAGACAATTTCCAATATCCAGGAAACAATTGCGAGAGGTGCGGATGTCATTCTCTTTACAACCGATGATCAGGATGCTGAAGGCATTAAAAACAAATATAACTTACCTCATGTTGATCCACTTCTTACATCTGTCTTAGTGGCCATCCCACTTCAGCTCATCGCTTATCATACAGCAAAAATTAAAGGTGCTGATGTCGATAAGCCTCGTAACCTGGCTAAATCTGTTACTGTTGAATAATTCTTAAGGGTGTGTTCCAAAAGCGAGGTGATTTTATGAGTGATTATGAGATAGTTTGTCAGTTTCTTTCTAGTCAGTACGAGCAGGTAAATGGGTGTGATTTTTATAGAGATATTTTCCCAAATAATGAGAATGAGGGAGAATTAAATACAGATTTTAGTAAACCTAATGCGATTTACTTGTATCAAGATGAAAATAAGAAAATGAAAAGACGAGTGATGCTTAATGATACATGGGAAGAGGATTATATGAATTATATTGAGTGTAATTCAATGACCTTATGTGGTGGGTTGAGCTATAGAGGTAGAACCAATAAATTAGAAAACGCTCAAAGAATGCACGCTTTAATCTTTGATTTAGACGGTGTAGGGGAGAAAGAATTGGATAACATCATGTATTTAACAACTATGCCACCTAGTCAAATCCGTTCAATACCAATGCCAACTTACATCGTAGCAAGTGGGACAGGACTGCACTTATACTATGTATTCAAAGAACCGATAGACTTATATCCGAATGTCAAAGTACAGTTGAAGTCGCTAAAGTACGACCTTACTTTTAGGTTTTGGAATCCAACAGTCACTTCCAAAGAAAAGCAGATACAGTATCAGTCAATCAATCAAGGCTTTAGAATGGTTGGCAGCATAAATGGAAAACATGATACAGAAGTAGTTGCATTTAGAACTGGCGAGCGTGTAACTCTTGCTGATCTAAATGCTTATTGCGATAAAAAAGAGAATCAAGTTGATATAAATAAGCCATTTAGACCGTCAAAAATAACCAAAGAACAAGCAAAAGAGCAATATCCGGAATGGTATCAGCGTGTTGTTGTAGAGGGAGATAAAAGGCTTAAAAAATGGGATATTAAGGGCAAACAAGGATACGCACTTTATGAGTGGTGGCGAACTCATGTATCTCAAATCAAAGGTGGTCATAGATATTTTTATTTAATGTGCATGAGTATTTATGCCAGTAAGTGTGATGTGCCATTAAAAAAACTAAAAAAAGATATGGCAGAAGATTTTTTGATTGTTTCTAAGTCAAAGCATTCAAATCCGCTAACGGAAGATGACATGAAGTCAGCCTTAGAGATGTATTCAAGAGAATATTACAATTTCAAAATTGATGATATTGAAAAATTAACCGATATACGAATCGAACGAAATAAGCGGAACTATCGTAAGCAAAAAGACCATGTGAAGATGATGAACTTCGTTAGAGATGAAATTAATCAAAATACAACTTGGAATAAAATTGGTAATGGTCGAAAGCCAAAGAAAGATATTGTCGAAGAATGGAAAAAAAACAATCCTGATGGTAAGAAAATTGAGTGTCATAGAGATACTGGATTGAGCAGAGTAACTATAGATAAATGGTGGGGATAGAAGAATATTTTTTATAAAAAGCGCAAACAAAAGCAAAATCTCAGTCAGCTACTGAGGTTTTTTATCTGAGCGCTCCAACAGTTTGCGAAAGTAAGAAGCGTACGAGTATTTGGTGCCAGAACAGCAGATAGACCACCGCTCATATGCGGAACAGGGCATTGACCAGATACCGACCATTCACGATGGATATGCAAGTCGAGAGATACGAGAGAAGAACAATCTCATAAAACAACTTTCAGAACAGCTTAAGGAGTTGGGCGCAAGACTGAAAGAGAAAGGAGCGCATACCTTTGACAGAATCGGAGAACTATTACAGCGAAGCAGAAGTGCCTGAAGAGACTGATACAACACAGGATAGGAGACTATCGACTGCTGTGCGAGATAGAGGACGAAAGGCTTGTCATACTGGCACTGACGATAGGGCACAGAAGAGAGGTCTACAGAAGATAGGAACTTAGATGCTCTTAAAACGCTCAAATTTCGCATATGAGCCTCTTTAGGTGATAATAAGTAGATTTTCCTGAATAAAGACTTAATACTTCGTAAACTACTCCGACTCCTAGAAGTCGGAGTAGTTTACCTATCAAAACAATGTGTTTCTATATCTATTTTTTGAAAACTACATTTTTTGTTAAAATCTATAGATAGATATACTATAATTTATTTATATATTTTAAAGAAAGGGGATTAGTATGGATTATAAATCATTAGTGACAATTGATAAAAAGGATTTCAAATATTTCATAAGTCGGTTATATGATGAATACTTTGAAGATTATGTTTATGAAGTTCTTGGGGATGAAGATAATGAAAAATCTGTTGTTGTTTTATTTGAGGGGATGAATTACTGTATTAAGTTGTGCGAAAAATATGGATTTCATTTGCCTTTTAAGTCTATTAAAGAGTATTTTATTAATGATTTTGAAGATGGAGAAAATCTCTATAACAATTTAAATAAAAGGTACATAGAAGAAGATAAAATATATAATTATGAGAACAAGGATTTTAGAGAAAGGTTTACAAACGATGAATTGGTAGGAAAGTAGAAGAGAAGAAAAATTATGAAATTAATGAAAAAAGGCTTTTTTAGTATTTTAGTTATTGCTATATTGCTTGTATTTTCAATAAGTGTACCTAATAATAGATTTTCTCTTTTTACGACGGTTCAAGGAAAAAATGGTTTTAGCGAAAAACCTTCTAAGAAAAATGGCTATAACCCAGACAAGAAAACAAAAGGAAAAAAGAAGAAAAGAGCTCCTAAATCTAACGATTATGGATGGGCAGATGATAAAGGTAGAGTTTGGGTTCCAGATGGCAAGATGCACGGAGGAAAAGGATGGACAAGAGTATACAAAGATGGAAGTCATGATCATGTGTATACTAATGGAAAAGTACGAGTTCACAAAGCAAAAGGAAAAAAGAATCTTGCACAAAGAAATTATGCGGCAATGATTGCTGCTGGTATTTTAGTAGGCATCACTATTATTTCTCCTTTACCAGGTGATGAAGTTTTTGCATTAACTGCTGCCAAAATAGCCTTTGGATAATTTTTATTAATAAAAGACCACTTTTCACATAACAGACAAATATAGGTTTTAAGGAGCTTCTCAAAACATTTTCACTTAACTATTTGTTATACAATCCTGAATTTGATAGCTGAAATCAAAAAAGAATGGTAAATTTGGCAGTATAATCGCTATTTTTTCCATTCTTTTTATGTTTTAATTTCTCGTAATATTTTTTGTTTGTTTTATAATTTTTTTCATGTTTTTTTCCGATGTGATTTCATGGTTTGTTCTGAATCCAAATATCTCATGAAGTCTGTCTGTCAGATCCGTTTACTGAAGCGGATGTATTATCAGCACTTGAAGGATATGATAGCGGATGGTTTACGTATCCAATAAATAAAATGTCCTATCGAGCAGATATACGAATTGAGAGAAATAAAAGAAATTATCGTAAGTAATCACTACATTTGAGAATGGCGAAAAAGCCACCTGCATTCGAGATACCGGACTGGATAAAAAGACAGTGTACAAATGGTGGTAGAGAATTGAAAAATATTTTTTAATATGCTATCATCTTAGCTGAAAAAGGTTGCTAGTGCTCATGTGGCACAAAACAAAAACCCCAGGCGTGCGAGACCTGGGGTTTTCTATTCCGTTTGTGGCTAGGTGGCTTAAGCCTAAGGCTGGCTGTCCTTGCTATCTGTCCAACCATTTGCAGATGTAGTAGGCTACAATGCCTGCCAAGACGGATAGAAGAAAGGTCACTAGTAATTCGCTCATATGGCTTCACCTCCCTTCACTGCCATGTGTCGGGTGGGACAGCCCCTTTTTTCATACGATTATTTTCTTTAAATATGAAAAGATTTTGTTATAATATTAACTAGAGGTGATTTGAGTGGATGAAAAGAAAGTAAAAGATTTGACTGCCTACAATGAACGTTTTAATGAAGATCCAACAAGCTTCAACGATTTTCAGGCATCAGATTATGTAAAGGAACTAAAGAATCAAGGAAAGGAAGATCAAGCGATTGAAGTCGGTCGTACTTTTCTCGAACAGTGTCCTGAATTAAGTGGATATATCAATTACTATGGTTATGCCCTCTATAATCGTTATATCAATATTGATGACGAAAAGATTGCTGAAAATGAAAAACTTTTCTATGACATCCTTGCGGAAATCGCAAGCCATTGTCGCCAGGAAAGATATTCACCTTTAGAAGCAGCCATCAATAAAGCTATTAAGTATGAAAGCAAGAAAAATCCTGTAGATTATAAGAAATTATCTGATTTACTTGATAATCTTGATGCCCCTACTTTAGAAGACACACCATTTGTCAACAAAGAAGGAAAGGAATTTGAAAGTAAAAAGGAAAAATGGTATCGCATGAAGGTTCGTGCCCTTTATGAAATTGGCAATTATTCAGAATGCTTGAAGCAGGCTCAAATTGCTACTGGTTTACCTTTAAAGTGGCATTATAACAATCTCAACTGGGTACAGTATTATAAAGCAAGTGCGCTTGTTAAACTTGGTCGTTATGAGGAAGCTGAAAATATCTTTATTGCCTTAAAGGATAAATTCAGAGCTGTTAACTTCCAAGAAATTCTTTATGATCTTTACTTGCATACAGGTCGTGAAAATATCGCTTATACACAGCTTTTCTATGAATTCTTCCGTGACGGATTTAATTATGTCTTTATTGATTGTTACAAGAAAATCACTGAACTTGCTAAAGAAAAAGGTGAAGAAAAAGCCTATAAGCTTGGTAGTGCCATGATTAAGAAGTTAGAAGAAGAAAAAGAAAAGTCTTATGAGGTTGATGTTGATGTAAGTGAATATGACGCTTATAGTGCAAGCTATCTCTATGATCTGTTCTATAATGAAATCATGAGACATTTAAATCGATATATTGAAAGACATGAAGGTCGCGTTGTTTACTACAATGCTGCTAAGAGATTCGGTTCGATTGGCTTACCTACAGAAGAAGATAACCTGTTCTTCCTTCAGGGAGATTATATTTACGATGATCAAGAAGTTGATCGTGGTGATACTGTGGAATATTCAGTTATTAAGACATTTGATAAGAAAAAGCAAACTCCAAGCTCTAAAGCTGTTCTTATCAGAACAATCTATTAAACAATGGTGTTCACACCATTGTTTTTTTCTTTTGCTCTTTGTCGCTTTTTTAGAAATATTAGGAATATATTCACCTTTTTTATAATTTCATTGACAAAGAAGCATACTTTAGACATAATGTTGTTATATTTAAAAAGACAGAGAAGTGACAGAGTACGGATTTTGTGGCATAAGAGATATTACGGTTGGTGCAAGTAATACGCAAGAGATCCCGAATTCACCACGGAGTTGGTACCTCAAAAAGGTAGTCCGGTTTATGGCCGTTAACCCATAAAGGTTGTAATAACCTAGTGAGATTACTTGTGTGAGCAGGTGATGAACTAGAGGTGGTAACGCGTGGATTCGCCCTCTTGGACGGATCTTTTTTGTTTTTTAGAAAGAAGAGGGAAATATATGAAAAAAGTATTAAGTGGTTTACTTGTGGCAGGACTTATGCTGACTGGTTGTGGTGGGGGTTCCACAACAAAGAAAAAGTCAGATGTCAAGATTTCAGTCATCCAGTATATGCAGCATGATGCATTAGATGCCACACTCAAAGGCTTCAAAGAGGAACTTGCGAAAAATGGCTACAACAAAGATAAGATTGTTGTCAAGAATGCTTCAGGTGATGCAAGTAACTGTGAAACAATTGCTGAACAGCTCGTCAACAGCAATCCTGATTTGATTTATGCCATTGCGACACCTGCTGCTCAGGCTGTTGCTAAAAAGACACAGGATATTCCTGTTGTTGTTTCAGCGGTCACTGATCCAGCAAGTGCTAAACTTGTCAAATCTAATAAAAAACCTGGCACAAATGTTACCGGTGCTTCTGATTTAACACCAGTTGCTGATCAGATGAAACTCTTAAAGCAGTTATTACCTAATGCTAAGAATGTTGCCATTATGTATACAGGTAGTGAAGCTAACTCAGAATTCCAGGCTGATATGGCTGTTAAGGAAGCTAAGAAGAATGGCTTAACACCTATCCGCAAGACAGTTTCTGATTCTAATGATATTCAGTCTGTTGCTCAGTCTATTAAAGCAGATGCTGTTTATGTACCAACTGATAACTTACTTGCTGCCAATATTCCTGCTGTCACTCAAATTCTTGATGAAGCTGGTATTCCTCTTATCTGTGGTGAAAAAGGCATGGTTGAAGCTGGCGGTCTTGCAACTTATGGTATCGACTATACAAACCTTGGTAAGATGGCAGGCAAGATGGCTGTCAAGATTCTTTCAGGCAAAGGCAAACCTGCAACAATGCCAATTGAATATCAGAGTGCTAAAGATTCTAAGCTGACAATTAATAGTGAAAAGGTAGAAAAATTAAAAGTAACAGTTCCTGATAGCTTAAAAGCTAAAGCTGAATTCGTTACAACAAAGAAATAAGTTTTGAAAAAGAGGTAATGATTTTATGACTTTTATTCTCGCTTTACAGGGGGCATTGAACCAGGGCGTTCTATGGTGCATTATGGCGCTAGGCGTCTATATTACATTCCGTTTATTGGATATTGCTGATTTAACAGTTGATGGTTCGTTCGCAACAGGAGGGGCTGTTGCAGCGGTGATTCTTGTTCATGGCGGTCATCCTGTTGTCGCTATACTGGCAGCCTTACTTGCTGGATGCGTAGCTGGACTCGTAACAGGTTTCTTACTTACAAAATGCCATATTCCAGCCATCCTTGCTGGTATCCTTTCTCAGATTGGTCTCTATTCCGTCAATTTACGTATCATGGGGAAATCTAATATTCCCCTTCTTGGTACGAAAAGTCTTTATGACTGGCATTATGATGTAGGCATCAGTACAACACAGGCTTCAATTGTCGTAGGAATCTTTGTAACTGTGCTTGTTGTGGCTTTGCTTTACTGGTTCTTTGGCACTGAAATTGGTAATGCTATTCGTGCTACAGGTAATAATGAAAATATGGTCAGAGCTGTTGGTGTCAATACCGATATGACAAAGATGATTGGGACTATTCTTTCTAATGGGCTGATTGCTTTATCAGGTGGTCTTGTGGCTCAGCAACAAGGTTATGCCGATGTCAAGATGGGAATTGGTGCAATCGTCATTGGCTTAGCTTCAATCGTTATTGGAGAAACCATCTTTGCGAAATTCTCACGTAATTTCATTGTTCGATTGTTCTCCATTGTTGTAGGCAGTGTCATCTATCGTTTCGTTATTGCCATTGTATTACAAATGGGCTTATCAACAGATGACTTAAAGCTTTTAACAGCGATCGTTGTTGCTATTGCTCTTGCTGTACCATACTTCCTTGCAAGAAATAGACAACTAGCGACATATAAGAGACTAACAAGTGAGGTGGATAAGAAAAATGCTTAAAATCAAGAATGTTTCCAAGACATTCAATCTTGGTACAATCAACGAAAAGAAAGCTCTCAAGAATATCAATCTCACACTTGAAGATGGTGACTTTGTAACAATTATCGGTGGTAATGGAGCTGGTAAATCAACCCTGATGAATATGGTTGCAGGTGTTTATCCTATTGACTGTGGTCATATCTATCTTGATGATGACGATATTTCCTTAGATCCAGAATATAAGCGTGCAAGTCGTATTGGCCATGTCTTCCAGGATCCAATGATGGGTACTGCTGCCGACATGAGCATTCAGGAAAATCTTGCCATGGCAGCAAGACGTGGTCAACGCCGAGGGCTTAGCTGGGGTGTTAAGAAAAGCGAACTTGATGATTATAAGAAAGAGTTGAAGAAACTAGGCTTAGGGCTAGAAACACGTATGACAAGCAAGGTTGGCCTTCTATCCGGTGGTCAGCGCCAGGCTATTACTTTGTTGATGGCGACATTGACAAAGCCTAAGGTTCTGCTTCTTGATGAACATACAGCTGCTCTTGATCCCGCAACAAGTTCAAAAGTCCTTATGCTGACAAATAAGATTGTTGATGAAATGCATCTCACGACCATGATGGTAACGCATAATATGCAGGATGCCATTGATGTAGGTAATCGTCTGATCATGATGTATGATGGTCAGATTATCTATGATGTGAAAGGTGAGGAAAAGAAAAAGCTCACAGTGAATGATCTCTTAAAGAAGTTTGAGGAAGCTTCAGGATCAGAATTTGTGAACGACCGTATGTTATTAGGTTAGAAAGATGGCTTCGGCCATCTTTTTAAATGCAAAAAAAATGAGGATTGCTCCTCATTATGCTTCATAGGAAATTGCTTTGATACGTACTTCGTAAGGCTTAGCAACACCGACAGATACAATTTCATTAATACCATGACCAATGATTGCTTTGGCGAGTGGACATTCATTTGAGATTTTGCCATTAAATGGATCAGTTTCAAATGAACCTACGATTTTATATGCGGCTTCTTTATTTTCATCTAAGCTTTCAATTGTTACGATTGCACCCATCTGTACTGTTGATTTATCAATATCAGCACTTTCGATAATCTTGGCATTTTCAAGCATGACTTCAATTTCTTTAATACGTGCTTCAATATGTGCCTGTTTATCTCTAGCTGCATCGTAATCAGCGTTTTCTGATAAGTCACCCTGGCTTCTTGCGAATGCGATTTCTTCAATGACTTTAGGTCTTTCTACTTCAATCAGATTTTTACGCTCATCTTCAAGCTTTTTCTTACCTTCGATAGTTAACTGTACTACATTATCCATGTGTTTCACCTCGCTTTTGTAAATATAGCATACTTCTTTTTATTTATCAACAATTGACCTAATCTTTGTCACCAACAAGTCGATGGCAACAACATTCTCGCCACCATTAGGAATAATGACATGGGCATACTTCTTACTTGGTTCAATAAAAGCTTCATGCATTGGACGAACCGTTGAAAGATACTGATGACATACATTATCAAGAGTACGACCTCTTTCTTCAATATCACGTCTTAAACGGCGAATAAAACGAATATCACTATCCGTATCCACATAAACAAGAATATCGCACTGATTACGGACTTCCTCTTCTGCTAAGACAAAAATACCTTCCAAGATAATCACATCTCTTCCTTCAATAATTTCTGTCTTATCACTTCTTGTATGGGCACTATAGTCATAGATAGGCTTTTCAACATGTTCCTTATTTTTAAGACGCTTGAGCTGTTCGACAAGCAAGCCGGTATCAAAGGCAAAAGGATGGTCGTAGTTCGTCTTCAGACGTTCACTCATCGGTTTATCACTTTGATCCTTATAATAGTCATCCTGCTTCACAATGATGACTTTGTGCTTTCCCTTAAAAGCTTCACAGACCTTTCTTGCAATCGTTGTCTTGCCCGAAGCACTCCCTCCGGCAATTCCAATGATAATGGCTTTATTACTCATGTCTAACCTTCCTTCCCATATCATTTACATAAACTTTCTGACTGATTGGAATATAGAGAATTTCCATTGGATGATTAGCAACATCCACCTCTCTATTATCCTCATTATAAATCTTCTCAACAGTGAAATAAAGATTGGAGTGGTGGGGAGAGAATATTTCTATCTGATCACCTTTTTTGAAATAATTACGTTGTTCAATCTTCATCATATGTTTGTCTTCATCATAATCAATAACGCGCATTACAAATTCCTGTGTTGGATGTTCATCGCGGTTATTATAGAGCTGTTCATTTGCTTTAGGGTGGTCATAGAAAAAGCCTGTACAGAACGCACGATTAGCTGATTTCTCCAGTTCTTTTTCATACCAGTCACTTATTACGAAGTTGTCTGGATCAGCACAATAGGCATCAATAAGCTTACGATACGTAGAAACAACAGTAGCGATATAATGCAATGACTTCATTCGACCTTCAATCTTGAAGGAATCAATCCCACATTCAATCAATTCAGGAATATGATTCACTAAAGCCATATCCTTGCTGCCCATAGTATAAGGGACATCCCCTTCACCATTAACCTGTTTATCATCTTCATATAGATCATAATTCCAGCGACAACTCTGATTACATCCGCCCCTATTTGCATCACGTCTTGAGAAATAATTTGAAAGCATACAACGACCACTATAAGCAATACACATAGCTCCGTGAATAAAATATTCCAAATCAATATCAGGACATTTTTGACGAATGACCTTCACGTCTTCAAAAGTCGTTTCCCTCCCAAAGACAACACGGTCCATACCTAAATGCTGATAGAAACGAATAGCGGAGCTATTGAGCGTTGACATCTGGGTTGAGACATGCACTTCAAGAGAAAGATGCATGCTTTTGGCAAGCATCATGATATAGGGATCAGCAACAATAATTGCATCAACACCAATATCATCAAGTGCCTGTAGATAATCCTTAATGCCCTCTAGATTATCATTATGAAGAATGATATTACATGTTACATGAACATCACTATTGTGCTGATGGGCAAAATTGACGCCTTCTCGAATATCTTCTAATGAGAAGTTACTTGCAGCTGAACGCAAGGAGAATTCCTTGCCACCAAGAAAGACGGCATCCGCACCATAGAGCACAGCAATCTTTAATTTTTCTAAATTACCTGCTGGCGCCAGCAATTCAGGTTTCTTTACGATGACACGTTTGCCATCAATCATTTTACTGATTTCTTTCACTTGCATCCCTCCGTTTCACATCTTCGAGATGATAGATTGTTGCTTCATCAATAAAACCACGATCCATAGGAATATTAAGCTGATGTAAGAGCTGTTCGTATTCTTTGACATATTTGCCATACAATAAGTCATCAAGATGAGCCAATGTATCACTATAGGCATGAACAGTTTCAATTGCTTCACTTGGTGACATGAAGAGTGTTTCGATATAAAGATAATCAAAGTCTCTGACCTGCTTTAATAAATCAAGCATCATTAATCTTGTCTGGGAATAGATTGTTGTGCCACGTTCATCCTCATAGGCATAACATGTAAAATCAAGGCCCTGGGGTTTTATTGTGAGGACACCAGGTTGATGGTTAAGCACTTTTCCACTTGCCTCTTCATAGTTAGAAATGAGCGCCCGTTTAGAGCTCATCATATACTGTACCCCGGCAATTTGTAGCATCAAAGGGATATTGGTATGATGTTTTATATCAAGCTGTTCTGCTAAAGGGATGACATTAGCCACAAAGGCACTTGTCACACCTGCTGTTGATAAAGTATTAAGTGTATTAGGATTCGTATTGAGTGTTTCAGGGTTATACATCATATCGAAATGATAGCCCTTTTCACGCACATACTCCAATACACCAAAGTCCTGAAATATCAGGCCATCTATTGATAATCCTGACAGGGCATCTATATGGGCAAACAAGCCGTCTAATTCATGTTCGTCATAGAGGCCATTGACCATCACATAGAGATGCTTTACCCGCTTTTGAAGGGCTTCAATCTCTTCAAGAGAGAAATGTTCTGTTGTATATGTCCCATATTCTCCAGCAACAATAAACATCTCGACACCCATATCAAGATAATCACTTAAATAATCACAATTGGTTATATGTAATGCTAGTTTCATTCAAAATCCTTTCTTGTAATAATACAAATACCATCACCAATCTCACGATATTCAACATCATAAAGATCATTATTTTTAATCCAATCTCTAAAACGTTTAATCTTACGCACTAGTGCTCTTGTATTTCTATTTCTAATATGATCAATATCATAAATCATACCATGAAAATCTAAATTATCGACAAAGACAAAACCATCCTTCTTGACATAGGGAATATATTTCTCAAAGAATTTCTGATATTGGGCTTTAGCTGCATCAATGAATAGACAATCATAGGGTGCTGCTTGTAATTCTTCTGTCGACATTAATAATGCGTCATCATGATGAAGAATAATATGGTCATCCTGATGATAATCATGAATATTTTGATGGGCTTCTAAATATCGTTCATCATCACGTTCAATCGTTTCCACTTTGAGATTATCTACATTATTGACCATCATTAATGCCGAATAGCCAATTGCGGAACCAATCTCAAGAACAGTTGAAGACTGATGTTTTAATAGCTCACTAATAAGTTCTTCAAGACCTGCTCTTTGCATGATGGGAATATCACGATCTAATGCTGATTGTTCTAAATCTTCTAAATATTTCATCTTAATACCACTTATATTTCTTAATTGCTTCCTGGTGTTCCTGATAGGTCTTGCTGTAAACAACAGTGCCATCCTTTTTCGCAAAGAAGTAGAGATAGTCACTCTTGGTATAGTTAAGAACACCTTTGATTGTTTTGTCCTGTACGCTTGCGACTGGGCCTACAGGCAGACCTTTATTGAGATATGTATTATATGGCGAAGGTGTTTTCAACATATCACTTGTCACCTTGACTCCTGTTCTGCCTAAGGCATAGTTAATAGTAATATCTGAACCTAAAGGCATATTCTTATTGAGACGGTTGATAAAGACGCCAGCAATAGGGCTAATGTCTTTGTCATAGAGAGTTTCTTTTTCAACAATTGAAGAAAGTGTTAAGAATTGATGCATCGTAAATCCACTCTTAGAAATCTGGTCTTTATAGACTGTTAAGTGCTGATCCATAGTATCAAGCATCTTTGTTGTGATTTCATCAAGGGTAGGCTTTGAAGCATTAATATAATATGTTTCAGGATAGAGATAGCCTTCTAATGGATAAAGCAAAGAAGGATTTGTTATATCTGCTTCATTGATAAACCAATACTTATTGGATAAGGTCTTAAGATAATTGATATCCTTCCATTGATTAAGAACAGTTGTCTGATCAGTTTTAAGTAACTTAGCAACCTTTGTCGCAATCTGGGGAATCGTTTCACCTTCCGTGATCGTCAAGACACCATTGGCAATATACTTCTTATCACCAGTAGAAAGAATCTTAAAGATCTTTTTGACATCCATATTTGTATTAAGACGATAAGCATTACTTTTAAGCTCAGGCTTTTCTAAACGCACATAGAGCTTAGTCGCCATTTTATTCTTCAAGAGACCTTTAGCATCAAGTTCATTTAATACCGTGGATGCATTCGTCCCTTTCTTGACTTCAACAACAACATTCTTACTCTTGTTTGAAACAGCCTGAATCCCTGTCTTATAAAAAAGCACACCACCAATCACTGCTATGACAATGATAAGTAGGATGGCAATGATAATTTTTGTGATTTTCTTCATATCATATTCTCCTCAATAATCATCTTTCGTTATCCGATTATAGCATATTCTTTCCCATTATCCTCATTTTTCCTCAAGAAAAGACGGATTTCTCCGTCTTAGACAACACGTAAATTTTCTGCTCCCTTAGCAATACATGTAGGAGCATGAAGGGCATAAGCTGAATGTGTTTCAAAAAGAATACCACGCTTCTCATTTTTTCTGATTTCAAAGCTTTCAACACTGCCACCCTGTTTACTAACAACAACAAGCCAACGATCTCTAAAGATTTCCAAGGCGACTGGTCCAGCATCCGTCTCAATAAGATCCTTACGCTTTAATAAACCATCATCCCCTCTTTCAAAGAGAACAATAGTATCATCACCTTTATTTGTCACAGCGATATATTGATTATCTTCTGTCATAACAATATCAGTTGGGACATTGACACCTTCAAAATCTTCTTTGATATAGGTAAGCTTTTCTTCTAATAATGTGAAATGTCCATCATGATAGGCATATGTAGTAATTGTTGAGGCAATCTCATTGATACAGTAGGCATATTTCTTGTCTTTAGAGAAGATCATCTTGCGAGGTCCCGTCCCTGGATTGGTCTTCAATGTACGTTCAAGATCTTCTTGAAGATAACCTTTTTCATTAAGTGTATAGACATGAATTGTATCTCCACCCATATCCAGTACAACAACATATTTGTCATCGGGCGTAAAAAGGATCTGTGAAGGATGACTTTCTGTCTGCTTAATAGGATCAATTCCCTTGCCTTCAAGCTTCTTTGTCTCACTGACACGTACAAGCTTACTTTTTAAAATAGGCATAGTAATGATTTCCCCATTATAATAGTCAATCGCATAAGCATGCGTTTTATCAGGGGAAACAATGACCTGTGTATAAGTTTTGCCTTCATTATGGACACGGGCAGCTAGACCTAACTGAAGTTCCATACAGGCATATTGCCAGACACCACCATCCGTTACTGCACCAGTACCATTACGATAAGTAATATACATCCAGCGTCCTGCTCTAGAGAGGGCAATTGGATTGGCCAAACTCTTGACAAAAGACTTCTTGATGAGTTCACCATTATTGACATTCAAATAAAATGAATAGATTCCACGATCCACTTCTGTCCCATCACAACCAATAAAAAAGATATCAACAGTTTTTGTACGATTAAAAAGTCCCATTGTATTCTCCTCTTTCTAGAATGATGCATGGGGGCAATCTTCACAGCTAGGACACTTCTCTTCATCACAGACACAATTATGACAATGATCTGTTGTTCTTTCATCCTGGTGTAAATAGCGCGCAAAGATATCCTGCATTTCTTCCATTTCTCCATTCGTTAAAGGAAAAAGATGACCTTCGTCATCTATTCTTGCAGAAATGACTTCATCCCCATTATTCTCATCCATAAATAGAATATAGTGCTTATCCCCAATATCATGTTTCAATAAAATAGAACAATGATGTAATTGGTGAGAGGCATCATAGAAGTTAAAGTGCATTTCTCTCACTTCCTATTACGATCTAAATAACCTTGAAGAATCTCAACAGCAGCCATCTTATCAACAACTTGTTTACGTTTTTTACGTGAGACATCCCCAAATAAAAGATTATTCGTGGCAATAACTGTTGTTAAACGTTCGTCTTCTAGAATAACTTCTACATCCATCATATCTTCGAGGCGTTTCTTAAAATCAATGGAAATCTGGGCACGTTCTCCCAGATCCCCATTCATGTGCTTTGGTAAGCCAAGAACAATCGTATGAATATCATTTGCTTCTACGATTTCTTTGATATGTTTCGCACAATTCTTATAGGCGTCAGGCTGTGGGAAGCGATATGTCTCTACTCCATGTGCAAGCATACCTAAGGCATCACTCATCGCAATGCCACAAGTACGTGAGCCTAAGTCCAAGCCAAGAATCTTTTCCATTATTCTGACTCCAAGTAGAACTTTACAAGTTCTTCAATAATTTCATCACGATCGATTTGTTGGATGATGGAACGTGCATTCTTGTGAGAAGAGATATAGGCTGGATCGTTAGAGATAAGATAGCCAGCTATCTGATGAACTGGATTATATCCTCTTTCTTCTAGTGCCTGGGCGACTGTATTCAGATTGGAATGAATGACTTCACGTTTCAATTCTTCTGAATTAAAGACTCTTGTCTGTGTAAAATCTTTTCCCATATAATCAACTCCTCTTGTTTTACCTATACCACATTTTATACTAATTCTAAAGAAAATACTAGGATTTTACATTTTAGATTTAATCAATTCCACAGCTTCATTGATTTTATCTAAATTCTCACAGCCACCCTGTGCCATATCTGGCTTACCACCACCACGGCCATTTAAAATTGGGTTGATTGCTTTGACTAAATCGCCCGCTTTAAGCTCTTTAGTAAGATCTTTTGTCACACCTACATAATAGCTATTTTTGCCTTCAAATGTTGATGTCATTAAGACAACACCATGACCTAAGCTATCACGATAATCAAAGCATGACTGTTTAGCATCCTTAGGATTCTTTTCAACATGAACGTAGAGGAATTTCTTACCATTCACTTCTTCAACATCTTGCGCTTTGGCTTTAGCTTCTAAGCTATTGAGCTTAGCTGTAAGCTTTTCGATTTCTTTTTGAGCAGCGTTGTAATGCTGAACTAATTCTTCGACTTTCTCAAATGTTGAAGCTCTGTTTTTCAATTTCAGTACTTCAGCTATCTTAGTGACTGTTTCTTCTTCCTGCTTAAGTGCTTCATAAGCAGCTGTTGAAGTTACTGCTTCAATTCTTCTTACCCCTGAACCAACTGATGTCTCCATCAGAATCTTGAAGAGACCAATATGGCTTGTATTCGCAACATGGCAGCCACCACATAATTCAATAGAGAAATCTCCCATTGAAACAACACGAACTTCATCCCCATATTTTTCATCAAATAAAGCTGTTGCACCTTTCTTCAAAGCTTCATCTTTAGGCATAATTTCTGTATCAACAGGAATACCGGCAAAGATTTCTTTATTGATTAAGGCTTCAACTTCCTTCAGTTCAGCTTCTGTCATTTTAGCTGGATGTGTAAAGTCGAAACGCAAACGTTCACTATCGACATAACTACCTGCCTGAGCAACATGTTCACCCAAAACCTTCTTTAAGGCAGCATCTAATAAGTGTGTTGCTGAGTGATTGTTTTCAATTAAAGCACGTTTCTTCTGATCAACTTTCAAAGTGAATGTATCGCCCACACGAATAGCGCCTTTTTCAATAGCGACAAAATGAAGGTGCTGTCCATTTGGGGCATTCTTTGTATCTGTGACTGAGGCATATGTGTCTTCATTTTCAATAACACCAGTATCACCGACCTGGCCACCCATTTCGCCATAGAAGCTTGTTGTATCAAAGATGACTTCACCTTTTGATGTGATTTCATCACACTTAACACCATTTTCAAAGACACCAATAACTTTGGCAGTTAATGGGGCATCATCATATGTAAATGATGATGGTTCTGTGAAGTCCATCAAATCTGCTTTCTGTGAAGCGAATGACTCTAAGTCACCACGGGCATTTCTTGCTCTTTCCTGCTGGAGACGCATTTCTTCCTGGAAGCCTTCTAAATCAACTGCGAAGCCTTTTTCTTCGGCAATTTCTGTTGTTAATTCTACTGGGAAGCCATATGTATCATAAAGCATGAAGGCTGTCTTACCATCAATAAGCTTTTCATCAGCCTGATCCATAAAGTTCTGAATACGCTTTTCACCCTGTGTTAATGTCTTCGCAAAAGCTTCTTCTTCCTTCTTCACAGCAGCTTTAACGAACTCTGCCTTTTCTGGTAAATAGTCATAGAATTCCTTCATAATATCTACAACAACATCCACAAGTTCATATAAGAAAGCATGATCAATACCTAAGCTTCTTCCATAACGTACCGCTCTTCTTAAGATACGACGAAGAACATAACCACGTCCTGCTTTATCAAACATTGCCCCATCACTTAAGGCAAATGTTACCGTACGAATATGATCGGCAATCACACGATATGCCATTTTGTTATCTTCATACTTGACATTACACATTTTTTCTGTTGCATGAATGATTGGTAAGAATAAGTCGGTATCAAAGTTAGTTTCACCACCCTGAATAATTGAAACAAGTCTTTCAAGACCCATACCTGTATCAATATTCTTATGTGGTAATTCTTTATATTCGCTTCTAGGAATAGCTGGATTACAGTCAAACTGTGAGAAAACGATATTCCATACTTCAACATATCGATCATTTTCTAAATCTTCATGCAATAAGCGAATACCAATATGATCTGGGTCGAAAGCTTCCCCACGGTCATAGAAGATTTCTGAATCAGGACCACCAGGACCTTCACCGATTTCCCAGAAGTTATCATCTGTCTTCCACATATGTGAGGGATCAACACCACATTCCTCTGTCCAGATACGATAAGCATCTTCATCATCTGTATAAACAGTTACATAAAGCTTATCCTTATCCATATTGATCCAGTCTTCACCAGTTAAGAATTCCCAGGCAAAATGAATTGCTTCTCTTTTAAAATAATCCCCAATCGAGAAGTTACCCAGCATTTCAAAGAAAGTATGATGTCGAGCTGTCTTACCGACATTCTCAATATCATTTGTACGAATAGATTTCTGTGCATTCGCAATACGATTGCTGGCAGGCTTTTCTGTGCCATCAAAGTATTTTTTTAATGCCGCAACACCGGCATTGATCCAAAGTAATGTAGGATCATTATGGGGAATTAAACTTGCCCCAGGTTCAATCATATGACCTTGACTCTTAAAATAATCAAGGAACATTTGTCTTGTCTGATTACCAGTTAGTTTTTTCATAAGTCCTCCTCAAATAAAAAAGCCGCTCCTAAAAAGGAACGACTTCATCGTGGTACCATCCTTGTTCACAGTATTTCTACTGCCTCTAAGACTCTTAACGCGAGTTAGACGTTGATGTTTGCATCACTCTCGAAAGTAGCCCACTCTTATCGACTGAAGATTTTCACCAGCCATCTTCTCTCTTTAAGCCTCTAAGAATTTAATCTTTCTCAACGATTTACCCCGTTATTATATAAAATCAAGCTCTAAAAATCAACTGTCATAGCTAGAAAAAGTGTCCCCACTAAGGAACACTTCGCAAACGATTATTCAATAAAGGATGCACTTGTACGAGGAAGCTTTTCTGATACATAGCTAGCAGCTTCTTCTTCACTTCTTTCAGGAATAATCTTATAGATGACTTTCAACAACATCTTATCAAAAGGCAACAACAAGAATGTTGTACCGATATTAAAGACGGTATGGAAGTTAGCAATCTGACTTGCCGCATTCACACTGAAAGACTGTACAATACTTAAGATTGGTGTAAAGGCAATAATGCCTACAAAGATTAATGTCCCAATGCAGTTAAAGAGAACATGGAAAGCTGCAATACGTTTAGGACGACGATCACCACTCATGCTTGCGAGCACAGCTGTAATACATGTCCCAATATTTAAGCCACAAACCATGAAAGCCGCTGTAGAGAAAGGAATCAGGCCCTTCATTGCCAAAGTCTGCAAGATACCAATGGCAGCACCTGATGATTGGATCAAGGCTGTAAAGGCAGCTGCAAATCCAATAGCGAGTATTGGATTGGATAATGTTGTCATGAGATGAAGAAAAGCTTTTGACTTCTGTAATGGCTCCATCGCATCACTCATCATACTCAAGCCCATAAAGAGAACACCAAAACCTGTTAAGAGCGTACCAATTGTTTTTGTCTTTTTCTTAGAGGCAAACATATGCATAAAGACACCAACAACCGCAAAGACTGGCGCAATGGCACCTACGTTAATGGCAATCATCTGTGCTGTTATTGTCGTACCAATATTGGAACCCATCACAACCCAGATACATCTTTGTAGGTTCATTAAGCCGGCATTCATAAAACCAATGAGCATGACAGTCATCGCACTTGATGACTGCAAGGCAGCTGTGACACCGATACCTACAAGTACCGCTTTGAGTTTACTATTTGTCAGTTTTTCTAATATATCCTTAAGTTTAGATCCAGCAGCTTCTTCAAGCGAATCAGACAAAACAGTCATCCCAAAGAGGAACAAAGCAAGCCCACCTGCCAAAGATAACCAATTCGAAATCTCCATACTTATCTTCTCCTTTGCCTTCATTATAGTTCAAAAGAAAATGATAAATATCAAGCTATACTTAAGGAAATGTTAAGATTATGTAAATTATAAAGATAATTTTAATGTATTTCTAAGATAGTTGAAGTTGTTCACAGTTCTTATTCAAAATCATCAAACGAGAAACCCATCATTTCATCGCTCATACGTTGTGTCAGAGTCGTTCTGCGTGCCGCTAAATTCTCTTTGCGATTAATGGCTGCCTTAAAGACCTGGGTTGCACCAAGCAAGTAAAGCGCGCTCTTCGCTCTAGATAGGCCTGTATAAAGAAGATTCTTTCTATTCATGATACCAAAGTCAGAAAGAACGGGCATGATGACAACAGGGAATTCATTGCCCTGGGATTTATGTACTGTCATACAATAGGCATGGGTAATAACACCGAAATCACCATCAATATATTCTACTTGCACACCATCAAAATCACAAACAATCGTATTGCTTGGATGAGCAGGTGTCTTCTTGATAATTTCCACCAACGTCCCAATATCACCATTAAAGACCTCATCATCTGGGCGATTCTTAAGCTGGAGAATCTTATCACCCACTCTAAAGATACGAGCACCAACTTTCAGCTCATCCTTGAGTGGTGAAGGGGGATTGAGTAAAGACTGCAATGCTTCATTCAATGCATCAACACCGGCAACGCCTTGATACATCGGCGATAGGACCTGAATATCTTTGTCTTCATAGCCATCATCGATATACGATTTCACTATATCAAGTACTTCACCAACAACTTCATAATTAGGAATACTGATAAAATGAATATCATGATATTGTCTGAAGATGGTTTCATCATAGACATCATTACGCAAAGCATGGGCTAAAGTGACAATTCCACTGCCCTCTTCCTGACGATAGATCTTGTTGAGTTCAATGACAGGGACAAGATGACTCTTAATCATATCAGCAAGAACATTCCCTGGTGAGACAGAAGGCAATTGTTGGTCATCACCAATTAAGAGAATCTTATTGACATGCCCACTTGCTTCTAGAAGTTTCGCAAAGAGCACACTATCCACCATTGAAAATTCATCAATCACAAGCAAGCGAGTGGAAAGAGGATTGGCGCTATTCATGCCAAATGTGTTCGTATGCATATCCCATTTCAACAAGCGATGAATAGTTGCGGTTTCAAGGCCGGTTAGCTCGCTTAATCTTTTTGCGGCTCTGCCTGTTGGTGCGACAAGATCAATCTGGTCATCGGGATAGAAGCTTTTGAAAATACGCAAAATAGCTTTGACAATAGTTGTCTTCCCCGTTCCTGGTCCTCCTGTGAGAATTGTTGCAGGACTGCGCATAAAGGTTGTAATAGCTTCTTTTTGTGTACTGTCATAGGTAATGTCAAGCTGCTTTTCAACTTCATGTATTTGTTCCTCTAAACGTGCTTCATCTAGCGTAGCTAAAGGAAGTTCGGAGAATTTTCTAAAGAGGGATGAGATTGTGATTTCTGAATCATAGAGATCATAGGGATAATAACGTTCATCTTCTTTGATGATCTTATGGTCATCAAGAAGATCTTTTAAATATTCATCAAAGTGTTCAGACGTTAACTGGGGTACAAAGCGATGAGCTGCTTTCTTGATTTCATCAAGATAAGCATAAGATGACCCTGTCTGAAAGCAACGCTCCGTTAACGCATAGGCAACAGCTGCTTTTAAACGGTAAGGATGATCATCCGCAAAATTAAGCTTTTTAGCGAGCGTATCTGCACTCTTAAAGCCCACCCCATCAATATCATCAATAAGCTGATAAGGATTATTCTGCAAGACATCCAATGTCTTCTCTTTATAAAAGCCTTGAATCAGGCCAAGATTACGTGTTGAAATACCATGGCCCATAAAGAAAGAAAGGACTTGTTGGTCATAGGATTGATTATCAATAACTTGTTTGATGGTATCGATTTTTTGTTTATTCATGCCCTTAATGCCAACCAGACAGCTCGCATCTTCCTTAATCATCTTTAAAGCATCCTCTCCCAATGCATCAACAATGGCTGTTGCCTGCTTTTCGCCAATGCCCTTAAAAAGCGATGAAGAGAGATAGCGAATAATACGTTCACGATCATCCGCCAATAGAACTTCATAGCTCTTTAACTGGAACTGCTTGCCATAGCGGGGATGATGAATAAATTCTCCTTCTATACGATAACGTTCATCACTTTCGACATAACTCATATTGCCAGTAATCGTAAAAGGTGTCATTTCTTCATTTGCTTCAAATGTTGCCACAATGAACTTTGATTCTTCATTATAATACCGTATGCGGGTAATCATTCCTGTATATGTGAGCATTATAAGTATGTTATCTCCTCATTATTCTTATAGACCTTATCGATTGTTCCTCCGCCAAGACATACTTCTCCTTGATAGAAGACAGCTTCCTGTCCTGGTGTCACACTCTTGACCTGGTTCTTAAATGTACAATAAAGTGTACCATCCTCATTGAAATGAATGGAAACATCATTATCTTTCTGGCGATATCTGAATTTTGCAGTACAGTCATATTCACCTACTAGTGGTTTACCAGAGATCCAGTTGACATCCGTCACAGTGCAGCCATCACTCATCAGCCATTTATTCTGATCACCTTGGGCAATGTAGAGGATATTCTGGTCATAATCCTTTCCACATACAAACCAAGGACCACCCTTACCACCAATATTCAGACCCTTTCTTTGTCCGATTGTATAATACATAATACCTTGATGTTCACCAATGACCTTCTTTGTTTCAATATCCACCATCTTCCCTGGTTTAGCAGGAATATAGTTCTTTAAGAAGGCTTTGAAGTCGCGTTCACCAATAAAACAAATACCCGTGCTGTCTTTCTTCTTGGCAACAGGAAGATTCTGTTCTAAGGCAATCTTTCTGACTTCTGGCTTTGTGATATCACCAAGTGGGAAAAGGACACGTTCTAACTGATGCTGATTAAGCTGACATAAGAAATAAGTCTGATCCTTATTATTATCTACACCTCTTAACATGACACTTTCTCCATCCTGGTGATGTTCAATACGCGCATAATGTCCCGTCGCAATCCAGTCTGCATCAATGGAGAAAGCATAATCAAGGAAGGCTTTGAATTTGATTTCTTTATTGCAGAGGATATCAGGATTAGGTGTGCGCCCTTTCGCATATTCTTCTAAGAAATAAGTAAAGACACGATCCCAATATTCCTTAATAAAATCAACACGTCTTAATTCTAAGCCAAGATGTTCTGCAACAGCTTTAGCATCGGCATAGTCCACTTCCTGTGAACAGACATCATCATTTATAGTTGGATTGCCTAAATAGTCATTATTGAGCTGTGAATCCCAGTTACGCATAAAGACAGGTACAACTTCATAACCTGCTTCCTTCAACAAATAAGCTGCAACAGCACTATCTACGCCTCCACTTAAACCTAATACAACTCTTTCCATAATCCTACTCCTCTCATTTTCGTCACCCTCCATTAAAAAACAAATTTCCAAAATAATCAAGATATCTACTTATCTACCAACAAAAAAAGCAGGTTTCCCTGCTTTTCTTATTCACCTAGCTGACTCATTGGTAACATTGCTGCACCAATCGCACCACAGTCATCAAGCTTCTTTAATAAAAGTGGAATATGATTACGCATACCAACATGAATCTTACTATTGAACTGTTCATTTAAAGTATCCCAGAAATAATCTCTGCTCTTCATGACACCACCACCAAGTACAAAGCAATGTGGATCAACAGTATGAGCAATATTAGCCAGCATTGAGCTTAATTCATCAATAGCTTCATCAGCAATCTTCTTAGCTTCAGCATTACCTTCTGATGCCAATTCAAAGACATTCCCCGCATGCTTAATGACATCCTTGCCCAAGATGGCCTGAGCTTTTGCCGTAATAGCTGTACCTGAACATTCCGCTTCAACAGCACCTGGGTTTAATGCCCCCTGCTTACGTCCATTAGGCTTAATGATCATGTTGCCGATTTCACCTGCATGACCACGTCCACCAGAAATAAGCTTACCATCCACAATGAATGCACCGCCAACACCTGTTGAAACAGTGATGAAGTAGACTGTTGGATAGCCTTTACCAGCACCAAGCAAAGCTTCAGCTAAACCAGCACAGTTCGCATCATTATCCATAAAGACAGGTTTATCGAATTCTTCAGAAAGCTCACTGGCAATTGGATATCCTGCAAAACCTGGTAAATTACTTGCCATGATCATTGTACCATGGACAGTATCAACAGGTCCTGGAACACCAACACCAATACCATGTATGTTTTCAAAGCCATTGCATGCATCATAATCCAATGTACGAATCATACGTTTAATCTTGCTGACAACATATTCAGGACCATTTTCACTTTCTGTCGATTCCTTGACTTCTGAATAAGTCTGTCCCTTCTCATCAACAAGTAGTGTACGGACATTCGTACCTCCTAAGTCAACACCAATATAAAATTTCATACAAGATTTTCCTCCCTTAACGTTTACATTATAATATAGATATATCAAAGATGAAAGCACTTTAAAAGAGGTCATCAACGATTTCCTTAAATTTTCCACTTAATGGAGAAGTAAAGGTCTTATCCTTTAAATATTTCATTGAACCAAATGGTTTTGTAAAGGTAAGCGAATAAGCATGAAGAAGCTGATTATTGAATTTATATGACTTAGCGATTTCCTTATTCCAATGAAAATCACCATATTTACGATCGCCCATAACAGGATGTCCCTCTGATGCAAGATGGACCCTGATTTGATGTGTTCTTCCGGTCACCAAGCTCACTTCTACTAAAGAGACATCATTGCCATAACGAAGAGGATGTACAAGAGTATGCATCGTTAAAGCATTAGGATAGTCAGCACTGACAACACGCATCTTGCCAGCATCCTGATCTTTCACTACATAACCTTTTAAATCCGCCTCATCCATATGTCCTTTGACAACTGTCAAATACTTCTTATCAATACAATGCCTTTTCTTCATCATCTCATTAAGATCCTGAAGAGCACGCATATCCTTACCATAAATCACTAAGCCACTCGTATTACGATCTAGACGGTGAACAGGTCCAGGAGTAAAACCTAGATCTTTTTGGGGATCATATTCTCCCTTCTTAGACAAATAAGTGAGAACCTGGTTAGAAAGGACATTGATTTCTTCCTTTTCATCAGGCTGGACAAGCAAGCCAACAGGCTTATCGACAATGAGGATGTGTTCATCCTCATAAATCACTTTGAACTGAATAGGTAAATCATAGATGGTTGTTGCTTTACTATATTCCGCAAAACGATCATCATAGAGAAAGAGACTGACTTCATCACCATACTGAACAATATAATTTTCTTTCACCTTTACACCATTAACTTTAACATCTTTCTTTCTGAGCATTTTATATACAAAGCCTTTTGGGGCATTGGGTAAAAGCTTATTTAAATATTTATCGATGCGCTGATTCTCATGCAGGTGGTCTATTTTTAATATTTTCATAACATTCTCCTATTTCACATATACCTTACAACAACTTCCCATCAATTACTACTATGCATTTCAAAAAGTAAGCCTTTACATTTTCATATAAATGTGGTAATGTATTCATAGTAAGTCAAAAACTTACTCCCCCTATTATCAGAAGAGAATAAAAGAACGAAGAATGCGCCCCCGCATTCTTTTTTCTTTGATTAATGATATAATGGGAACGAGGTGGAATAATGGAAAAGAAATTAAAAAGTGAAACAGTATTTGATGGCAATGTGATTCATGTCACTTATGATGATATAGAACTCGAAGATGGACGCAAAGCCAAAAGAGAAGTTGTTCATCATCGTGGTGGTGTTTGCATTCTCGCAATAGAAGATGGCTGTATTCTTCTTGTCAAACAATATCGTTATCCCCATGGTTGCGATACGTTAGAAATTCCAGCAGGAAAGCTTGAAAAAGGCGAAGATCGTAATGAAGCCTGCTTTAGGGAATTTGAGGAAGAAACTGATCGTCGTGCAAAGACAATGCATTTCATTCTTCAATTATTACCAACGCCTGGTTATAGTTCTGAAGTGGATTATTTATATGAAGCTATTGACTTTAAACATGTCGATGACAGTAAGCCGGCTGATGATGATGAATTCTTAAAGGTCATCAAAGTCCCTCTAGAACAAGCTTATCAAATGGTCTTAAAAGGGGAGATTGTTGATGCGAAAACACAGATTGCAATTCTCTATGCCTATACAAAGAAAAAGAGCTTATGATAGATTATTCTATCATGAGCTCTTTTATTCTTCCTCTTCTTCTTGCTTATGTGTTCTTAAACGTTTTATGAGTGCAATAATAATTTCAACAACGATAATAATCAGTGTATTAGTTACATAAACAGCCACCAGCTGGCTTGCTGAATAGCTTAAATACTTACCTGAAGTAAAGCTTGCATAGCTTGGAATAAAGTTTATAACGGAATGAAGACCATCAAGTAATGCCTTGAAGTACATATTTGAGAAATCAGAATATTGTTGATAAACGGCTGCAACACCTTGAAGATTACCACTTTCAAAGTTATTGATAAAGATAACATAAACAAATAATCCAACAACCATGATTAACAAAGAGAACATCAAGGTAAAGACAACATTCAATAAACCATTGAGAATGGGATGAGGACGTTTTTTGATAACATCTTCACTGACTTCTCCTGCTTGATAGTGAATCGGTTCCGGTTCTTCATTAAGAACCTTCGAAAGCACTTCACTTAAATCCTGTGCTTCTTCATCATCAAGAGATAGTGCCCCAGAATTATCTACAGCAACCTTAATGGTTTCTGGTTCTTGCTTGTCTTCTTGTTCTTTAGCTGGATATTCATCTTCAAATGATGACTGTCCAACTTCATCCATATCCTCGTCTTTGACTTCCGTCTGTTCTACAAAAGATGGTGATTCAGGAGTATCATCCGTTGTATATTTAATACGATGAACAAATTCAGAATCTCTTAATTCTACTGGTAAAGTAATAGGATCTTCTTCATCACTGAATATAAAGCGGGGATGCTCTCTTTCTAGGTCAGCTAAGCGATTACGATAAGTATCCTCGACTACCTTCAACAGTTCAGGATCATCCTTGTAATTTTCTTTTAAGCGTTCATAGACTTCTTTAAGCTGTTTACGATCCAAGTCAGGTGTCATCCCTAAAGCAGGTTCGAAAATCTTATAGTTTTCAAGATGATCAAACATCACCGTATTAAGCACATCATACATATTCTTCACACAAGTGAAGGCAATACGCTTTTCCTCTGTCGTAGCAGGTGTCAAATCTTCTTTAAAAATGACATTCATACCCAGGCTTGAAGCAGCTTTTTCTAACGCAAAGATACTTGTAATAACCAGTATTTGATCTGCCTTAACCTTATAGCGTCCTGCTAAGAAAGAAAGCATTTCTGTTGATGGTAATGGTGCTAATTTTGTATCCGATCCAATCACATAGTCAACCTTCTTACTTAAACCAGCAAGTTCTAAGTAATCCATAGCTGTTGATGTCTTATGAGTGGAAAAGACAGCAATCTTGATATGCTTTTGACGAAAATATTCGATAAGTTCATTAATACCTTCTTGCACTGTTGCCTTCTTTAAGCGCAAATAATTCAACAAATCTTTTTCCACACGTTTGTTCAACAATTGTGGTCCCACTGCTTTAGCGAGCGGTAATTCATCATACATCGTGTACATATTTCCAAGATGTTCATGAAATTCTTCAGGTGTTACTGTTAGATCACGTTGACTCGCAAGATTCTTATAGAAATTGTAACGATAATGGTTTAAATTGAAAACACAGCCATCTAATTCTAGAATAGCTAATTGGATATCTGTTACATTCTGTCTATTCATACTATTCCCCTCGCATATTAACAGTATTATATCAAATAATAGAAAAAAAGAGAACCTTGTAAAGGTCCTCATGTCATAAAAAAATGGTCTCCCCTCACGGGCTCGAACCGTGGACCCTCTGATTAAGAGTCAGATGCTCTACCAACTGAGCTAAGGAGAGATTACGTGTTATACTATACTCAATTCATTCATCAAAGTCAATAACAAATACAAAATAATCAAGAAAATTCTACACTAACACGCCCTTTTCAAATACACTATAATAAAGATACAGGAGGAATGCATTATGGCAACAAAAAGAACAAAGAAAAAGAAGAATACCCCTCAAAAGAAAAATACATATATCACAAAACTAAGAGAACTTGCCCAAGAAAATCAACCTGATGCTTGTTTTCAGCTAGGGATGGAATATTTTAATGGCGAACATCTTTCCTATAATCCTGAACGTGCTTTTCAATATCTTGAAAAGAGTGCAAATCTCTACTATGTTCCCGCAATGGTTGAACTCGCTACGTCCTATATGATGGCTAGAGGCGTAGAACGGGACTATGAGAAAGCAAAGCAGTGGGCAAAGCGTGCGGAAAGTCTTGGCAACAAAGAAGCTTATAGCTTACTAACCCAAATTAATTTCGTACAGGGGCAAGATGAATCAAATAAAAAGGAATATCAAGAAGCTTTAAAAGGTTATCAAGCTGGTGACGTTGAAGAAACGAGTCATCTTGGTGAATGTTATCTTTATGGTATTGGTGTGAGTTGTGATAAAGACAAAGGACTTGCATTATTACATGAGGCACTTGATCAAGGTTATAAAGAAGCAGCGATGGTTATTGCGGATGCCTATTTCTTTGATGAAACATTAAAGAGTGATGCCAAAGCACTCCAATATTACCAATATGGCAATAAAGACAACAATAAAGAATCACTTTTCATGACAGGTTCAATCTATATCAATACCTATCAAGACTATGATCAAGGTATGGCCTATTTGAAAAAAGCAGCCCAATATCAAAGTGATCAAGCAGCCTATCAGCTCGCTGTCTTCTATCTAGGTGACAATCCCCATGTTCCCCAAGATAGAGAAGCTCTCAAATACTATCTTAAACAAGCCCTTCAAGCAAAATATGAAGATGCCTTTGAATTCTTAGATTTCCTGCACAATGAACAATATCTCAAAGATAGGGATGTGCTCTCACTCAATGACTTTATTGCCTTAAGCCAGATTGCTGCCAAGACCAAAAGGCCTGAAGATCTTAACCGACTTGCCTTTGATTATTTCATTGCCAAGAGAACAGATTTAGCCCTCCAATATCTTAAAGAAGCAGCTAACTTAGGACATGAACAGTCCTTACGTCTATTACAGTCCTTAAGCATCAACAAGAACGATCCTGAAAACAGCCTGATCAGTGCCGCAAGTCAGGGTGATGAGATTGATGCGATGAATCTCGCCTCATTCTATTTCAGTGGCATTATCGTTGAGAAAAATACAGAGAAAGCTCTAGAATGGCTTCAGATTGCTTATGGAAGGGGCAGTTATGAAGCAGGCAGTATACTTGGAGAGTTCTATCTCACTGGTGAGCATGTCGCTAAAGATACAAAGAAAGCTATTCCATTACTTGAAGATTGTGCCAAACATAACAATATGCGTAGCTTAATGATTTTAGTAGATTGTTATGAAAAAGGTATTGGCGTTGTCAAAAACAAAAAGAAAGTTGAATTACTCAAAAAACAAATCGCACGTTTGGAGAATCATTGATTCTCCTTTTTTTATTCATGAATCTCAATAGGTAAGCCATCTGGATCATGGAAGAAAGTCATTTTCTTATGTGTATATTCATCAAAGCGTATTGGTTCACATGGAATATCTTTTGCTTCTAATTCTTTGACCATATCATCTACACAATCAACATGAAAGGCAAGATGTCTTAAACCATAGGCTTCAGGATAGCTTGGTCTTTTGGCTGCATCCTCTTTGACAAAGATTTCTAGTTCTGTTGTTTCATTGATTTTTAAATCAATCTTCCAGTCATGTCGATCTTTACGTTCATTTTCACGTATTAAAGAAAAGCCAAGTTTATTCATATAGAATTCTTTAGCCTGATTTCTATCACTAACGATAATGGCTATATGGTGTATAGTATGAAAATCCATATTCATCCCTCCAAATAAAAAAAGAACCTGCCTACGCAGATTCCTAATCGTTAAATGGTCTCCCCTCACGGGCTCGAACCGTGGACCCTCTGATTAAGAGTCAGATGCTCTACCAACTGAGCTAAGGAGAGGCGACGCATATGAGTATAACACAAAAATATGATAATGCAAGAGAAAAAAGAAAAAAATGGAATAAAGGCAGGACACCTTTACTCCATTGTTGTATAGCCCATAAGATAACGATCAACATGCGCAGCACAGTTACGTCCTTCAGCAATTGCCCAAACGACAAGTGACTGTCCACGTCGGCCATCCCCTGCTGCAAAGAGCGGAGTATCGCCACATTGATACGCTTCATTCGTTAAAATCGTATTTCTTGGTGTTGTTTTTAATTTGAAGGCTTTTGTGACATAGCTTTCAGCACCAGTGAATCCTGCTGCAATAATGAGTAAATCACAATCAATGACCTTTTCACTTCCAGCTACTTCAGTTAGTTTGCCATTTTCAAACTTCACCTGAACTGTCTTGATTTTCTTCATGACACCTTTTTCTTCAATCACTTCTTTGACAGTTGTGTTGTAAATACGTGGGTCATGACCAAAGACATGAATAGCTTCCTGCTGGCCATAGTCTGTCTTCTTGACATTTGGCCATTCTGGCCAAGGGTTATCAGCTGTTCTTTCAAGAGGTGGTTCGCCCATCATTTCAAGCTGAACAACGCTCTTTGCCTGCTGACGAATAGCTGTGGCCACACAGTCATTACCTGTATCCCCACCACCAACAATAACAACATGCTTTCCTTTAGCCTGGTTATCTGCTTTGTTGGCAAGCACATTCTTTGTTGAATGAGCAAGATAATCAACCGCAAACATCACATTCTTATCAACCTTGACATTTGGTAATGTACGGGCTTGCTTTGAGCCAACACAAAGAACAACCGCATCATATTCTTTCAACAGTTCTTCCTTAGTGATATCTTTGCCTACATTGACACCTGTCTTGAAGACAACACCTTCTGCTTCCATGAGCTTAAGACGTCGTTCAATAACAGACTTATCGAGCTTCATATTAGGAATACCATACATCAACAAGCCACCAATACGATCATCACGTTCATAAACATCAACATGGTGCCCCCTGTGATTAAGCGAATCCGCAACAGCCAGTCCTGATGGCCCGCTGCCGATTACTGCGACCTTCTTTTTGCTTCTAACAACGGGAATACGAGGAGTCATCAGAGCATTTTTGAAAGCAGATTCAATGATAAAGTTTTCATTATCATGAATTGTGACAGGAGAATCGTTCACGCCGCATAAGCACGCCTTTTCGCAGAGGGCTGGGCATACACGTGATGTAAATTCTGGAAAGTTATTTGTTTTCAACAATCTGCTTAACGCATGATTGAGATGGCCATGATAGATTTCATCATTCCATTCAGGAATCAGATTGTGTAGTGGGCAGCCCACTACACGATGCTTGATTTCCATCGCACTCTGACAATATGGCACACCACAATCCATGCATCTTGCAGCCTGTGTCTTTCTTTCTTGTTCATCTAAAGAAGAGTGGAATTCAAAGTAATCCTTAATTCTTTCATCTATTGCGCGTTCTGGATTTGTATGACGCGTATATTCCATAAATCCTGTTGGTTTACCCATTCTTCTTACCCCTCTCTGCTGACCTTCTGGTATGCTTCCATGAGTGCATTTTCATGGGAGATACCCTGTTCTTCAAAGTGACTGATTAATCTGATCACTTTTGCATAATCATCAGGCACAATCTTCTTGAAGCAAGGAATATAGTTTTTAAAGTCATCCAAGATTGTCTTAGCCTTCTTGCTTCCTGTTTCCTTATAATAATCTTCAATCAGATCACGTAATTCCTGTTTATCATATTTTTCAGTGACTTCATGCATTGTCACCATATCTTTATTCATCTTTAAGTAAAGTGTATGATCTTCATCAAGTACATAGGCAATGCCCCCACTCATACCAGCAGCAAAGTTCTTGCCTGTATGACCAAGGATAACAGCCTTACCACCTGTCATATATTCAAGACCATGATCACCGCATCCTTCACTAATCGCAATAGCACCAGAGTTTCTGACACAGAATCTTTCTCCGGCTACACCTTCAAAGTAAGCCTTACCGCTTGTTGCTCCATAGAGGGCTACATTACCGACAATGATATTCTTTGATGGATCAAATGGTGCTCTCTCATCAGGCTTGATGACAATCTTACCACCTGATAAGCCTTTTCCCGCCCCATCGTTGGCATCACCAGAAACTCTCACAGTTACACCTTTAGGAAGGAAAGCCCCAACGGACTGACCGGCACCACCTTTTGCCTTAATGACAATACTGTCTTCCTCAAGCTTGTTGCCAAACTTCTTTGTGACTTCAGAGCCAAGTCTTGTCGCAAAAGTACGGTCTGTAGATGTAATCTTGACATCAATTTCTTTATGATCGCCAGCTTTGAAATTCTTAAGCGTAGGAATCAAAACACGTTCATCCAATGTCTTTTCAAGTTTGAAATCATAAACATGAGCTGGATTGAAGTGGTTAATTGGTGATGAAGCATATGTCGTATCAAGAATAGAGGCATAATCCATCTTATCTGCAACTGGGAAATCACCTTTACGCTGTTTGAGGCAATCAGTATGACCAACCATTTCATCAATAGTTCTAAAGCCAAGTTCAGCCATGATTTCTCTTGCTTCTTCAGCAATGAACATCATGAAATTCATGACATATTCAGGTTTACCCTTGAAACGTTTACGTAATTCTTTGTTCTGTGTTGCTACACCAAATGGACAAGTATCCTTATTACAAACACGCATCATACGACAGCCCATGGCAACTAATGCTGTTGTCGCAAAGCCAAATTCCTCAGCGCCAAGTAATGCGGCAATGACAACATCACGACCACTCATAAGCTTACCATCTGTTTCAATCAGAACACGGTCTCTTAACCCATTAGCAACAAGTGCTTTATGAGCTTCTGATAAACCAAGTTCCCATGGCAAGCCAGCATGATGGATGGAACTAATTGGAGCAGCCCCAGTACCACCATCGTAGCCAGAGATTAAGATGACCTGAGCACCGGCTTTAGCTACACCTGAGGCAATAGTTCCTACCCCAGCTTCAGAAACAAGCTTAACAGAGATTCTTGCATCTTTATTCGCATTCTTTAAGTCATAGATAAGCTGTGCTAAGTCTTCGATAGAATAGATATCATGATGAGGTGGTGGTGAAATAAGGGATACACCTGGTGTAGAATATCTTGTCTTGGCAATCCAAGGATAGACCTTCTTTCCTGGTAAGTGTCCACCTTCACCTGGCTTAGCGCCCTGTGCCATTTTAATCTGAATTTCAATGGCACTATTTAAATAAGCTGAAGTGACCCCGAAACGACCTGATGCAACCTGTTTAATAGCTGAGTTTCTTTCGCTATTAAAGCGATCTTCATTTTCGCCACCTTCACCTGTATTACTCTTACCATGAAGTCGATTCATCGCAATAGCCATTGTTTCATGAGCTTCCTTAGAGATAGAGCCATAACTCATAGCCCCTGTCTTGAAACGTTTAACGATTTCAGAAGCTGGTTCAACTTCATCAAGTGGAACAGGTTTACGATTAGGCGTAATCTCAATACGACTACGCAATGTATGAGGACGCTTTTCATCATCAATCATCGCTGTATAACGTTTGAATTCTTGATAGTCACCATGAACTAATGATGACTGAAGTGTAGTGATAGCTTCTGGTGTATAGAGATGATCTTCTTTATCTTCACCAGAACGTAATTTATGGAAACCAATTGAATCCAATGTTGTATCGACACCTAATCCCATTGGATCAAAGGCATGATCATGACGGAAATTCACACCTTCTTCTATTTCCTTAATACCTATACCGCCAACCTTGCTGACAATACCAGTAAAGTATTCATCAACAAGCTCTTGAGATAAGCCAATTGCTTCAAAAATGTGTGCTGATTCATAAGACTGTAAAGTACTAATACCCATCTTAGCCATAACTTTAACGATTCCACCAAGAATCGCTTTATTATAGTCTTCAACAGCTGTTGAATAGTCTTTGTCCAACATGCCAATGTGAATAAGCTCAGCAATACACTCATGAGCAAGGTATGGCTGAATGGCCGTTGCACCAAATCCTAATAATGTTGCAAACTGATGAACATCTCTTGGTTCACCGGATTCAAGAATGAGAGAAACCGCTGTTTTCTTCTTCGTTAATACAAGATGTTGTTCAACAGCAGAAACAGCTAATAATGAAGGAATAGCCACATGGTTTTCATCCACTCCACGGTCACTTAGAATAATGATGTTGTAACCCTGATTGTAGGCTTTATCAATGGCGATATAGAGAGATTCTATCGCTTTCTTCAAAGACGTATGCTTATAGTAAAGCAATGAGATTGTCTTAGCTTTAAAGCCTGGCTGATTAAGACTCTTGATTTTCATCAAGTCAACACCATTGAGAATTGGATTTTCAATTTCTAAGACACGACAGTTTTTGCCTTTTTCTTCAAGAAGATTGCCATCACTACCAATATAGACCGTTGTATCAGTGACAATCTTTTCTCTTAATGAATCGATAGGCGGATTAGTGACTTGGGCAAAGAGCTGTTTGAAGTAGTAGAAGAGTGGCTGATGGTGATCAGATAGAATAGCTAATGGGATATCATGTCCCATGGATGCTGTTGGTTCTACACCATTTGTGGCCATTGGGATCAACATAGCTTTGACATCTTCATAATTCCAGCCAAAGACTTTATATAAGCGATCACGTGCTAACTGAGAGTGTGTTGGCACTTGTTTGTTTGGAATCTTTAAGTCAGAGAGATGGAGTAAATTGCAATCCAGCCATTCTCCATAAGGTTGCATATTTGAGTAATAGCTCTTTAATTCATCATCAGAAATAATACGTTTCTGCTTTGTATCAACAAGAAGCATCTTACCAGGTTCTAGTCTTGATTTTGTAATGACATGAGCAGGATCAATATCAAGAACACCGACTTCACTTGAAAGAATAAGACGATTATCATCAGTGAGATAATAACGTGATGGTCTTAAACCATTTCGATCAAGTGTTGCCCCTAAAATATCACCATCAGTATAGAGAATAGCAGCTGGACCATCCCAGGCTTCCATCATTGTTGCATAGTAGTGATAGAAGTCTTTCTTTCTTGCGCTCATAAAACGGTTATGTTTCCATGGTTCAGGAATCAGCACCATCATTGCTAGAGGCAATGGCATATTATTCATATAGAGGAATTCGAGCGTATTATCCAACATAGCCGAATCAGAACCAGATGGACGAATCACTGGAAGAATCTTTTCCATATCATCTTCTAATACGCTTGAACTCATTGTTTCTTCACGGGCGAGCATTCTATCGCTATTGCCACGAATTGTATTAATTTCACCATTATGGGCAATCATACGATAAGGGTGTGCTCTTTCCCAAGAAGGAATTGTATTGGTTGAGAAACGAGAATGCACAATGGCAATGGCACTCTTGTAGTCAGGATCACGTAAATCATCATAGAAGTTTCTCAGCTGGGTTACTAAAAACATTCCTTTGTAGACAATTGTACGTGAAGAGAGAGAACAAATATAAGTATCCTCACTACTCTGTTCAAATTCTCTACGAACAACATAGAGCTTTCTATCAAAATCTAAGCCCTGGGCAACATTTTCTGGTCTTTCAATAAAGCCCTGGAGAATATTAGGCATGCAGTCTTTAGCCACCTGTCCTAGGATTTCATCATGAACAGGGACCTTACGCCAACCAAGAAATTTCAAGCCATTCTTTTCGACAATGACTTCAAACATACGTTTTGCGAAAGTACTCTTTAGGCTGTCATCAGGGAAGAAGAACATACCAATACCATAATCACGTTCCTCACCAATCTTTATCGCACTATCTTTTAATGCTTTTTTAAAGAAAGAATGCGAGATCTGGAGCAAAATACCAACACCATCGCCAACCTTTCCACTGGCATCTTTACCAGCTCGGTGTTCTAGTTTTTCTACAATATGTAAGGCATCATCCAATGTACGATTGTCTTTATGACCATCGATATTGACTATTGCCCCGATACCACAGGCATCTTTTTCTAAAGGGATGTATTTTTCCATTTCTCGTATTCCTCTCCTATCTAATTTTATCTTAATGAGAATAATAACTGATCATATGTTGGATATGGTAAGGCTTCTGAAGGTAATTTTGCTTCAGCAGTGTCAACTGGGACACGTAAATCATCCATATCTTTCAAGATCACACTATGGTAGAACTCTGCTTGAGCAAGTGAATCGACTTCTCCTTCTGCCTTCTTCACATCTGCTTCAAGCTTAGCTAAACCTTCATCAATTGCTTTAGAGCATGCATCTAGTTCTTTCAGGACTCTGAGATCATAACCATCAACACTGCCCAATAATGCTTTCTTATCTAACAATTCACCTTCTACAGCCTTCATATATTTAAAGAGTGCTGGGGTGAAATCACGCTTAACCATATCAATCATTGTCAATGCTTCAATATGGATTGTCTTTGAGTAGTTCTCAAGCTTAATTTCATAACGTGAATCAATTTCACTTTCAGTAAAGATATGATATTTCGTAAAGAGATCAACATTCTTTTCAGCTTTGAACTGTGGTAAAGCATCTGGTAATGACTTTAGGTTATATAAGCCACGTTTCTTAGCTTCTTCAAGCCATGCATCAGTATATCCATTACCATTGAATAAAATACGCTTATGTTCGTCAAGCATCTTTTTAAGAAGTTTATAAACTTCGTGATCGAATTCTTCTTCTGGGACATCTTTTAAAGCTTCATAAATATCTTCAAGTGAGCTTGCGACTGCTGTATTCAAGATGATATTTGGATCAGCAACACTCAATGAAGAACCAGGCATTCTGAATTCAAACTTATTACCTGTGAAGGCAAATGGTGATGTTCTGTTACGATCTGTTGGATCCTTAACAAAGTTAGGAAGAACAGCTGCACCAATTGACATTTCTGTCTTTTCAGTTTTTTCCATGCTTGCTTCATGGTCAATGGCGTCAAGCACTTTCGCAAGTTCGTCACCAACGAAGATAGAAACAACAGCTGGAGGAGCTTCGTTAGCGCCAAGTCTGTGATCATTACCAGCACTTGCGACTGAGATACGTAAGAGATCCTGATAATTATCAACGGCAGAAATTGTTGCCAGTAAGAAAATAAGGAAAGTCTTATTGTGATATGGATCACTTCCTGGATCCAAGAGGTTCATCTTTGTATTTGTAACGAGTGACCAGTTATCATGCTTACCTGAACCATTGACACCAGCAAATGGTTTTTCATGAAGAAGACATGCATAATGATGTTTATCAGCAACTTTCTTCATCATTTCCATTGTTAATTGGTTGTGGTCAACAGCAACATTCGCTGTTTCGAAAACTGGAGCCAATTCATGCTGAGCTGGAGCAACTTCGTTATGTTTTGTCTTAGCAGGAACGCCAAGCTTCCATAATTCTTCATCCAAATCATGCATATATTCTGATACTTTTGGTTTAAGGACACCGAAGTAATGATCTTCCATTTCCTGACCCTTAGGAGCAGGCGCACCAATTAAAGTACGACCTGTCAAAAGCAAGTCCTTTCTCTTCTTATAAAGATCCTTATCAATCAAGAAATATTCCTGTTCACTACCGATTGTTGTATCGATATGTGTCACATCATCATAGCCAAGTAAATGTAAGACTTTAACAGCCTGTTCATTTAAAGCTTCCATTGATCTCAATAAAGGTGTCTTCTTATCCAAAGCTTCACCACTATAAGAACAGAAAGCAGTTGGAATATAAAGCGTACCATCTTTAATAAAGGCAGGTGAAGATGGATCCCATGCTGTATAGCCTCTTGCTTCGAATGTTGCACGTAAGCCACCACTTGGGAAGCTTGAAGCATCAGGTTCACCTTTCACTAATTCTTTACCAGAGAATTCCATAATCACTTCACCATTTGAACGTGGTGAGATAAAGGAATCATGTTTTTCAGCAGTTACACCAGTCATTGGCTGGAACCAGTGTGTAAAGTGTGTTGCGCCATGCTCAACAGCCCAGTTTTTCATTGCTGCAGCAACAGTATTCGCTACATCTAAATCAAGAGATGCACCATACTTTGATGTCTTATGCAATTTACGATAAACATCTTTAGGTAATTTCTCTTTCATCACAGAATCATTAAATACAAGACTTCCATACATTTCAGGGATTGATTTATCCATACGTATTCCTCCTCTCAAGCGTGATAATTTATTATCACCTTGTCTAATTTTCTCTTATTATACAAAACTCTATCCATTCGTCAATATCTTTTTATCACTTTAATAACAATTTCTTGTATCCATAAAGAGATTTATCAATATTTGTATATTTCCAAAATTAGTATTTTTCATTTAACCTTTTTCCTTAATTCACCACTAAAATAATTGTTTTCCATTTAAAAATCAATACTTATTCAACAATTCCTACGATGTGAGCCTTTTCATTTTCAAAAAGAAAAAAAGCCTTAGTACATTTGTACTAAGACTCTTACTGATATTGACAAGCAATCTTGATATACATTTCAACAGCTCTCTTTAAGACTTTTTCATCAAAGTTGAAATGATCTGTATGCAGACCTGACTGATAATTTTCAGATTTCGTTCCGACAAAGACAAAGACACCAGGTACTGCTTTTTGATAGAATGAGAAATCTTCAGCAAGCATGAGCGGTTCATCAAGCAAGACAATATCATCAATCTCACTTAAGAATTTCACAAGCTTTTCATCATTGAGAACAGGTGGATAGAGCGGCGGACAACTAAATTCAATCTTACAGCCATAACTTATCTCAGCGCCCTTATTAAAATCTTCCATCTTTTTCACTAAGAAATTAAAGACATCTTCACTGTAGGTACGCATTGTCCCATGCATTTCACATTCTTTGGCAACACTATTTCTCGCTGTTCCGCCATGAATCTGGCCGATATTGATAATGGCAGGATCAAAGGGAGACTTCATACGTGTTAAGATCTGTTGATAGTCTTCTAGCAAATGGGCAGCAACAAGCAAGGAATCGATGCCATTTTGTGGCAGGCCGGCATGGGCATCACGTCCGGTAATATGGATATCGATTTCGCCACATTCCGCCATTAAGCCATCCTTCTTGGTAGCTAGTACGCCTTCTTCGATAGTAGGCATAAGATGAATGCCAAAGATAGCTTCAACATTAAATTCTTTAAGCAGTCCGCTTTCGACGATGATTTTCGCCCCGCCCGGTCCTTCTTCAGCTGGTTCAAAGATCAGCAAAATATTGACCTGTGGATGAACATTTTCATCCCTCAAGCGATAGGCAAAGCCAAGCATAGCTGCCATATGGCCATCATGACCACATGCATGCATGATACCTTCATGTCCACTTTTAAAAGCAATATCATTGGCTTCACAAATAGGCAAGGCGTCAATATCTGTACGAAAGGCAACACATTTTTCAAAGCCATAGTCAAGATAGACATAGCAGCCAGTCTTAAGCTGTGGAAGTGGCTTTGGGTCATAGCCCATCTTGATCAGTTCGTTTTTGAGATACGCTGTTGTCTGATTTTCTTCAAGCCCAAGTTCAGGAATCTGGTGAAGATCACGACGCCATTTCTGTAATTGTTCTAACATGACTAGATCTTTCTTAAATCGTCTTCTAAGCCTGTCTTTGATTTTGTCTTGTCATCTTTCATCTTGATGACCTTGGCAGGATTACCTACAACGACGGCATTGGCAGGAACATCTTCCGTAACGATGGCACCAGCTCCAACAACGGCATCATGGCCAATACGTACACCTTCAATGACAACGGCATTAGCCCCAATTAAAACATTATCTTCAAGAATAACCGGTGTGGCACTTGCTGGTTCAATAACGCCTGCTAAAACGGCACCAGCACCAACATGACAATGCTTACCAACTGTAGCACGACCGCCAAGAACAGCACCCATATCAATCATTGAGCCTTCGCCAATAACAGCACCAATATTGATCACAGCCCCCATCATGATAACAGCATTATCACCAATAGTAACACCATTACGAATAAAGCAGCCTGGTTCAATACGGGCATTGATATTTGTCATATCCAGCATTGGAATAGCTGAATTACGACGATCCTGTTCCATATAACAATCCTTGATAGCTTCTTTATTTTCTTCTAAATAAGCCTTAACATCTTCCAATTCACCAATCAGAACACGGCTCTTCTTGCTGCCAAAGCAATGAACTGTGTCTGTATCTGGCAAGTCATGACCTTTTACATAAACCTTAACAGGTGTTTTCTTCTTCGCATTCGCAATATAATCAATAATTTCCTGAGCACTATCTAACATAATTTTCCTCCATTACTTCTCCGGTAAATGTTGTTCTTGCCTGGCCTGTCATAAAGAGATGGCCATCACGATAAGTGATGGATAAATGACCACCTAGTAATTCAACATCACATGTTGTATCAATCTTGTTTTCTAGAATAGCAGCATAGACCGTCGCACATGCGCCTGTACCACAGGCTAAAGTTTCCCCACTACCACGTTCCCAGACACGCATTTTTAAGTGATTGCGGTCAATGACTTCGACAAATTCCACATTCACCTTTTCTGGGAATACGCCAGAATGTTCAATCTTGAAGCCATCTGTCTCGATATCTTCAGGTAAATGTTTTGTGAAGAGAACAATATGTGGGTTACCAACTGAGATGGCTGTTCCACGATAATGCTTACCACCAACGACAAATTCACCATTAATGCATTCCTCTGCATCATAGACCATAGGTAAATCTTTGACCTTGCTTGAAGGGACACCCATATCTACTGTTGCGCCAGTGACCTGACCATCTTCTAAGATCAAGTCCACAATGCGCTTACCAGCCATTGTTTCAAATTCAAGATGGGTTTTGTCTGTTAATTTGTTGTCATAAGCAAACTTCGCTAAACAGCGAATACCATTGCCACACATTTGTCCTTCTGAACCATCAGCGTTGAACATGCGCATTTTAAAATCATATTTGTCACTGTTTTCCAGGGCAATGAGGCCATCAGCACCAATACCCATATGACGATCACTGATTTTGGTAATAAAAGCTGGATCATAATCAAAGAAATGATCACGATTATCTATATAGATATAATCATTACCAATACCTTCCATCTTTGTAAATTTCATTTGACTTCTCCTTTTTGTCATATTCTAACCATTCTTGACTGACAATGCAATCAATACACCAACATTATACCAACTAACCATCCAATTGAAAACAAATCACAATGTAAAAGAAAAGATCCCTAAAAGGGACCTCTTCAAGGAAGATTTATTTCTTTAACTGATAGAATGAATGAATACCTTTATATTTTGCCTGATCACCAAGTTCATCTTCAATTCTTAATAACTGATTGTATTTTGCAATACGGTCTGTTCTTGAAGCAGAACCTGTCTTGATTTCACCCGCATTTGTAGCAACTGCGATATCAGCAATTGTTGTATCTTCTGTTTCACCTGAACGATGTGAGACAACAGCTGTATAGCCAGCTTCTTTAGCCATTTCAATAGCTTCTAATGTTTCTGTTAATGTACCAATCTGGTTTACCTTGATTAAGATAGAGTTAGCAGCACCTCTTTCAATACCCTTAGCTAAACGCTTAGTATTTGTAACAAAGAAGTCATCACCAACTAACTGGATCTTCTTACCTAACTTAGCAGTTAAGTAATCCCAGCCATCCCAATCATCTTCAGCTAAGCCATCTTCGATAGAGATAATAGGATACTTATCCACTAATGTTTCTAAGAAATCAACAAATTCCTTATTATTGAACTGCTTGCCACCTTCACCAGCAAGTGTATAGATGCCCTTTTCTGTATCATAGAATTCACTTGAAGCAACGTCCATGGCAATCATAACGTCTTCACCTGGCTTATAACCAGCTTTTTCAATAGCTTCTAAGATAACCTGAATAGCTTCTTCATTGCTCTGTAAGTTAGGTGCGAATCCACCTTCATCACCAACAGCTGTATTCATGCCCTTGGCATTTAAAACTGACTTTAAGTTATGGAAGACTTCGGCACCCATTCTAATAGCTTCTTTGAATGTAGGTGCACCTACTGGCATAATCATGAATTCCTGGAAATCTACATTGTTGTCAGCATGTTCACCACCATTGATGATATTCATCATTGGTGTAGGAATTACATAGGCATTATTGCCACCAATATATTTATAAAGTGGTAAGCCTAATGCATCAGCAGCTGCCTTAGCAACAGCAAGAGAAACGCCTAAGATGGCATTCGCCCCTAAGCGACCTTTATTTTCAGTACCATCCAAATCAATCATTGTCTTATCAATTAAACGCTGATCAGTAACTGGTAAACCAATAACTGCTGGAGCGATTTCTTCATTAACATTCTTAACAGCCTTAGTAACACCCTTACCTAAATATCTATTTTTATCACCATCACGTAATTCAACAGCTTCATGGACACCTGTTGATGCTCCTGAAGGAACAATAGCACGGCCAAAGCCACCAAATGTTGTTTCAACTTCTACCTCTACTGTTGGATTACCACGTGAATCAAGCACTTCACGTGCATAAACACGACTAATTAAATCTTTTTCCATTTTCATATCCTCCTTATATAAAAGCAGACTGACTGCTTATGGACTTATTGAAGTCATTCTCTATATTGGACGAAAGAATGACTTATTCAAACAAAGTTGGTTAGCGAATTCTTACTTCACTTTCCATCTATAAGTTAGCATAAACAAACTTATAAATCAACTCAAATACTCTTGAAAAAGTACAAAGTTAGTGTAACGTAATTCCTTCATTTCTCATGTTGTCATAACAACATTTTTAGAAAAATGTTTTTTCAAAAAATCTTGCATTTCACACTCTCTCATGATATATTGATTAGGCAATCCATTGGAGGTATACTCAAGTGGCTGAAGAGGCTCCCCTGCTAAGGGAGTAGGTCGGGATAACTGGCGCGAGAGTTCAAATCTCTCTGCCTCCGCCATTGCGAAGTTGACATCGGGCATTTGTCCGATGTTTTTTTATACTTAACCTAAAAGGAGCAGTTCAACTGCTCCCGTTTTATTTTATAAGATAAGCTTTAGCACTTAATGGATCCAACGTGAATGTCTTTGTGTGATTGACATCAAATTCATTCTCAGCTTCATTTTCTCCACCATAGATTTTCGCATTACTATCAAGTAATGGAATAAAATGTTCGCCTTGGGAATTAGTATAAGTATAAGTTTGTTCTTCACTTGAGAAATTGAAGAAGAAGATGGTACGTTCGTCTTCACAGCGTCTTTCAAAGACATAAACAGCTTTATCTTCTTGATGACAATCAATCCATTCAAAGCCAGATAAGTCATAATCATGTGCACTTAATGATGGATGTTCTAGATAGAGTTTTGATAAATCCTTAAAGTAATGATTGAAAGCATCATGGATTGGATATTTTAATAAGTCCCAATCCTGTTCACGTTTTTCATCCCATTCTCTAAACTGGGCAATTTCATTGCCCATGAAGTTGAGTTTCTTACCTGGATGGGCAAACATATACATATAGAATGCTCTGGCATTCTTAAATTTATCCTCATACTCACCATACATCTTATCAATAATTGTCTTCTTGCCATGAACAACTTCATCATGTGAGAGTGGTAATAAATAATGTTCATTATAGAAATAATACATAGAGAATGTCAGTTTATGATAATTCTCTTTTCTTTCATCACTTGTCTTCTTGAAATAATCAAGCGTATCATTCATCCAGCCAAGATCCCACTTATAATCAAAGCCAAGACCACCTTCTTCAAGCTTCTTCGTCACACCAGGATAGCTTGATGAATCTTCCGCAAAGAGAAGTGCATGAGGTAAACGTCTCTTTAAACCACCATTAAAGTTCTTGATGAAATTTACGGTATTATTATTCACACCACGATTACTATCACCTTGCCAGAAGATAAGATTGCTGACAGCATCTAGTCGCAAGCCATCAAAATGGAATTCCTTAAGCCAGTAATAGCCTGAAGAATTCAAGAAACTGCAAACATCCCCACGGCTATGCTGGAAGTTACATGTTCCCCATTCACTCTTGCCAACAGCATCATTAGGATAGTTATAGAGTGGTGTTCCATCATAGTTATTGAGAGCGAAGCCATCAATCGCAAAATGCACTGGCACAAAGTCAAGAATGACACCAATTGACGCCTGATGACAAGCATCAATAAGATAGCGCAGCTGATCAGGTGTGCCATAACGTGATGTTGGTGCGAAATAGCCAGTTGGCTGATAGCCCCAGGATGCATCATTTGGGAATTCTGTTATCGGCATTAGTTCGAGATAGTTATAATGATTCTCCTTGCAGTATTTCACCAACATCCCAGCTAGCTCTTCATAGCTATACCATTCGTCATCTTCTTTTAAATGCCAGCTGCCAAGATTGACTTCATAGATATTCATTGGTTCATGTTCACTATCGTCAATAAGGTTGAACCATTCGTCATCATGGAATGTATAGCTTGATGTAAAGATACGACTAGCTGTTGCCGGACGTACTTCTGCCCATGCGGCATAGGGATCACAATGATCAATAAAGTCATAGTCATTTGTATAGATACGATACTTATAAAGATCACCCTCAGCAGCAGGAACGCTCGCTTCATAGAACTGACCATTTGCGATAGGATGCATTGGAATCTCCGTCCAGTCAGAGAACGAGCCAATTAAAGATACATGCTTAGCGTTAGGGGCATACGTTCTAAACGTGACATGGTGGTCATGGGTGCGGTGGGCACCTAAATACGTATACATTTCAAATTCATTACCATTATAGAAATCACTTAAATTCATTTTCTCACCTCTTTATAGACATGTGTCTAATCTACTATTATAATAACGAAAGTGTAACCGTTTTACATCCACCAAAAATAGATTACCATCTATTTTTAGACACTTTTCTAATATTGTTGGAGGTCACTATGAAGAAAATGCCTAAGAGCCAAAAATACATTATTGAAACCTTTCTCGAACTACGTAAACATAAACCCCTCGAGAAAATGAGTGTTGTTGAATTATGCAAGAAAGCCGATATCAATAAGTCTACTTTCTATGTCTATTATCATGATATCTATGATTTAAGTGAACAGCTAGAAGATGAGATGGTCGAAAATATCAAAAACTCTCTTGCTGATCCTGAAAGTATTATCAAAGATCCTCAGTCCTTCACCAAACAGCTTTTTAATGCCTTTAGTAAGGAAAATGAAAAGATTGCGATTCTCTTTGCCGATTCGCGTTCTTCCCAGCTTCCTCATAAGATTTTAAAGACTTTACAAGAGCTTGTCTTCTCTCTCCATCCTGAATATCGTAATAACCAGGAAATCAATATCATTCTCACTTACTATATTTATGGTGCCTACTATGCTTACAACGAAAATAAAAACAATGACCACAACTACGTTGTTTCGGTCATTGCTTCATTAATTAAATGGAAAGCCGACATTTAATACTTGGCCTGCTTAAATAGTGAAATCAGTTTAAAGAGTATAAAAGCAACAAGATTAACGATGACAATCGATGCTCCTGAAGGTGTGGCATAGAGATAGGAAATCGATAAGCCAATCACAAAGCAGATCATGCCAACAATACTGCTCGCAATAACAACCTGTTTAAAGCTCTTATATACCTGCATTGTTGTGAGGGTTGGAAAGATGGTCAAGGCAGATATCAACAAAGCCCCCATCATGCGCATGCCAAGTACGATTGTAATTGAGCATAAAATTGCAAGAATGATATTATAAAGCTCTACATTTGTACCCGTGCTCTTCGCAAAGCTCTGATCGAAAGTCAAAGCAAAGATCTTGTTGTAAGAAAAAATAAACAATAAGACGACCACAAGTGATAGAACCACCGATACAATGACATCATTGGTAGATAAGGACAAAATAGAGCCAAAGAGATAGTTATTAACATCCGTATTAATGCCCTTAGTGACGGAAATCACCATGATACCAATAGCAAGAGCTGAACTTGACAGCAAGGCAATTGCTCCATCACCATGCAGCTTGTTGTTTTCATTGAGCTTTAAAATCAGCACTGAAGCAACAATAGCAACTGGTATCGCAAATTGTATAGGGGCAATATTAGCTACTGTAGCAATGGCAAATGCACCAAAAGAGACATGGGACAAGCCATCACTGATCATCGCATTACGTCTTAAGACAAGCGAGACACCAAGAAGTGAAACAGCCAAAGTAATCAATAGTCCTACAATAAATGCCCTTAATAAAAATGTATATTGAAACATACTAAAGAGATTCATGCATCTTCCTCCTATAATCTTCAATCTTTCCGACAAAGATTTCTTGATCTTCAAAGGCAATAATCTTATTACCGGCAATCGCATGCATATCAAGATCATGTGTAATCATCAAGATTGTGATTCCTTCTTCTTTATTCAAGCGATGAATGATTTTATAAAATTCTTCACGGCTTGAAAAATCCAGATTATTGGAAGGTTCATCAAGAATTAAAAGCTCACGTGTTGCGCTAAGTGCTCTTGAAAGAAGGACTTTCTGGCGTTGTCCACCTGACAGGTTGGTAAAGCTTTTTTTCTTTAAATCCAAAATATCCAAGAGAGCTAATGAATCATCAGCCAGCTTTCTTTCCTTCTTGCCATAGAATGGACGATGACCAAGACGATTAAGTGTTCCCGAAAGAACAATCTCTTCAACACTTGCTGGGAATGTTGCATCAATCTTTGTTTCCTGGGGCATATACCCGATTTGTTTTGTGTCAATATGATATTGGATGTCACCCTGCATTGGCTTAATTAAGCCAAGCAAGCCTTTGACAAGCGTACTCTTGCCTGAGCCATTGGCACCAATAATGGTAATGAAGTCCCCCTTCTCAACAGTAAAAGAGAGATCTTTGATCACTTCCTGGTGCTCATAGCCAAGTGTTAAATGATTTACGTTAATGAGATTCATAATAATGCTTCCTTTAATACTTTGATATTTCTTTTCATGAGTGAGACATAAGTTTCATGATTATTATAATCTTTTGCTGAAACATTATGCATTGTATAGAATGTTCTGACTTTTGCCCCCGTTTCAGAAGCAATCGTCTTAGCCACATTCTGATTAGAAAGTTCAATCGCAAAGACAATCTTGACATCATGCTTTCTGACATAATCTATCAAATAGCTTAACGTCTTCGCACTTGGTTCACTCTGTTCTGAACAGCCTGCAAATGCAGCACGGTAATCAAGTCCATATTCCTTCACAAAATAAAGAAGAGGAAAGCGATCACCAAAGACTAGCTGTTTTGTCTTTGACTTATCAACGATTGTTTTGATTTCCTGTTCAAGCTGGGCAACTTGTTTGATATAGGCATCTGTATTGGCTTTTAATGTTGCTTGGTGTTTTGGATTGATTTCTATAAGGGCGTTGGAAAGTTTTTTAAGGATGATCTGTTCATTGGCGAGCGAAGTCCAGACATGTTCATCATATTCCTCTTCCTCTTCCTCATCACCTTCATGATCATGATCGTGCTCTTCTTCATCATCATGGTGATGATGTTCATCCTTTTCTTCCTCCATCCCTTCCGCTTCTTCCTCTTCACGCTTTTCCACCAAATCCATCAGCTTAATAACCTTGCCATGCTTCTTGTCAGTTAAGATTTCATTGACCCATGTATCCGAGTCACCACCTGTATAGACAAACATATCGGCATTTTCAACCTTAATGATATCTTCGGGTGAAGGTTCATAAGAATGGGCATCAGCACCTGGTTTTAGAAGCATATGGAGATCATAATCAGAATCATTGCCAATAATCGCCCTTAAGGCATCATAACTTGGGAATGTTGTTGTAACGACCTTGATCTTGTGACTTGTTGAAGTTGTTTGTGGGCCACAACCAACCAACAAGAGACAAAGAATAGCTGCGAATAGTTTTTTAACCATGTTGCATTTCCTCCTGACACTCCTTACATAAGCCCGTCAGTACAGAATTAGCACAATCAAGCTTAAAGCCATGTTCACCTAAGATATGAGCATTAATAATATCCATACATTCACAATCAAGATGAATAATCTTGCCACAACGAGAACATTGTAAATGAAGATGATGCGCACATTTAGGTGAGGCATGCTGGTAATAGGATTGCTTGGCATTATTTGTCTTGTACTTCTTGAGTGTTCCTTCATCCGTCAATTTATCAAGATGACGGTAGACAGTCGCTAGATTGATTGGAATACCCTGGGCTGTCAAGCTTTCATAAATACCAGCTGCAGAAATACGTGAATCTTTATGTTCATCAACATAGGTCTTGATGAGATCTTTATATTTTGTATGATATTCTTTCATAATAGTCCTCTTTTTGCGAATCATTTGCATTTGTAAGTGTATAGAGATTAAGATAAACTGTCAAGAGATTTGCAAATCATTCGCAAATAAAAATGATAATCCGAAGATTATCATTTCTTGATTGTGGCAATAATTTGATCTGCCATATCATTCAAATAATATTCATTGAATAAGTGATCCGCATCCTCATAGCTTATCAGTTTGGCATGTTGATATTCTTCAACAGCTTGAGCTGAGTACTGAATGGGGACCAATGTATCCGAGCCACCATGAAAGATCAAGACTGTCTTATCGAAAGACTTTACATCACCATAAATCTTGATATCACGTGCATCTTCAACATATTTTCGCCCAACATCAGTGCCTAGGAAACGATAAGTCTTGCCCTTTTCTGGCAATGGGACAAAACGAAAGAGACGTGGAATATTGAAAGCTGGCGCAGCAAGAAAGAGTCCTTGAATATCATCTCTTTTAGCCCCGACTAAGCTGGCAACCAGTCCACCCTGTGAATGACCGCCTAGATAGATGCGATCATTATTCACAAAATCCTGATGACGCATATTGTCAATAACAGCTTCCAAGTCTTCTTCTTCCGTCTTTATGCTCATATCAACCATCCGTCCATCACTCTTGTTTGTAGGAGCACCACCACGAAAATCAAAACAGAAAGCAGCAATGCCATTGGCCATGCATTTTTTAGCAATGGGAATAAGGTCCGTATAATGTCCACCAAAGCCATGACATAATATTAATAGTGGCAAACTGCCTTGCGGGCTGGCAGGAATATAAGCCTGACCATAAATATGTTCATTCTTGATATTAACATAGATGTCTTTTATTTCATCCTGTGTTCGCTGTGCTGGATGTTTGACAATCACTGGCAATTGTTCTTTCTTGGGCTGATGATAATAATCATAGCCATAAAAGCCGGCAAGAATCACAAGAGCAACAAGAAGTAAGAGAAAGAATTTTTTCATCATTAGCTAAATGCTTTCTGCGTACGCGCTAACTGCTCAATAATAGAAATATGTTGTGGACAGGCAGCTTCACACTGACCACAGGCAATACAGTCTTCTGGTCCTGTTTCTTTAGTGACACGTTGATAGCGTTCAATAGCACTTTCTTTATTTCCGAAAAGAATATTGCGATTCATTGCCTCAAAGATTTCTGGTATTGGCATATTGACTGGACATCCTGGTGTACAGTAATGACAAGCCGTACATGGAATCTGGTCAAGAGAAGCCATGATACCCTGCACTTGATTGATGACTTTTTGTTCTTGTGCAGACAAAGGCTTGAAGTCACGCATATAAGAAATATTATCATCCATCTGTGCTCGATTACTCATTCCTGATAATACAACAATCACATTCTGTAAAGAAGCAACATAGCGAATAGCCCAGGATGCAATAGACATCTCAGGTTCAGCTTTTTTCAAGACATCTGCTACAGCTGGAGCAGGTGTAGCTAAAGTCCCGCCTTTGATTGGTTCCATGACAATAACCTTTTTATGATGTTTAAGGCAGACTTCATAATTACGTCTTGAGCTCACTGCTGGATTATCCCAATCGGCATAATTGAGTTGTAACTGCACAAAATCCACTTCAGGATGTTCATTTAAAAGCTGATCGAGGAGCTCAGGCTGATCATGGTAGGAAAAGCCAATATGTTTAATAAGTCCTTCTGTTTTCTTTTGTTTAATGAAATCCCATAAATGCCAGTCATTATAGAAATGCAGATTTTCCTTCTTAATGGCATGTAACAAATAATAATCAATATAACCACAGCCTAGTCGTTCCAATGAAACTTCAAATTCCTTCTTTGCACTTTCTTCATCATGACAGCCCATCCAGCCATTGAGCTTTGTGGCTATCTGATAGCTTTCTCGTGGATAACGATCGACCAAGCAAGCCTTTGCTGCTTTTTCACTTGCCCCATCACCATAGACATAGGCCGTATCGAAGTAAGTAAAGCCAGCAGCCATGAAATCATCAACCATGTGCTTAACTTGTGCTAAATCAATGTCGCCATCAGCACATTGAGGCAAACGCATTAAACCAAATCCTAATTTCTTCATACCTTTTCCTCCTCACAGTTTTGTATACTTATTATAGTAGATATAGAAAAAAGAATCATGACTTTTCATGATTCAATAAAGCTTTTTTATTCTTCAAGCCACCCCGATAGCCATTCAGCTTGCCATTTGACCCAATGACACGATGACAGCCAATCATAATCGCAATGGGATTGGAGCCAACAGCCTGCCCGACAGCCTGGGCACTCATTGAAGTCATGCCTCTCTTGATGGCAATTCTCTTGGCAATATCTTTGTAGGTAACAGTCTCACCATAAGGAATGGCTTTTAATATTTCATAGACTTCCTGTTGAAAGGCTGTCGCATGTTCAATCTTGATTGGTGGACATTGACCACATTCATGATGAAGGAAGTATGCATCCAGCCATGCTCTTGTCATCTTAAAGATTTCCAGGTCTCGCTTGCTTAATGTGATGGCTTGCTTGTCTAAGTGAGGATCACAGGTGAAATAAAGACCCGTTAAAAATACTCCATCACTTACCATCACCAGGTCATCAAAAGAAGCAGGCGTTTGATAATAGTTATAATCACACATATTAACGATAAGACTTATGACGATTCAGGAACAATGCCGTCATAGCAATACATACAAAGATAATGATCATCACAAAAGCGGCCTGGTAGCTTTTGAAGAAGTCATAGACATAACCAATGGCAGACAATGCGATTGCTGCACCGACATTGGAAATAAAGTTGACAGGTGGATAGATGGTATCATAGAGTTCATCCTTGAAGAAGTGATGGGTGAGAAGTGGTCCACCCACTGCCCCCACACTATAACATGCCCCAAACATCAATGCCCCGACAATCATCAAGAAAGGCACTCTAACAAAAAGCAGAATGCATAAACCTGTCAATGTAATCAACATCATACAAAGAGTACTCTTCAAGGCGCCAATATGGTCCGTTAATAAACCGATAATAATCTTAAAGACAATATTCCCAATCATACCTGCTGAAAGCATTAAACTGCCAATGGTGCCAAGATTTATTGTTTGGGCATAGCCAGGAAAATGCTGGGCTAAGCTTGTTGTGAAGGCCATCAACAAGACTGAAACAAATAAGGCAATAAAGGTAGAATTAGTAAAATCAAAATGCTGTTTTTCATGTGCGACAACTTTAGCTGCCTTCTTCATTGTGCTACCACCATAGGGCATCTTACCTTCGTCATAGGGATCAAGCTTAAAAGGCATAATAATGCCAGGCAGACATAACACAAGAATCATGATTCCCGCCACGAGATAGCCTGTTTGCCAGCTTGTAGCACGAATGACACGACTTAATACTGTTGATCCGATGGCACCTGCTAAACCGCTTGAGGCAAAGACAATGGATGTCGCTATACCATGAGATTTCTCAAACCAGTTATTGATAATCATCGAAAGAGGCACTAAGGAAAACATGGCTGTCGTGATGCCACGAATAGCTCCAAGAAGATAAAAGATAGGTAAGCTTCTAACATAGCCCATGGCTATTGTTGCCACGACAGTAAGTCCAACTGAAATTGTGAGAAGAATTTTATAGGATATCTTCTTCATAAGAGGTGGAATCACAAAGGCAGCTAAGCCAGTAAAAAATGTAAAAATCGTCATATGAAAGGCAAAAGAACCACGCATAATGCCTAAATCATCAGCCACAACACTATAGAATACCCCTGAGGAATTAATCGATATGCCTATTGAGCTAGCAGCTAATCCACAACATACAGCTACAATAAGCCATGGTTTAATATTTTTCTTCATAGCTCTCTCCTTTTCTCTATTGTAAACAATTTTTGAAATCGTTACCAATACTTATGAGGCAAGATTACTATAGACAAAAGGCATAATTCTCGTGTTTTCAAAATTAGGAAAAAAGAGAACCGGTTGCCCAGTTCTCAAGTCTATTATTTAACTGCATCAAATGCCTGTGATAAGTCATCAATAATATCATCAATATGTTCAGTACCAATAGAAAGTCTAATAGAATTTCTATAAATACCAACAGAATTTAATTCTTCATCATTCATTTCTGCATGTGTTGTTGTAGCTGGATGGATAACAAGTGATTTTACATCAGCGACATTAGCAAGTAATGAGAAGAGTTCAAGATGATCGATAAAGTCTTTGGCTTTTCTTTCATCACCTTTGATTTCAAATGTGAAGATAGATCCACCACCATGAGGGAAGTACTTCTTGTAAAGACGTTGTTGTTCTGGATCATTTGAAACTGATGGATGATGAACCTTCTCTACCTGTGGATGATTATTAAGGAATTCAACAACCTTTAATGTATTTTCAACCTGTCTTTCTACACGCAATGACAATGTTTCAAGTCCCTGTAAGAAGATAAATGAATGGATTGGTGATAAAGTCGCACCTTCATCTCTTAAAAGAATAGCACGAATTCTTGTAACATAAGCAGCCGCACCGACATCCTTTGCGAAGCTTACACCATGATATGATGGATTTGGTTCAACAAGCTGAGGGAATTTATCAGCATGTGCAGCCCAGTCAAACTTACCAGCATCGACAATGACACCACCAATTGTTGTACCATGGCCACCAATGAATTTTGTAGCCGAATGCACAACAACATCTGCACCATATTCAATTGGTCTAATTAAGTATGGTGTACCAAATGTATTATCAATAACAAGTGGTAAGCCATGCTTATGAGCGATATTCGCAATAGCTTCAATATCAACTGTATCTGAATTTGGATTACCTAAAGTTTCAATAAAGACAACCTTTGTATTATCCTGGATGGCATCTTCAAAATTCTGTGGGTTAAGAGCATCTACAAATGTTGTTTCAACACCATCTTCTCTTAATGTATGAGCGAATAAATTGTATGTACCACCATAGATATTCTTTGCGGCAACAACATGATCACCAGCAAAGGCTAAGTTCTTGATGGCATAAGTTACAGCAGCAGCACCTGATGCAACAGCTAAGGCTGCAACCCCACCTTCCAAAGCCGCAATTCTCTTTTCAAAGACATCAGTAGTTGGGTTTGTCAGACGGCCATAAATATTACCGGCATCCTGTAAGCTAAATCTAGCAGCAGCATGATCTGAATTCTTAAATACGAATGATGAAGTCTGATAAATTGGGACTGCTCTTGAATCAGTAACTGGGTCTGCTTCTTCCTGACCTACGTGTAAAGCTAAAGTTTCGAAATGATATTTTCTATTTGACATAATTATTGTTTCTCCTTATTTCTATTGTATCTTCTTTTTATTGAGGTTACAACATATGTCGCATGACGACTATGTCGGTTCTCTCCCGACACATTCGTGCTAAGGAGAGGATTACATGGTATGAAATTGTCATTGTTTTTCCTCCCGACTACTTCTCTTGAAGTGACTATACTATAACTTTGTAAACCCATAAAGTCAATAGGTTTTAGAGATTTTTGTTTACTTATATCATAAATTTGAGTTATATTTTTGTATTTATCGTAATTATAAATTATATATTTTGAGTTCTATAGGCTAATCCTATATATAAATAGACAAAAAAGCACTCTACATGATATGCAGAATGCCCATATAAAGAAGCGTGCCAAGAACGATGGAAAGCATTGTATTATGGCGAAGCTTGTAGCTAATCACCGTGACTAGACCAGCCACAAATGCTGGAAGACTTTTCATTGGTGACACATAGAGTGCATCTTTGAAACAATAAACAACTAGAACGCTCATAACGACAAGTGGTAAATCCGCAATGAGCTTCTCAAGAAATGCCGGCATATGATCCAACTTGTTGATAAGTAAATAAGGTGTTGCTCTAAGAGCAAAAGTGAGAAGAGCACTGAGAACAATAATGACAATAATCTTATTCATCGATGATCCACCTTGTATAAAGCACCATTATCAGTGTTGCAAGAAGCAAGCTTGGCAACATGAAATGCTGGCTTTTAAGAAGACCAAGCAAAACGAGAGCGACAATTGCCGACATAATTGTTGGAAAATGGTGATGACTCTCCCACTGGTCGATGACAATAGTGATAAACATAGCTGTCATACAAAATTCGATGCCTTCAAGTTTTATAGGCAAAATAGCCCCAATCGTTGCGCCAAGCAATGTGCCTACTAACCAGCTGCATTGAGAAAAGAGTGCAACATAGTACATCAGATCAACCTGCTTCTCCTGTTTTGATTCTGCGATTTTTAAATCAAGAGCATAGGTTTCATCCGTCAGTGAATGAATCAAATAAGGATAATGCTTACTCGTTTGAAAAAGCTTCGCAAATGTAGGACCATAGAAGAACAGCCTAGCATTCATAAAAAGAGCAGTGATCAATATTGTCATGATGGGTGTTGAAGCACTGATCAAACCGACAAGGACATATTGGAAAGCACCTGTATAAATAAGAACACTGGCAAGAATACTATAATACCACAGCCAAGATGCGCCTGCTGCATCATGAGGCCATAAGCCAAAGACATAAAGAGATAGCTCAACATGACAGGCATGGCAAGCTTGAAAGCACGTTTCTTGATATCCATATGATCACCTACCTATAATATCTATTATCATAGCACTTTAATAGGTATTATGGAAGATGGCATTATTTTGGTCTTGGAGCGATATAAGGCACCCCCTGCTTATAGAGCTTATGATCATATTCACCACCATGAAAGGCATTGTTGTGATAGCGGATATGTTTCTCTCTATAAGTCATATGTTGGTAGATGTATTCACAAAGTCCTTCAACATCATCAATGACAAGAGGTTCCATCTTGTAGTCATCATAATAGAAGATAGAAGTCTTGGTATATTTGTAAGGATCTTTGACCCAGTAAATCAGCTCAGCATATTCCGTAGTAAAACCGACCTGAACATAGTTCTTGCTTTCTTCTATGATGGACAAAAGCATGTTCGCAAAGGCATTCTTTTCAAACCTTTTACGTGGTTTGACTTGCAGCCATATTTTTTCAACTAATCGCATATTTTTCTCACTTTCTTATTGACTCATGTACAATACTTTGATATATTCTTATTCGTACCTGGTCTGGTAGTTCAGCTGGTTTAGAATGCCGCCCTGTCACGGCGGAGGTCGCGGGTTCGAGCCCCGTCCAGACCGCCAGATACAAACATCCTTCGGTGAAAGCCGAAGGTTTTTTTATTGACTTCACATGCCATAACTGATATATTACTATTCGTAGCTGGTCTGGTAGTTCAGCTGGTTTAGAATGCCGCCCTGTCACGGCGGAGGTCGCGGGTTCGAGCCCCGTCCAGACCGCCAGTTACAAATAACCTTCAGGTTAATCCTGAAGGTCTTTTTTTATATAAACATGGCGAGAAGGACTGCCACTAGGTTGTTACCCATATGTCCGATGATTGAGGCAAAGATATTATTGCTGGACTCATAGCCATAACAGAAGACAAGCCCGGCAAAGAAATAAGGGAAGATCTGAACAATCTCACTGACATTTCCTGAAAGAATGGAAGCATAGACATGAGCTAAGCCAAAGGCTAAGGCTGTCACGACATAGGCAAGTGTGCGATGCTTGCGGCGTAGTGTCGTAAAGATAACCCCTCTAAACATCAATTCTTCTACAACTGGCCCAATCAGTACGGCATAGAGAATCATTGGCACAGGAACACGACTGAGAATCTGCTCAATCCCTGCCTGGTTGGCAGAATTGCTTGCCCCACCCATCAACATGACAATAATTGTGCCGATATAGTTGGCAAGATAGACTAAGACAAAAGTCATCACGCCCTTGATAATAATAGCTTTCTTATTCTGCATGAAGTCTTTCCAGTTGTCCTTTAAGAATCCTCTTAATAAAAGGACAAGCAAGATCAGCATCATAGCACCAAAGACAAGATTCAAATAACTGCTAAGAGCTGTTCTTGTCAGACGGTAGTCAAAAAGCACCATTGAAAGCTTCATTAAAGCTGTAACAATGCGTGAACCAAAGATGGCATAGAGTGGCAATAGGACAATCAAGCCAATGGCTGATTGGGTGCCGGTGAGCTGTCTTTGGAAATGTGTTCTTTTTATATTTCTTGTATTTTCCATTACAACGCCTCCTTGTTAAGTGTGTGATAGAGAAAATCTGTGAAATCCTTTGTATAGCTTATATGACATGGGCTGATCATTAGCCTACTAAAATCTTGAAGCTTCTTATAATCATAAGAATGGGCGTCAATAGCGTGCATTAAATCCTTAGGATCACGTGACATATAACCAGGCATATCATGCTCATAGTCAATATAAAATGAACGCCCTATTTTATAGAAATCATAATCGAAATCATAGAAATAAATAGGCTTATGTAATAATGATGCTTCAAAGAGTACTGCTGAATAATCAGTTATTATGATATCAGCTTTATGAAAGAATTCCAACGAAGAAAATTGATGATCAATGATGATACGATCATCATCTATGGTCATAGATGATAAGGGATGAAGCTTTAAGACAAAATGATATTTTTCAAAATCTACTTCCTTGATCAAGGCTTCAATGCCTTCTTTAAGATGATTATGGGTCTTACGGAATGTTGGTGCATAGACAATGATTTTCTTGCCATCATTGAGTTCTGGATAGGCTTTATCGATTTGTTTGATGATGGTTGCTTTGCGTTCTTCATCGACCAAGAGATCCGTTTTAGGTAAAGGATAAATGCGCATCTGATCTTCTCTGACATGGAAGGCCTCGGCAAAGAACTTTGCCGCATAGGGTGAACTTGAAAGGACATAGGTATAGTTTTCATGCATATGCATAAGCTTGGCAACCTTAGAGGAACTGCCTTCCTGACAATCAAGAATAGAATAAGCAAATTTCTTAAAAGCTCCTAAAGCATGCCACATTTGTATCACGACAAGGCTTTTACGCTGATGCAAGATAGAGATGCAGATACAATAGGTATCAAGAATCACTGCTTCACTTGTCGCAATATGGTACATTTGGACAAACATATGACCAACATAGCCTATTTTCGCCTTTAAGCCTGGATGGATCATTTTGGCAAGCACGACATGACGATATTCAGGATGATCTTTACGCATTTGTTGGATGGTGAGGGAGAAATCTACAGGTGTTGTATCCATCTGTCTTGAGATATAGGTAATCTTCTTCTGGATTGGTAGAAGCTTCATAATCGCAAAGATGATATTCATGAAAAAGATCCCTATTTTTGCAATGATTGTCATCATTTGTCCCCTCCTAATAAGAGATTGACAAAGCGCTCACTGGCATGCCCATCACATGATGCCACAAACTTCTTTTTAAAACGTTCTAGTTTCTCTCGATCAATAATTGGATGCTTGATGGCTTCAATAAGTTCTTCTTCATTCTTAACTACTGGTCCATAGGTATATTCTGAATATGGATAGAAGAAATCACGTTCGCTAATATACTGATCGAGATCATAGGCAAAGAAGATTGTTGGAATATTCAACAAGCTTGCTTCAAAGATAACGGACGAATAATCAGTAATTAGGATATCCGTAATAAAAAGCAAGTCATTGATTTCTCTTTGACTAGAGAGATCTAAGAAGAAATGGGGATCAAGATCTAAACTTCGATGTTTGATAAAAGGATGCATTTTTATGATACAGAAATAGTCATGACCCAATGCTTCTTGTAAATGCCTAAAGTCAATTTGATCATCATCATAATAGGCATGATAAATATTATTACCTCTAAATGTTGGCGCAAAGAGAATAATTTTTTTATCTTTGAGCTGTGGATAATGGTCATAGAGTTCTTTTTTGATCTTATTGGCATAGGATGCATCAAAGAAGATATCACTTCTTGGAATGCCTATAGGATGAATACGGCGTGGATCCATATGAAAAGCTCTGGCATAGTCATTGATGATATCTGGCGAAGAGACAATCGCATCCGTATAGCCATGATGCGTGAGTGTGAGCGCACTATTCTTTCTTGCATAGCCAACAGTCTTGAAGGCCCCAATCGCATGCCAGACCTGGATGAGCTTTGTTTGGGCTCTTAGATGTACTGGATAAATAGCGGGATAGAAGTCATCAAGAAGAATATAATGTGACTCAGCCATCAATCGTGCCAGCTCTTTATAAGGAATTTTGTCATCTAATAGCACAGACTTCACGACAAAGCGATCTTTCATAGCCTGACGAATATAATAGAAATTACCCGAGAGTTCTTTTCTACTTTGTGAAAGAAAGAGCACTTGTTGGGGATTGATGGGTTGTTTTTTATAGTGGTTATAGTAAGTTGTTAGGCTTAGATATCTAAGCTTCTGGGCGGCTATTTTGAGGATGTTTTCCATATCTTAACCTCTTAATATATATTGGACTGCACGCTTAGTAGCCTTCCCATCACAGGCATTCATGAAGGTCTCAAAGAAGACTTTACGTTTCTCGATTTCAAGATTGCCCTTGCTTAAAGCGGCGATGAGTTCAGACATATTGTGTGCCACTTCCCCATAGACATATGTCTCAAAAGGAAAGTAAAGACCACGACCATTATAACCCGTATAGTCTTCTAAATCATAAGTATAATAGACAATAGGCTTATTGAGAAGAACATAATCAAAGATTAATGAGGAATAATCAGTAACAAGCGTATCACAAACAACCAGCAGTTCCTGAATATCACGATAGAAAGAGAAATCACGATAGAATCCATGATATTTCTCAAAGTGAGGGGCTTTGACTTTTTTCATCACAATATTGTTGTAGAGGGCTGGATGCCACTTGAAAATAATGACATAGTCTTGATGGAATTTTTCATATAAAGCATCTAAGTCAAGCTTAGAAAAATCATAGCTGGCATCACGAGGGACTACTCCACGATAAGTTGGGGCAAAGAGAATAATCTTTTTGTCTTTGAGTTCGGGATAGTTTTGATAGAATGTTTCTCTAACATGATCTAGGTAGTCTTGATGATAGAAGTCATCGGTTCTAGGGAAACCAGTTGCCTTGACTTTATCTAAAGGAAGACCAAAAGCTTCTGCATAGCACCATCTGATCTTTTCACCACTTGTAATGACTTTTGTATATTTCTTATAGCCTCGATGAATAGTGCCAATCTTTTCTCCTGTTTTCTTTCTTGAATAGCCAAAGCGCTTATAAGCCCCCGGTCCATGCCACAGCTGAACAATATCCTGATGCTTGCGTACAGGAAAATAAGTGATGGCTGTACTGAGGTCTTCAAGAAGAATATAGCGTGAAGTGGAAAGATTGTAGGCTAAGCTGAGCTTTTCTTTAAGCGTACGACGAACTCTGCGATCGCGCTTGAATTCAATTACACGTTGGTAGGAACTACCTTCAAGAGCATCATAAATGCTTTTAAGATTGCCTCCCATAACCTCACGGTTATCGGAAAGAAAGCATATTTTTTGTTCATCAAGTGCATGTGTGCATTCAATAGCGAGGCATACAATCTTAAAGATATAAAAGCGTAGTTTGCGTCTAATACGTACAATAAGTCTTTTCATAATCTCTTCCCTTAGAAAAAATAGGCAAACAATGTTTGCCTAGATATCCCATTTCATAACTGTCTTAAAGTCATTATTAGAATCATTTTCAAATGCCTTAATCATATCCTTTGTCGTCTTGATATCAACGATTTCTGAAATAATTGTTGAAAGATAATCACGCACATCATCATATTCTTCCATAAAATCCACAGACTTCTTGAAATCATCATAGTTCGAACGACTATTACCAAGTAATGTCAAGCCTTTTTCAAGGACCATTCTCGTATTGATGGCAACAGGATTCTCTGATACACCCATTAGATTGATTGTACCCTGAGGGTTAATGAGATCAATAATCTGATTAATAGCAGCTTCTGAGCCTCTTCCCCCAACACATTCAAAGGCATGGTCTAGCTTTAAATCTTCAGGTATATCATTGATTAAGAATGTTTCATCCGCAAATGAGAAATAACGATTCTTTCTCTCCTGAACACCAAAGACATAAAGCTTAGCATCAGGAAAGGCTTTTCTTAAAATAAGAGATGTCACAAAACCAACATTCCCATTACCCCAGACACCGATTGCATGCTTTCTTTCATGAGCATGTTTTTTGAATGTTTCAACCGCATTCATGCCAACTGATGTCAATTCCAGTAAAACAGCGATTTCAGGATCGAGTGTAAAAGGAATAATGAGATCACGGCGCATGCTGACAACATTCTGCATGAAGCCATCAAAACCGCTCGCTCTAAATCGTGATGAACGTAAATAATTAGCCTTAATGACATCATCTTTTTCCATTGGTGTATTAGGAATCATGACAACCTTTGTGCCAACTTCATATTCACCTTTAGGATCATAAACAACTTCACCAACACCCTCATGAATAAGAGCCATTGGCAGTTTCTGTTTCATGACAACACGTCCTCTTGAACCCGTATAATAACGCTGATCAGCAGCACAGATAGAGAGGTAAGTTGGTCTGATAATCACTCTCTCATCATCAATTGTTAAATCAACGAAATCACTGCGAATCTGACGTGGTGCGATAAGACGATAAACTGTATTAATCATTAGATTTTTTGCCCTTCTACCAGACCATTCGCAACTTTTAAGTCATGTTGTGTTGTAATCTTCATATTGTAGACTTCACCTCGAACAAGATGGACAGGTGTGCCCTTGATGACAAGTGCTTTACATGCATCTGTTAAGATATTCTTTTCATCTTCACTTAGTGACGCTAAGAAATTCTTCAACAAAGGAAGATTGAAAGACTGAGGTGTCTGGCCCTGGAACATTTCTGAACGTACAGGAATATCCGCAATTGTTTCACCATTTGTAGAATGGACAATTGTATCGAAGGCTTCGACAACAGTATCAACAGCACCATACTTAATAGCTCCATCAATATTGTCATCAATAATACGCTGTGTTAAGAATGGTCTAACTGCATCATGTGTTAGCACAATATCATCATCATTAAGACCATATTCATTTTCAATGAAGCTTAAGCCATTCATGATAGTATCATTACGACTTGCCCCACCTTTAACGACAACGATCTTTGTACGATCAGCAATATATTTCTTTAATGTATCTTTTGTATAGCTGATCCAGGCTTCTGGACAGCAGATTAAAATCTTATCAATGCGTCTATTCAACATAAACTGTTCAACAGTATGAATAAAAATAGGTTTATCACCAAGCATAAGGAACTGTTTTGGGAGTTCAGTATTACCCATACGTGTACCCTTACCGCCGGCTAGAATTTCTGCATAAATCATAAATTACCTCCGTTATGACTGTATCATAATCTAATTAGTGATCAAATACAACTAAATCGCTTGTCATTGATGTAATCGGCCATTCGAGTAATGCTTTGGCTGTTTTCTTGTCATTGATAATCCAGATATCTACTTCTAGTCCACTATCCATCACTTTCTGTAAGAAGTCCTTGTTGGCTGCTTCATACTTAATGGAAAAAAGGAAATGGTGCTTTTGAAGCAATTCAAGGTCATCAAAGGCAGGATCTTCAACAATATAAGCCAAAGTACTTTCTTCATTGATAGCTTCATAAGCTTCAATATTATCAAGAATAGCACTTGTAACACGCGCTTGTGAAGCAAGGCCATATTGATCAATCAGATTCTTGATGACAATAAGCTGATCCTTGTTTTCAGTAGATAGTGTTGGATCTTTAAGTTCAATCATTGGCTTTGAAGATATCGTTGACATATAAGCAAGATATTCTTCAAAAGTGACAATCTTTTCATCAGGATATTCTTTCAGCCCATTGCCACCTGTAAGCTTTAATTGTTTCAATTCATCCAATGTATAATCACAGATATGTCGTTCTACTAAGCCATACATTCTCTTCAATGTATTATCATGGAAAAGAACAAGCTTTTTATCTTTTGTCACCTGAATATCAGTTTCAATATAATCAAAGCCATAATCACCCGCAAGCTTGAAAGCGGCCATCGTATTTTCTGGAGCTAACTTTCTGACACCACGATGGGCAGTAAAGCCTTTAATGCCCCTTGGGACAGAAAAGACTTCAAGACCAAGCCTTGCCGTCTTGCCGCGCCCATAGGCTGTAATTTCGGTATAGCCTTCTTTATGGGCAGTTACGATACCTTGATCATCAATTGAGACAATCTCAGGATTATCACTTTTATAGATTATCGTATCTTCTATAATCTCTCCTTCACCACGATAGATGGTTGCTTTGAGATTCTTTTTTTCATGAAGATTAAGTCCTACTGTTTCTTTAGTAGGAAATTTAGGATGAGGATAGATATGTTTTCCTGTAGCCATTATGCCACCTTCTTATTTCTTGAGAATTAATGTATCAATAATACGGTCGGTTGCCTTGCCATCTGTGAATTTGAAGTTCTTTTTCACAAATGGATCAACCTTTTCAAACTCAAAATCACGTTTCTTAATCGCATGAAGCAATTCTTCACTTGTACGGACGATCTTACCTGGAACCATCTCACTATAAGGTTCATAGAAGCCACGGTCTGCTTCATACTTCATGCGGTCAAAAGCATAGAAAAGCATAGGCTTATGGAAAAGTGAGAATTCATAGATAACGGATGAATAATCTGTTATCAATAAGTCTGTCACAAACAACATATTATTGATTTCACGATAAGCTGATGCATCAACAATGACATCACGATATTGTTCGGGGATGTTGAGTGGTTCTTTGACGAAAGGATGCATTTTGATCAACATGACAGAGTGTGATTCATGTAAATATTCTCCCCAGGCATCAAAGTCCACCATATCCATTGGGAAGCTGGCATTTTTCGCATTGACTCCTCTAAATGTTGGTGCATACATAATAACTTCCTTGGCCTCTTTCACCATTGGAAAAGCTGCTTCCACCTGTGGAATAATCGCCTTACGATATTCTTCAGAAAAGAAGATATCCGTTCTTGGCACACCAAGAGGCAGAATCTTGCTTTCATGAATACCAAAGGCTTCCGCATAGTGATCGGCGGCAAGCTGTGAAGAAACCGTCATCGCTGTATAGCATTTATGTATACGGGTGTTAAAAGCAGGTGCCCCAGGCTTACCCAGTCTTTCTAGGCCAACTGTCTTAAAGGCGCCACATGCATGCCATAACTGAATAATATCGACATGGGGTAAATAGTCGACAAGATAGAGTTCTGGCTGGTAGTCATCACAAATAATAATATTCGCCATTGCTAGTTTTCTAGCGAAAGAGAATTTAGAAAGCGGACTACGGTAACTCTTAATGGATTCCTTATAAGAGAAATCAATATGGAATTGTTTGTCCACGCCTCTTTCGACCATACGGTCATAAACAAACTTCTCATTACCACCAATTTCGCTTCTTGAAGAAGACGTAAAGAGAATACGGTTGCCATCCTCCTTGTTGAAGTGTTTCCAGAAATTAAAAACTTTGACATAAGCACCTTGACGAATAGCCGTCTTACGCTTATGCATATTACGTTTCCACTTCTGGAATGATGAGAGTGGAGGATTGGGGATATTGTATTGTATTTTTAGATAGTAGGAAGCATTATCTTCATCGATTTTACTTTCTGCCACAAACTTATTATTGTTGGATTTAATGAAATAAGCGTTGTATTCATTACTGATGTTGAAGGTTCTTACCTTCATTGCCTGACATAAGTCTGGTAATGGGTAGACTTCATGCATTCTCTCCTTCTGATCGATACCAATGAGATACCAATCGCCAGTATGCATAGGTTCTTCATTATTAAGTGACATCAAGTTAAAAGAAAGAGAAAAATGATGATCTTGCCATTTGATATTGGTAGGGACTAAACGATCATTCGTCATATAATCCCTCAACAATAACTGTTTAATATCCAGATCAGGATTGGTATTTTCTCCTTCGATATGCACCATAATACGTTTTATTGATACATTTGTGATAATGAGATTTCTTTTTTCTCGCATGAGATAACTCCTAACTAACGGGTACGGATTGCTGAGAAGAATTTGTCACCAAAAGTACGTTTAGAGTTCTTGATGATTCTCTTGGCAAATTTACGATCTCTTTCCGCATCCTTTTCTTTTTTCTTTAAACCATTGTAATAATCAACATATTCAGCATAGTCATTACATACTTCATCGATATCGCCATATTCTCTCAGCATACCGCCTTCAATCCACATGGCACTATCACAGAATTCACGAACCTGGGAAAGGTTATGAGAAATAAAGACAATCGTCTTGCCTTCATCTCGTAATTCCTTCATTTTATTTAAGCACTTTGCCGCAAAGCCTTTATCACCAACGGATAAGGCTTCATCAACAATCATAATATCGGGATTTAAACAAAGATTAATGGAGAAGCCAAGTCTTGATTTCATACCTGAAGAATAAGTCTTAACGGGCTGATAGAGGAAATCACCAATTTCCGCAAATTCAATAACCCCTGCTTTAATTTCATTAATACGACGCTTACTTAAGCCAAGTAAGGCACCTTTCAGCTCAATATTTTCCATGCCTGTCAATTGTTGGTTTAAACCCGTATTGATGGCAATAAGCGCCTGGCTACCATTGACGGTGATTTCTCCTTCATCAGGATCACAAATGCCAGCGAGGATAATGGAAATGGTGGATTTCCCACTTCCATTTGTCCCTAGCACACCGACAACTTCGCCTTTTTCAATCGCAAAATTTAAGTCTTTCAAGGCATAGAATTTCTGGCCTTGTTCATTTTTATTCTTTCCTCTTAGTTCATAGATTTTTGAGGCATGTTTTGCCACAATCGCATACTCAGTTTCCAAAACACTACCTCCTAAATAAAGTCTACAAACTTCGCTTTAAATTTATACATCATGGTACTACCAAAGATAAACAAGAAGATTGTAATAGCCCAGAAGCTCACCATCGAATACTTATAAAACATAAAGCCTTTATGATAGAAGAAGCAATCACGATAGCCCTGGACAATATAATAAATTGGATTTGTCAGCATAATTCTTTGAAGATAACCAGGTAAGGTCTTGATATTCCAAAGAATGGGTGTCATATAAAGCAAGAGACGCATCAATGCCAGCACTAACTTACGCATATCACGAGCAAGCATATTAAGAACACTTGTTGTAAGTGACAACGAAATCCCAAAGACAATGGCACAGAAACAATAATAAACTAAACCTAGCCAATGCAAAGATGGATAATAGCCACCAAATGCCAACAAAACTGTCAAAATAATCATCAGACAGAAATGGTCAAAGAGCTTTGTAAAGACGACTGTTGCTGGTAAAACAGAAACTGGGAATTTCATCTTCGTGATAATATTGATCTTGGAGAAAACCGCATTACAGCCATCGGTAATACATGGTGAAATAAAGAACCAGCAGACCATTCCACCAAGCATCCACCAGATATAAGTAATACCATCCACAGCCTTCTTATCAAAAACCAAGCCAAAGACAAACCAGTATGTCAGACACTGAATAACTGGATTGGCAAAGTTCCAGAAGAGACCAAGCTTACTATCTCGCGCTGTCGCTAGAACTTCATATTTTGAGATGGAATAGATACGGAAGGTATTATTAAGGTTTTCGCTGATGACATATTTAACGCTCTTTTTGATATTGTCAAACATGTGTTGACCCCCTTAAATAAATCTTTAACACTTATTGATTAATCCAGCTTTCATCATGAGGATTCATTTTCCAAGCTTTAAGCTTATTAAGTTCATTTTCATGAATATAATTTTCTTCTACAGCTACTTCAATAAGTGTATCGTAGTTTGATAATGTCATATATGGACAATTCTTTTGGGCAAAGTTCTTGGCTGCATCAGGTAAGCCATAAGTGAAGATCGCAACTAAGCCTAAAACAATCACACCTGCTTCTCTTAAAGCATCAACAACTTCTAATGAAGAACCACCTGTTGAAATAAGATCTTCCACAACAACAACCTTCATGCCTGGCTTATAGACACCTTCAATCTTATTTTGACGACCATGGGATTTATTACTGCCACGTACATAACCCATTGGCATATCAAGAATATCAGCAGCTAAGGCAGCATGGGCAATACCCGCTGTTGAAGTACCAAATAAAGCTTCAGCCTGAGGGAAGCATTCTTTAACTAAATCAGCTAAACCTTGTTCAATATCATTTCTTACTGCTGGATAAGAGAGTGTTAAGCGGTTATCACAATAGATTGGTGACTTAATGCCACTTGCCCAAGTAAAAGGATCACTTGGCTTTAAGAATACAGCTTTGATTGATAATAAGTCTTTGGCGATTTTTCTTTCTCTATTTTCCATTTTTATTCTTCTCCTTGGAATTCTTTTAAGCATTGATGATAGGATGCAACAGGATCATCAGCCTTAGTGATTGAACGTCCTACAACAATCTCTGTTGAAGTGAGTTCTTTGGCTAAAGCAGGTGTTGTCACACGTTTCTGGTCATTGACAGAGCTTCCTGCAAGTCTAATGCCAGGAGTCACTGTCATGAAATCTAAGCCTAAATGATCATGAATGAGTTTAGATTCAAGTGGTGAGCAGACAACGCCATCAAGTCCGGCTTCTTTCGCATTACTTGCCCACTTGAGAACGACATCATTAAGTGGTTCATGAATCAGTAATTGATGATCAAGAACATCCTGATCAAGTGAAGTCAAACATGTCACAGCAATAATCTTAGGACGATGTACGCCGACCTTGCCTTCTTCAAGGCCTTCTAGTGCTGCCTTCATCATGGCAATACCGCCTGATGCATGCACATTGACTAAGTCTACATCAAGTTTCGCAAGCTGTTTCATTGCTTGTTTAACTGTATTAGGAATATCGTGAAGTTTTAAATCTAAGAAGATACGATGTCCTCTATTCTTGATTTCTTCTACAATGCTTGCCCCCTCGCCATAAAAGAGTTCCATGCCGACTTTGACATATAGGGACTCATTAGGGAACTGATCTAAGAAGTCAAGCACTTCTTGTTTTGTTTGAAAGTCTAAAGCAATACATACATTACTTTTCATTAGTACAATCCTCCATGCTATCGACATTATAGCATAATTCCCGCTAAAGCAAACAAACACTTAAGAAAATCCCATATTCTCACATCAAAAAGTCCCCCTCTAAGTTGCCCATATAGGATAAATATAGGCTAAAGGGTCACATAGAGCGTAGAAAAAAAGACACTTTTGTGACAAAAAAGAGAATTCATAGCTTTTTCTATATGATAATGGTATAATCAACCCATTAAGAGGAGGAAATTGCTTTGAATAAATCACAGCGAATCGTCAAACAAGCTGGTATTCTGGCTCTCGCTGGCATACTTGTGCGTATTATTGGCGTACTGTACCGCAGTCCTTTAACAGCCATGATTGGTGATGAAGGTAATGGTTACTATTCTACTGCATATAATATATATTCATTAGTCTTGTTGATATCATCTTATTCTATTCCTACTGCTATCAGTAAACTGATTAGTGAGAAGATTGTCTTAAATCAATACAATCATGCCAGAAAAATTTTCAAGTATGCGATTCTCTATGTCACCGTTGTTTCAGGGATTGCCGCCCTACTTGCCTTTGTGCTTGCACCTTGGATTGTTCCTAAAGGCGCTGTCTTTGCTTTGCGTATTCTTTGTCCAACAATTTTCCTATCTGGCTTAGTAGGTGTTCTTAGAGGTTATTTCCAAGCTTATTCAACAACTGTCTATACATCCATCTCACAGATTCTTGAACAGATCTTCAATGCCGTTGTTTCTGTTCTTGCCGCTTACTTATTTGTCAAGCCCTATCTTAATCAGCCTCATTTAAAGGCAAGCATGGGTGCTGGTGGTAGTGCGTTAGGTACAGGTGCGGGTGTCGCAATTGCCCTGGCCTTCTTGTTCTTTATGTTCTTGACAAGAGGCAAGCATATGAGCGATGAAAGCAACGCTGATCCTTATGTCGAAGATGGCAAGCAGATTCTTCATGCCATTCTTACTATTGTCACACCTATCATCATTGCCACATGTGTCTATAACCTTGTTGCCACAATTGATATGTATATCTATCAGATTGGGATGGGCTTAAAAGGCATGAACCATACGGATATTATTAAGAGCTATGGTGTATATGCTGGTAAATATGTCGTTCTTATGAATGTCCCTGTCGCTTTGGCAAGTGCAATGTCCACAGCTTCCATCCCTGCTATCTCAGGTAGCTTTGCCTTGAAGAATATGAAAGATGTCCGTTCTTCCATTGATTCAGCTATCTCAGTCACAATGCTTGTCATTATTCCTTGTGCTGTTGGTTTAGCTGTGCTCAGCTATCCAATTATGGGTGTCCTCTTCCCTCAGAAAGAAACCATCAAGATGGCTTCGCTCTGTTTAACGATTGGTGCACCTGCTACAATATTCTATGGCTTATCGACATTGTCCAATGGTATCTTACAGGCCATTGGGGCTGTCAATGTTCCTCTTAAGAATGCCGTTAATGCCTTAATTGTTCATGCAATTGTGCTTATCTTGTTAATTATTGTAGTGCCTAATGCCTATGCCGTCTATACACTTCCAATTGGTACAATGGTCTATGCCTTCCAGATGTGTATTACTAACCAACGGGCAATGAAGAAACTCACCCACTACAAATATCATCCAAAGCGTCTCTTCATGATTCCTATTGTTGCATCAGTTATTATGGGCGTAGGTGTCTATGGCATTTATCAATTACTCTTCATGTTGACAAGACGTGTCTTCTTGCCACTTATGCTAAGTGTTCTCCTTGGTATCGTTATCTACTTTGTTGTGATTATCTTCTTCTATCATGGAAGAGAGGAACAGCTTAATCAGATTCCTTATTTAAATAGAATTCTGAGAAAATTAAAACATTAAGACAATAAAAATTATTAAAAAACAGGTATGAACGCTCATACCTGTTTTCTTTTAGAGTGATGCAGCCATTTGTGCCATCTCTTCTGGTGTTTCGCCCATATCATGACAAAGCCACAACACTAAACAGAAATATATACCACCAATACGATAAGCCATCGCATAATCTTCTTTATTAAGAGAAGATTGTTTTTCTGTCGGCAAAGAGAGCTCATGGAAATCAAAATAATCTTCTAATACATGACTTAAAAGAGATGACAAATGAGCATGGTGAATACAAAGCATTTCTCTTTTATGATCATAAAGGGCTTGAAAGACAGGAAGGATATAGTCTTTAAAATTTATCTTAAGAATGGCTTGATCTTGTGATGAAGTAAGCAAGTTTGAGAGATATTGTACAACAACATCTTCTTTTGACGTAAAGTGTCGATAAAATGTTGCCCGATGCACTCCTGCGACTTCAGCAATCTCCCCGACTGAGATTTTCTCAAAATCCTTCTTTTCCATCAATTTAAATAATGCTTCTTCGATATAGTCTTGTATTAATTTGTGATCTAGATTCTTTCTTCTCATAATGCGACATCCCCCTTATTGTGTTGCGATTAGTATACATGAAATCATCCATTGTTGATTATAACGACACTTGTCGCTATAATTATTATATAGCGATTAAGTTAATAAACAATAAAAAGTGAGGTAAAAAAATATGAATAGCTTTTTCATTATTTTAGTTTTGTCGCTTTTCGCAAGTGCGATTGGCTTCTACAAATATGTCTGGTTTATCTCGATTGGTTATGGTGCAGCCGTAGCTCTCATTGGAGCTGGCTTACTTGTAATTTTTAGAAATCAGCTTACTATTGGCACACTTTTCGCTTCTATACTCTTTATTCTCTATGGCTGTCGTTTGGCTGGCTATTTGTCCTATCGTGAAGTCAAGACAGCTTATAATCGAAGAATGAAAGGTGAAGTGAAGGGCAATGATAGTGTGAATTTCATTGCCAAGGTCGGAATCTGGGTTTCTGCCGCATTGTTATATGTTTTAGAAACATCACCCGTCTTCTTCCGCTTAGTCAATCATAAGGGTACGGATCTTTTCTGTATGATTGGTTTCATCATCTCACTTAGTGGTTTAATTTTAGAAACAACAGCTGATTTACAAAAAAATAAAGCCAAGAAAGTCAATCCAAGACGTTTTGTCGATAAAGGATTATTTCAATTAGTGCGTTGTCCTAACTATTTAGGAGAGATGATCTTTTGGACTGGTGTCTTCATCTCCGGTCTTAATATCTATCATAATCCCCTTGAATGGATTTGTGCTCTTATTGGGTATTTAGGTATTATTTATGTGATGTTTGGTGGTGCTCGTCGTTTAGAGATTCGCCAGGATAAGAATTATGGCAATGATCCTGAATATATCGCTTATAAGAACAGTACCCCTATTATGATTCCTTTTATACCACTCTATTCAGTGAAAAAACATAAATGGCTTGTGGCCTAATAAAGAAGGTTGATTTTATGAATATGGAAAGAAAAGACAGTGTCCCGAATGGGTTTACACTGTCCATGGCTTTGATGGATTGTCTGCCTGTTCTATTCTTTACAATCAGCACCATCTTTATTGCTAGACATTTTCCTAGTTCACTATTTCTTACTGGGATATTCTTCGTTATTCTAGCTGCTTTATTAAAAGTCAGCTGGAAACTCATTATTGCCCTAGCCCATCGTGATATACGTTTCTTCAATATTCAATTACGCTATCTTATGCCCTTAGGCTTCTTGCTGGCTTTATTAGCTTTGTTTATTGATCATACAAAATGGTCAGTGACAGCCATCATTGCCCATATCACAAAGTTCCCTTCATCTTTATTCTTTCTTATCGGTATTGCCGGTCTGCTTTATCTTGGTTATCTTGGTAAGCATCATGATAGTCATAATGCCAAGGCGAACTGGAAAGAACAATGCATTAATACTTTGTCACAGTTTTGTATCATGTTAAGTATATTATTATAAGAAAAGGCCAGAAGTGCCTTTTCTTATTTATCAGTAAAAACATCAAAGTGTGCTTTTCTAGCATCTCACAAAACACTTTATTCCTTCACCACTCCCGCCATAGCATCCCAATCCTGCCATACTTGCCAAGATACTATTGAGGATTGTTGTTAGAGAAGCATTAAGATAACTGCCATGATGTATTGTATCATCATCCCTATAGCCTCTCTAGTACATATTCTTCTCCACATCTCCACTCGAATAAACTCCTCTCTCTATGAATGTTGTTGTAAAAACAAAAAAAACCAAACCTAATAGTTTGGTCTTTTCATATTGATATTTTATTTCTTTTCATCAACTAAGTACTGATCAAAGAATGCCTGAATCTTATCAAATGGGATATAGTGATGGTCACCACCATCATATAAATCTGTATGTGTAGCATTTTTCACAATCAATAATGACTTGTTGTCACCTTGTAGCTTCTTGAATGTGTCTTCTCCCATATAGCGGCTATGGGCTTTTTCTCCATGAACAATAAGTACGGCATTTCTCAAGTCTTCAGGATGAGTGAGAATGGCATTGTTCATCCAGCCTGTTGTTGACTGTAGGACCCAGCCGGCATTGGAATTCACTGAGCGAGGATGATAGCCACGTTTTGTCTTATAGTAGGCACTATATTGTTTGACGAAGTCTGGAACATCATCAGGAGCAGGATATTCTAAGCATCCGCCTGCTTTTTCAAATGTATCACTTAAATATTCCTTTGTACGTAATTGTGCAATGGTCTTTTTTGTTTCATAACGGGCATCAGCACTGCCTTCATCAAAATAGCCCCAGGCACCAACACGTGGCATATCATACATTGTGATGGCTGCTGTTGCTTTAATACGTGGATCATTGGCAGCTGCATTTAAGGCAATACAACCCCAGCCACAAATACCAATAATACCAATCTTCTCTTTATCTATATAATCTAGCTGACTAATAAAATCAATGGCAGCCTGAAAGTCTTCAGTATTGATATCAAGAGAATAAACATCACGGGCATTACCTCCTGATTCACCAGTAAATGATGGATCAAAGGCCATTGTGACAAAGCCTCTTTCAGCCATCGTCTGGGCATAAAGACCTGAAGCCTGTTCTTTCACAGCCCCAAAAGGACCACATACAACAAGAGCTTTCATCTTCTCTTCTTTATTCTTAGGTGTATAAAGATCAGCTGCTAAAGTGATTCCAAAATGATTCACAAAAGTGACTTTTTGATGATCTACAAGATCACTTTTTTCAAATGTCTTGTCCCATTCCTGAGTAAGTTTTAATTCTTCTTTCTTAAACATAAGTTCCTCCTTTGCATTTCTATTTTTTTCTTGTACAATGGCATTGTAAAACCTAAAGTCAACTTTATGTCAAGTAAAATAGGAGGTTTTTATGTATTCGATTGGTGAAGTGTCAAAGATGTTTGATTTACCTGTATCTACATTGCGTTATTATGATAAAGAAGGCTTATTTCCAGATATACAGCGTGTCTCAGGTATTCGTAAATTTAGCGACAATGAAATTGAAGCGGTCAGAGTGATAGAATGTTTGAAGAAGTCTGGACTAGAAATCAAAGAAATTAAACAGTTCATGGAATGGTGTTCTGAAGGTCCTTCAACTTATGAAAAGCGTAAAGCTTTATTTGAAGAGAGAAGAAAGGCTGTCGAAAAAGAGATGCAGCAGCTCCAAAAAACGCTTGATATGTTGTCATTTAAATGCTGGTATTATGAACAAGCGATGATTGATGGTAATGAAGAGCGTATTAATACTTTAATTCCTCATAACTTACCAGCCCCAATCCAACAATACTATAATGCATCCCATGATAATTAAAAGGAGAGTAGGATTTGAAATCCTGCTCTCTTTTAATCATCAATCGCAAAACGCAGACTTCTTTTGACTGCTTTATGCCAGTTATGAATCTCCATTCTACGTTCATCGAGATTCATTTGGCTATTAAAAGTCATATCAACCTGATAGTTCTTTGAAATCTCTTCTAAACTCTGCCAGTAGCCACTTGCCAGTCCAGCGAGATAGGCTGCTCCCATGGCTGTTGTTTCTACGCATTTTGGGCGAATAACAGGTGCTAGGGAGAAGTCTGATTGCATCTGACAAAGAAGATTGTTGGCACTTGCCCCGCCATCAACTCTTAATTGTGATAATTCAATACCACTATCCTTTTCCATCGCACGAATGACATCATTGGCCTGCAGAGCTAATGATTGAAGTGTAGCACGGATGATATGATATTTATTGACACCACGAGTTATGCCGACAATCGTTCCTCTTGCATAAGGATCCCAATAGGGTGCCCCAAGCCCAGTAAAAGCTGGTACGACATAACAGCCATTGGTATCAGGCACTTTGTTGGCCATATATTCTGAGTCATCCGAACTATCGATTAAACGCATTTCATCTCTTAGCCACTGGATGGCTGCCCCAGCAACAAAGACTGAACCCTCTAGGGCATAGGTGATTTCATCACCAATCCCCCAGGCAATCGTTGTGACAAGGCCATTTTTACTCATGACTGGTTTGTTGCCCGTATTCATTAACAGGAAGCCACCTGTACCATAGGTATTCTTGACATCACCTTTATGAAAACAGTTCTGGCCAAAAAGAGCGGATTGCTGGTCACCAGCAACCCCTGCAATAGGAATATTGCTGCCAAGAAATTCATTATCAGCTTCTCCATAAAGATAACTTGAAGGCTTTACTTCTGGCAACATGTTTTGTGGGATATCAAGAATTTCTAAAATATCTTCATCCCATTTTAATGTATGAATATTGAACATTAAGGTTCTTGAAGCATTGCTGTAATCTGTGGCATGAACTTGTCCCTTTGTCAGTTTCCAGATTAGCCATGTATCCACTGTTCCAAACAACAAATCCCCTCTTTCCGCCTTTTCTCTTGCCCCTTCGACATTTTCCAAAATCCAATGTAGCTTTGTAGCGGAGAAGTAGGCATCAAGCAAGAGTCCTGTCTTTTCCTGAAAGAGATTGGTTAAGCCCTTTTCTTTCAACATATCACAATATTCGGCACTACGGCGGCATTGCCAGACGATAGCATTATAGATAGGTTCTCCTGTATGCTTGTCCCAGACGATTGTTGTTTCACGCTGGTTCGTAATGCCAATGGCTTTGATTTGTTTAGCTGTACAGTTGATTTTCTGCATAGCTTCAACAGCTACTGACAACTGGGTAGCCCATATTTCATTGGCATCATGTTCAACCCAGCCTGGCTGTGGATAAATCTGGGTAAATGGTCTTTGTGCTACTGATGCAATCTCACCCTTATGATTAAAAAGAATACAGCGATTGGATGTTGTTCCTGAATCCAATGCCATAATATATTGGTCCATAAAAATCACCCCATGTCCTTATTCTAGCACAATCCTGAATAACACTTAAGTTTACAAAAAACTTTAAAAATTCTTTCTCACACATTTCTTATAAGAGTGCTACAATATCCACAAAGGAAGTGAAATCCAATGAGCAGACATGAAGACATGAAAGCCTTCTTCAAAAAGACATTAGAAGATCAGACACTTATTCCTAGTGTACGTACTATTATTGAAAAAGGCTACAACGATCTTAATGCGAATAAAGACTACAACAGAGTTCTCTTAGAAACAAAGATTGCTTTGTCAGAGCTTGCCACGCAAAACAATCTTGGTGGCAGTGGCTTGAAATTCTTGAGTGAAATCACTCGTCTTGAACCTTCCTCATCAGTAAGTTCGATGTGGAATTTCTTGGTAAAAAAATAAGACTTAGGCGTCAATACGTCTAAGTCTTTATATTATCCCCAAACTTCTTCAGCGACAAGCTTAACAAGCTGGATTTTCTTCCATTGTTCATGTTCAGTAAGCTTGTTGCCAATCTCACATGAGGCAAAGCCACATTGTGGAGAAAGATAAAGACGATCCAATGGCACATACTTGCTGGCTTCATGAATACGGGCAATAATATCTTCTTTCTTTTCAAGCAATGGTGATTTTGTCGTCACTAGGCCAAGAACAACTTTCTTGTCACCTGAGACATACTTAAGTGGTTCAAAGCCACCACTTCTTGCATCATCGAATTCTAAGAAATATGCATCAACATTTTCCTTTTCAAACAAGAAACTTGCCACATCATCATATCCCCCGCTTGCCGCATAAGTCGAATGGAAGTTACCACGACAAACATGAGTTGTGATTGTAAGGTCACTTGGCTGATTGTCAATAACAGCATTGTTGATATCTAAGAATTCCTGCTTGATCTTATCTAAGCCTGCCTGGTCTGTATTGAAGAACTGTGGGCCTCTTGGGTCAACTAAAAGTCCCCATGAACAGTCATCAAGCTGCAAGTTACGACATCCTGCTGCATAGAGTTCATCGATAAAGGCACGATAGACTTTAATCACGTCTTCATGGAATGCTTCTAAGTTATCATAATATTTTAATGTATTCTCTAAGGCAAAAGGCATTTCAAACTGTTCTAAGAACTGTGCTGGTGCAGGGATTGTCTGCTTAGCGACAGTCTTCTCGTCTTCAAATGACTGGACGAACTTGAAATGATCGACAAAGGGATGATGCTTATAGCTAAGCTTACCTGTGAGATATGTATCATCAATCATTGCATCTTCTCCCGCAAATGGTAAACCTGTTGTTGTAGGCTGGTGGCCTACACCTTCAAATGCCCACATGAAGTCTAAATGCCATGTTTCTCTACGGAATTCACCATCTGTCAGAACTCCTAAGCCGGCTTCTTTCTGTTTTTGAATAAGGTCAGTGATGGCCTGATCTTCAATCTTATGTAATTCCTCTTCACTGATCTTTCCTGCTTTATAATTTTTACGTGCTTCCTTTAAATATTCTGGTCTTAAGTATGAACCCACGACATCAAATCTATGGGGTGTTTTTCTATCATATGTAATTGCCATAATGTTATCCTCCTGGTGATTCTTATCCTATCACTTTAGTAGGATATAGAAAAATACTTAAATCTTAATGCTTATTATAGGAAATACTTATATCAGCTTTAAGTATTTAAAGGCATTATAGAGACCATCTTCATTGACATCTGTTGTAATATAGTCAGCTGCTTCCTTAATTTCCTTGCCTCCATTACCCATTGCAACATTATAATGACAGCATGCAAACATCGATAAGTCAATCTTGGCATCACCAAAGGCAATTGTATCTTTTGCATCTCTATTAAGATGTTTCAACAATACTTCAATCGCATATCTCTTCGTGATACCCTTTGGTCCTAAATCACCAAAGAGTGCCTGTTCATCCTTACCACCCCATGTATTCGCAATAAGATCAGGGAATTCCTTCTTGCTATCAAGGTGATCCTGATAACTATGAAGGACAAAGGAAACTTTATTGACATCATTACGATAAAGCTGTTTTGTAGGTAAATGGATATACTGATTGACACTATTGGTCTTGAAGGCTTCAATATCTTCAATCTTCTTTCCTTTACCTAGCACATATTTTGCCATTGCTTCAGGTCCATCAGTAAGGAAATAGTCGTTGATGTACATTCCTGAATTAGCTTCAAGATAAAAGCCAATATGTCTATTATTACACCAGTCTACAATATGTTTCACTTCTTCAACACTGATACTTTGATGAAGAATAACTTCACCATTATCTTCTACATAGCCACCATTCGCCCCTATCATGCCATCTAGCTTCATTGTACGAAAATCTCTTTGTAATATTTCTGCTTTAGAACATCCTGTACAGATATAGACAAGATGACCATTTTCTCTTGCCATATTGACTGCCTTTTCGGCTGAAAGTGGCAATTTGGCTTCATAGTCAATTAATGTCCCATCGACATCTAAAAATATAATCTTCTTTTCTTTCATAGTCTTCTCCTCTTTTTCATCCTAACATGAAAAGGATGGTATGGCATGCCTGTTTCAAAAAAAGAAAACCTATAGCATGAGCTATAGGCTACTTTACTTTCTTATCAATTAACTGACATAAATCTCTAACAGTTTTAATCTGCATGAGTTCTTCATCTTCAAATTGAGTATTGAGTTCTTCTTCTAACTGGAAGACTAAATCTACTAAATCCAATGAGTCAATACCCAAAGCTTTGAATTCAGAATCCATCGTAAGCTCTTTACCTTTAAGTTTATCAGCTAACCCTTCTTTAATCTTATCAAAATAATCCATAACACTCTTACTCCTTTTATAATATTCATTATAAACTATTCATCATAAAACTCAAGAAAGAGGCTCATATAGCCTAAAAAAGCCTGCATCGCCAGCTTTCTTTTACGGTAGTAAGTGGCTTTAGAATAATATTCTAAATACCAATACTTATCACTATGAAACATGAAGTCCTGTTGAATAATTGTATAATATTCTTCTCCAATATGTTCCTTTGCCTCTTCTACCACTTGAATACATCTTTCTGCTCTCATCTTCTTTTCTAAGCGATGATTCATATAACATCCCTGAGATGATGGTGTACCATCTTTAATAAGATGGGTGGTAGCGGGGATATAGCAAAGAGATTCATAGTGGAGGTAATTACGTGCTTGATGATATTGTTTTATGAGTCTTAAGATTTCCTTCTTTTCTTCCATGAAAAAACACCTCCTATATATGTATAGTCATAAAAGAGGCATTTTTCTCACTAAATTAGGAAAGCTTCTTTAATATCCTGAGCTTCTTCTTCACTAAAGCCAATATCGAGCAGATAGCCATAGGCTGAACCGTAGTGTTCTCTTAAATAATCCAACAGGATCAACATATAGCGTGGTGAGGAAGCAAGATATTTCTGGTTTTCTTCATCCATGATTTCTTCAAGTTTATCAATCATATCGAGATTATAGGCATAGGATTCTGAATAATCCTTAACAATATCATGTTCATGACAGCCTGCTAGATCCAATAATAATGCAGCAATCACTCCGGTACGATCCTTCCCTGCTGAACAATGGAAAAGAACAGCTTCATAGGGATGATTGAGAAAGATATCAAAGACTTTCTTGATAGCTGCTTTATGTGCTTCAAGCATAAAAATATAAACGCCACCTAAATCACGATATTCCCTGACTTCTTCAGGTACAACCTTGACCACTTCGCTGTCCATGAGATTGACTTCATGATTTTCAATGCCTTCATAATGCTTAAATGGAGAAGGCTGAACTTGTTTTTCAAATTCACTTCTTAAATCAATCGTTACTCTTACGCCATAATCATAGAGCTTCTTGAGATCTTCTTTTGTGGCATTGGCTGGTGAAGAGGCACGGATGAAATGGTGAGCCTTTGTATAACGGCCTTCTTGTGTTTCATAGCCTCCAAGATCTCTTGTATTCGTCATTTTATCAAGCTTAATTAAGCGTTCTTCACTTGTCATATACTGCATATTTCTTACCCCTCATATGGGCGTACTCTTAATGTTACGCCTAAATCATCACAAATCTTCTGACACATAGCAATTTCTTCATCACTGATGACAGTATCCACCACACTCATAACTACATGAGGTATATATTGCTTACATTCAAGTGCAAAAGCCTTGATATAATCCTGGGAATCAGGGCCAAAGTCACTACGTGTAATCTTATAGAATTCTTCTTTAGAAGGTGTATTGAGAGAAATGGAAACTGTATCAATACGTCCTGCCATCTCTGGGACAATATCACGTTTGTTGATAAGACTGCCTAGTCCTATTGTATTGATACGAATAGGTAAATCTGGTTGTTGTTTTTTGATATAATCAGCAACCTGCATAAGATCATCGAATCTATTCGTAGGTTCACCATAACCACAGAAGACAACTTCCTTAAAGTTATGAAGATTATACTTCTTGAATTCCTCAAGTATCTCTTCTAAAGTTGGTTCTTCTTTAAGCCATAATGTATTGTCTTCATTAAGTTTCTTAATTTGTCTTTCACAAAATGAACAATGACATGGACATCTGTTTGTCACATTCACATAAACCTTAATGCCGCTTTCAATTTCTTCTTTGGCTAAATTGTGCAAATTGATATAAACACCACCAGGATGTACGGTATATAGTATTGTACGCATGATATTCCCCCTTTTTCACAACGATCCTTTCCACAATAAAGCAAGACACTTTATTCGTCAACTGATATACAATCAGGATGCATTATTACGTTGTGCACGATTCACATCATTCGCAATCGCAATCAAGATAGCGAGTGCAAGAAGTTCCTGTTTTTCATCAAAGATCTCAATTTCATACTTATCCCCAATAGAAATGAACTTGCGTTTTATACTGCCCATGACATGACCATGAGGATCTGCAATCTCGAAGTTTAAAGCTAAGAAATTACCATCTACTTTATATCCATTGGTGAGCTTATAGTCATTTTTAATGAGTTGAAATTTTTTCGCTATAGAACATACTAAATGATCATCCAAATAGATATCATAATGGGGCATAAGATGGAGAATACGCTGTTCAATGTAAGCATACTTCTCTCCCCGCATATCATATAATGTTGTTTTATCACCAATAGAAATCACTTTACTTGAAATCTCATATGCCTGCTTTCCTGCTTCATCATAGACATAAAACTTATGATGCAAAGAAATCAGTTTTTCTCGAATATAATATTTCATCTCTTCACCAACTTTCTCTTCCATTATAAAAAAGCAAGTCTCCTTTGACAATGGAGACCTGCTTGATTGTTATGATTTAACTTTTTTTCGCTGTAGCTTGTCTTGTTTTGACAAACATGATTGCTCCTGATGCAAGAGCTAGAATGACATTTGTGATGGTATATGAATCCACCATTGTCATTGACTTTGTCAAGTCTTCTGTAAAGAAGAAGAATCCTGTTGCGACAATCGCAAGTATCAGATTAAATGCTTTAAGCATTGTTGCTTCTTTTTCACTCTTGCCTGTTAATGTGAAGAGCGCAATTGCGATAGTGAGCACTGTCGCAATTAAGTTCACTAATGCGAAATGTCCACGTAATGTAGCACTCTGGCCAGCTGGTGTCTTGTTTTCATTCAACTGTCCCTGAGGTGTTTCATTTGGATTGATTTCTTCAGTTCCCTGTCCTTGTGTTGTACCTGCTGGTGGATTTGTCGTTGTCGTTGTTCCACCTGTAGTTGTACCGCCAGTAGCTGTACCACCTGTTGTTCCACCCGTTGTCTGATTAGCTGTACGGTTGGTTGTTGTGCCACTTGTTATAGCGACTGGATTGGCAACTGTTACAATGTTGTTGACAACTCTTGTCTCAACATTTGGTTGTAATGTCGAACTATAGACAAAGACAATTTCATCACCATTCTTCTCAATCTTCTTACTCTTTGTTGCTTGATCGACTGCATAATTTTCAATATTAATAGCATTAGCAGCAATAACATTGTTTTTTTCTGTATGTCCAATAACTGCTGTTCCAATTTCCGTGCCTTGTTGATTCACATAGCGAATGCGATAAGAAACACTATTCACAATACGTCGATATTGTGCAACATAGCTTGTTGACTTTGTTGCAGGTTTAATCGTATAATTCCAGCCTCTAAAATAATATCCATCCTTTACTTTTAATTGAGCCGCATAATCATTCCAATCTGGTTTTTCCTGTGGCTGAAAGTCCTTAACAACACTTGTACCACCATTTTCAAATGTTCCCTGAGAGCCTGCGAAAAAGCGAATCTTATATGTCTTTTGAGCTTTGACATCAACACTTAATGCCATCATCATGACAAAGGCAATCAGTATTGAGGAGAGTAAACGTAATTTCTTCATATTACTTTTCCTCCTTCTTTCTTCTTGTCACAATCAAGAAAATGACGCCAATTAATGCCCCAGCTCCCAAAATCACAAATGAACTTAAAGCTGTTGGATCACCTGTTTTGACTGCATTATAGTATTGATTGACATATTTCTTTGTCGTTGTATATGTTGTCTGAACAACATTACCTGGTGTTTCAGTTGCTGCTGTCTCAGCATAGAGTCTGAGTTTAATAGAACCACTTTGAGCCTGATATTCATTATTAGCACTATCACCATCTAGATGAAGACTTACAGTTATCTTTGTTTCTTCACCCTTATTAAGTGTTGCAAGTTTAATACGATTATCATCAGTTAGATATTCTTTACCAACAGTATTATCTTCCTTAGCACCAATCACTGTTCTAAAGAAAGGTTCTTCATCATTCTTTGAAACATTGAAATCATAAACTGCATTCTGATCACCCTTAGCAGCAACATTGTCAGGAATCTCAACAGAAAGATAGAAATCCAACTTCTCATCCTTATCATTCTTTAATATGACAATAGCATTTCTTGTTTCACCCGGATTCATGTTTTCAAAATCCTGAGAGTCCTTGGGAATTGTAAAGCTATTCGTATCACCCTCAAAAGTAATAGTTGTTTGAGCTGCCATGACTGGAGAAGCAGTGAAGAGAAGAGCTAGGACTGTGAATAAACTTATTACGATTTTCTTCATAATTAACCCTTCCTTTCTTTACTGTTCTTCAATGTTAGTAATCTTACCACTATCATCCAATGTCACATTTATACCCCATGATGCAAGAATAGCATCCTTTCCTGCAGACTGTTGCACACCTTCTGCAAAGAAATCAATACGAGTACTCATGTCGGCATAGTCATTATCGGCATATTTCTCGTTGATCTTAAAACTATCCATGAGATGAGAAGTTTCACTATCACTGTTAACTGGTAATAGATAGTAGAAATAAACAACTTCAGGATCATCTTCATCATTAATAACTTTCCAGTTCTCCTGATCCTTTGTTTCAATCTCAATTGCTTCAGGATCTAAATAACCTTCTTCTCCCTCAGCTTTTTCAACTTTCTTACCTTCTTTATCGACCCAATAACGTGTTGCAGTTACTCTAATATAAGCTGGCTGACTATCTTCATCCGTCTTTACTGCAAGCTTCTCATTGATTGTTTTGCCTGGAATGATATTTTTGTAAGAGACTTTTGCGCGATCTGAAGGCGTGCTTTCTTCATCTTTAGCATCAGCAAGACTTGCATCAGCAGTCTGTACTAATGAAATACCAAGAGTATTCAAAGAAACTTTTTTTGTATGATCCGCTGAAGTATATTGCGCTGCAAATGTAAATCCTGTTACAGCCACAATCAATACAGCTACAAGCAGCAGAGTTAACTTTTTCTTTTTACTCATGATTTCACTCCTTCCTTCTATTTCTTATATTCTTTTATTGTAATATCATTGCCCCAACTTACAATATGACCATCTTCTAATTGTGGTGTAAAGTTATCTGACTGAATCAGTTCACCTTTAATCTTGATCTTCATATCAAGATTTGTCATAGTATTATCCCACTGTGCTCCTGGAATAGTGACTTTAGTAAAGATATTTTTACTTGTATCACCAGGATTTAAAATCTGATTATAGTAATAGTAACCTTTATCACCTTTATACCATCCTTCAGCATTATTAATATCCAAGTTATCTTTTACAAGTTCTAACTTCGCCTTCTGCTCACTATCTAGATCAGCATCACTATCTACCGTGATTGTAACCCTAGCATAAGCAGACTGACTTTCACCATCTAGAACAATATAAGGTTCCTTGCTGATAACATCTCCTGGTACAATCTTATCTAGATAAGTAATACCATCTTCAGTCTGTTCCACGTTCTTCTCATTTGTTCTTTCTTCAAGAGAACCATCAACATGACCAATAGTCATCATATTAGATGTTTCATCAGTATCTGTGAAGTAGGCGAGTGTCCCGCCTACTGACAGTACTGCTGCTAGTGATAAGGCTAATAATAATTTTTTTGTCGTTTTCTTCATGTCTCATCACCATTATTTCGTAATTATTGAGCTAATTTTAATAATTCTTCTGTAGCTTTTGCTAATGATGTAGCTGCATCATTTCCTAAATTCTTAGACTGAACTGCATAACCAGTAATCTTGATTTCGAATGATGGTAATTTAGTAGCTGTAGAACCATTTCCAGTAGCTGTTCCTAGTACACCAGTAATCTTACCATTTTCAACTTTGTAATAAGTAGTACCTTCTTTAATATCGCCTTTTTCAACTTTTTTAAGAGCAGTTTTGTTACCATTTTCATCAGTCTCATATGTATAATATGTTGCCTGAGATGTACTTGTTTCTGTTGCTAAACCTGCACTTACTGTTACACTATTGAATAATGCTGGTGCTGATTGATCATTTTCACTAGTTTCTAAGACATTTCTATAAACGTAGAATTCATCACCATTGTCATAAGTTTTTGCTAAATTCCATTCAGTGTTTAAATCATCAATCTTTACAAAGTTTTCAAAATCTTTTTGATTAAAGTGTTTTCCATCAGCAATATATTCAACTTTCAAGCCAACATATGCAGATTCTGAATTAGCATTAATTTGAACTGTTGGATTCTTTTTAATAACCTGACCTGGTGTATAATTAGATCCACTTGTTTCTTTCCATTCTGTTTCAACTGTTTCACCAGTGATATTGTTTGTTGAAGTAAAGCTATTTACTTTTTCACCAGTTGTTGCAGTTAAATACGCGAATGTTCCACCTAATCCTAAAACTGCTGCTAAGCTTAAACCTAGGATTGTCTTTTTCATAGTCTGTTTTTTCATGTTCATATCCCCCAAATTGATATTTTTATTATATTATTTTACTATTTCATTAATTCTTTTAATGCTGTCTTGTAACTCTGATTTGTATCAGTACCAACAGCCTGTACTGCATAACCTTTTGCTTCAATCTTGAATGCTTTAGGAGCTGTTACATTATCATTAATTCTAACTGAATCAAATAAAGCTTCTGTTGTTGCACCCTCTGTAGCTGTTGGTTTCAATGTACCTATGTAGTAGAAAATTGATGGATCTTTTTCATCCTGTTCCCAATTTGTAGTATTAAAGCCATCAGCACCATTTGTTTTAATTGTAGCTAAATTATCCTTTAACACATCATAACTAATCTTTTCGGTATCTTCGATTGTTCCATTACCATCATTATCTAGATAGCATGTTAATTTCATTGCTACTCTTGACTCTACATTACCTTTGTAGATTTTAATCTTTGGATCCTTAGCTTGTTCCTGAGTTGGTAAATACTCATTCCAAGTACCACCTTTGATATGTTCAACGGAAGCATCATCATCATCTTTGAATTTGTCTTTTTCAGTATTAGTCACTCCATTACCTTTAAATGAATCTTCAAATAATGCACCAGAAATTTTCTGATTTGAAGTAAAGTTGTTTACAGCAGTATTAGTTGTCGTCTGTAGTAATGCGAATGTTCCTCCAGCTGCCATAGTTCCTACTAATGCGATACTAGCAATAAGTTTCTTGTGATTGTTCTTCATAATTTTTCCCTCCAAATTATTTATTTGTTTTGTTTTTACACCTTTATTATATTTAATAGTTGTCACATGCAAGTCACATATTGTGTTACGTAATATATTTCTTTATTTTATATATTTGAGTTATTTACTGGCCATTGACATCCACTTTTGTGCCAATTGTACCATCGCTAGCATAGTTAATACCCCATGCCTGTTCTGCAAAACTATAACCATCTTGATCTTTGCCTTCTTGATCTTTACCTGGTGATGTATTATAGTTCACACCTTCAGTTAACACCTGAATTTCTAAATGTGTGCCTGATGGAATACCACCTGTATAAGTAGCTGTGATGTTTAATGGTTGTGTTGTTTCATCTTTATTAATTGCTTTACTATAGTAATAGTATGTTTCACCATTTTGTTCATTGGCATACCAGTGAGAATCCTGTTCCTGAGTGACTTTCATTGTCAGCTTTGCCATATCCAATCCAGCAACAGTATTGTCATCATGAGCATTGCCTTCCTGATTATAGACAAGCATTGGGACTATTCTCGCTCTCACAAGTGTCTTACCTGTTGGATAATATTCTTTACCATTCGTATCATCTTTTAATTGATCATTAAGTTTATCAATATTCTTAATACGAAATGATTTCGATGCTTGATTGTTGTTGAGTTTTATACTACGTGATCCATCAGATAATTCTTCATAAGTCTTATCTTCAACAATACCCACATTAACCTTGTTATGAATAGCACTAAATGTATTTTCAGCCTTATTCGTAGTTGTTGAAAGCAAAGCGAGTGTTCCAGATAGCGTTAAGGCAAAGATGCAGATCAATGCAATTGCCAGTTTATTCTTTTTCTTTTTAAGCATCTCCTGCTGCCTCCTTATTGTCATCTTCATCCATCTTTAAGATATCTGGTAAGAAAGTAAGTAGTAAGATGACGAGTATTAAAGTAACGAGAAGAATAATACCTGTTTTAGAAGTAATATTTTTCGCAATATAGCCTAAATAAGGAATTGTAAAGACAGCTACACCAATAACATTTGCCTTATTGACTGGTGCACCATCATCAGTATTGTTCGCATCACCCTTTGTCACAAAAGTACCATCACTGTTTACTTTGACAACACGGTGTGTAACAACAGCTTCTTCTGAAATCTTAAAGGTGATCGCATCGCCTGCTTTAATATTATCTTTATCAACATTCTTATTGCAGTACACAACGCTTCCTACATGATATGTAGGTTCCATAGATCCGGAAAGAACCACTAAGGGTTCTATTCCGAATATTCTAGGAACAAATAACATACCTGCAAAAGCAACAAGGACTACAAGAATGATTGTTGAAAGAATGTTAAATACTTTTCGCACAATCGTTCACCTCCCTGATTATTTATATTTATTGATTGCGATAGCGGCATCAGAATTCCAATACCAGCCAGTCTTTTTATTGTTTGTATAGATAGCATGTACATCTTGATTTGGTTCATAGCTATTGTTTGTTGTCATAACAGCCTTTGTAAAAGTTTTAACCTCTTTAAAGCCTTCAGCAGTATCAGTATCAACATATCCAACATTGTCTCCAGCATCTACATCTAAACCAGTGAAATAATCCTTTGTAGTATCTTCACGATAACCAATCTTCAAATTATTACCATCAGTTGTAGGATTAGCAGTTTTAGGATTAGAAGTTGTAGGATTAGTATAAAAGCTATGGTATGTTGTTTCACCATTAGTTGTACCATTAGTTGTAGAAGCATTGTAAAGACTATATTTTCTTGACCAGTCTGTTTCTTCAGTCACTGAATAATCACCTTTCTCAAGATTATGAATTGTTACTGACTTTTCATTTGTAGTAGTATCTCTAGAATCAAATGAGATTGTCGCATAGAATGTTTCTTTCACCTCATTCTTAACTTTTCTTTGAATCTTGTAGATGAAAGTCTGGTTAGACTGTGTATAGTCATTCGTAACTCCTTCTTTTTGCTTCAAGTCTTCAGCTAAACCACTGTCATCATCATCTAATGCAAGAAGTTGTGTTTTACCTGTTGTATACTGTTCATCAATCTTCTTTGTGATTTTTAATGAGCCCTTCTTGAAGTTGATTGCAAAATGACCTGTTGCAGTCATAATTCCTTTATCATTAACATCATTAGCATGATAATGAGTATTTAGATTAGACTCATCAGTTGCTATACCAGCTTTGTAAGAAAGTTCAAGAGTATACTGTGCATCTGTCGTAATGGCTTTCATTTCTTCAAGATTTGTTTCGTTGTTTTTAGCATCCTTCCAAACCTTTGTTACTTCAGATTTGTCAAATTGTGGAGAAAGGATTTGACCAAGTGATTTATTATCCTTACTTTTAACACTATTTGCATCGAATGTTTCACCCGCAAATCTTGTTGTCCTATAGTCATTAGCTTTTAATTCTGCTTTGACATTAACATGAGGTAGATCAAACAGTTTCTTTGCCTTTGATTTTTCTATTAGAATATAAGAATCTTTTTCAACGTTAGTCGCAACATTATTACCACCGATGTAATCTGCTTTTGCTTTTACACGTAATACATATTTTGTAGAGCCATCAGTTTTAATTGTCTGATCTGTCCATGTTACTGTCGTTGTACCATCGTCATTATCTTTAATTGTTGCACCACTATCTAATAAGCTATTACGTGATTCTTGTGTAAGTGCAAATTCTTTAGCAATTTTATCAACGACTGTTGCACCTGTAATATCCACTTTCTTCTCAGTAACTTCAATCTTTGTCTCGCTAGCAATCTCTTCAGATAACTCATTAAAGATTGCACTTAAACCTTCGGCAGTTTCAGCTGTATATGCTTTATTTGAATCAGTTGCAATATAGGTCTCAAGCCATTTTGTTGCATTAGTGCCCATACCAAATCCAACTGTATAGAGTGTCGATGGAATAGCCTTAACTTGCTGTGCAGCTGTTTCTGCATTATTTTTACTCTCCCAATATTTCATATTGTCAAGTTCACTGTCAGGAGTTCCTTTTTCACCTGTTGGCGATCCATCTGTAAAGAGAATTGTGAATTTGTGATTTTTACTACCATTACTCAACTGAGATAATGCATCATTATCTATTCCGTCATTTTTATAACCTAATCCTCTTTCAGGAGAAGTCCCACCTTCAGCTTCTAAGCTATTAATGACATTGATAATGTTAGAGTAATTAGTTTCAACTTTTTCTAAAGGAATTGATTTTTCTTTTTCCCAATATGTCTTACTACTGAATGCTTTTAAACCAATTCTACTGTTAGGTGAAGCTACTTTCATTTTGTCGACAAATGCAATTGCAGATCTCTTCAAAGCTTGCAGTCGGGTTTCACTACTTGTTCTTGAATAGACAACATCATCAGATTTTAACTCATATTCGTAAACTCCATCATCATAAAACCAACCCCTATATCCATAGTTATAACTATAATATTTCGTGAGTTTGCGGTATTCCCCATTATATTGAATGTAATACTCTTTCCTGCTACTCATATCACTTTGTTGAATTTGTGAATAAGTATATATTGGATCATTCATTGAGCCAGAGACATCTAGCACCAGCATAATATCTGCATAAGTTGCTTCTTGCCCTGGTGTCGTTGTTGTTGTAGTCGTTGTGATTTTTTTATTGGAAACTGGATTGAGCGTGATGTCATAGAGTCTGTCATTCCATGCATCAGTGCCATCTGTATAAGTGACTAGTTCTGCTTTTTTATTTGCAACAATGGAATCTTGTTCAACTTCTTTTTCTGATTTGTTGATAATTGTATTTTTGCTTAATTCACTCCAAGTATTATTTTCACTTGGTTGATAAAGTTTATAAGTTAGTTTTCCATCATTTGTACGACTTACAACAATCTTATACTGAACATTACCAGTTAAAACATAACTATCTGGGGCTTTTGTTTCAGTAACATAATAAGTACCTTCTCTTAGATCTTTGAGAGTCACTTTACCATTAGCATCTGAAGTAAATTCTCCCAAGCTAACCTTATTGTCATCAACTACTGAGAACTTAGCTCCAGCTAAAGCTTCTTGTTTAGAATTTTGTTTTGTGAATTCCACATTGATTTTCTGTGCTTCCTGGTAGTTGATTGGTGTGAGGTTTGGAATTGTAAAGTTCATAGCACAATTAGATTCATTACCACCACGTTCCATATAAAGCACAGTAATTTGATGCACTGCGGATTTATCTGGTTTAGAACCTAACTTTTCTTTGATATTTACAGTCTTTTCAATAGCACCATGAATACCACCATCATCAAGTACTAGTTGTCCATCTAAGAAAACCCATAAGTCATCATCACCATTAAATGTATAATTCAATGGTCCATTATAATCACCTAATGTAAATGTAAAGTCATAACGCATACCGAAATAAACATTATTTGTTCTATTTTCTCTATCTTCTCCATTATTTTTGACTGAACTAGCATGGTTCAATGGGAAGAAATTACTGCTACCAGTATAGCTTGGATTCGCATTTTCCCCTTTTTCGTTGAGGACTTTTGTTAGTGTATAAGTATCACCTCTTCTTGAAAAGTTCAACTTATAGTTATCAATATTTGTTAATCCTTTAACTGTGATATCCTTATCGTTATTAAATAGTTTTGGTGCATATATAGCACTGTTGAAGTTAACTTGGCTATAGTTAGTGCCAGAAAGATTCGTAATAATACCAAGACGATCATCTTTTCCAGCAGTACCACCTGTCCAGTAATTCATATAAACAAAATTTCCATTTGTATCATAGAATCCAGAATTAATTGTATTGTTTTTTCTCTGAATATTGTTATTACCTATCGCAAAACGTTTATTAACTGAAGAAGTAGAACTATAGTTAGCTGAATCATTAATCCCATTTTTAAAAGAATTTGTATTGTTATCAGGATGTAATGTGTAGTCATAGAACTTTACAGGATTAATGACGTTTGAAGTAGATGCTTGATAGTTGACAACAATGGTATGAGATCCAGCTGTTGTCAGTCTTAAATCCTGAGGATTAGAAACTGTCTTATTGTCAAGTGTTACACTTGTGACATTGTAATTCTTGACTTTATTATAGTTATCAATAAAGTCACCGGGTTTAAGTGTTTGCTCATCTGCGGTATAAAACTCACTGTTATTGTTTAAGTGTTTAATTGTCAGATCAATACTGCCCTTAGAGTCATTTGTGACTTTGTAGCTTGTTTCTCCTCCTGCTGCTGAGGCAGGTGTTGTGGTTGAGAGAGACGTCACTGTAAGTACAGAGAGGACCATTGCCATTGCTACAAACAATGAAACAAATCTCTTCAATGGTGTATCGATTGGTTGGTTAAGAAATCTTTTAATCTTGTTCATCATATCAAAGCCTCCTCTTCTGATATTATTAGATCTGTAAAACATGCAAGATTTTTAAACCATATAAAGCGTTTCAATATTGTCTTTCTCCTATTCATGTCCTTACCTCCCCATCAAAAATATATTTTGCCTGCTTTCGTGTTTTTACAATTTCATTATAGAAATGGAAGGTCACGCGATAGTCACATTTTGTCACATGATGTGTTTTTCTCAAAAAAATTGTCACAAGATATGTTGTTGAGAAGGAAATGAGTTAAATGAAGGCACAAAAAAAGTGAGGAGTGACCTCACTTTGACTATTAATATGCTCTTGCATAATAAATAATATGTTTTGCTTTTTTACCACAACATGGACATACAGCATCATCACTGGCTTCATCTGGTTCATAACATCTTGATGTTGCCTGGTAATCTTCTTTGACTTTAAGCTCACAAGCCTGATCACCACACCAGTTTGTCTTGATATAACCGCCTTTTGTATCCAGGATTTCACCAAACTGACTATAATCGTTTGTTTCTGTGATATGTGTTCTTAAGTGTTCTTCAGCTTTCGCATACATTTCTTCATGAATGATATCCATTGTCTTAAGAACTGTATTAGCTAAATCATCATTTAAGTCAACGGTTGTCTTTGTACCATCATTTCTCTTAGCGACAACACAATGACCTGCTTCAATATCACGTGGCCCAAGTTCAATACGTACAGGAATACCTTTCATTTCAGCTTCCGCAAATTTGAATCCTGGAGATTTATCTGAATCATCCACAGATACACGAATACCAGCTTTTTCTAACTGTGCTTTGACTTCATAAGCCTTATCTAAAACACCTGGCTTTTGTGACTGGATTGGGACAATGACAACCTGTGTTGGTGCAACTCTTGGTGGTAGAACGAGACCGTTGTCATCACCATGAACCATGATGATGGCACCAAGTAATCTTGTTGATGCACCCCATGATGTCTGATAGATATATTTCTGTTTATTATCTTTGTCTAGGAACTTGATATCGAAAGCTTTCGCGAAGCCCTGGCCAAAATAGTGTGATGTCCCTGACTGAAGCACTTTGCCATCATGCATTAAGGCTTCAATTGTATATGTCTCTTCAGCTCCGGCAAACTTTTCTTTTTCTGTCTTACGTCCAGTAATAAGTGGAATTGCTAGTAAGTCACGGCATGTTTCGACATAAATATCACGCATTCTTAATGTTTCTTCACGTGCTTCTTCTTCTGTCGCATGAACGGTATGACCTTCCTGCCATAAGAATTCTGATCCTCTTAAGAATGGTCTTGTTGTTTTTTCCCAGCGAACTACTGAACACCATTGATTATAGAGTTTAGGAAGATCACGATAGCTCTTAACCTGCTTAGCGTAAAGTTCTGAGAAGAGTGTTTCTGATGTTGGTCTAATGATAAGTGGGTCTTCAAGTTCATTTGTACCCCCTCTTGTGACAACAGCACATTCAGGTGCAAACCCTTCAACATGATCTTTTTCTTTTTGTAAGAGCGATTCAGGAATCAACATCGGCATATAAACATTGGAATGTCCTGTTTCTTTGAAACGTTTGTCCATGAAATTCTTGATTTGTTCCCACATGGCAAAACCATATGGTAAATAAATGATGAAACCTTTCACATTAGAGTAATCCATAAGTTCTGCTTTACGGCAGATATCTGTATACCATTGTGCGAAGTTTTCATCTCTTGATGTAATAGCATCATTCTTGAAATTCTTTGCCATATTATCTTTCCTCTCTAATATACTTGTTTATTATACGCATTTTTCAAAAAAAGTAAAAGAAAGTCGGTGGAATTCCATCGACTTTTTCTTCTACCCGATATTTCTCAATAAATGATATTCACGAGCAATTTCAAAATAACGATCCATGACTTCTCTTAACTTATGCCAGAGAGCCTGTTCTCTTTCACGACCAGCAGCCCCAATCGTCTTCCATTCCTTATTAATCTCTTTCATACGATTTGTACGTTCATATGAGAAATCATGATCATATTCTGCTTTATCAAGAATACTCTTAGCTTCATTGACAAGAGCTTTCTTTGCTTCATAGTGAGCATCTAATTCCTGGTTGATTTGATCATAATATGCTTTCTTCTTGTTGTAAAAGTATTGCTGATGAGTATTGAATTCATCCCAGAGCTTCTGATCATCCTTACCGGCATATCCTGCTTCTTTCCATCTTGCCATCAAGCTTTTAAAAGCGGCAGTGCCTTCTTTGAAGTTTTCAAGATTAGCGGCCTGAATGGCTTCTTCGACAAGAGCTTCTTTCTTAGCTTTAGCTTCTTCTTGAGCTGGGAGGACTGTCTGAGCCCACAGTTCATGTTTCTTATCAAAGAAAGCATCACATGCTTCTCTAAAGCTCTTCCATAAAGCTTCATCTGTTTCATGACCAGCTGAACCAGCTTCTTTCCATTCTTTCTGTAAGTCCTTGATGGCCTGTGTTGCCTGATCGAGATTTTCTGCTTCAAGCATAGCCTGCGCTTTTGCGACAAGTTCTTCTTTCTTTGCTTTGACATTTTCATGGTTTTCTTCTAAAGCTGCATAGAAGTCATCCATAGGTGCCTTGAAGAATTCCCAGATCTTTTGCTGGTATGGGAGATTGAAATTTCTAAGTGCCTTCCATTCATCCATTAATTCTTTGTAGGCATGAGCAGTTTCACCCCAAGATGTACTTGTTGAGAGTTCTGTTGACTTATTGACAAGTTCATTACGCTTATTGATATTTGTATGTACTTCTTCAATTTCATCAACAACAATCTCGCCACCTTCATAGCTTGCACGCTTATGATAGATTTCATAATAGTTGTTTTCATCCAATAAGCCCATCCATACACCATAATTATCTTTTGCTTCTGGTGAAACCTGCTGGCCATCTTCATCTCTAGCGCCATATCTGATTTCAATTAATGGAAGATGTGTAACGCTGTCTTCCTTCTCTTCCACAATAGCTTCTGGATCTCTAAAATCTGGTAATTCTCTTAATTTCTTCATGTTTTTCATGCGGTAACAGTTAAGTGACTGCCCCTTTCTCCTTTTCTTACAATTATTCCACTTTCTATTCTATTCTTAAGTTCACCAACATGGGAAATAATCCCAATAACCTTGTCAGTTTCCCTTAATTTCATTAATACATCAATAGCTTGTGACAACGACTCATCATCAAGAGTACCAAACCCTTCATCAATAAAGAGCGTATTCAATTCAATACCTCCTGAATAATTCTGAATCATCGTTGATAAGCCTAAGGCTAAAGCTAATGACGCCTTAAAGGATTCACCACCCGATAAGGATTTTACATCACGATATGTCCCTGATTCATAATCAAGAATCTCTAAATCCAAGCCCTGTCCACCATTTCCCTTTGCTTCACTGCGTCTTCTAAATACATAACGTCCACTCGTCAACATTGCGAGTTCTGTGTTCGCAAAGGTAATGATATTCTCAAAATAGCTTGCCAAGACAAAGCGCTCAAATGAAATCTTGTTGGCATTGTTCTTTCCTGTTGTTGCCAACATGAGATTATGATAGCGTTGATAGTCTTCAAGAACTTGCTTATTCTCTTTTTCAATCTTGACCATCTTCTTATAGATGGACATTGCATGATCATAACTATTTTCTAAGGCATAATAGTGTGCATCTTGTTCTTTATTACTTCTTTCTTGTTGGAGAAGTTCTTCTTCTAAAGCACTAAGATCAACTTTCTTTTTACCTTCAACAAGCTTCTTATTTGTTTCAATCTGCTTCTCTAAAGCACCTTTATGCACATGATAGGCATCAACTTCCGCTTTCATTTTCTCCAACATCGCTTTTTGTGCTTTCGCTTGGCGATAAGCATCGATATTTTCAAAGCGTTGTTGAATGGCTTCTTCAAAGTCATGCTTACTTGCTTCATATTTACTACGGGTCTTTTCTAGATTGGAACGGTTTGCTTGTTGCTTTGTCTCAAAGATGGCTTGATTGCGTTTGAGCTCTTCTCCCATCTTTGTAATGGCTGATAGTTTTTGCTTACAAGCCTCATAACGCTGAGTCAGTGATACAACACGGTCCTTCGAATAACTTTCTATATCCGGATACTGGCGCTTAATTGTGGCAATGGATGCCTTTGCGACATCAATAGCACTCTTGTAGCGCAGGATTTCCTTCTCCATATCAATTAGTCTTTGTTTCTGTCTTTCAAACTCTTTTAATGAAAGTTCAACAGACTTACTGAGATTTTCGAGAAATTGGATTTGGTCATAGGTTTCCTGGTAGCTCTTGCTAGCTTCTTGCTTCTTTTGCGTAATATCCGATAATAGACGAATAAAGACATCTTTATCTAGTTCTTCTTCAATTTTCAGATCACTCTTCAACAAAGCTATTTCCTGCTTGGACACAGTGATAGCTGTCTTCTTCTCATTAGCCTCATCATATCGTAAATCAACATCACGCTTTAATGATCCAATGTTTTTCTCTAAAGCGGCAAGCCTATCATCAGAAAGCACATGTTCAATACGCTTAGCAGGATGTGGGTGTTCTAAGCTTCCACATACAGGACAAGCAACACCTTCTTTTAATTGCGAAGCAATGACTCCATAATTTCCCTGCATTCTAAGTTCATATTGCTTATTGAGTTCGCTTTCCTGCGCTTCATAATGCTTGAGTGTTTTGACATAGAGCTGATGGGCTTCATAATAATTCTCAACCTTATTATTATATTGATCAAATTGATCCGCTAGTGTATGAATCTTGCTTTTACGATCCGTATACTGTTCAACCTGCTGTTCCATCTTGCTTAAGGCCACCTTGAAATCAGGCAGTTCTGCTAAAGACTTTTGATCACGATGCAATGTCTTCTCCTTCTTAACAATCGCTTGCTGGAGTGCTTCATACTCATGTTGCCTATTGTTCATGGCCTGTACGTTCTTATCAATAGCTTTTTGATTCTTATCGATAGATGCGACAAATTCAAGAGCACGATTGGCTTGTTGGAGAGCATCATGGAGTTGTTCACTTTGCGCTGTGAGTTCTTCTTGATGGGACAAAGCTTCTTGGTAGGCAAGTGTTTGTTGATGTAAATTGTCTTGCATCGTCAAGAGTGCTTTTTCTTCATCCTGTAGTTGTTGAATGGTCTTTTCTAAATCAAGACAGGCCATTTCTTGTGGGATGATGGCTATGGCTTTTGTGATTTGGTCGATTGTTTTTGTGGAAGCCGCAATAACATCTTGTTGGCGCAAGAGCTCATTTCTTTCTGCTTCGAGCTTTTCTAACTGTTCAAGACGTTCATTATCTTGCTTCAATAAGAAGTAATGATCATGTTTGTCTTTATAAAGCTGTGCTTGTTTGACACGTTCGGCCTGCTTGATTGCCAGTTCGTCCTGCATCTTGTCAAGATAGTCCTTGACATAAGGCAATGTTGCACTGCTATAGTGCTCCTTTGTCTTTAATGATAGTGACAAAAGCAAAGTATCCAGTTCGGTCTTTTTCTTTGTTGCTAGTTCACCAAGCTCTTTGTCCTTTTCCTTGAGTTTGTCTTCAAGTGCCTGCAAAGATGAGGTATGGAAGATATTACGGAAGATCTTGACACGATCGTTGGAAGAAGCATAAAGCAGTTTGGAGAATTCTCCTTGAGCAAGCATGACGATTTGTTTGAATTGTGTAGCATCCACCCCTAAGAGATTCTTAATCGCATTTGTGACTTCTTTCTTTCCTTTGACTAGCTCCTCACCAATCATCAGATAGTCATTACTTGGCTTAGGCTTTCCACTTGAATAATAGGCCATTTCACGATGGACAAAATAGTCCTCTCCCCCCACCATAAATGTCAGTTCAACAAGAGTTGGGATATCATTTGTGGCATATTCTGAACGAAAGACATCGCTAGAACGATTACTGCCGGATGCTTCTCCATAAAGGGCAAAGCAGATGGCATCAAAGAGTGTTGTCTTACCCGCCCCAGTATCGCCTGAAATCAAATACAGTCCAGCACGATTAAGCCCTTCAAAGTCGACAACAGTTTTATCGAGATAGGTCGAAAAGGCCTGCATCACGAGTTTAAGAGGCTTCATGATTTTCACCTCCCTCAAGTAAATCTTGAATAATTTTCAACGAAGCTTCATCAATGGATGTTCCTGTAGATTGTTGATAGAAGTCTTCATAGAGTTCAACAAGACTTGTATGCCTGAGCTGATCCATATGATGAAGATCATTGACTTCATTGCCCATCAAGGCAGGATAGGTCAGCTGCAAGATATGGGGATAAAGCATGCGTAAATGTTCGATGGCATGGGGGATAATACTTGTATCCGTCAGTTCCACTGCAATAAGATCATTCTGATGTTCTTGATAGTTGGCAGGATTGTTGAGATTTTCAAAACAATCCTTTAGAATCACCACATCCTGGGACATTTTGAATTCTCTCTCTTCTATATGCATATTCTCTGTATCCACAATGACATAGCCCTTCTTCTGTTTCACTTCATCAAATGAATATTTGGCAAGAGAACCAGAATAGCGGATATGTTTTTGATGGACATATTGTGGTGCATGGAGATGACCTAATGCTACATAATCAAAATCATCAAAAAGACTTGGATCAATCACTTCTGCATTGCCCACGGATAAGCTTTGTTCACTCTCACTTGTAATGGCATGAAAGCCGACAAATTGATGGGTGATGAGAATATTCTTGTAGTGATGATCTAAAGGCTCTTGTTGACTAAGATAGTAGGCAAAGGCTTCATTGTAGTTCGTTGTAGGGCACTCAGGATAGAGACGCCTGATATCAATTGGTCTTACAAAAGGCAACATATAGATACGTACATCTTCTTCTTGATGATAAACGATTTGTTTTTGTAATCGTGTTTCTATATAAAGCCCTGTTGATTCAAGAATTGATGATGCAAAATTCAAACGATCACTGGAATCATGATTACCTGAAATCATATAGACCTTTTTATGCAGGTCATTGATGATTGTCGATAAGAATCTATTAAGGACATTGACAGCTTCCTGGGGAGGAATAGCACGGTCATAGACATCTCCCGCAATAATCAAGCCATCGATATCTTCATTCTGCAGTGCCTCAGTCACTTGTTGCAAGCATTCTTCTTGAAGCGGTAAGAGATTATAAAGTTTAAGCATCTTGCCTAGATGCATGTCGGCTATATGGATGAACTTCATGGCATCAGCTCCCATCGATAAATTTCTTTCACATTTTCCCCTTCCGCAAACACCTTTCTATAGCGCTTAGGCACTTCTTCTACGCCTAATAATGTACATCCTAGCTTCATGATGGTCTTCTTGCTTGGAAGATTGGCTGGATCACAAGTTATCAGGACATGCTGATAACCTAATTGAAGCATACTTTCCTTCAATAAGAGACAGGCCTGATAGGCATAATGATGACCACGATAAGCTTCTTCAATCGTATAAGCAATATGTCCATCATAATAATGCTCTTGATCACTTCCCAATCTAAAAACAAGTGTCCCCACTTGTTTTCCTCCTTCATAAATTGCATAGATGTAATAGGGTGTGAAATTTGGTAATAAATTGTCTTTGATAAAATCTATTTCTTTGATTTCCATATTATCTATATTATACTCAAAAAAATAGGGTTAGTGGTAGTTCTTTTTAATCTTTTGGTACAATTAAATCAATGAGTCCGGCAAGACAATTGACTTCGATTGGGAAACCTTCTCCTTTTTCACCATCAATGTCATAGACAATATCCTGATCACATTCTATTTTTATATGACTTGCCTGTGTATAGCGAATCATTGGATTCTTTGTATGAATCTGGAAACGATAGTCTTTTAAAAGATTGATTAAGTCGGCGACATTACATTTCTTGATAATGAAGAGATCGAGCTTGCCATCACTTACATCGGCATAGGGCGTAATATCCCTAAAGCCACCAACTGATGAAGAGTTGGTAATAAGGAAAAGTGATGCGTCTTCTTCAAAATATTCGTTGTCAGCAGTGACTTTTAAATGCAGGTTCATAGCAAGCTGAGCAGGCAGTTCTTTAATTCCTGTGACATAATAAGCTAAAGGACCAAAGGTATTCTTGAGTTCTTTCGTAACCTGAAAAGCAATATCGCTAAACATGCCTCCGGAAAGTACATTCGCAAAGCAGATATCGGAATGTGCTTCCTGCCCGACATCCGCCTTAATCGTCTTAAAATCCTTAATCATTTGGGCAAAGGCATCCGGTGTTGTAGGCAGTTTGAGATAATTCGCAAAGTCATTGACTGTCCCAGCGGGAATCAGTGCTACTGGAATAGCACTCTTGGAATTAATAAGGCCCATCAAGACCTCATTGACTGTTCCATCACCACCTACGGATACCACAAAGTCATAATCACCAAGCTTAAGTGAAGCCGCTTTATTCATAGCATCATTCTTCTTTTGAGTATAGAAAATATCAACAGTTGATACATCCGTATCAAGAATCAGTGTTCCAATAATACGGTCTAAGTTCTTCTGTATAACCTTTGTCCCCGATACAGGATTAATAATAAATAAGCACTTCACACATATCCACCTTCCTTTACTCAATTCTAACAAATAATTCACATACATGCAAAAAGAGAGACACTTCAGAACGAAAAAGGACCCTCAGGTCCTTACATGGATTTAAAGATATAATCTTTGCAGGCAATAATATATTTGATGCCCGAAATGACTGAGAAGAATGTTGCCAGATACATTAATATCTGATCAAGAGGGAAGTCAAAGGCTGTAAAGAATGGATTATTCAACAAGATCAAAGAAATACCAACCATCTGTGTGACTGTTTTAGCCTTTCCCCAATAGCTTGCTGCAACAACCTTATTATTACCAGCCGCCACCATACGCACACCATCGACAAAGGTATCACGCAAAATCATAATCAAAAGCAAGACAATATTCATTCTTCCAGACATTGTCAAGAGAATCATCGATGAGTTGACTAATGCTTTATCCGCAATTGGATCAATGAATTTACCGAATGTTGTAATCAGGTGATATTTTCTAGCGATATGACCATCCAACATATCTGTTAGAGATGCCCCTACAAAGAATAAGAAACAAACTATATCTAATACAGAAATCTCGGTCCATAAGATGCTATAGGATGGTATACTGATTCCAAATTGTCCATATGGAAATAAATAGATAATGATAAAGAGCGGTACTGAAATCAATCGCGCTACAGATAACTTGTTGGGTGTATTCACACAAGCCACCTCCTAACTACAATACTTTAACACTTTTATGGAAAAATGAAAATGGCTAAGTGTAATTTCTATTGTATTGCTTTGACTACAAAGTAACGAAAAAGACAAAGAAGAAACCTTCCTTGTCTTATTGTAAATCGAGATATAAATCTTCCTTATAAACACCTGATTCAATCAGTTCTCTAAAGCTATCAACAACAGTCTCTTTGTCTTCCTTATAAGTGACACCAAACCACTTATCCTTTGTTTCTAAGACTTTAACACTCACTTGATGCTTTTCTAAGAGTTCACCAATATAGATTGGAATGAGGTATTCCCCTTTAAGAGGATCCTGGTTATTGTTTAAGAATTCCACAAATCCCTTTTCCAGCATGCCCATGAAATCAGGAGAAAGTGCCCACATATTCATCGAACAATAGCTATTAGGATCAAGGACTCTGCCATCGCTTTCTGCTCCTGTGGCAGTCTTGGCAATATTCTTTGTTTCATGAACATCTGTCAGATAGCCATTGGCATCGACGTCACATAACCCTCTTGTAACAACGCCATTATCTGAAAGTGTGTTCTTAAGAATGAAGCCAGCCATCGCAAACTCTGTTGCACCGTGTTTTTCTAATAAGAAGTCATGGAGTTTCACGAAGGCATCTTTGCCATAATAGTCATCAGCATTGATCACAACGAATGGTTCGTTGATATAATCTTTTGCGGCTAAAACGGCCTGTCCTGTGCCCCAAGGCTTGCTGCGTCCTTCTGGTACACTAAAGCCTTCTGGCAAGTCATCCAGTGCCTGGAAACAATAGGCGACTTCGACATCATTAGCCTTGGCAACATCTTCAATACGATTACCGATTCTTTCTTTAAAGTCTTTTTCAATGTCCTTTCTAATAATGAAGACAACCTTATTAAAGCCTGCTTCAATTGCATCATGAATAGAATAATCCATGATAATTTCATCATGCATGCCGACTGGTTCTAACTGTTTGATACCTCCACCAAATCTTGAGCCAATACCTGCTGCCATAATTAACAGTGATGTTTTCATAATATCTATCTTCCCTTCAATATCACGTTAACTCTATCATACACGAATTACAGCCATTTTACCATATAAAAATCATCACTCACCCTTTTTCAGTCGCAATCCATCATGAAAGGCTTTACCAACAACAGGTCCAATAATACGATAGCTCATTGAGGCAATATCAAAAATAATAGGCTGCAGCTTATCATAATCAACTTTGCCATTAGTTAATATGGCTTCATCAGCTTGTTCACTGACAATCTGCCCTACTAAGATGCCTGTTGTATCATCATAGGATGTAACTAAGCATTCTAATGTTAATGGGTATTCTTCGATAATAGGGGCATTGACATGACTGCTCTTATGAACATGGATGCCAGCTTTTTCTATTTTATTTTCATGATGACCACTCTCAATACCAAAATAATCCGAGATTTCAACAGTTTGAGCTGTCGCAAAGGCAACCGTGAAAGCTCCTGTTTTCTTAAGATTGTCGGTTGTTTTATGTTGGCCTAAAAAGAATGTCACTTCGCCATAGTCGGATTGTGATCCCCATGCGGCATTCATGGCATTGGGCTGGCCATTTTCATCATAAGTACCAATGATATAGACGCCTTCTGGTGCGATGGCGGCCTTTTTTGATTGTATTTCCATATCGTTCCTTCTTTCACCAAAAAAGGACAAGCCTTGCTCATCCTTCTTCCATATTATTTTTTAAAATCTTCAATCGCTTTTAATGCATCATTTAAGACTTTTTCACCATCCATGCGGCCATATGAACGCATGTCGATATTCTGTACTGGCATCTTGCCATCTACTAATTCCTTAACTGACTTTTCCGCATATCTGATCTGTGGGCCAAGCAAGATAATATCTGCATCTAAATGATCCTTTGCTTCAGATACTGGATTAGCCCAGATATCAACATCTAGTCCCTTAGCAGCAGCTGCTTTTTCCATCTTTGTCACAAGCAAGCTAGTAGACATGCCTGCTGCACAACATAACATTATTTTCATCTCTACATAATCTCCTTTTTCTAGTTTTTATTGTAAGGCTTTTTGAAAAAATTGCAATCGTTTTCAAAATAGCGACTTTTTCTCAACAAGAAAATCATGCATGACAAGAAGATAATTTTATTTGTCATAATAGTAATTGAGATCAATACGTTTCTTTGAAATACCTTGAATTTTAAAGTTATCGCCCACTTGCCACATATCAGGAGCGAAGTTCTGATTATTGAGAGTTATGGTAGGCTTTGTGCCGACATAACCATAGCGGGCATACCATTTATGTTTGATCGAGGCAAAATAGGCATTAGAGAGATAGGTTTCATAATAGGATTTGTTGGCATAAATTCCCACATTCTTATAGCCTGCCTTGGCGAGCACATCAAAGAATTCCCTCGCTAATGATTCGACATAGGCAATCTTGATAACTTCTGGTACATTTCCATAGAGTGTATCACTTTCTAGATCGAGATAAAGTGGATATTTGAAATCATCAGGTTGCAGCTTGTTTTTCTTTAAAAGCTTGACAAAGCTATTCGCCTGATCAAGAACTTCTTGATCAGTAATAAGTGTTTTATTGTCTTTTGAAGAAAGATACCAATAAAGGCCTAAGTCAATCTTATCTTCCTGACATTCTTTAATGAAGTGGCTGAAATTCTTTTCTGTTGAGTAGCCATGACCGGCGCGTACAATCGCAAAGCTAGCCCCAGCTTTCTTTAAAACATCCGCTTCTATTTTACCTTGATAACTTGATAAATCGACGCCAACTTTCACATGGTTAGGATTCGTAACTTTGACTTTGATATCATAGCCATAGGTTTTCTGATTATATTGGCCTGTCACACGAACAGTTGTTTGTCCTGTTCCAGTAGGCACTAAGAGTACATAGCGCTTATTGCCCACTAAGTAGCTGACAAGCTGACAGATTGCTGTATTCTTGCAATCAACTGATGTGATTGTCATTTGATTATAGATAGGATCAGTCACGATTTTATTGATGGCAGCTGTTGTGCCGACAATGCCGTTTGCCTGATAAGTCGCAGTGGCCTTGGTTTGAAAGATGGCTGGGGTTGTGAGTTTTGTAGCTTGCTTTTCTTTTGTGTTCTGATAGCCTAGTGTGCCAATAATGGCTACTGCAAGTACAACAATCGCAATAAGTAGACCAATCCCCCATTGTTTCAATTTCTTATTCATCATCAATCACCTTCTGACATATAAACATACCCGCGTCCTTTGTGATATGAAAGGACTTGGATTTCGCAAGCTTACGGTCTAAGAATTTCCTAAATTCATCATATTTCTTAGAAATATATTCCCCCTGATTACCATGACAGGAGAGAATGTAGTTGGAAAGATCATCTCGGTTGGTGACTTCTAAGGCATCGTTGTAACGTACAAGCTCTACTTTTTTGAAGAATTCTGAAAGAACCTGTTGCCCATTTTCTAAGCCAAAGACATCATAGAGATTAATATTTGAGAGCGTAATACGGGTGTCAAATTCTTTGACAAGATCTGTAATTTCATGCATATGCTTATGTCCATAGGCTGAAGCATAGAGCATACCATCAGGCTTAAGCACACGGTAGATTTCCTGCAGTGCTGTTGGTAAGTCTTTGATATAGAAAAGAACATGATTCGCAATGACGACATCAAAAGTATTATCATCATAAGGAATATCTTCAACATCAAAACTAGCATAACGAATACCAGGGATATTCTTAAGATTCTCTCTGGCATCATTAACCATGCCTTCAGAAATATCCGATAAGGTCATAAAAGCCTGAGGTATCTCCTTGGCATTCTTCTTCCATAATGCCCCATTACCACAACCTACTTCTAGTATCCTCATACCATTCTTTAGATGATATTGATGAAAGAGCCAGTTAAACCATGATTCCTTATTTAAGGAATAGCGTTCATGTAGTCGTATTCTTATTTCGAGATTTGAGGCATCACGATATTGTTCGACAACAGAATCATTCATACTTGTCAGTTTAATTAGTTTAATAAGCTGATTCCAATCAATAGCTTGTTCTTCATGTAAGACATTCTTGGTTTCAACTATTGCACTTTGTATGGCTTTGAGATGGTTGATTTTATTTTCAATCAGTGTTGACTGTAATTCAAGTGACTGCATGAGGGAATGGACATCATCATTGAGCGTCATCGAAAAGATTTCCTCTAATGAAAAGCCAAGCTGTTTTAATGAAAGAATCTGCTGGAGTTTCACAAAGTCTTTATCTGTATAAAGACGATAGCCATTATCAGCAATCATTGTTGGCTTAAGCAAGCCTTGACGATCATACCAACGAATGGTACGTATGGAGACATTGGCCATTTTCGCAAATTCTCCTGTTTTATAATAATTCATGGCATTCCTCCTCGCTTCCATTATATCATCAAGTGGGAAAATAGGCATATACTATAGGATAATCCTATTGTATACTCAATAATATAAAGATAAGCGAAAAGCGTTCATTCAAGCTATAATAGAGACTAGCTTAATACAAGGAGAATAGACATGAAAATCATAGATATACTAAATCAGGATAAAGTAACGCTTTCTTTTGAAGTTTTTCCTCCAAAACTGACAAAGAATTATGATGATGTGGCTTTTAAAGCCAAGGAAATAGCGAAATTACATCCGGACTTCATGAGTGTGACTTATGGTGCTGGTGGTGGAACGAGTGAATATACCTTAAATATTGCCAAGGAAATAAAGGAACAAGAGAATGTTGAAGTGATGGCTCATCTCACATGTGTTTCTTCTTCTAAAGCCCATGTGCATTCAATGATTAATCGTTTGAAAGAAAATCATATTGAAAATATCATGGCTTTACGTGGAGATATTCCGGTAGGTGGCTCTCAATTCCACGACTACCAACATGCCTCAGAGCTTATTAGTGAAATTAAGGCAAGTGGGGATTTCTGTATTGGAGCAGCCTGTTATCCAGAGGGCCATCCTGAAGCAAGCAATAAGGATATGGATATCAAGAACTTGAAGAAAAAGGTGGATGCTGGGGCAGACTTCTTAACAACCCAGATGTTCTTTGACAACAATGTCTTCTACAACTTCCTCTTCAGGGCAAGAGAAGCAGGTATTGATGTGCCTATTGTGGCAGGTATTATGCCTATCACAAGAGGCATTCAGGTTAAAAGGGCTAGAGAGCTATCAGGCTGTTCAATGCCACAGCGTTTTATCTCGATGGTGGATAAGTTTGGTGATAATGATGAGGCAATGAAACAAGCCGGTATTATCTATGCTTCTGAACAAATTATTGATTTGATTGCTTCTGGTATACAACATATTCATGTCTATTCAATGAACAAGCCTGATGTTGCCAAGGCTATTATGGAAAATGTATCGGAGATTATAAAATGATTAATGTTAGAAAACATGAAATCTATCGCTATCTTGGTTATTCTAAACGTAAGCAGGTGGAACCTACAGAAGAGATTGATGCCCTTATTGATGAGTGTATTCAAGATTTGCAGAAAGTGATAACGCCCCAAAGTGTCTATAAGCGGCTTAAGCTTAACTGGTTAGATCATGAGACCATTGAAGTCAGTGGTATGCAGGTAACTTCCAAGAGTCTTGCCAAGAATCTAGCAGGCTGTCAGGAAGTCTTTCTCTTTGGAGCGACGATTGGGATTGGCGTGGATCGCTTGATCAAACGTGCTGAATTGACCAAGATGGCAAAGGCTGCTATCTATCAGGCAACAGGAGCAGAGATGGTGGAATGTGTCTGTGATGAACTGAATGAAAAATTACGCCAGGAAGTTAGCCAAGAAGGCCTCTTCTTAAAGCCACGCTTTTCTCCTGGTTATGGGGGTACACCATTAACTTTACAAAGAGACTTTGAACGTATTCTCAAGATGAGTAGTATTGGGATTACTTTAACAGATACATGTTTAATGGTTCCAAGTAAGAGTGTGACAGCCTTTATTGGAATTACTGACAAAAAAACAAAGAGTCTAAGTGGATGTGCAGCCTGTGATCAACAGGACTGTCCATCAAGAAAGGAGTAAGAATGGCTTTACGAGATCGATTAGGAAAAGAATGGTTGTTTTTTGATGGTGGAACGGGCACCATTCTACAAGACTGGGGACTTGGAGCGGGAGAATTGCCTGAAACCTGGAATCTTAACCACCAAGATGAAATCAGAAAGCTCGCTAAAGGTTACTTTGAAGCAGGCAGTGATATTGTCAACGCGAATACTTTTGGGGCCAATCGTCTTAAATATCCAGAACATCTTGAAGAGATTGTCAGAAATGCGATTACTCTCGCAAAAGAAGGACGTCATGAAGCAAAACGTGATGAGGATGGCTATGTGGCTCTTGATTTAGGGCCAACAGGAAAGCTCTTAGAACCATTAGGTGACCTGCCTTTTGAAAAAGCGATAGAGCTTTATGGTGAAGTTGTGCGCATTGGGGCAAGTGCAGGAGCAGATCTTGTTCTTATTGAGACAATGACCGATGCCTATGAAATTAAAGCAGCTGTTCTAGGCGCAAAAGAAAATGCCCAATTGCCAATTCTTGTCACTGTTACTTTTGATGAGAAAGGCAAGCTTTTAACGGGAGCGACACCGGAAACTATTGTGGCCTTGTTGGAAGGATTAGGAGTGGATGCCTTAGGGATCAATTGCTCACTTGGTCCTCAGCAACTCATGCCGATTGTTAAAAGAATGACAGAACTCTCATCACTGCCAATTATTGTCAATCCCAATGCTGGCTTACCTAAAAGTGTCAACGGCAAGAATGTTTATGACATGCATGAAGATGAATTTGCGCAATTAATGGGAGAGATGGCAGAATTACCTGTGCAGGCACTAGGTGGATGTTGTGGTACAACACCAAGTTATATCCGTAAGGAAATTGCCGAAGTACGCAAGCATCCTTTCCCAAAACCTACAAAAAAACATCATACCTTTGTCACTTCCTTTTCAACAGCTGTCGAGATTGGGACAAAACCACGTATTATTGGTGAACGTATCAACCCCACAGGCAAAAAGAAATTCAAGGAAGCTTTAAAGAATCATGATATCAACTATATTCTCTCCCAGGGCTTAGCCCAGGAAGATGCTGGTGCGGATATTCTTGATGTGAATGTTGGTCTTCCTGAAATTGATGAAGTATCAACCCTTGTTGAAGTTGTCAAGGAATTACAAAGTGTAACAGGCCTCCCTTTACAAATTGATACCGGTAATGTAGAAGCAATTGAAAAAGCAATGCGTATTTATAATGGGAAATGCATGTTGAATAGTGTCAACGGGAAAAGGGAAACAATGGAAGCCATCTTCCCCATTGTCAAGAAATATGGTGCTGTTGTCGTTGCATTGTTGTTGGATGAAGAGGGAATTCCTGATAATGCTGACAAGCGTATAGAAATTGCCAAGAAGATTTATGCGACAGCTGATGAATATGGTATTTCCCATGATGATATTGTCTTTGATGGTCTTGCCATGACCGTTTCTTCTGATCCTCATAGTGCACTTGTCACATTAGAAACGATCAGACGTATACGTGATGAATTACATGGTCATTCTATTCTTGGTGTTTCCAATATTTCCTTTGGCCTTCCACAGCGTTCTATTCTTAATGCCAACTTCTTCACCATGGCGATGCAGAATGGTCTCTCCTGTGCCATTGTCAATCCGAATACAAAAGCAATGATGGATAGCTATCGGGCTTTCAATGCCTTAATGAACTATGATACTAATTTCACAGACTATATTGAAGCCTATGCCAATGTTGAAAGTGCTCCGGTTCCTAAAAATACGGCTTCCATGTCCCTTTATGAAGCGATCAAGCGTGGTATGAGTCAAAATGCTGCAAAAGCTACAAAACTGGGTCTAGAAACAAAGGATGGTTTGACGCTTATTAATGAGGAGCTCATTCCTGCTCTTGATGAAGTGGGACAGGGCTTTGAAAAAGGCACCCTCTTCCTCCCACAGCTTTTAATGAGTGCTGAAGCTGCTAAAGCTGCTTTTGGTGTTGTCAAAGAAAGCATGGCCGATGTTGAACAGGATGTGAAAGGTCGTATTATTCTTGCCACAGTCAAGGGTGATATTCATGATATAGGTAAAAATATTGTTAAGGTCATGTTGGAGAATTATGGTTTTGACGTGATTGATTTAGGAAGGGATGTAGATCCTGAAATTATTGTTGAAACAGCTATTAAAGAGAATATTCGACTTGTAGGTCTCTCAGCCTTGATGACGACAACAGTTGTCAATATGGAAGAGACAATCAGACAGCTTAGAGAAAAGAAACCTGATACGCTTATTTGTGTTGGAGGAGCTGTTATGAATCAGGATTATGCTGATGAGATTGGGGCTGATGCTTATTGTAAAGATGCGATGGCAACAGTTCATTATGCCAATAAGGTCTTTGGCATTGAAGAATAAGAAAAGGGGAAAAATGATGAAAAAATATCTAGGAAGTTTATTTGTATTGCTTTTCACATGTGCACTGACGCTTACACCAGTCAATGCCGCTTACGATACCACAAAGCTTGATCAAGCCTACAACAAGGCTGTCAGCTATTACCAACAGAAATCTAAAAAAGGGCTAGAAAGCTATGATGATATACTTGCGAGTGAATCAGTTGGTGTCGAAGCTGACCAGGCGCTTAAAGCTGAAGAAACCCTCAACGAGTATATCGCAACAGTTCGTCTTGATGACCAAAGTAAGACAGATATTGGGGCTTTAGGAAAGAATATTGTCCTTACATGTTTAATGGGCAAGGATCCTAAGAATATCAATGGTGTCAATCTTGTTGAGGAATTAGAAAAGCGTGTCCGTGATGATGGCTCTATCGTCAATTCAACTGGTGCCAACAATGATATTTGGGCACTCAATGGTCTATATGTCGTTAATTCAACTAAACAGAATGTCGTTGGTAAGCGCCTTGCCAAGGAAGCACTGAACAATGGAGCATACTGGTATGAATATCCAGCAGGTGTTAAGTGCGCCGATGCGGATACGACAGGCTGGGCAATTGAAACACTTTCCCTTGTCAATAAAACAGCTTACAAGACAACAATTGATAAAGCTGTTGCTTTCTTAAGAACAGCCACAAAGAATATAAACAATCAATCAGTTTTCACTCAATATGATGATGGTAATGCCAATACACAAGGAGCAGTTCTTGAAGGACTGGCAGTCGCTGATCGTAATGGTTTATTAAATGATCAATATAATGCCTTAAATGCCGCTAATCCGTATGATTATTTACTGACATGGCAATTGGATGACGGTTCATTTAAAGCTGAGAATTATGATGTGAACTATCAGCCATTGGGTATTGGTTACAATAATTATGCGACACGAGATGGTGTTCTTGCTTTAGGCACTTATAAGAATGGTTCTGTCTTTGATAAGGCAAAGCGTGACTATGACAAGACATTACATCCTGTTAAAAACTATCAGATAACAAGCGGCCAAGATGCCAAGATTCAAAATGATCAAGACCATATACTCACAACGAACCTTCCATCAACAAACATTCAAAGTATTCTTGTTGATGGGAAAAAGCTTGCTGCTTCAGACTACAATGTGAATACTTCAATTACCCTTTCAGCTCATTTCCTTAAAAACTTACCTGATGGTAAACATACACTTATGATTGAAGGAACAGATGGCAATGCTTCAACAACATTCACACTCTTCACCAAGCAGACAAAACCCGCTCAAGTGACTGAAGAAAAGACTGAAAAGAAAGCAGAAATTCCTGGAACAGAAGTCAAGAAAAACACTGAAGCAGTAAGCAAGAAGAAAACAAATAAGGTTGTTGACACGGATGATGATACAGATATCATTATTTGGATTATGGGACTTGTTGTGGGATTATCTGGACTCATCTTATTAAGAAGATATAGATATGTGGAAAAAGCTTGAGAAACAGACAAAGTTTGTCATTGTTCTTGTCATTGTTGCCTTGATTGCGATTGCTGGTATTGGCATCTACCATAGTTTCCATCCACCTATCACCACTGCAATCAAACAACCTCATCCAAAGAAAAAGACAAGCAAGAAAGATGTTGTTGTAGAAAAGAAAAAGGAAGAAGAGACAACCCCCTCTTCTTCCTCTACAACCTCATCACCTACCAAGCAGGAAGAAACACCATCCAATCCCCCTTCCAACAAAACAGCTGAAAACAGCCCGACAACATCATCTTCGCAAAAAGACACAAAAACAAAGAAAAGCACAACTCCATCACAAGAAAAAAACCAATCCACCCCAACTCCACAAACAAACAATAATAACCAGAACCAAACAAAACAAACGACACAAAGTCAGCCTGTTCAAGAAGAACCGGTTGAAGAAAAGATTCATCTGACAATTACAGGCATTAATCAGAATTACTATGATCATGATATGACTATGAAAGAAGGCGCAACGGCCTATAGTATATTGACTGATACAGGTCTTCCTTATACAAAAACAGGTTTTGGTTCAGCAACATATGTGCGTTCGATTAATGGTCTTTATGAAAAAGATCATGGTCCCTTATCAGGCTGGATGTATAAAGTGAATGGTGTGGCTCCTAATGTCAGTGCGGCAAGTTATCATTTGAAAAAGGGTGATCAGGTTGTCTGGTACTACGTCAACTATAATTAAATATCGACCAGTTAAGGAAATTGCCTTAATTGGCCTCTTGTCCGCCTTTAATATTGCTTCCCGTATTGGCTTACAAGCTTTACCCAATGTCAAGCCTGTTACATCGATTATTATTCTTTGTGTGATTCTATTTGGTTTAGATTTTGCTTTTAAAGTTACTGTTGTTACAACGGTTGTGTCGAATATTTTTCTAGGTATGGGTATCTGGACATTCTTTCAGATTCTCGCCTGGTTTGTGATTTGTATACTGACGGAGATCTTAGTACGTCTCTTTCATATTCGAGAGGATAAACCACATTATATGTTGATGGCTTGTTTTAGTTTTGTGATGGGCTATGTGTTTGGTTTTGTGGTATCGTTGGATCAGTTTTTGATTGGTGGATTAGGGTTGTTTATTCCTTATTATCTGAATGGACTATTATTTGATACATTTCATGCTGTAGGGAATTTCTTCTTCTATTTGATGTTAGCACCAATTCTTTATAAAATATTTGAAAAAGATTTAAAAAAGAGTGAGCAGTATCATTAACTGTTCACCCTTCTTTTTATCTCTTTTTGACAACTGTTCCGTCATTCTTCCAGATTGAACCTTCAGGAACAACACCACGTACACATGATGTTGGATAGACATTGGAATGTCGGCCAATGACAGTACCTGGATTGAGAACGGAATTACAGCCAACTTCTACATAGTCACCAAGCATGGCACCAATCTTCTTAAGCCCTGTTTCGATCTGTTCATCACCATTATGGATGACAATGAGCTTTTTATCACTCTTGACATTGGATGTAATGGCACCTGCGCCCGTATGAGAATAATAGCCAAGAATACTATCGCCTACATAGTTATAATGTGGTGTCTGAACATGGTCAAAGAGAATGACATTCTTGAGTTCTGTTGAGTTACCCACAACACAATCAGCTCCCACAAGAGCACTGCCTCTAATAAAAGCACACTGTCTCACTTCTGTTCTAGGGCCGATGATACAAGGTGCTCCTAGATAAGCTGAAGAGAAGACGGTAGCTGTCTTATGAACCCATACATGTTCTGATACTTCTTCATATTCATTCTTATCCAATGTTTCTCCTAAGGCAATAATGAAATCTTTAATGCCTTTTAAAGCTTCCCATGGATAAGTGAATTGGGATAAATAATCTTTTGCGAGTGTATGATCTAAGTCATATAAGTCATGAATTGTATACATTTCTTATTCCTTCTTTCTTTCAATTCTATTTTAAAGGAAATGATGAATTTTTTAAAGTCTCGTTTTGTTTGTAATGATTTTTCTTAATTGAATAAGGGTTGTTGGAATGAGTGCGAGAAGGAAGATGGATAATATTTGTGTACGATTCATCATTGCCACTCTAAACATGCTTCTGCCTAAAGGTGTAAAGATAATCAAAAGAACAAGAGCTAAACCAATCAAGAAGGCATACAAGCTAAACATATTACGCTTAAATCCTAAAGCGAAGATACTCTTTTGATCACGGCAATTGAAGCCATGAAGCAAGCGTGACATTGTCAATGTCAAGAAAGCCATTGAACAAGCCATTGCTGGTGATGTCTGAAGGCCTAAATGGAAGGCAATAGCAACCACAATACCTATTAAAATTCCCTGTAAGACCATTCTTCTTACAAAGACTTTGTCCATAATACCAGCATGGGGATCGCGAGGCTTTTGTTTTAAGACATCATGATCACCAGGTTCCATACCAATTGCTAAAGCTGGAAGTGAATCTGTCACTAAGTTAATAAACAGCAATTGTACTGCTAAGAAAGGTATAGGTAAACCGACAATTGATGTATAGAGCACAACAAGAATAGCCGAAAGATTACCGGACAAGAGATACAATACTGCATTCTTGATATTCTTATAAACAACACGTCCATTGGCTACTGCTTTAATGATTGTTGCGAAATTATCATCACTAAGAATCATACTAGCAGCATCTTTAGAAACCTCCGTTCCGGTAATACCCATCGCAACACCAATATCTGCTTTCTTAAGAGCTGGTGCGTCATTGACACCATCACCCGTCATGGAAACGATACGTCCTTTTTTCTGCCATGCATCAACAATGCGAATCTTGTTTTCTGGTGAAACACGGGCATAGACAGAAATATGTTCCACTCTTCTCGCAAGCTCTTCGTCACTCATTGCATCAAGTTCCATACCAGTTACGGCTTCATCACCTTCATTGAAGATGCCAATCTTCTTGGCAATCGCTGTTGCTGTTACTTTGTGGTCACCAGTAATCATCACTGTTCGTGTGCCTGCTTCCTTAGCATCCTGAACAGCTTGAATAGATTCTGCACGCGGTGGATCAATCATTGAAATAAGGCCAATGAAGATATAGTTGTTTTCTGCTTCTAGTGTTAAGTCTTCATCACTTTCTTTATAGGCAAAAGCAAGAACTCGTAGACCATTTTGCGAAAATGCATCATTTTGTTTCATGATGGCTTCTTTATCTTGATCCGTCATTTCATGAATTCCTGTATTGTCTCTAATCTTTGTACAACGATTAAGCAGTACATCGATTGCTCCCTTGGTAAAGATTGTTGGGACGCCATGAACGACATGCTTTGTACTCATGAGTTTACGATCACTATCAAAAGAGAGTTCCTGGACACGTGGCAGGGTATCACGAAGCATACTATCTGTAAGAACGCTAGCCCCATCGTTAATAGAAATACCTTTGACATGATAGAACATATCAATAAGTGCATATTCTGTTGGATCACCTATCCCCTGGCCATCCACAATTGTCGAATCATTTGCCAATATCGCATCCAATAAAAGATAGCGATGTAGCTGATTTGTGAGCTTTAATTCCTCTTCTTTTAATAATTCCCCACCAATATAAATATCTTGAACAGTCATTTTATTCTGTGTCAATGTTCCTGTCTTATCCGAACAAATCACTGAAACAGAACCTAAGGATTCAACCGCAGCTAAGTCTTTGATAATCGCATTTTCCTTAGCCATTTTCTTTGTCCCCATTGCCTGAACAATTGTCACAATCGAACTTAAGGCCTCAGGAATGGCAGCTACGGCTAACGCTACAGCAAATAGCAGAGCATCCATAATCTTCATACCACGCCACATTTCTAATCCAAAGACAATCACAGAGATTATCATAATGCCAGTCGCAAGTTTACCAGAGAAGTCATCAAGACTTTTCTGTAAAGGCGTCTTATGTTCTTTTGTGTCATTCATCAGCTGAGCAATCTTACCTATTTCTGTATGCATGCCCGTCTCTGTCACAATGACAACAGCACGACCATAAGTGACAAGTGAACCAGAGAATACCATATTTGTGCGGTCTGCTAATGCGACATTACCCTGAAGAATTTCATCTTTCTTTTCCACATTTGTCGACTCACCTGTTAGTGAGCTTTCATTGACTTGTAAGGAAAAGCTTTCTAATAGACGTCCATCAGCACAGATCATATCTCCCGCATCAAGCATGACAATATCACCTGGTACAACATCTATAGAATCAATTTCTAAACGCTGGCCATGACGGATGACTTTGACATGGGGCGATGAAAGTGACTTCAAGGCAGCAAGTGACTTTTGGGCATTGACTGTTTGAACGGTACCTAAAATGGCATTTAATATCAGTACAGCAATAATAACCAAAGTACTTTCCATATCCCCAGTAAACAGTGAAACACTAGCGGCAATAATTAAGATAATAACTAATAAATCCGCAAACTGTGATAAGAATATCGCCAATGGACCCTTTTGTTTTGTTTCTTCAAGCTTATTAGATCCCTTTTCTGCCCTGATTTTTTTTACTTCTGCCTCATTTAAGCCATCACGTCCTGAATGTAAAGCATCTAGGACTTCTTGATGATTCATCTCATACCAATTTTTCATAACCTATCTCCTTTTCAAACAAAAAGAGACTCTTGCATCCAAAAAGATTTTGAATGCAAAAGTCTCACTATTTCAACCTCAAGCGGGGCAATACACCCGTGAAATGACGCTTTGAGATACAGCTAGGCTGCTAGTTACTCCCTTTTGTTTCCTCTATTCTACAAAAAAGTTTCTTAGTTTTCAAGATAAAATTAGCTTTGGGCAGTGATCACTTCTTTTGTGGACCAGTTGCGTTTAGAAAGACGCCATAAGAAGAGAATCCCACGAACAGATAATTCAATGGCCATCGCACTCCATACACCAACAAGACCAATTTGTGGTGAAAGCAAGGAAGCTAATGGCAAGCGCACAAGCCACATTGAGACAAGGTTAAAGAGCGATGGAATCATTGTATCCCCTGTTCCTCTTAGAACACCTGTCGCTACTATCGAAGCGGCAAACAAAGGTTCAGCGAAAGCTTCAATACGTAAGACTCTTACACCTAGCATTTGAATAGAAGAATCAGGTGTTAATGTTGCAAGCATGAAAGGGGCAAAGATATACATTAATATGCCTGTTATACTCATGACTACCATGCCTAGTATTGTCACAAGCCAGCCGAGGCGATAAGTTAAATCCTCACGCTTAGCGCCAATTGACTGCCCAATCATTGTTGTAGCGGCGACGCCTATTCCATAACCCGGCATATAGCATAGTGACTCAGCTGTCACGGAAAAGCTATTGGCAGCAATGGCCTTAGTGCCTAGCGGGGCAACAATACGTGTTGAGACAATCTGGGCACCATCCTGAGCAATCTGTTCTAAAGCGACAGGCAGAGCAATGCGAAAGGCGCTTATAAAATAGCCCTTAGAAAAACGCATTTTTTCCCCTTTTCTAAGCTTCAGCATTTCACTTCTTCTAAGCAGCCAATACAACATAATAAGAGAAATGATTGCTTGTGAGAAAGCCGTACCCAACGCTGCCCCAGCAACTCCTAAATTCCATCCTGGCAAGCTTCCTACTGTGCCACTTGGAAAAATCAATAAGAGATTGAAGAGAATATTCAACAAACACATCAAGATATTTAAAAGACTTGGTGTTTTCATATTACCACTAGCCTGAAGCATACCACCAGCAACATTATTAAGCTGCTGGAAAGGCAGCTGACAGGCAAAGACCATAAAATAGACTGAGGCATTATGAACAATAGCCTTGTTGCCCCCTAGCCAAATTGGGAGAGGTTTTGCGACACTTAAGGCAAGAATAAGCATAATGAAGGAAAAGAGAAGTGTTGAAAACAAGCCAATCTTCATGATGTTTCTTGCTTCTTTATTGTCTTTAGCACCAATTCGATGAGCGAGCTGAACACTAAAGCCTAGTGATGCTGCATTTAAGAGACCACCAATCAGCCAGGTTGATGAGGAGACTAAGCCAATTGAAGCAGAATCATGTGCTCCAAGACGACCAACCATACTTGCATCCGCATATTCCATGACAATAGTTGATATTTGTGACATGATGGCTGGTAATGAGATTTGTATTGTAAGCCTGATGGAGTCTTTGATGGTGAGTTTGTCACCATTTCTTAGTTTAATCAACAATTCTTTATGCATATTTCTTCTCTTTCTTTCTAAATCTTATCATCACTGAACCTTTTCCCACCAATGATCCTGATAATCCTCTATATTTCTTATATCAACCGTTGTTCCTATAAGCGGCGTAATAACAGGTATTTCTGAATGATGTGCAGTTAAACGTACTAAAGGATCATCCCAGGGATGCACTGAAAGGCAATAAGCACCATAGTGAACAGGAACAAAATAACGGGCATGAAGAATCTTAGCCGCTTGTTTTGCATCTTCAGGAAACATATGAATATTCATCCAACGTCCATCATATTGAGCACATTCTAGAAAAACAAGATCAAAATTCTGATATCTTTTCTGGATATCAGAAAAGTGATGACCAAAGCCTGAATCCCCACCAATAAAGAGACGATAAGCACTCGTCTCTATGACATAAGAACACCAAAGTGTTTTATTGCGATCAAAGAGATTTCTTTGTGAGAAGTGTCTTGCCGGCTGACAACCGAATGTTATATCTTCTATTTCCACTTCTTCTCCCCAAGCCATATTGATGATACTTGATTGAGAAATATGCCATCGTTCTAAGTCCTTTTCCACACCTAGGGGTACAATAAAATGATGAACCTTGTCCTTTATCCTCATAATAGAAGAATAATCTAAGTGATCATAATGATTATGGGTAATAAGACAAAAATCTATTTCAGGTAGATCCTTGACATTTATAACTGGTCGATCAAAACGCTTAAAAAGACCAAATGGTAGAGGTGAAGGATAGTTGGAAAAGATGGGATCAACAAGAATCGTCTTATCTTGTATTTGAATCAATAAAGTAGAATGTCCAAACCAGGTAAATGCTAAAGGACTATTCTTAGAAAAATCAGGTTTTTGGGTTGGTAAAGGGGATTGAGGGTGTTTTCCTTTATGCGAAAGAATGCTATTGGCATGAATGCTGTACTTCTGGTCTTGATCTAAATGATCATCATAGAAAAACTTCCCATTTTTGTAATTATGACTTCTTTGGGCATAGTTTTGGCGATCTTTCTTGCCCGGACTTTTTCCAAATACGGGATCCATGCGATAAGTTACTAGGATTATACATATTATTACAATTAAATACATCTTTATCACCTAGGCGTATTGTAACACATTGACATTTCTAAGCAACAGAACTGTTGACAACTCTATTTCTTCAGGTATAATGACAACCAATATAGAAACTCTGCCGCCGGGTAGAATATGCATTAAGTCCCCCATCGATAGGCCTTAGCAGATGGGAATTATGGCTTAATGCTTTTTATGTGGAGGAAGCATCTATGACACTAAAACAAAAATTTATTCATTACGTCTCAGCCAATATGATTTCAATGATTGGCTTATCTCTTTACATTCTTGCCGACACCTTCTTTATCGCCAAAGGAATAGGCGCTAATGGTTTAACAGCCCTTAACCTTGCCTTACCTATTTATAATTTGATTTCTGGTTTAGGAATGTTGATTGCGATAGGTGGGGCTGCTCAGTTCATCACCTATAAAGCAACAAAAAATCGCCATGACGCTAACAATGTTTTTCTGCATGGTCTTATTCTTGTGCTTTTATTTGGCGCGGTATTTGTCTTTTTTGGCTTAGCTTATTCAAGTGAGCTCGCTTCAATACTTGGGGCCACTAAAGCCATTCACGGCATGACTTCAACATATCTTAAATATGTGATGATTTTTGCGCCTGCTTTTATGTTAAACAATGTCCTGTCTGCCTATACAAAGAATGATGGGGATCCTCATCTAGCAATGATCGGGATGCTGGCGGGGAGTTTATTTAATATCATCTTTGACTATATTTTCATCTTTCCTTGTCATCTTGGAATGCTGGGTGCTGTTCTCGCAACTGCCTTTTCTCCTGTTATAGGGATATTGATACTTTTAACACGTTTTATCAATCATAAATCAAGCATTCATTTTGAACATATACATTTCAATATCAACCTTGTAATTAAAACTTTTACTCTTGGGTTCCCTTCTTTGATCAATGAGATTTCTGGTGGGGTTGTTATGTTGGTATTTAATTACTTGATTCTTCATATTGCAGGTAATATTGGTGTAGCAGCCTACGGTGTGATTGTCAACATCTATCTTGTCATTCTTGCCTTCTTTAATGGTATTGCTCAAGGTGTACAACCTCTAATGGGTGAATGCTATGCAAAGGGGAATCATGAAGATTTAGAGAAAGTTCGCCATCATGCTTTAATTCTTGGTATTGTGATTGCTATCATTGTTTATCTCTTAACAGTTTTCTTTAAATCTCCAATTGTCTCAGCTTTCAATAGTGAACATAACAAAACATTACAAAGCTTAGCAGAAACTGGACTCTTACTTTACTTCATTGCCCCATTATTTGCTAGCTTCAATATCATTACAATTATGTATTTGATTTCTATCAATCAGCCATTACCCGCCCAACTTGTCACTTTGCTCAGAGGGATAATTATTCTCATACCTGCTGCTCTTATTCTAAGTGCAACAATGAAAATGACAGGTATCTGGCTAACTCTCCCACTAACAGAATTACTCACAGCACTCATAGCAATTAAATTTAAACATCAACCAAAAAGAAGCGGGACGCAATATTAATATAGAGGTTTTGATGAGCTATAACTTTTCTAGGGCAGGCTTACTGCTCTTTTTTGCCTATTATGTTTTATAGAGTATTTCAGGTCTTACAGAAGTAATCAAGTTTTCATCTGCTACAACAACCTCCTTTACAAAGCCAAACATATCACACTGGAATTCTGCTCTTTGAAGAGTGTCTACAAATGTCAGTGTTTCCCCTTCTCAAAAACTAGAAGCTACTAAACCGCTACATTCTGTTCACCCTATGATGATACATCTAAAAATAAAGAAACAATAGATTTCCTGTTTAAAGAAATAGATAGTATTGCCAACTTTAGTCTATATCTCTACATTACTTTTTTTCCGATTATTCTATTAAGTCTCTTTGAAACTTATAAAAGCAATGAAATGTTATTACCATTCTCTAAACTTTTAATATGACCTCTTCTACAATTGAGCACTTTTGATGTATGCTTTCGCCTCTTCTTCACTAAGATCATATGCTTCCATGATGTATGTTAGTATTTCCTCATTAGTCATGTTTTGATTCTTCTTCTTTTTGAGAACATTCATAATCATATAGCTAAGTTTCTCTTTAACATATTCTTCAACTTCTTTACACATTTCTGCTCTGCCCCCTTTCATCATATTTATAGCTTATCAAAGATCCACATGATTGAAATTCATCTTATTAATGACAAAAACTAATAGACAGGTAATGATATACTTATCATTGCCTGTCTCCGAATCATCAATAAATTAATGTAAAAGACTACTAAGCACTTTTGATGTACGCATCTGCCTCTTTTTCATTGAGATCATATACATCCATGATAAACGACTTGATTTCTTCTTCTGTCATTTTCAGATTTCTTTTCTTCTTGATCGTATTCATTATCATATCGTCAAACTTCTGCTTCATCTTTGCCTCGTTCTCTTTGGCTCTTATTTCATTCTCTTTAGCTGTAGCTTCATTCGCTTTGGCCTCTTCCGCTTGCTTTCTGTATTCTTTAGCGTATTCTTCAGCGTATTCTTTTGCGTATTCTTCAGCGTACTCTTTTGCGTAATCTTTTGCATATTCTTCAACTTCTTTACACATTTCTGCTCTGCCCCTTTCGTCATATTTATAGTATGCCACCGATTTCTTTAGCTCGTCATAATACATCTCACTTGCCTCACGGCACAGGAGATCATGTACAAGTCTTCCGATTTCCGTACTGCTGTCCTTGTAAGCACAGTTAACGTAGATGATGTGATTGCCGTCATCGAAGCGCACGTTCATTGACAAATTGATGCGCTCAATCTCATAAACCGGCTTATTGCCCCTGAGATAGTCCTCCTCCATGAACATGATCACATAGGAGTCCTTCATGTCCCTGTAGTCCTCGCCTTCCTTAAGCATCACATGATCCAGCGCTGCGCTGTAATACCGTCCACGCTTCTTCAGCACCAGGACCCCTCCTGAACGCTGCATCTCGATGTCATATCTCTTTCCACTATTATCTCTCGCATAGATGTCGAAGGCAATATCTTTGCCCCCTGTTTCAGGATTAATCATGGTCTTCTGGACTTCCAGCCTTTCAACAACGATGCCCTGCTTTGCAAGGATGATGCTGAGTATGAGCTCGACTGCCTTGAGGTTGCCCTGAAAGACCACATTCATGAATGTGTCGTCAATAAGACGGAACCCATCGATGAGCTTGTCGACGCGCTGCTTGTTATGATTGTTTTCCATGGAATTTCACCTTCCTAACTGATAAGTTACACATGAGATTTTTATATATACAAGATTTCCTCTACAGCCATATAATATCATAGGCAAAACATCAAGTAAACATAATTGTTCTTTTTGTGATATATTTATTTAGTAATATAACATTCAAAATATACATATTTATATCTAACATGTAATTTATAGCATTCTCATATTTTTCTCACAGAAAACAAAAAAGACAGAGAACAGTTAGTGTTCTTTGTCTTTAACATGTTATTCAAAGGCCTTTGCCAGTACTTCTTTGAAATGTTGCTTGATGTCATTAAAGCTATCTTGAGGACTACATTCATAAGCTTTTTCTTCATCAAGATAGAGTGTTGGCACATAGTAATAATCATGTGCATCCGCAAATGCAACTTCTTTTCTTTCATCCACTTTTTGAATTGGAATATCCTTATATTCTGGATGTTCTGTTAGAATTTCAGCAAATGCTTTTTCTCCATTACGGCAATAAGGACAACCTTGCATATAGAACCATGTGATTTTCTTCATATGTTTTTTCACCTCTTGCCTTTATTATAGCTTTGAAAGCTTGTTTATTGAAATGAAACGCCTCAATAATTATTCTTCATCAAGAATATACTGTGCTGCAGATTCTCCAGCCATTCTTCCAGAGTTAATCGCAAAGCCCATTGTGTTCCCTGGTAATGTGAAGTTATAGGAATCTCCATAAATAGTATTGGCATCAGATCCTGCAGAGTATAAACCAGGAATTGGTAAATAGTCTTCGCCTAGAACTTCACAATACTTGTTGATACGGATACCACCAATAGTACCATAAGCACCTAGATAGAATTTACCAACAAGATACTTTCCTTTACCTGTGATCTTATGAAGGAAATCTGGATTCTTTCCAAACTGAGTATCCCTTCCAGTTTCACAAGCTTCATTATAAGCTTCAACTGTATTCTTTAATGTATCGGGATGAATATGAAGTTTCTCAGCTAATTCATCAAGTGTGCTTGCTTCAATATAAGCATCATATTCTTGCTCTACTGCACGTTTAGCTTCAGCTTCAAAACCAAAGAAACAGTCAGCTGGATGGACGATATCGAAAATATCTGGTCCATTTTTCTTATAATGATTCAAGATTGCACCATCCATGATACAGTAGGCATAATGACCTGGCTGTAAGGCTATGGCGTTACCTGTGAAAGTTGTATTGCCCATACGGTCTTCATTCATGAAACGTTCACCATACTGGTTGATTAATAAATTAGGTTGTCTTAATACGGCATCCAATAAGAACCAGTTCATATTATCAGGCAGCTGATAAATAGCTTCAATTCCTGCACCAAACTTCATTGCGCCTGCACGCCACATCATCTTTAATCCATCACCAGTAATACCAGGAATCTGGAATGGATAATAATCCTCACCTAGATGGAGATTGAATTCTTCTTCAATCATTTCTTTGTTGTTACCAAAACCACCAGTAGCTACAATAACAGCCTTGCCACGGGCTTCAATTTGTTGTCCAGCCTGGTCAACAGCACGTACGCCTACGACTTTTTCGCCTTCTTTAATTAAATCAACAACTGTTGTTTCCATGACAAACTGAGCACCCAATTCCTTTGCACGTGCAGTCATTGCTTTAATCATTCCTCCTGCAGCACGTGGGCCAATAACGCCATTTTCTGGTTTAACGATATGCCATGTTGCTTCTGACTCTGCAAAATACTTAAATGCTCCCGCAAATTCCACACCCATGTCTTCTAACCAGCGAATAGTATCCGCTGATTTATGGAAATATGTTGAAACTAAATCTGCATCAACTCTCCAGTGCGTATAGTCCATATGCATTGCTAGGGCATCTTTGACAGTAATCTGATTGAATTTTTTTTTCTGGACATCAGTATCAATGCCTAATGGTCCCATACCCATATTCGCTGCGCCACCTGTTGTATTGGATTTTTCAAATACAATTGTTTTCAGATGCTTTTCTCCAGCGGCAATAGCTGCTCCCAAGCCAGCAGGTCCAGCTGCTACAACAATAACATCGGCATTCATTTCCTTCATCTTTCCATTTCCTTTCCACTCTATTGTTTGTTCAACCTTTGTTTGTAAGTTCTTTCTAAAGAGTACAGCCTGTGGTCTAACACGCTTTCTTACCACACGTTTCTCTTTAACTCTCTTTTTCCTTTTAAGACTAATTGGTTCATCAGGTAATTCTGGAAGTACACCTGTCATACATTTCATTGCATTTGTTTCACACAAATGAAGACACTTACCACACTTGACACAATTAAAATCATCAATGACATGTATATCATCCTTTTCTCCAAGTATGGCATGTACCTCACAGATATCATGACATCCATTACATAGCTTTGGATCAATATAATAATGAATAAGATCTTGGCATTGCAGCGTTGGGCATTCCCCTTTGATATGCGCCTGTACTTCTTCATTGAAATTCTCTAATAAGCTTAACAATGTCTTCTTCCCATTTGTACCTACAGAACAATTCGAATAGACATCCATCGCATTCACAATGTCTTTCATTACATCAAAACCCTGTTCCTTGCACTTTCCACTTGTAAGATCACTAAAGAGAGCGGCTAACTGCATATAGCCTTCACGACAGAAGACACAACGACCACAGCTTTTTTCTTGATTCATTCGAATACGCTTGAAGCTTCTTCCTTAACACATTACCATTTCTTGGAAATTGATAAGATTCCTTATTACCTTGTCGTATCTAGAAATCATCCACTCGCCAAAAGAAATAGTGTTAAGCTTAAGGATATTGAACAAGAGCATCATTTCATTCTATGTCAAAAATCAACATTCTCAACGCTAGAATTTGCGAAACAGACATGGGATATAGAAAACCTTCATCCAACCTTCGAAAGTGTTGACAACCGCCTCACTCTTTTGATGAAGCTTTCACAAAATGCAGGTGTTAGCCTCCTACCCGCTTATATGATTAAAGGTTATGAAGACAAGCTAACATTAATTCCACTAGAAGACTTTCATTCTACAGTCTATCGTATCATGGGAATTAATGATCTTCATTCATTTAGAGGACGGCTAATTTTTCTAGAAGAAATGCGCAAACTTCTCCATATCTAAAAAGGGCAACTCATGAGTAGTCCTTTTAGCATGATTATTATATTATTGCTTAACTTATAAAATAGATCATTATGCAAAAGAATCAATTTAGACAAAGCTCTTTCTATTTATACGTTTTCCAGAATAAAGCCATCATCAGCTATTGACCATTCTTTTGATAGAAAAAGATAAACTTATCTTTGCCTTTTCCGATAATAAATAAATTACTGCCAAATTCTATTGAACTCTTTTAATGTACGCATCTGCCTCTTTTTCACTGAGATCATATACATCCATGATAAACAACTTGATTTCTTCTTCTGCCATTTTCAGACCTCTTTTCTTCTTGACCGCATTCATTATCATATTGTCAAACTTTTTCTTCATCTTTGCTTCGTTCTCTTTAGCTTTAGCTTCATTCTCTTTGGCCTCTTCCGCTTGCTTTCTATATTCTTTAGCGTAATCTTCAGCGTATTCCTTAGCGTAATCTTTTGCATATTCTTCAACTTCCTTACACATTTCTGTTCTGCCCCCTTTCGTCATGTTTATAGCTTACCAAAGATCCACATGGCTGATATTCATCTTACTAATGACAAAAACTAGTAAATATCCAACGGCTAAGCCAATGGCTTTTCAATTCCATGCATAGCTCTGCATCTACCAGCTGGTTTCTATTGTACTCTTCGATTTTCTTTGTATTCTTACCTACTGTATCTACGTAACATCTTCTGCACAAGAAAGATTTGTTTGGACCACCAGACAATCTGGGAGGGTGTTTTAAAATCAACAGGCAATGATATATTTGTCATTGCCTGTCTCTGAAACATCAATAAATTAATGTAAAAGACTACTGAACTCTTTTGATGTACGCATCTGCCTCTTTTTCACTGAGATCATATACATCCATGATAAACGACTTGATTTCTTCTTCTGCCATTTTCAGATTTCTTTTCTTCTTGACCGCATTCATAATCATATCGTCAAACTTTTGCTTCATCTTTGCTTCGTTCTCTTTGGCCTCTTCCGCTTGCTTTCTGTATTCCTTAGCGTAATCTTTTGCATATTCTTCAACTTCCTTACACATTTCTGTTCTGCCCCTTTCGTCATGTTTATAGTATGCCACCGATTTCTTTAGCTCGTCATAATACATCTCACTTGCCTCACGGCACAGGAGATCATGTACAAGTCTTCCGATCTCCGTACTGCTGTCCTCGTAGGCACAGTTAACGTAGATGATGTGATTGCCGTCATCAAAGCGCTTGCCTGTTAAAATATCCATTCGCTCAAAAGCATAGATAGGTCTACTGCCCTTGAGATAGTCCTCCTCCATGAACATGATCACATAGGAGTCCTTCATGTCCCTGTAGTCCTCGCCTTCCTTAAGCATCACATGATCCAGTGCTGCGCTGTAATACCGTCCACGCTTCTTCAGCACCAGGATCCCTCCCGAACGCTGCATCTCGATGTCATATCTCTTTCCACTATTATCTCTCGCATAGATGTCGAAGGCAATATCTTTGCCCCCTGTTTCAGGATTAATCATGGTCTTCTGGACTGCCAGCCTTTCAACAACGATGCCCTGCTTCGCAAGGATGATGCTGAGTATGAGCTCAACTGCCTTGAGGTTGCCCTGAAAGACCACATTCATGAATGTGTCGTCAATAAGACGGAACCCGTCGATGAGCTTGTCGACGCGTTGCTTGTTATGATTGTTTTCCATGGAATTTCACCTTCCTAACTGATAAGTTACACATGAGATTTTTATATATACAAGATTTCCTCTACAGCCAAATAATATCATAGGCAAAACATCAAGTAAACATAATAATGCTTTTTATGATATATTTATTTTATTATATAACATTTAAAATATACATGATTATATCTAATATGTAATTTATTACATTATCATTTTTTTCTCACAGAAAACAAAAAAGACAGAGAGCAGTTAGTGTTCTTTGTCTTTCTATGAAATGCTTAACTTATTGAGTCTCTTCTTTTCTTTCTTAAGACAAAAGCCATTCCAGCTGATGCAATAAGTGTAAGCATCCAGGATTCTAGAGATGTGTTGTCACCAGTAGCAACCACCTTTGTTTGTTCTTTTGTTGGAGCTGAAGTTGTTGCCTTTGGTTGTATTGTTGTAGTAGGTATATCTTTGTAACCTAATAAGAATGATGAATACTTATCATTAGTAAAGATAAGTGTATTACCTTCTTGTTTTAAGTCAATACATTCTATTAAACCATTATGCAGACGTAAAAGATAGAAAGTACGCCCTGGCTTGAGATAAGAACTTATATCAATACTAAATGTTATAGGCTGGCTAAGCGAAGTTATGGATGAAATACCATCAGCCGTCTTTAACATAATAGAAAGTGTGAAATAGTCAAGTGGATTAATTGCATTCATATGAGCATACTCACTTAATTGATAAACATCATCACTATTAGCATCTTTGTCATAAATAACTTTCACTTCAATATTTTCTTTGTTGTAGAGTCTATTCGCAATATCATCCTGATCTAAACCAGACTTAGCATTTTGTAATGTCATAATCTGTACATCAAGATCATGATCCTTAATATCATAGTGATGTTGTATTTCACTATCTACATTAAGAATAGCAAACAGTTCTTTTAGTTTATCATTATATGCTTTTGTTTTTACTTCTAAATCTTGTTTTGCTTCAATGAGCTGTTGATTTATAGTTTCAGCTTGTTGCAGAGCTTTTTCATAGGCAATTCTTGCATTAGCTTCAACAAGTACAGCTTGCTGATAAAGCTGCATAGCTTGTTGATATTCATTGAATAATGAGGAATCATTATTCAAAAGATTGTGATCGTGAATCGCATTGTAGCTCGTGAGATAGCGTTGATATGTATTATTGTTTTGATAATATGCTTCTTTAAGAGCCTCATTAGTTTTCTTCACTTCAGCAATCTTTTCTTCTAATCCACTCTTTTCCTGTTCTAACACCTTTACTTCTTCACTCGCAAGTTCTTTCTTTTCCAACGCCTCTTTTAAATTATCATGCGCATTGACCAATTCAGTTAGAATACGCGTTGCTTCATCAAGCTCTTCTTTTTTAGCTTTTGTCTGCTTTCTTGCTTCTTCATACTGCTTTATTGCTTGTGTAACTTTGTCTTGTGCTTCTGTCTGAGATGTTGTTGCACTTTTAAATTCAGTTTGTTTAAAAGTGAGATCAGCCTGAGCTTTATCCTGTTCTTCTAAAGCCTTCTTATAAGCATTCTGCTTGCTTATAAGATTCTTTTGGGCAAGTTTTTGATCATTATGAAATTGATTCAATGTCTTTGTTGCTTCATCATATGCAGTCTTATAGCTATCAACAGCATGATCTTTCTCTTTAACAATATCTAACTGCTGATTATAGTTACTCACAGCCTCATCCTTCTTGGAAGTTAAGATTGCTAAGTTTTGTTGTAATGTAGCTAATGTATTCTTTGCATCTCTTAGTTCATTTTCAACACTTTCTAGCTTTTTCTCAATAGCTTCTTTAGCATCAGTTGGACTACCATTTTGTTTAATTTCATCAACTCTCTTTTGGCCTGATTCTTGTGCAACCTGTGCTTGTTTAACAGCATTATCTTTCTGTTGAACTGTTTCTTGTCGTGTTTGTATTTCCTTTTCTAGCGTTGATTTCTTGTTGGTGAGTGATGTAAGTTGAGTATTAGCATTGTCATAGTTTGTCTTTGTATTATTTAAGTATGTTTGATAATCATTTAGTTGCTGTTCAAATTCATCAACACTCATGGCATAGCCATACTTTGGATAATTATTGAAACGTTGTGCATAATAAGTATAGATATATGTAAATGATTTGCCATTAGCATTTGTGCCTTCTTTAGGAACATTTATATAAGCTACACCAGTTGTTTCATATTGGTCTAATAAGTTCTCTAAATGACCTGTAGCACTATGATAATCTTGATCTGAATTTTTCTTATCTTTTCGATTATCATAATCGGCCTGCGTTGGATATTTGGTTTTTACAGCTTGTTCCAGATTGTACCAGTAGAGGTAGGGCTCAGTATAGTTTGTAAAGCCAACCTTCTGATAAAGCTTAATACCATTCTCATCTATACCTTTATCAACATCATCCTTAATTAAACCATTATGTGTCATAGTATCACTAAGCATATATTTAAGAAAATCAGGATTATTATAATCAGCCTGACTTACACTTTCAGGATCATTGATCCATACTTTATCCTTGTTATACTTATAGTAACGATATGCTTCAAAGAGATGTCCCTTGCCTGCGGAAGCGACATAGGCAATATTCTCTCCACCCCATAAAGCACCTGTATGACCGTATTTGTATCTACCATTGGCATTCGCATTAATAATGGCCGATGCCATTTCTTCATAAGAAACTTTTAATGGCTTAATATCTGGATCATTCTTGCTTGCTCTTAAAGCATTGGTCATCTTTAGCATTTCTATGGAATTTTTGATATTCTCTAAGCTTGATGCATCATCCTTCTCTCCCATATGGGTAAACTGTGTAATTTCTACAAATTCATTCCACATACCATATGGATCAGAATATGTCTTATCACTAAACATCTGCAGTGTATAATCGATAGCTTTTACCAATGTACTATTTGATGCATTCTGTGCCTTCACATAGTTTAAGAAACCTTTAAAGCTATTAGCTTCAGCAGTAGTACTATTCTCATAAGCTGTTTTAAGTGTAGCAACATTCTTTTCCTGTTCAGCAATCTCATTATTAAGTTCATTATGATTATTCTGAGCTGTTTTTAATGATGCATTAGCTTGGTTATAATCATCTTGAGCTTGTTGTAATGCTTTTTGTGCATTTTCTAATTCTTCTTGAGCTTGAGTAAAATCAACAGTTTGTGTGAGTGAGGCAAGTTCTTGTTCTAAGTTCTTCTTTTCTGTTTCTTTCGCAAGGACATCTTTTTGAGCCTGTTCAACAGCACCTTGTGCTAATATTACAGCTTGTGTTTTCTCATCCAATACAGCTTTGCGTTTATCCGCTTCTTCTTTCGCCTTTGTCTGATCAGAAAGTGCTAGTTGATAATTTGTATTGGCTGTTGTGACATTCTGTACTAAAGCTGTATCATCTTTGTAAAGATTAGCTTGTTTTACTGCTTCATCCAATGCCTTCTTTGTTTCAACAACAAGATGGTTTTTTTCTTGATAAGTCTTATTTGCAAGATCATAAGCTTGCTTTGCATCTTCTTGTGCTGTTGTATCTACTTTGAAATCTTCCTGAGCTTTATTCAATTGATCTTGTGCTAATGCTTCATCCTGAGTAGCTTTTGTAAAAAGAGCTTGTTTTTCATCAACTGTTTGTTTTTGTAAAACCATCTTTTCATTAGCTAATGTAGCATTATTTTGCGCTTCTAATAGACGTGTACTGGCGTTATTCAATGTTTCGTTGGCTGTACTAAGTTCGCTTTCTTTAGTAAGCAGATCTGTTTCAAGAAGTCTTAGTGTTTCAGTGTTTTGATTGAAGTCTTTTTCACTTGCAATCACAAGATTGTGTTGATTAAGAACTTGTTGGTAGGCTTGTTGTTATTTGTTATTTTTCTCTTTTTCAGCTAGTTCTTTTGTCGTTGTTGTGTTGTCATAGTGAGCTTTAGTCTCTTCAACAGCAATATTGGCAGATTGTTGTTGTTCTTCTAACTGAGATACATGTGCTTGCGCTTGTTCTACTTCCTGGTATTCTGTCTTATCTTGAATAGTTGGTGTTTCTTCAAGGACGTTATTGGTGTTTGTTGGGGTATCTTTGAGATCAGCTGCATAGACTGCCATTGGGTTAGCTACCATCGATGCAACTGTTATGCCCATTATAAGTTTCTTCTTCATCTCTTTTCCTTTCCCTTCTTTGTTCACATTATATCGAAGAGGAAAGCGATTGCATAATCATTTGTTTCATTTTTTGAAAATTCAGATTCCCCTATAATAACAATCAAAAAAGCAACAGTTAAACCTAACCGTTGCCTGTGTACAGTTCTCATGTTTTTTCGGAATTTGGATTTTCTGTACATAACAAATATAACAAGAATATTATGAAGATTCAAATACATTACTGAATTACTGTTGCATTTTCCTTTTATGAAAATAAAGCAATAGTGGATTATTCAACATCATCGTTAATCATTGTTGTTAGTGGATTAGATATTATATATCAAGAGCTTTATATATTGATTCGTATGTAACTAAAGACATGCAAATTCTTTCATTATAATGAGTATATAGTACATCACACATATGACCTAGGTTTAAGAATCATAAAGCCTAGACGATTGATATGTACAGAATTGGATATTGGGCAGTTATCGATGATATTGATGTAGTTCATGTTCATAGGTAGAACAGTATCTATATCATATTCTTTGCTGTTAATGATAATATTGAGGTTTTCTTTGTCATTATAGCGATGCATGATGAGCAGTTCATTATGATCAATCCATTCTAGCTGTCCATCATTGGCTAAAACTGGATGCTCGCGTTTTAATTGTATGAATAGCTTTGTGATATGATAAATATCCTGTACATCAACACTATTTTCATCCCAGTTAGTAGGTCTTCTGTTATCAGGATCTCCTGCACTTTCCATATAGCGTTCAGTGCCATAATAAAGGGAAGGTGTACCATAAAATGTCAATAAGAGAAGCAAGGCGAGTTTAATTTTATCTTTGTCATTATGGACAATTGTTCTTAATCAAGGTGTATCATGGGAATCTAGGAGAGGCATGGAGGATTTGAGTTGCTTTTGGGTATAGCTATGGATGATTTCATCAACAACACTGCGATACTTAAAGATATCATGGGCGGATCACAAACAAAAGATAGAATAGCTCTTGAGACAGCATAATTTGTTACACCATCAAGGCCATTGTTAGAAATCCATTCTGTAGCATTATGCCATATTTCTCCTACAACATATGTGTCCTTCTTTTCATCTTTAATCACATGTTTGATATTATCAAGCATGTGATCAGAGATTTCATTTGCTACATCTAAGCGCCATGCATCTACTCCCAGTCTCATCCATTTCTTTATCACGTCATTCGCAAAGAAAGAAATAGTTTCAAAGCTTTCTAGGCATTGAGCGTATCATCCTAAAAGTCTCATATTCTAGCTGGCCATCTTCAGTTTCCAGCACCTTAAACATATCAAAATAGGGCGACTTCTTATGCTTTTCTATTACATCCTGAAACATAGGATTGAGGTCACTACAACGTGTTAGAGAGATATCAAGCATAACTTTCATACCAAGATCATGAGCTTTCTTACAAAGATTCTCAAAATCTTCCTCATTCCCTAAATCATCGTCAACCCTAGCATAATCAGTAACATCATATTTATGATAGCTTTTGGCTTTATAGATAGGATTAATATACATACCATTAATACCTAAGTCATGAAGATAATCTAATTTATCAATAATACCCTTGATATTTTTATTGAATCTAATAGGTAGAATTTGATACCAAACAATATCATTAATCCATGATGGTGGTGTAAAGATATTGCTTTCTGTAATATAGGGCATGAAGAACATGGCTAGATCATCATGATTATAATCTGTTGTAAAGCCTGTTTCACTATATTGTACACATTCAGTATCAGAATATATTTTGAAATAATACTTCAGTCGATGTAAATCACAAGGAATGATTGCTGTATAGTAGTTATTGGTATAAGTATTACCAGTTTGCTTCATTTCAGCTATATGAAAGGGCCAGTAGAGTCCTTCTTGTGTATTAAGGCGAATATAGGGATCATTATAGACGACCTCTACACGTCTTATATCCTTACCTGTTTTTATTCTAATTGCCACATGCTTGTCATCGATCAGATCACAATCAGTTTTATGATATCTTCCGTTGATGTGTATAATTTCATTCGTATGCATAATCTAGTACTCCATATAACCTACAAATTCAAATTCACTTCTTCTATCCATATAGCCATGTTTATCTGTAAATTCCACAGTACGACGATCACTTCTTGCAGCTATAACCTTATAGCCATTCTCTTTAAGGTATTGTGTCAGCCTGTAAGTGAATATAAATTCACCTTGCAATAGCACCACAGGTTGATCATAAGCCTGAACTTTTCTAGATATTCACCAACAATGACATCAATTTCCCTGCTTTCAAGATATGGTGAAATAGAGGGAAAAGGCATATCCACAATTTCACCATATACTTCACTCGCTGTTATTTGTTTTGAACTCAATTTTCGAGAAGGATGATTGGTAATATTCAACAACATCATAAATCCCCCCATGTATACATATAAATTGTCCAATTTTAAGCTATTATGTTCAAACTGAACTGATACAAGAACATCGTATTACAATCCCATTTCTTTTATAAAACTCTCCTGGCTTGTCATCAACATGATGTACTTTGTAAATAGATATCCCTAAATAAAGCAAAAAAGGCAACAGCTTTTTAGAGCCATTGCCTAATATCAATAAATATTTCATTATAACCAACATCAAATACAACATTTATACCGTAGCATTAAAATACCATAATTATACAAACATCCTTAGCTAATTTGAACTATCTTCAGTCTTATAATTTTCAGGAGAATCCTGATCTTGTTTTGTCGATGAGTCATTCTCATGAGAATTGACTTCTTTTGGTTGTTCTGTTTTAGGTTTTACAGGTTGAGATGTTTGTTGTTTATTTGTGTTTGTATTTTGTTTTGAATGATGTGTTTGTGTTGTTGTATTATTCGTTTTTTTATTTGTAGTATTTTGTTTTGGTTTAGTTGTTGTTACGTTATTATTATTTGTATTCTTTGTTTGTTGAGGTTTTGTTGTTATAGTTTTCTTAGGTTCTTCTGTACTTGTTTTTGGAGGTTGTGCCTGGTTATTTGTTTGTGTAGATTCTTGGGATGGTTGTTCTACAGTAGGTGTAGTTTGTGTAGCAGGCTGTGTTTCTTCTTTCTTTCTTGCTTTCTTCTTAACCTTTTGTGCTTCAGCAATCTTCATGGCTTCTTTTGAAGCTTTAGATGTTGATTTTTTATTGTAGAAGACAAGACCAACGATACAAAGAACCAGTATCAAACATACAGCAAGTGTTATTATATTCTTTTTTCTATTATTTTCATTAAACATAAGTCCCTCTCCTCAATAAGTCTTCTCATTTATTATACAATATACATATATTAAGAGAAAAGGGTATCTTTACAGAATGTAGAGATACCCTTTTCATGAATTTGTTATTTTAAATACCCTAGTGCTTTCATTTTCTCATTGATCTGCTTGGCTAATAAGTCATTGAATGACTTATTGCCTGTAAAGAGATCTTGGTTGAGTAATGATGTTGGTATCTTTTGTTGTTTGATATCTGTTGTATCTTGTTTTGTAGGTTGTATACCTGCATCCTTAAGACCACTTGTAAGAAGATATGTTCTAAAGTCTAGATAATGATCTTTGAATTCTTCTTTTAATACATCATTCATATCGTCAACGATTTCATAATGTCTTTTACTTGTAAGAGATACAACAACATATTTATTGATATTGTATTTCTTTACAATAGCATTAATATTGTTGATTGTTTTAAAGATTGATCCTTTATAATAGGGATCATTTTGACCAACAAAGAAGACATAAGTATCATTAGCATTAAATTCAACTTTCTGTCCTTCAACTTGTGTAAGTTTAGTGATGGCTGTTTCTTTACCAGCATTGTTTCTCGAAAAGTAGAGTTTCTTGTCTTGTTGGTTATAAGAGAGCTGACCTTCTATGCCACCAATTGTGACATTGTCGAAGTTCGTGCCCTTGCCATGTAAAGCGTCAAGTGATTCTCCTTGTTGGTTATAGAGCGTTATAGCGACTGGTGATACGGAAGATGGAATAGTAATATTGTTGACATAGACATTAAGGGCATTTGCTCTGATTGCTACATCAGTTGATGTATCACTAACACCACCAAACTGTGTAACATTTGCATTAGCATCATTAGATAATGCATCAATGAAATTGACTTGTCCATTGACAAATCCATCTCCAATAGCAATGATATTATTCTTCTTTGTGTTTTCAGGCTTTGTTTCTGTTGGTGTTGTTACTTCTTCTTTGCTTAGCGACTCCGCATTCATCTTTTCAGTGTAATGATTGTAGCCAAGAAGGCCTACAATCATAGCGACTATAACAACAACAGATATTTTAAAACCAATATTCTTAAGCATTAGTAATAATAGTAATATGCTGAGGCATCATGCATTTCAGCTTTAGTCAATACGGAGCCAAGTATATTAACCTGATTTCTCTTCAACATTTCTACTGCTGCAGTAGCATCTTTTCTATTCGTATCCTGAGCAGATACGACAAAGATTGTACCATCAACAGCATTACCTACAGGAACAGGATCTGATGTCTGAAGAACAGGAGAACAGTCAACGATAATGAAATCAAAATGTTTCTTTAATTCCCTCATATAATCCGCAAAGCTCTTAGAACCTAATACTTCAGTAGGATTAGGTACCTGTGTACCTGATGTAAGTACATAGAGGTTACCTGCAAAGCTTTCATGTTCCATAACTTTAAAGAATTTTGAATCATACATATGTGTTTTACCAAATTCTCTAACAGCGTCTGTTAGACCTTCATCGTTTGGTAAGTTCATATATTTATGTAATGTTCTTTTTCTTAAGTCTGCATCGATAATAAGAACTTTCTTATATTTAGCTGCAAAGATATAAGATAGATTCATTGAAACTGTTGATTTCGCTTCACCAGCTTGTGTAGATGTAACTGATACTGATGTGATTTCCTGGTCTGTACCAGAGTATTCGATATTTGTTCTAATATGTCTGAACACTTCTGCATAGTCAAATTGCTGATGTTCGCTAGATTTATCGAGAATGCTATAAGTATGACCAATATGTGTTCTTTTCTTTCTCTTAGCCATTATGTCTACCTCCCAAATAGTTTCTTAAAGAAGCCAACTTTTTTTACTTGTGTCCTTACAATAGGTTCATTATGTAGAATATGAAGTGGATTATCATGCATGAGAATATGTGCTGTATCTTCACCATATTTCTTGCTTATAAATGCATATGCATCGACAAGTGTAGCAGGAGAACGTCTTCCTTCACTCTTATGTGTATCACTCGCTACTAACATAGCTAGATTGTTCTCAATTAATGCCTCTGCATTCTTGAGAACTGTTGAACCATGTGTACCAATGAGACTGGATGCATTGACTTGAATGAAATAACCCATATCTACCCATTCACTTACACGATCAATATCAATACCCTTTTTGAAGTAACGTTCAACATGTGCTACTACAGGTGTATAGCCATGTGATTTAAATGAATATAGGTATTCTTCTACTTCATCTTCGTCATCGGGTAGATTTCTTCTGACATCGAATTCACATAATGCATATTTAGTATTTTCATATGGAATGAAATAACCACTTCGAATAGAAGTTGGTGCATCATGATTCAGGAAAAGTTCACTTCCTTCATGAACTTCAATACCTACTTGACTTGCTTCTTTCTTTAGTTCGTTGATACGTTCTTTAAAGTGTTGGATATCTTTTTCAAAATGTGTTCCACTAATAACATGAGGTGTAGCAGCAATGACTCTTACACCAACTTTAGATGCATTCTGTAAAGCTGCTCTGGCTTCATCTAGATCCCTAATACCATCATCAATACCCCATGCATAGTGTCCATGAATATCTACAAATTCCATTACTTATTCTCAATAAATGGTACAGCACCTAAGTTAGGGATACCAAGATACTGTTCAGCTTCATCTTTATTATGGATTCTTGTATCCATAAGCATTCTAATAATCACAAATGCAATCGATAATACAGCACCAGCAAATGCACCCATAGCTAAGTTATTAGGTAATGATGGTGATACTGGTGAAGTCGCAATCTTAGAGTTATCAATTATAGTAATGTTTGTAACATTTAAGTTTTCTCTTACTTCATCTCTAAATGTCTTTGTGACTTGATCAACAATTCTCTTTGATAATGCAGGATCAGTAGTAGTTGAAGTTATTGAAATAACCTGAGTGTTCGTTTCATTGCTGACTGAAAGAGCTTTTGATACTTCTTCTTGATCTAATTTTAATTCATTAGCAGCTTTTTCAGTTATATTGTTACCTTTGATCATTTCAACATAGTTGTTTACTAATAAGTTATTAGCTGTAACCTGACTATAATCAGAAACACCTGTAGAAGAATCAGGTTTTAAATACAAACGTACAGTAGATTCATATTTCTTTGGTATAAAGAATACTGTTACTACACCTGCAACAAGAGCAATTAAAAGTGTTGTAAGAATAATAGATCTAATATGTGTTTTGAGCTGTTTAAAGACTTCCATTAAATCAATGGTAGTTTCTTCTTCTTTGTTTGTTTCAGTTACAAAAGTATTATCCATAGAGTTCCTTCCTATTAATTCAATGTGTCATTAGATAAGACATCTTTGATATATTGTTTATTTTGTTTAACGCTATCTTCATTAGGAATTGTATAGTAAAGCTTTGTATTAGGCATCATATAACCACCTGTCATCATTTTACCTGTTCCCTGCATAATGCGACTAGAGAAGTTCCAAGATGCATTTGTGTTAAGCTGTTCATTAGCTAATTCTTTCATCTTGTCGGCTGGCATATTTGTAGTGAATGAATCACCTGCTGCATCAAGAATCTTCGTGTAGTTCGTTAATAGTGTTGGAGATAACATTTTCTTGATGATAGCTGTAAGAACATCTTGTTGGTTCTGCACACGGTGATAATCACCAGATTCATAACCATAACGTTCTCTTGCGAAAGCTAACGCAGTTGCACCATCCATATGGTTAACACCTTCATGAAGTTCTCTACCATGTAATAATTTAATGTCTTTATCACTATAAACATCAATACCCCCAATTGCATCAACAAGCTCAGTTAATGTAGTAAAGTTTAATCTAGCATAATAATCAATATCAATATCCATGAAATTTTCTACTGTCTTAACTGTGTTTTCAACACCAAATAATCCAGAATGCGTTAATTTATCTTCTTTACCTGAATTAGCTAATGGTACATAGTAGTCTCTTGGAATAGATGTCATCAGAATATTGTGGGTATTTGTATTAACAGTAACAATCATATTGACATCACTTCTAGAAACTGTTGATGCAGTACCATATGCATCAATACCAGAAATATAAACAATAAATGTACCTGCAGCATTAGTACTCTTTGTTTGTGGCTTAACATTCTGTGTCAATGTATATTTCCAAATGACTTTTGTATCTTTAGAGAAGTTACTATCATATTCAGCTAGTGCTGTTCTATATGCTTCATTCAGTAAAATACATTCTACTGAATGACTAACTAATCCTTCAGCAACTGCTTGATAGTTTAAGTATTCAGTAGGACTTAATGTGACTTTTTTAGCAATCTCTTTTAGTACATAGTTTTGGTTTGTAGTGTCAACATTTGGTTGTACACCAATACTTCTACCATTGAGATCACTTAACTTTTTATATGAACTGTTCTTAAGAACAATAACTGAATAAGTAATCTCTTCTTTATTATCTCCAAACATTTCATCAATACTCTTATTACCTTTACTAACAGCAAAACTGCCAACAACCATTAGTAAAGATAATACCAAGGATACAATCTTACCAACTAAGTATCTTGTCTTACCTTTCTTGTCATGATGATGTCTATGTTTATATGGCTGTAGCCATACATACATTCCTAGTTCTAAAGCAACTAATACTAATCCAACAATGATTAAATACTTCATTGGGACTAATCCTAATCTTACAACCATAATCATCAATACAATTGATGTAATTGCCTGTAAGATTAAGAAATTACGTCTTCTTAAAATCTTCTTTAACATTTTCATTCACGCTCCTTTAATAACTGAAAGAACTAGAAAAATGGTAAACAACTATTGCTTACCATTAAGATAAATATTATTTGATTTCCCCAAAATAAATTAACATTCTAATTTCTCCCAATATACAAATATTTGTATCCACGCTATTATACAAATGTACGTTGAAAGATTATCATATTTATTAGATGTATTCAATAGAAATTGAAATAAGTAACATAAAACCAATGAAGATAGGGATCAGATACTCGGCTTTTAGAGGATTGCCCGGGATTTCTTTTTTCGAAGAACTCTATGAAACCTTCTTTGCCATAGTAATAATCTCGGGCATTTTACAGTTTGGACGGAGCAGAATTCAAATTCTGCTCTTTTTTTCATGACTTTTTTGTCAAATTTTGTGTATTTTAGTATCGTAATATTCCGTAATGTATGATATAATGGCTCTATGGAGGTATTCCCATGGCAAAGCGCATCAAAAGTTCAAAGTCAAAGCATTCAGAATCGTTCTACGTCATCGACGACTACTACAACCCTGAAACAAAGAAAAAGACGACCTTCGTCGTCGAGAGGCTGGGCAGCCTGGCATCGCTGATGGAGAAGTACGGCACCGACTCGCGTGACGAGGTGGTGCGACAGCTCAGGGACCATGTCGAGAGCCTGAGAAAGAAGGACCGGGAGGACAAGGCTGTCGTTGAGCTGTCGCTCAGTCCCGAGCACCTGATTAGCAGGGACTCGAAACGCGTCTTCAATATCGGCTATCTCTACATCAGGAACATCCTCTGCTCTCTTGGCATCAGGGACATCTGCAGTGCCATCGCCAGAGAGCACAGGTTCAGGTACGACCTTGCAGCCATCATTAGCGACCTGGTTGCCGCAAGGGTCATCTGCCCGTCATCGAAGAAGTCCACATACGAGACGGCCGCAAAATTCCTTGATGCGCCTGACTATTCCCTGGCGGACGTCTACCGCTCACTGAGCGTCCTTTCCGAGAACAGGTACCTCATCGAAAGGGAGCTCTACCGGAACAGTGCCGCTCTCTTCGAGAAGAACACTTCGGTCCTCTATTACGACTGCACCAACTTCTACTTCGAGATTGAGGAGGAGGATGGCTTCAGGATGTACGGGAAATGCAAGGAAAACCGCCCCAGCCCCATCGTCCAGTACGGGCTCTTCATGGACTCGGACGGCATCCCCCTGGCTGACTACATCTTTCCCGGTAACCAGAACGAGCAGAAGTCCCTGAGGGAGCTCGAGGCAAGGGTGGAGAAGGACTTCGAGGTGTCAAGGTTCATCGTCTGTGCGGATGCCGGCCTCAACGGATGGGAGAACAAGGTCTACAATGACATGAAGAGGAACGGCGCCTACATCGTTACCCAGCCAATCAGGAAAATGGCAAAGACGATGAAGGAATGGGCCATCTCCCCTGACGGATGGGAGCTCGAGGGCCATCCAGGCACCTTCAGCCTGAATGACCTGGAAGGCAAGGAGTTCATTGAAGTCAGCGGCGAGAAAAGAAGAATAAGGGACCTGGTCTTCTTCAAGCACAGATGGGAGAAGCGCACCAGGAAATCAGAGTCATCAGGCGGCACGTATACCCTTGAGGAAAACTACATCGTCACCTACTCAAGGAAGTTCGCTGACTATCAGAACCACATCAGGGAAAAGAAGCTGGAAAGAGCCCGTAAGCTTCTCAGCAATCCCGGAAAGCTGACGAAGACGAACCAGCGCGACCCGCGCTACTACATCACGGAAATGTCCGTGACGGGTGACGGCGAGGTTGCCAGCGAGAAGCTGTATGAAATCGACGAGAACAAGATTGCCGAAGAAAAGAAATATGACGGCTTCTATGCGGTGACGACAGATCTGGAGGACAGTGACCTGTCACTGATCATAAGGGCCAACAAGCAGCGATGGGAGATCGAGGAAAGCTTCCAGATAATGAAGAGCGAGCTGAAGACAAGACCGATGTATGTCTCAAGGGAGGACTCCATTAACGGACATCTTCTCACCTGCTTCATGGCGCTCATGGTCTACCGCCTTCTAGAGAAGAAATATCTGAACGAGAAATACACATGCGACGAAGTGTTCAGCACGCTTCGTGACCTCAACATCACATACCTGAATGGAACGAACTACATTCCATCATTCACCCGGACGGAAGTTGTTGATGCGCTGGCCGAGACATTCGGATTCCAGCCATCAAGGGAGATCATTACACAGAAGTATCTGAAAAAATTTCAGCGGGTCGTCAACTCCAAGAAAAGTACGAAGCTGAAATAACAAGCAAAAAGGCGAAAAGCATTGATTCTATCAATACATTTCGCCTTTATAAGTTTTCTAACTGTAAAACATGAGATCATATTTATTAGATGTATTCAATAGAAATTGAAATAAGTAACATAAAACCAATGAAGATAGGGATCAGATACTCGGCTTTTAGAGGATTGCCCGGGATTTCTTTTTTCGAAGAACTCTATGAAACCTTCTTTGCCATAGTAATAATCTGCATCGATAACGATAAATGGAGTATCAATCACATTTTTCTCTGCAAACACGGCCTGTCCAGTTCCCCACGGCTTTGTACAGCTTTCCAGAAGTTCTTCTGGAATATCATTGATATCATGGAAAGCGTATTCTACAGTTACATTGTGAGAAGAGCAAATAGTGGCAATGCGATCACCGTTGACCTCTTTAAACTCCTTCTCAATATCCTTACGGATGAAAAATACCATATGATTGAAATCAGCTTCAATCGCATCATGGATTGAGAAGTCCATAATGATATGGTTCGCATCATCGACCGGCTTCAATTGTTTATTTCTAGTCCAAACCGACTACCGATTCGGAGCGCCATGATAAATAATGTTGTGTTCAAAATCTCTCATTCCACACTTTTGAGCTTCTCAATTTACTCTCTCCAGAGATTTGTGTGATTATTAAAGCAGCGTAGGGAGCTCCATCCCTCAAAATATCACAATTTCGGTAATCCGAACAGTTTTCTCATGGCTTTATACTTATTGAAAATCAATGTAAATACTATAGAAATACCAATACCAATTACCACATACGTAGCTCTGCCATACCCTAGGCTTTTTTCCCAATGATTCAATGGGATATGCATAAACATGATTGGGATGGTTGCTTGCCCGCAAAGTGCAAGGAAACGCTTCAAACTTTAAGCCAGTTGTTTTTTTCCATCCAATAAACCAACCTTACAAATACAAATCCAAATGCACATGGTATCAATAATGCTGATATAAGTTCTTTGTAACACACAGGCTTCATATCGAAATAGTAAAGCCTATTACCATCTCTGTAAATAAACCAGCAAATTAGAGCCAAGACAGCTGCAAGGATCCCTGCTGCTAAATCATATTTTTTTAAATCAGATTTTAGCAGTTCTTTAATCTTACCTTTGTAGTAAAATCCGATGGTTAAATAGATAAGTGCCATTAGGGATACGTCCAAGTTCCACGGAATGCCAGGTGATTGCAGAAAATGAATATTGTCAATAAGATGTGATTCAATTACTGCTATTCCCCCCCCGATTAGAGCAAAGCCCTTTACAGCCGCATCAGGGAATTTTCTTATAAGTGCGAAAAACAAAAACAGAGTGAAGAGGAAACAGGTTATGTACCAGTAAACACCCGTTACTGCTCGGCCACCCCAAATAGCATACATCCAATCGTGTACAGAGAATGTCTTTCGTACAAGAAGCATATCAATCACTAAATATACTACATACAGAATAATCAAATGCTTAATCTTCCCCATCATATATCCAGCTTTTAACAATTTTTCTCGTTTAATGAGAAAACCAGAAATTACAAAGAAGAGTGGCATGTGAAACATAAAAATAATATCGTGAACTATGTCCCTTTGCGCATGCGCAACAACCACTAATATAATTAGAATTCCTTTTTCAATATCAACTGATTGTGATCTAGTACCTTCTACCATTTATCTTTACCTTTTAATTTTGCTTTGATAATTCCCATAAAGTATTTGAACTCATCAGTCCTAGAAAACACTACAATATAGAACAAGTTAATACAAATACATGTAACTGAAACTTTCAGGATAAAGCCAATCCAGCCACTCAAAGTAATCACATAGTTGCAGACCCAAAACATTGTTCCTGCGCTTATTACTGTCAATAGAATATATTCTCCGAACAGAGAAAAATATTTATTCAAACTAACACCGAATTTTTTAAAGAGTAGATACGGCTCATACCAGAAATTTGTTGTGATGTTACTTACAAATGTGCCAAGCAGAACTCCATATATTCCCATCCTCATTGGTCCGACAAAAAGCAACGAAACTGTCAGATTAATTATAGCTTCTGCAATGCACTTCGGTTTCAACTGCTTAAACATGCCGTATGTATCATTGAATGTCAAAAATGTACTTCTGATGAGTCGCATATACAGATTCAAGCAAATAATAAACACAACTTTTTCTTCTAACAGATACGATTCTCCTACCCAGATAGCTATAAATGAATTCACGAGAACAAAAAGCGCCGCACAGGAAAAAGAGACCAACCAAAAATTAACAAACCATATTTTTCTGAAAGTTTTGTACACCTTATCATTGGATTCAAGTGCCACAAGATTTCCAACGCTTCCAGTCAATGCCTCAAAAATCTTTGAGAAAATTGTACGAAGCATCGTCGTAAACAGAGTATAATTTGAATACAAGCCTAGGACAATCGTACTAACAAACTTTGAAATTAATAGATTGTCCGTTGATGTAACAACCGCAGAACTAAGTTTACTGACAAACATCGCCTTAACATTACTGTAGATTACTTGCTTGTCTTCTTTGCATAGCTGTTCATTTTTATACTGTTTCAAGTACGAATAATGTCGATCAACATAAACAGAAATAATAATATTATTCGCCAGCGTACACGCAATTTGAATCAAGAGATAGATGATAAAATTGTGAGTCGTCAGCAAAAATATAATTTGAAGCAGATTCTGCAATGTAGTCGTACATATATACACCAATGAAGCAATGTAACTTTTTTGATCAGTAATCAAAATACTCTTCTTATAAATAAAGAAGTAACTTGCTGTTGTATTTAATAGATAAAGAATATAAATTATCGGTATTTCTGGCATGTCAGGAATATCCGAAATCAGATATTTCAAGAATGGAGTCAATGCAAGACCAATTATGGTGATAATAACACCAATTGTGTTATAAACTTTCTTGTAGAGATTAAGCAAAGCTGCCACTTGTTTATGATCACCTTTAGCTTGTGGTTTGTACATAGAATACAGAATTGCAGTGCCAACACCCAGTTCCGCCAGCGATAGAAGCGTTAAAATATCGCTGAAAAGACCACTAAATCCTAAATAAGTTTTTCCCAGTGAGTATATAAATACTGTTCTACATAGAAAAGACATTACAGTAAATATTCCCTGCTCAACCAGTGCTACTATTGTATTCCTTATTGATTTTTTAGTTCTTGAATTATTCATTGTTTAATCTAATGATTTACAAAATAGAAACCATCTTTTTCCCTCCTATTAAATTTTAGAATCATAATGCTTGGAATGATTTGCGAACAGAGCAGTTCGAATGTAATTAAATATTCCAGTAATAGCGCAACACAAAAATAATGTCCACACCCAAATTAGCACACTAATTCGTGGAAAATATGCTAACCATTGTAATTTTCTAAGAGGCGTAAAAAAAATACTATGTAAGAACCATATGTCAGTGCTATCTTTTCCTAATTGTGTCAAGCTATATATAATATTTTCTTTTTTCTTTTGATGGTTATCCAACATTTTAAACAAATCATCTAAAAAAGAAAGAACACATGATACAAATACAGGCACATATATAACTTCCGCATTGATTCCAAACATGAATGGTATCTTGTATTGAAGAATAAAAATGAGTATTCCCAACACGCCATAGTGTTTAAAGTACCGTTTATTAAATAGGTCATAATCGTACTCTTTCAACCAATATCCAACTGCAACAATTGGGCTATATTTTGCATAATCGTCTACACCTGCAATTATAATACTAACTGGAAATCGTAATACATAAAAATCCTGGAGCATTTTCATTGCAATATGCAAACCACCCATAATAATGCAAAAAGCAATGATTTTGCCCTTTGTCTGTATATTTCGCATTCTATTAAGAAGCGGACATGTAATCAGCATAGTCAATAAATAAAAAAAGACATACCAAGCATGACTGACATTTATATACCCCACCACCGTATTATAATTAAATACTTTTGTTCCTAAGCCTATAAGATTAAAGGAAAACTGTGATAAAGTAGGTAGCGGTTCTGAGATTAAAAAACCAACCATCACAAATCCAAAACAATATAGCCAATACTTCTTAAGTAGTCGTTCGATTTTATAAATACGATAAGAAAAATCATACTTATAATGATGACAACTGGCGAACCACCCCGTTATAAAAGCAAATATACCAACACATATTTTGCAAAAAATAGCAATTGTTGTTTCTGCTTTTTTATATCCTATTATTGACACCCAACTATTAGACGCAATAACAAAATTTCCAAATGCAAAGAGATGATGAAATACCATGAACATAATGGCAACAGCTTTCAAATACAGTACTGCATGATCTTCCGATAAATACTTATAAGTTTCTTGCTTAATCATATCTCACTCTCAACTTCTTTTTTTCATAACAACTACCAATATTAATCGCATTACATTCATATGTCATTTTTCTTCATATAGTTTATATCGATTAGAATAGTTGTCAGTAATTTTTATTATTCAGTAGGTTTAATATCGAGAACAAGTAATTTGAAATTTCTTAAATAAGATTCATCTGAAAAGGATTCTGAACGTTTCAAGGCTGCAGAACTCATTTTCTTTACTATATCTTTATTATTCATTAATTTATCTAAACAATCTGCAAGTTTTTGTGATAGCATGTTATCTCTATTAAGAATTACCGAACAACTCTCATCAACAATTTCAGGAATACCTCCTGAATCCGTTGTTATAACTGGAACGCCATATCTCAAACATTCAATCACGGTTAGCGGACAAGGATCTTCCCAAAGAGATGGCATTACGCCGACATCAGCAGCAGTATAATAATTCGAGATTTCTTCATACGGAACATATCCGGTAAAATGTATATGTTCTCCATACATTCTTGACATCTCTCTCAATTTTTTCAGATACTCATCTTCCACATTCTTCCCGTACAATTGACTTCCAAGAAATAAAATTGAACATTTATCTTTATTCCGCATTTTAGAATATGCTTCCAATAATACATGTGCACCTTTATCTGGTATAAGACGCCCTGTAAATATCACAAGATTTTCATTTTGTGATGTTTTATATTTGTTCCTGATTAGTTCTACTTTTCTTTTATCTGGTTTTCTGATGGACACACCATTATGTAACGTGACTACATTGGCTTTTTTTGAAACAGATAGTACTTGTCTTCCAATATAATCACTCACACAGATTATCTTATCAAGTGACTGAATAATAGAGATAGCATTTCTACTATTAAGGTTAATATAATCATTATGCAAATGACAATAAATTTTTTTGGATAAAAACTTCTTTCTAATTTTAATAGCAAATTGTGGACAATTCTCAAGTAGAATAATATCACAATTTTTAAGTTCATCATTAGCATCTATGCATTTGATAACATTGTCAATATATATCTTCTCTCTAATAAGTACTGCTGCTCTGCTCACTTTACTAATATTAAGTTCTTGAATCTTTTCAAGAAAAGTTGTGTTTTTAATATAATGGAATGTAGTCATCCTGTATTCAGAAGCTTGCATTTCAGCTTCATAATCATAAAAACTAAAAACATGAACTGTATTTTCATTTGTCTTCTCATTGTCATCTAAAAAAAACTTTATCAGATTTTGAACAGCACCGCCCTTCACTGGTGGCATAGGCAGCATAATTGATGTAATAATAACTATATTCATAATTCTTTCCTTTTTAATTCTTTAAGTCATTCTCTGTGAGTTTAAAATAGGAAAACGTATTTTTTATATATTGATCATTTCTATTTTCACCTACATTTGAATAATTCAATGCAACTCGTTCTGATCCCCAGATTCCAACGACGTATTTCGTTTTAGAAGAGGGAATTGCCCGTACTTTTTTCCTCGCTTTAATCTCTACAGCTTTTAACCATACATCATCAGCAAATAAACAAAGCTGAATAATTTTATCTTTATCGAAAGCATAATCTGGAAGTATTTCAGGCGGATACAATACACCACCTACGCCTGTCGCCATCAAGTAATGGCTAGAATTTTGTATATCTTTTGTTTCATAATCCCATTCTTTATAAGGAAGCAACTTTCCATTTTTAAATTTCATTTTATGAGCTCTTGTACATATAATCTCTTCTTTTTCCCTTTCATGTGCCTCTAATAAGTCTCCAATTAAATTAGACCTATAGAAAACATCGTCATCTACTGTTATCACAATATCTTTTGGATATTGCTGCATAGCGTAAAAATACTTCTTGTGTGGCTTTAAATCTTCACAAAAAACAATTTGAATTCCATATTGCTTTAAATTCAAAACCTTTTTAGGAATTTCAACTCCTTCAAATTGTTTTTTACTTAAATACAATATTATTTTGTCTGGTTTCTTCTTTTGACAAAGCAAGCTTCGTAAACACATATAAATTGTGCTCATTCTATCAGGAAAGCTGGTTAATGAAACAATAATATGTTTTTGTCTTTCTTCATCCACATTTAAGCCATAACTTGGTGGGAAGAGAAACTTTATTCGAAATGCAATGTTAAGAATAGTCTTGCAAAATATATTATACCATATAAGACAATGTCTTTTTACCTTATTAATTAAAGGCATATATCAATAAACCCTCCTCCTAGTATTTCTATTATTAAGTCCTAACAACGTCCACATAAATGTATTAATAGCATAAGTATGAATTACCTGTGATGTCATTATCATCGTTGAAACGACCATCATTAAAAGTAATATAGCCACAAGCGCATAAAATTTGTCTCCTGACCTTTTTAATTGTATTATATCTCTGTATACTGCCCTAAATATAAGCATAAAATACAAAAATCCAAATATCCAACCACCCTTATACATTACAACAGCAAATGCATTATCAACATTATACGTTGCAGTATCTAAAGCATATGTCATAGAAGGATTAATATTATACATCGTTTCCCCAAACCCTGTTCCCACAGGGTTCTGTTTAATACGATTCCAGTAAAATATCCATGTAATCATTCTGCTTTCAGTCGTTTCTGTATTGCTAGTAATATCCATATTGAGTAATCTTTGAGCAAGATTACTATCTCCCTTAAGAAAAATCATCGAACCAATTATCCCAATAACTACTACGATAAAAACCTTGAGAACTATTGCCGATGATATTTTTTTCCAGAATGGAATAAGAAGTAAAATGCATCCAACAGCACATAAAATAATATGCGTTCGACTTTGTGCCAGGAGCGAACTAATAATTGCCAACACAATATGATAAATTAATATCTTTGTGTTTATTGTTTTTTCATATAAAAAATCATACACCCCATATAGAACAGTAACAACGATAAGAGAAACATACCCCCCACCAAATCTTCCTCCACCAAATGTCGATACACCCCAGAAACTAAATCCAGATGTTGCATACATCAGAATATTTATTGTTAAGCATATTGTCATAGCATAAAATGTTATTTTAAAAAACCATCGCAAATCTACACTTTCGAATATCCTACTATTAATAATACTAAAAATGGCGTAGGACAGGAAATACATAGAAAAGTCGCCAATAACAGCATTTATATTTCCCGGATGGTTTTCAATACCATGTATTAATGCTACAATCAAAGTGATTCCAAATAAATAAACTAAAAAGCTATTTTTTTCTATGCTAATTTTATGACTTTTTATAGCAGCAGCAATTGCATAAATAAGCATTCCTCCAAGCAACACATGAAAAATAGAAACCATACCTGTTATAGAAACGTATGAAATCAATTTATTCGATGCATGTAATGGCAATGCAATCATAACAAAATATATTATCCAAAACAGTTTATTAAAATTTATTCTATTTATTTTCACTTTTTTTACCCTTTATAAATTATCTCAAATTCATCAATCTGATGTTCTATAGTATATTTTTCCAACTGATTAACACCATTCTCCGCTTGCTGGATAATTCGCTTTTTATCTTCAATATAATACGTCATTCGATCCTTAAATTGTTCAAGATTTCTTGCTTCAACAACAAAACCCGTTTGTCCATCCTCGACTAACTCTGGTAATGCTCCCATATTGCTACAAATCACAGGCATTGCATTTTTATAGGCATCAAGCACAACACGCCCAAAAGGTTCTTCCCACAATGAAGGGCAAAGCAAAACATCTGCTCTTTGAAGAAGCTGTGAAACCTGCTGTTCATTCAAGAAACCAACAAATTCAATTCGATTGTCTATTTTTGTTTCATCTATGACATAGTCCTGCAAATCACCTTTTCCTGCGATATACAGCTTACATGTTTTATTTTCTATAGCCTTAAACGAATCTATCATCCAGCGGATACCTTTTTGCTCACTTAATGTGCCAAGATATACAAACGAAACACCTTTCCGTTTGTCAACTTCAGCCACCCGAACCGATAAGATTTTCTTTACTAAATCAATGTCGAAATCCGTTGCATTTGCGATAACTTTCTTTTCACTATTTTTGAAAAAGCCATCATCAACCAACACATTTAGCGTTAATGCAGAAGGAGCCGTTACACAATCAACATACTTGGAATGTATTCTATTCAAATTTCTATGTAACTGACAACCATATCCAGGATGCACGCATTTTTCTCCATTTGTCTTTTTGCACGACATCGCAACAAGAGGGCACATTAGGTAGTAATCACGGATCGTATGAACCAAGCGAATTTTTTTTTGTTTAGCAATTTTCCACACAACAGGCGTAATACCGTACAAATTATTCGTATTGATTACATCAGGAGCAAACCGATCAATTTCTTGAGATAAACGCTTCCAGTTTCCAATATTCCATATGTCCAGAATATGTCCCAAAAGTCTTCGCCACCGTGGCACATCATGAATGTTCTTCTTTTTGTGTGCACCATACGGTCTAAAACGAACAATCTCAACACCATCAATTGTTTCTTCTTTGTCAAAATCTCCCGTGCATAAAACTCGAACTGTGTGTCCTCTGCTCTGTAATCCTTCTGCAAGTTTTTTCACACTGTATTCTGCTCCACCACGAATATCTGGAGCATAGAAAGAATTTATAATCAATACTCTCAAAGCGAATTCCTCCTTTACTCATCTGCCAATCAATTTGAGCATTTCTTTTGCTGATTTCTTCCATGAATGCTTTTCCAAAATGTACTTGGCATCTCCGACCGACTTTTTCATAAGCTGGTTCAAATCGACATCGCTATTATTAGGATCAATATAGATAGCTGAATCCTCATATATTTCTGGCAAACAGCTTGCCTTTGATACAATTACTTTTTTACCCATGCTTAAAGCTTCAATCGGTGGAATTCCAAACCCTTCATAAAGCGACGGCTGTATCAATGCCTCACAATTAAGCATTAACGCTTTCATTTCTCCGTCAGATACAAAGCCGGTAAATATAACATTATCTACTTTTTTCCGATTTAATTCCTCAGACTCATTTGAAAAAGAATCATTCCCCGTCAAAACAAAATTGTATTCAGGATTCTTTTTCGCAGCATTCAAAATCCATATCAGGTTTTTGTGTTTATATTTTGAACCCAGTGCAAAGAAATACGGTTTCTTATCATCAATTTTACATTTTTCAAACACTCGCTCATCTGGAGTAATGTCCTTCATGTGTTCCCAACCGTTACCAATTACAGTTATTCTGTTAGATGCAACATTATAATATTTAACAATTTCCTTCTTAGACTCATTACTGACCGTTATTATTTGAACCTTCTCTTGCTTTGTAACCATTTTTACTTTCCACATATATAGTGCTCGATGAAGTTCGTGCCCTTTATAGTTTTCTGGAAAGCTTTCATATATGCAATCATGGATAGCAATATATTTTATCCCATGCACCGGAATGCTCAGCGTTAAATCAACGCCAACCCCTTTAGTTTCTTTTACATAATGCGGAAAAACCACTTGCTCCCAAAAGTATTTTTTAACTTTTCCATTACATTGGCCTTTCTTCACTATCGTGATATTGTTAAAACTTAAATCACTCTCAACAGCATCAGCTGGAACAAGTAACTCGACACAATACTTATCCTTAGAGTCCTCAAGCAATTTATCCAACTCTTTTATTATGTTATAAGCATATCTACTGACTCCAACAACATTTGTTCCTACCCAGCATCCGTTAAAAATAATTCTCTTCATTGATAATTCTCCTTAAACATGTAATTAAGGAGAGATTTGTTTTTAATATTGCTCTAACACTGTTTGTGTTTCATGAGCGCACTTTTCCCAACTGAATTGTGCTGCCCAGTTTTCTCCATCCACCGTTAATTTCTTTTTATCGGCATCTGACAGATTAAAGCACTGCACCATTCTATCCGCCAATTGCGATACCTCATCTGTTTTTTGTATATAAAAAGCAGCTTTTCCGCCAACTTCTTTTAGAGAGGAATTGTCCGCAATAATAACTATGCCACCACAAGACATTGCTTCTACTACCGGGATTCCAACCCCCTCATAGTTAGATGGGTATACAAATGCACATGCATTGTGCATTAGATATTTCTTTTCTTCTTCTGAAATATATCCTGGCAGGCGAATTTAATCTTTATATTTATTTTGTTCTATCGATTCGATAATAGGCTGCGTTCTCCAGCTTAATTTTCCTGCTAAAATAAGCGATACATTTTTATCTAACCTGTCACAAGCTATTTCAAACGCCTTTAAAATCATAACAATGTTTTTTCTTGACTCAATATTACCAGTATACGCAAAGAATGGTACGGCTTCTATTTCAAATCTCTTCTTAATTTTTTTGCATTCTTCATCAGAGAGAGTTATATACTCGCCGTACCCCCCCATTTAGAATTGCCGTATTTCTACTTGCATCAATTGATAATAATGAAACAATATCCTTTTTCGTAGCTTCTGAAACTACAATTATTTCATCTGCATGCTTACAAGAAAATCGGCAGAATATATTTTGCATAATGGCATTTTTTCTGCTTCCCCATTTCGGATTAATTATTAATGCCAAATCATGAACAGTTAAAACTTTTTTTACACCATGCGCAAAAAGGGGCAGCATATGCTCTGTACCCCAAAATTTGTCTATTTTATCCGCCTTTAATGCTTTATCTAAACCAAAGCATATGGTGAACGTTCCAATTTTTCCATGAACTACACGTTTTTCGAATCCAGTCAGCACAGGATCTTGATTTCTGATTGGCTCGTTCGTATAGAGAATATATGTAGTATTTTCATTTCTTTCAAAATTTCGTAGTATATCGAGCAGATAGATACCAATTCCAGAAGGGGACTCTGAAATCAAAGGTCTTGCATCTATGCCAATTCGCATTTAATCACCCCCATACATCACCTAAACAACGTGTCTCTTAACTTCAATGCTTCATTTTTCCAATTAAATAGTTGTGCTTGTTCTACCCCAACCTTTTTCGTCAGCTCCACCTTTTCCTTTGGAAGATTCATGACGGTTACAATTTGTTTCTTCAAATCTTTCAAATTTCGATTTTCAAAGTAATAAGGCGCATCACCTAAAACCTCCGGTAGTGAAGCTGCATCAGAGGAAATTACCGGAATTCCCATAGACATTGCTTCGATTGGAGGTACTCCAAATCCCTCATATACTGAAGGAAATACGAAGACCTGTGCATTCCTATACACATACGGCAATAAGTCTTCAACCACAAACCCAGTGAAATGAATTCGATCAACAATTTCTTTATCCAGATTTGAAAGCAAATCATCCATCAACCAGCCTTTTCTTCCAGCTAGAACTAGGTTTGTATTAATTATCTTTTCTTTAGTAAGTTCACTAAATGCCTCTACCAAAAGTTTCATATTCTTTCTCGGCTCTAAAGTCGAGAGACAGAGAATATACCCCTTTGGAAGTCTGTAGGCCTCTTTTGCCTTCATATCTTGTTCTCTATTATAGGAAAAGTTCGCAAAGCAATCAGATAAACCATCATAAATAACTGCAATCTCGTCTGGATTTTTTTTCAAAATCTTTGAAATTCTGTCTTTAGAGAATTGTGATACTGTAACGACTTTCTTGTGCCCAAACGCCACTTTTCTGTACATGAGTTTAAAATAGAGAGTCATGTACCTCTTATTTTTACTTGGACAATCCCAACACCCAACATCGTGAATTGCACTTATTGCATTTCTGTTAAAAAAGAAAAATGGTGCTGGAAAAGCCGGAAAAAAATAGTAATCAGCTTTTACAGTTGCTAGTTTTAATGGCAACTGCAACTGATTAAAAATCAGTTTGTTCTTTCCTCTAACAATAATTCTTTTTACATTATTCCGCTCTTCAGAAAAATCTTTATGCACCTCATTTTTGAAAACGAGTATATATTCAATATCACTTCTGCTCTGATTCGAAATTAATTCTTTTGTAATACTAAGTGCAAATCGCTCAATTCCAGAAAAGTTATCTGCAAGAGAAGTCAAATCTATTAATACTTTCATCTCTGCCCCTTTCTCAGCTGATTTTAAATCCCATTTTACAAAACAGGATAAGCATCAATTCTGTAATAGCAATCCAGTTTATTTTTAATAAAAACACCGGAATTGCCTTAATGCTTTTTGATTCAATAATATCTTTTATTTTTAAGCGGTTCCATTGATTTTCAACTAATGAATTCAAATGGTAACTTTTTAAAGCCTTACATTTACCAGCAAATGATAATTTTTTATCCTTCGCTAGAGCATAGCCAATTTGAACGGAGGAAAGTATGTATTCCCCACCCCACAATTCATATGCATCAATACCCTTCTGTTTCAGCTCATCGCACAACTCATTCTTTGCCTGAATAAGTTGCAACTTTCCTGAAATCATTCGATTAACATCAAGATTATATGTTTCTATCGCAGACCCGTCATTGTTGTGAAGATAATACAGTGACTCATCTATCATGTAAATCACATCAGCTACTGCCAGATATTTGTTAGTAAAAATCGTATCTTCACCAACACGCAAATCTTTTCGGAAAAAGATATTCTCCTTTCTGATTATCTTAAGTGAATACATCATGCGCCACGGACCATTTAATTCCTTTCCTTGACGCATTCCTCGCTTACCTGAAAGATATTCTTTTAAGTCTGCTATCGATGTTCCAAAGGAGTTAGGTAGTACCTGCTACAAAATTTCCGTTTTATTATATTGACATTAAAATAGGAAAACTGATGTTCAGCTATGTTTCCATTTCTACGAACTGATGCATAGTTATAGCAAACAGTGTCGGTATCAGATTTTACTTTTGCTACACATTTTCAACGATTTGTGTATTAAAAGTATCATCACAATCGAAAAAGAAACAGAAAGTCACTTTTGCTTTTTTTAATGCATCATTTCTTGCACTGCTGACACCCTCATTCACCTTTTTATCTATGAATTCTATTCGGCTATCTTTCTCAGCATATTTTTTTTACTATTTCTGATGTTTTATCTTTACTTCCGTCGTTAACAACAATTATCTGTAAATTTTTGTACCCAATCGCATTTACCTGCTCAGAATAGCGCATCAAGTACTTTTCACCATTATAAATGGGAGTAATTATCGTTACTAAATACATATATTCACCTATTTTCTATACTTAATCGCTAGTCCGAGAATCTTTCGATCATCTACCAAGTAGCGTTTTGCCATTCTCTTTGGATCTTGTGTAATTCTAAAAAGCCACTCTAATCCATGATTTGACATCCATCGTGGAGCTCTCTTAATATTTCCTGCTTCAAAGTCAAAACTAGCTCCCAATCCAAGAGAAATCGGTACTCCAAGTTCTTTACAATGGTGGTACATAAACTTTTCCTGTTTCGGGCAACCTAATCCCACAATCAAAATATGCGGAGCGGCCTCTTTTATCATGGATTTAATTTTATTCATCTCATCCTGATTTTTTTCAAAACCAAATGGAGGAGAGTATGTACCGACAACCTTTAATCCTTTAAATTTATTTGCAAGGTTTTCTGCTGCTTTTGCAGCTACCCCTTCAGCCGCACCTAAAAAGAACATCTTATATCTCTTTTTCGCAGCCATATCACACAAGAGTGGGAACAAATCCGATCCTGAAATTTTCTCTTTAATTGGTGTTCCATACCATTTAGCAATCCACAATAGTGGTTTACCATCCGTTAGAACCAATGACGCATTTTCATAAACCGCCTGTAATTCTTTACTTGTTTCAAGCTGTACAATATGATCCACATTGGGAGTTACCACATATGCACTTTTATCCTCTTTAATCAGTCGATCAATAGCCTGCAATGTTTCCTGCATTGTCAGATTATCAATCTCTGTATTCATAAATTTCATTCTTGTCATTTTTCCACCCTCACTACAAGCTTGTTAACACTTACCTTAAGCAGTTCAGTATCCCTAATAACTAAATTTTGCTTCAATCTATCAGGCAAAAAAGTGTTTCTCCTTCGCTGAATCGCAGTGGCTTCTGCTCCACATCCATCATCTACACTTCACCATATCCATCAAGGCTCATTAACACCTGAAAAAAAGCATCATTAACAAAGAATGCAAAACCTTTCCTTATTTGTATTCTTGTTATTTCAAAATATTTGCAAAGCCAGAGCAATTCACGAGAAAGCCTAAATAGTACTTCAACATCCTCGTTTTCTAACTCACATCCGATGCAACCTTCATTTTCATAACTTTCACTGCTCTATCAAAATGCAGTTCACGTTTTTTAACGATCTTATCCACCCGGTCATAGTCGTAGACACGATAAGTCACATTAGAACTTTCCTGAATTTCAGCTACCAAGATGTCCTTCCCAATTCCGTGTACTGTACTAGCCGAAGCCAAATAAGTATAACCCTTGTGGACTGAAATCTTTTGCAGATGCTTATCCAGTATTCCATTTTCAAATGCTTTACGAATAATTTCTTCCGTCACCTCATGCTGGAAACCATAAATCAGACTGGCTCCTTCATTAGCGTTGATGACATACAACATCTCGTTCTTACCATTGTCACCTTCGTGTTCTCTCGCATACTCATTAGAAGGATGAACTTGTACTGAGAGATCTTACTTGGCATCGATGAATTTCACCAGCACAGATAACTCATCGTTTCTACTTTTGTACCAAGATATCCCGGTTGACCTTACAGCACTTCAGCCATTTTTTTCTTTTTATGTACCATTTGTCACATAACTTGGTCCGTCCGGATTAACCGAACACTCCCAAATTTCTGCTAATGATGTTAGATTAATCTTTTTACCATATTCTTTCCCGAAGTCGATTACCACCTCATAAAAATTCTTTACCCGTCGGAATCATTTTCATAATTCCATTACACTGTCTTATGTTTCATCGGAAATTTAATCTTATCTGCAACGCTGATTTCTTCACCAAGCTGAACTTCAATCATATCCAGTGCCGTAATAGCTTTGACTGTGTGCTTACAACCTGGTGCGATGGTGATTACATCACCAATGCACAATACCTGTTCAATGCCATCAACGATTGCCTTACCCTTACCGGAAACGACCGTCCATACTTCCTCACGGCAGTTATGCATGTGATACGTCATGTGTTCGCCAGCCCTCATAGAAACCTTGACCGTCATAGATCCCGGCTGTACATCAATAACTGTATAAGTACCCCAAGACTTTTCAGCATACATTGCCTCTGTCTCAATTTTTTCCACATAAGGCTTCATGTAACCGCTACGTTCTTTATCAGCGATTAAGATACCATCACCACTGGCAGCGACAATCATATCCTTGCATCCCATACAGAGAATCGGGATATTCAGTTCGTTCACAGCATTGGTGTTCTCGCAGTATTCGTCCAAGATAACTTTACCCTTAGTCTTATCTGCCATGACTTCAGCCATCATATTCCAGGTACCAACATCCTTCCAGTCACCGCTGTAACGCAAAACCTGAATACTAGGTTCCTCCTCAACTACCGCATAGTCGAAACTAATCTTGGTTAGACTATCATATTTATTAAACAGATCGTGATAATCCTCGAAGTCAATCATGCTGTGCGCTTTATCCAACAGATAACCCAGTTTGAACGCAAAGATACCAGCATTCCACAGTGCACTCTGAGCCAAATACTTCTTGGCAGTATCAACATCCGGCTTTTCCTTGAACTCCCTCACCTTGCTGACATTTTCGCCGCTTTCGGGGATAATATAGCCGTACTTCTCACTGGGATAAGTCGGTTCAATGCCCATCAAAGTAAGATTTGCTCTACCCTGTTCCGCAAGCTCCTGCAAAGTCTTGACAGCTTCGTAATAGGTATTATCCACATACGGATCCACAGGACAAACAACTACTGCTTCATCCTCAGCAACGCCTAGCTCATCGTGCAAGTATGCTGTAGCCAGTGCGATGGCTGGAAATGTGTCGCGACGGCAAGGCTCTACACAAATAGACGCCTTCTCACCTAGCTGGTTCTTGATGGCACTTGCCTGTGATTTACTTGTAGCAATAGTGATCTTTGCGCCAACATCTACCGCAGTAATCTGGCGATAGACACGCTGCACCATAGACTCATACTCGTCATCATTTTTAAACAACTTGATAAACTGCTTGCTGCGAACATCATTAGAAAGAGGCCAAAGACGTTTACCTGAACCACCAGAAAGTAAAATAATATTCATTTGTATTTCTCCTCATATAACCTTCTATATTTTCTTTACATCAAGTATTCTTCAGCACTCTTGCGTATCTCAGCTTCCACCTTCTCAGCAGCTTTTTTGTTCTCTGCGCTGACAGAAATATAAGTCTTGAGTTTCGGCTCTGTACCGGAAGGGCGCACCACGATGGAGCTGTTATCTTCCAGCAAGAATTTCAGCACATCTGACTTCGGCAAACCATCCAGACCAGGTGCATAATCCAGCAGTTTTACGACTTTCTTTCCGCCAAACTCTTTGATGTCAGCACGGAATGCCTGCATGATGTTCTGCATCTTTGCAAAGCCCGCACTACCGTCAAATTCATAGCTGTGGAGGGTATTCAAGCAGTAGCCATAAGTTTTATACAGCTCATCCAGCTTATCTAGTAGGCTGATACCCTTGGTAGCGTAGTAGCTGAACATCTCACAAATCATGTAAGCGCCGTCCACACCGTCTTTATCACGGACATACGAGCCAGTCAAATAACCATAGCTTTCCTCAAAGCCGAACACATAGCTGTCTACCTTGTCCTGCTTTTCCAACTTGCCAATCTGCTCACCGATAAACTTGAACCCAGTCAGCACATTGATGGTACGCAGGCCATAATGGTTAGCAATCTGCTCACCCATATCCATGGTGACAATCGTCTTGACCATGACCGGGTCAGCGGGCATCCTGTCGTGCTTCACACGCTGGCTGCAGATATAATCCAACAACAGCATGCCTGTCTGGTTGCCGGTCAGCAGTTCATACTCCCCTGCTTTATTCTTGACGGCGATGCCCACACGGTCGCAGTCAGGGTCAGTTGCCAGCAGCAGGTCAGCATTGCACTTTTTGGCATACTCCATACCCAATGCCATCGCCTCTTTGATTTCCGGGTTAGGATACGGGCAGGTCGGGAAGTAGCCATCCGGCTGCTCCTGTTCCTTGACCACCGTGATATTGGTGTACCCCATCTCCTTCAGAGTGCGGGTCACGGGCTTCAGTCCTGTGCCGTTCAGCGGGCTATACACAATGGCTACGTCTTTATTGACCGCTTCACCAAACAGAACAGACTGATTCTTAACCTCATTCACAAATGCGGTATAGACTTCATCTGAAATGTACTGGATGCTACCATTAGCACGATCAGTTTCAAAATTGCTATGCTTTACATCAGCAAAAATATCTAACTTTTCAATTTCCGCAAGGATTTCGGCAGCAGCTTCCGTCGTAATTTGGCAACCGTCAGCACCGTAGACCTTGTAGCCGTTATACTTGCTGGGATTATGGGAAGCCGTCACCATGACACCTGCAGACGTGTGCAGATAGCGGGTTGCAAAAGACACGGTAGGAACAGGCATTAGAACAGGCCAAATGTTGACCTTGACACCGTTGGCTACGAACACATCCGCTGCCACCTTTGCAAATACATCACTCTTGATGCGGCTATCATAACCAATGGCCACAGACGGCTCTTCAAAGTTCTTTTTCAAATAATTGGCCAGACCCTGAGAAGCCTTTGCCACGGTGTAGACATTCATTCGGTTCGTGCCTGCACCAATCACACCGCGCAGGCCACCGGTTCCAAAGGCAAGATCACGGTAGAAAGCGTCCTCAATTTTTGCATCATCCAACATTTTCAGTTCAGCCGCAACATCTGCATCTGCTGTTGCATTTTCCAACCAACGATTATATTCTTTTTTAATGTCCATCTTCTACTTCCTTTCTATCTCTTAATCTCTCTGGAAAATATCTCTGGTGTAAACTTTCTCTTTCACATCATCAAGATCTTTACTATACCGATTTGCAATAATTGCATTGCTCATTTTCTTGAACTTAGCTAGATCATTAACCACTACTGATCCAAAGAAAGTATCACCATTTTTCAAAGTCGGCTCATAAATCACAACCGTAGCACCCTTTGCCTTGATACGCTTCATGACACCCTGGATGGAGCTCTGACGAAAGTTATCGCTGTTGCTCTTCATGGTCAAACGATACACACCAATAGTAACTGCCTTTTCCTTGTCCTCATCAAACTCATTTTCTGCATCGTAGGCGTAGTAGCCTGCCAGCTTTAAAACGCGGTCAGCAATGAAGTCTTTTCTTGTTCTGTTACTCTCAACAATAGCTTCAATTAAATTCTCCGGTACATCGGCATAATTTGCTAGCAGCTGTTTAGTGTCCTTAGGGAGGCAATACCCGCCATATCCAAAGCTGGGATTGTTGTAGTGGCTACCAATACGAGGATCAAGGCAAACACCGTTAATAATCTGCTCAGTATTCAGTCCTTTACTCTCAGCATAGGTATCGAGTTCATTGAAGTAAGCCACACGCAATGCCAGATATGTATTAGCAAACAGTTTAACTGCTTCTGCCTCGGTGAAGCCCATAAACAGTGTGTCGATGTTTTCCTTAATCGCACCTTCCTGCAACAGGCCAGCAAACTCATGAGCGGCCTCCACCAAATGCTCATCATTGAGATCAGTACCAACGATGATACGCGAAGGATACAGATTATCATAAAGTGCCTTGGATTCACGCAGGAACTCCGGACTGAAGATAATGTTCTTACTATTGAATTTCTCACGCACAGATGCCGTGTAACCCACAGGGATGGTGGACTTGATAACCATAATGGCATCCGGGTTATATTCCATAACCAGTTTGATCACAGCTTCGACTGCAGATGTGTCAAAGTGCTGGGTGTGGCTATCATAGTTCGTAGGGGCCGCTATCACAACAAAGTCCGCATCAGAGTATGCAGCCTTTGCATCCAGCGTTGCAGTCAGATTCAATTCTTTCTCTGTAAGATATTTCTCTATATAATCATCCTGGATAGGAGACTTGTGATTGTTAATCAGTTCAACCTTCTCCGGTACAATATCAACTGCAGTTACCTGATGATGCTGACTCAGCAAAGTTGCAATCGACAGACCAACGTAACCAGTGCCAGCAACAGCGATTTTGTAATTTTTCATAATATTTACTCCTCCGGTCTTCTTCGGACCTAAATTCCTCAAAAAGGTGCTTTTATCTATGTACACATCCCAAGGATGGTATTTTTTGTTAATCGTATTCTTTTCCCCCCTCAATTTACCTCTTCTAACTAGCACCCTCATGTGCTAATACTGATGTAAATGTCTTTACAATAATATGTAAATCTTCTGATATAGTCCAGTTATCAATATATTCACTATCTAGCTTTACAACTTCCTCAAAGTCAGTGATATTTGATCTACCTGATACTTGCCATAATCCTGTAATACCCGGTCTTATAGCCATTCTTTTTCTATGATGAGGTGAATATTTATTCCACTCATCAATAGTAGGTGGTCTTGTACCCACTAATGACATATCTCCCTTAAGGACATTAAAGAACTGAGGGAATTCATCTAGTGATGTCTTTCTAATGAAGTTCCCAATGCCTTTTGGATTACCATTTTTATCTTTCTTTTCTGAACCAATAATACGTGGATCATCTTCCATTTTAAACATCATGCCATCAGTAATCTTATTCTGTTTCATTAGCTCTTTCTTACGTTCTTCAGCATCCATATACATACTTCTGAACTTATACATAGTAAATAATTTACCATTCTTACCAACTCTCTTTTGTGAGAAGATGATTGGTCCTGGTGATTTTATGTATATCATTGGCCCAATAATAAGAATAAGTATGCCTGTAGCTATACAACCTACAATACCACCAACAATATCAATAGCTCTCTTTATAATCTTCTGTCCGATTGGAATAGTTCTATATGTATTTGATGATACGATATAATTACCTAACTTCTGAATATATTCATTATGGTGTGTATCGACTCTACTAATGATAGTATGTGTTGTTATTCCCATCACATCAAATAGATCTCTTAAATGAATACTCTTATTACGATCATGAATAGCGACCAATGCTGAATCTACCCAGTTATGTGAAGCATATTTAATCATATCATCTTCATTACCAAGAACCTTGACTCCACTCACTTCTTGAATACTTCCATCATAGTCACTCAAGAATATAGCTGAAACAAAGTAACCTACATATTTTTTAGTAACCAAGTTCCTCATGACACGTTTTACATTAGAAGATGATGTATAAACAATCATAGCTCTTCTTGCACCATAATGCTTTATTTTCTTTCTTAAATATGTTTTTTGTATTTGTCTTGCGAAATACTCTAAGATGAAATATATACTCCAAGTCATTAATACAACTGATCTTGAAGAGTCATCTCCTAACTGTAAGAAAAAAATTATGACAATGTTCACCATTGCCATTTTAATTGTATGTTTGAATGTTTTAATGAATTCTACATATTTAGAATTCTTTAAAACATTCTTATAGGGATCACCAAATGTAATAGAAGCAACTAAACAAACCGTTAGAAATATAACTTCATTCTTGTATATAGGTAGATTAAAAGCATATCCCAGTCCGCCATAACTACTTGAATAATATCTAATTAAATTTGCGAGTACATGTGAGAGTTGTAATACAATGAAATCAGCTAAGATAAAATCATAATGTTTTATCCAACTCTTTTTTCTCTTTAATTCCATTTCATCCATGACAGTCACCTACTTCCATAGACGACATAAGAACTACACGCATATCCCAATATCCTCCCTTATCTTCATGCATTTGGATAGGCTTCGCCTATCCGCTTTAAAAGCAGACATTCAAAGCCTAACCATGCATTTCTTTTAACGCGACAAAGCGACGATTAAAAGTACAACACTTTTGTCTCAATTCTTACTGATAATTTCAAGACCAACTTTGACACTTGTAATATCCTCAAAACCATCTATATCTAGATAAGCTATACGTTTATGTCTATCAATCTTTTTAATTGATCCTTCATATCCCATAAGAGGACCATCAGTAATAATAATATTGTCTCCTTCAATATATCCAGTGGACATGTTAACGACATGTCCTTCTTGATCATATTTATGAAGATACTGTACTTCTTTAGAATATATTGGGAATATTTCTCCTTTATATTCTCCCAACATCTTTGTAAGATCAGGAATCTTTTTAAGTTCTTGAAACAAATCTTCTACTTGATCTGTTATGACAAATACATAACCAGGAAATAACACACGTTTTTCATTATGCCATTTACCTTGATATTTCTTTGCCATCATGACTCTTGGTATGAAGATATCTTTGTAGGTTTGATGATTCACTTTCTTCTCACACCATTCTACAAACTTATCTTCTTTCCCACTTCTTACCTGTACGGCATACCAATTACTGTACATCCTATCACATCCTCAAAGAAAAAAAGAAGTACATGTAAGACACACATACTTCTTTATTGTACACGTATCTTACGACACGTGAAAACGCATAAAATATTCACATATTACTTTCTTATCCCAAATATTTTATATATTCCCACGCAACACTCTTCACTTGTTTTCATCCCAAATTAACAAGTTAAAACAAAGAGAAATTAATGGATACTGTGTTTTCTTTTTAACCTCTCTTGCCATTGTAGGTTATCACATAAAGCATTTGAAATCAAGAAATTATCTTGAATATATGACTTGAAAATGATTTTCAGTTAAACAATGGATTTTCTAAATATATACATATATCGTTTTAGTATCGGATGTTTTACACTTTATTTCCAATTACATTCTACAATAAGGTCTGATATGACCCCTGTCAAGTAGACAGAGAAAATATCCAAAATAACTACCAAGCAAGGTCAATTAGATTTGGCCTTGTTTTTTATTGTTGTGCTTGCGCCTGGTGTTTTGCTTTGCTCTTCTCAATCCTATCCCAGAATCGTTCTATTTTTCTGTTTGGTGCGATTGGATACTGTTCCGGTGTATCTGCAGTCAGTGCTTCCTGTCTTACCTGGTACGCAGTCTTCCCATGAAAACGTTTCTGTGGATATCTGTAGATATAGTATTCATATGTCCGGTATATGATCTCTGCAGCTTCCTCATACGTATGCGCTTTGCCAAACAGAACCTTGGCCATATCCTTGATGAACCCCTGAAAGGATTCTACTGGCCCGTTATCGATACAGTGGCCAACCCGTGACATGGATTGTGTCAGTCCGTCATTCTCAAGCATCCTGGAAAATATCTTGCGTGTGTACTGAAATCCTCTGTCGCTGTGCAGGAGCGGAGTGGCGCCTTGATTCAAGGTGATGGCCATGAAGTATGTATCATGGACAAGTTTGGTATCGTTTCTTCTGCTGACGACAACGCCAACCGGATATCGATCATACAGGTCAAGGATCGTGCTGATATATAATTTATCACCAGCATATTTCAGTTCGGTTATGTCGGTGCCCCATTTCAGATTCGGTGCTTCGGCATTGAAATCCCGGTCCAGTACGTTATCCTTCGTTTCCTGTGGAGTTGATTTCCTGTAAGTGGAATGACGCCGGTCAATGCGGAAATGAGATTCTATGCCATTGATGGCCATGATGCGATAGATACGTTTGCGATTATACTTCACATCGCTGTTATTATTGAGCGCATAGGTCATCTTCTGATAGCCAAACAGGCTGTTGTTTTCATCGGCAATGGCCTGTATGAGGGGAAGTATCCTTGCATCTTCTATGTCCACTCTGGATGGCTTGCGATGGATCCATTTATAATAGGATGCCCTGGATATGCCAGCCAGCTGACACAGATACTGTATGGAACATTGTTCGTCACTGCTCGTCTCCTGAACTGATTGACAGATCTGTATCTTCACCCTATGACGCAATGCTGGCTGGGCAATCTTCGGCGTATTCTCTATCGCCCCCTCCCTAATTCGTTGAGTTTTTTTAAGAATATGACCTCTATTTCTTTTCGTCTCAGTTCTTCCTTCAGTCGTCTGATTTTTCTCTCCAGCTTTTCATTATCAGTAAGGTCTTCCTCTGCCTTGCGATGTCCGCGGTTGTCATTCAGGCCATCTGTTCCCTGCCTGTCATATTTGCGTACCCATGAATAGACCTGGGAATAGCTGCAGCCATATTTTGCGGCTGTTTCTTTATAATTGCGACCATGATTGATGCAGTACTGAACGATCTCCATTCTTTCTTCTTTCGTTGTTTTCTTTCTTTCTGCCATATAGACCTCCTGATGGGGACAATAATCCCTCTGCTCTATATGGTTATTATACCTTTTGATCCATTGATCGATGACTGTTTTACTAGGAATATTGTATTTTGTTGCCAGTTCGTACGGTGACAGCCCATTCTGTACATAATCCTGAACGACCATATCTTTGAATTCCTTTGAGTAAGATGAATTTCTTTCTTTAGGCTTGAGAGCTTCTTGCCCATTGGCTTTATAGAGACTCGCCCATTGACGTATTCTGTTGTCACCATATTTCCCCATACCTAATTCAAAGGCAATAGCAGCTGCTGATTTCTTTCCTGATAGATAATCCTGTGCAGCTTTCAGTTTCTGTTCAAATGTATATTTTGCTTTTCGTCCCATAATAAAACCCCCCTAAAAGCAGGGCAGTACATTTTGTGTATTTGTACTGTCTACCTATAGGGGATCGTATCAGTCCCTGATCTTTTTTTTATATTTCTATTGTCTGTCTTAATATATCGTTTTCTAGCTAAAGATCTCTTATCTTAGCTGCCAATTCAATATTATTATCGGAACCCTTATCAACATCTTCATTAACTATCAAAGCTCCTCTTGGCAAATCTTTCTTTTTATTCATTATCGCTGCTGCACCTCCAGATAAATACAGCTTTCTCCAACTATAAATACTCGTCCTTGAATATCCGTATTCTTCTGATATTGATTTTATGTCTTCTCTTTCTTTAAAGCAACGGTGAAGTATTTCAAGTTTTGTTTCCAGCGATGGATGAATCTATGGTCTGGTGAATTAGTAAAACTATATTCCTTGTGTTTCTTTTCAATATTTCGATTTTAATCCAAGTATACATATTCTGCCTGCTTGGATATCCAAGATTATGTATTACCTTAGCAATCGATCCTGTCTCATCATACAATTGGAGTGCTTTCTTTTTTCTTCCTCAGTAAATGACATTTTTATCACTCCCCCATTATTGCGGGTCCAAGAATCTATCCGCACCCCTATATTTCAAGGAAAAACTAGAAAATATAAAAATTACTATTAAGATACAGTTATATCATCAACGTTTTATTTTATTAATATTTAAATCTATGCAATAGTAAATAAAAACACCATATAATGTTGCAATTATGCTAGTAATAAGGAAATTAATAACAATTGCGTGACCACCTCGTATATACATTGCTATTACTTGCTGCGTTGGAAATCCAATTAAATACATGCCATATGAATAATTTCCTAGTGAAGCTAATTTAGAATGAATTTGAGGCAAGCAAAAAGAAATATAAAGAATTATATATGGTAAACAAATTACGTTTGCTAAATGACCCTTTTTTAAAATAAATAGAATAATGAATATCATTGTGAACATGTATAAATATTTTTGATTAATCTTTATTTTATCTTTATAAATATACATTGCGCTTGCAATAAAGAATAAATATACTGGCTCAATAAAATTTCTAAGCACTATAAATATGGGTATGTTAACCATGAATATTCCAACATAACTAATGAAAAGTAGTGTTATAAGAACTCTTGTATATCGTTCTAACAATCTTGTTTTATAAAGAATAAGTAAAAGAATATAACAAGCGAATTCAACTGGTAATGTCCACAATGCTCCATTGACAACAGACTTATAAATATTGTTTTCGAAAACACCTGGTAAATTATGTACAGGAATAAGCAACATATTTAATAAATATAACCATGTTTGTCTATTTTTGAAATATGAAATAATACTTAAATTAGAGGCAAAAAAACCAAGTATTAATATAGACAATAAAACTGTTACAATGAGTGGTGGAAATATACGCTTTATTCTTGCTATTAAGTATTGTTTTGTTGATTTATGTTTTATAATGCTCTTAGTCACAAGATAACCACTGCTGATAAAAAATACACCAACTGCTATACTACCAAAGCTCATTGAACCATGGGTATATTGAGAGATAAAATCTGTATTTTGCTTACCCATAGAAAGTGGAAAAGCATGGCATAAAATGACAAGTAAAGCTGCGATAAATTTCAAAAAGCTTAGATTATTTGATCTTTTATTTGTATATTCTCCTAAATACATTATTGTAAGCTCCCTCTTTAATATTGACTTTCCGAAAAATAACCATTACAAAGTAATGGTTATTTTTTTAGTATCTTTTGAATTTTACTAACATCACCATAAACTATTGGTGAATCATATGGTCGATCTGGGAACTTACCATAGTCTAGTGAAATATTTAAATGTCTTTCCTTTATGAATTCTTCTACCTTATCCTTTAAGGCAACTGGTTTACCTGAACATACATTAATAGTTCCTAGTACTTCATCTTGAATAGAAACTTCAGATATTTGTTTTGCTAATCCAGTGACTGAAATAAAATCATATTGATTTTTTCCTGAATTGAATGGGAATGTTGTCTTTCCTTCTTTAGCTGCTTCAAGAATTTTAGTAAAAATAGAATGATTCCCTTCATCATCACCGAGGATATAATAGGCTCTAGTCCAAGTTAGTTTACAGTCTGAATTCTTTGTAAGAACTAGTAGCATTTCTCTTAAGGCATTCTTAGCAATACCATACATTGACATAGGATTGCATGGTGTCGTTTCATCAATCGCCCCTTCATGATATCCTACCTCATGCATTGTTCCCATTACATCCAAACGTTTTAATCCACCCTGAATCATATTCTTTAAAAATTCATAATGTTTTGGTAAATCCATTATATGTGCATCAGACCCATGATTAAATCCATCTCGCCACGCTAAATGAATGCATACGTCTGGTTGTCCTAATTTATTATAAATATCTTTATCGCCTGAAAATATATTTTCATGACTTCGTTTTGCACGTTCATCTACTTTATCATAACGTAAATCTGCTGCAATAACTTCGTGGTCATGATCAAGCAAATATTTAACAATGTGTCTGCCAATATATCCATTGGCGCCTGTAACTAATATTTTCATATTTTTTACTCCCTATACAATATTACTCTTTTCACTTGTTTTATATATATTATTGATAAATTTAGCGATAGGCATTGGCCAAAACAAATTAAATATTTCCAAGTCTTCTTTTGCTCTTATATTTTCGCTTAAATTAGCTGTTGTTGCTGAACCAGCATATATTCGATGTGCAATTAAAGGTTCTGGTACATAAACAAATGCTCCTTTAAGTTTTGCAAGTTCAACCCATGTCTTATAATCACAACTATTAATATATTTTGTATCGAAAATTGAATCTCCCGCATTTTTCTTTACATAAGTCACAGCAGGACAACATATTGGACTTCCAAATGAAAGTATCCTATTTCTCATCCATATGCTATTTTGTAGTCTTTTTTTTGTTAAAGGCCAATTCATGATACGCTTAATTTTTAATAATTTATTTGTCATTACTTTTTTATTTTTTTTATACTCATAATAATCAGTAAATGCCATGATAACATCATCTTCTTTGTGATTATTTATCGATTCAATAATTTTCTCAACATATTCTGGTTCATAAAAATCATCTTGATGCGCAATTGTCACTAATTCAGTATCTGCATGATCATATGCATAATTCCAGTCGCAACCTGCACCTTTTCTTTCAGGATTAACAATCATAGGTATTTTATATTTTGCACAAATGCCTTTTAAGAATTCATTTGGCGTAGATGTTGAAAGAAGGATTCTAGATTTTACTGATTGATTAAGCAATGACTGAATTGTTGTTTCAATGTGATGATTTTCTTTGTATGCACATATGACAAACATATGATTTTTAGCACTATACATATTCTACCTCACGAATCATAATTAATATATTAACTCTAAATAACACTTTGATTATACTAAACTATCAAATAAATCCAAGTATTCTTGTGCTATTTTTTTTACTTCATATTCAGGGAAAGGAATAGTTCTTTTTTCTTTTTCTTTTATTTCTTTAAGCTTACCAATCCAGTCATCAATATTGAATGCGTCATTGACATAATAACAACGATCCATTGTAACTTCCTCTAATGATGTACATTTTGTTGTTAAGACTTTTGATCCTAGAAGCATTGCTTCAATAGGAGGCATCCCAAATCCTTCAAACACTGAAGGGAAGACAAAAGCATTAGCATGCTTCATTAATGTATTTCTTTCCTCGTTACTGATAAATCCAGTTAATATAACATTGTCATTAAGCTTATAGTCATCTAAATAACGTTTAATTTCCGCTAACTGTTTTCCTCCCACACCTGATATGAGTAATTTTTTAGGTAAAGCTATATTATCATAGACTATCTTCTTTTTAACTTCTAGGATAGTCTTTAAGTTCTTATGAGGTAATAGAGATGAAACAGTATAATAATACTCATTATCATCAATTCCATATTTCTCTTGAAGACCTTGAAAATCAACAAATGCGTCTTTTACTACTATCGGATTGTGAATAGCCACAACATTTTTAGTTCCGTAATGCTCCTCTATATCATTTTTCACATAATTTGAAATACCAACCACCTTATCAGCATTTTTAACCACTCTCTTCCAGCTCGCTTTTAAAACTGCTTTTTCCACATTAGTAAAATATTCTGGATAATGAAGGGCTTGTAAATCATGAATAACTGTAACAATTTTAAAACTGTTGCAGCGATATAAAGGCATATCATAAACAGGGAAAAAAGCCAAATCTATATTTTCCTTCTTCATGAGGCGATAGAGTTGAGTGTTCTTCCATATCACTCTTGATACGAGTTTTTCTGTATTAACATGGCATTCTGAAAATTTAAAACGAGAATCATCTAAATATGATTTGAATGATTCTTTATTATTATCCGCTACAAATAAAATATAAGAATTAACATTCTTCAATGTTTTAAAGCCATCTAATAAATTTCTAATATAGAACTCTGTCCCACCATTTTTTCCAGGCTTCACCCATGTTAAATCTATACCAATAATCATTGTTTTTACTGCTCCTTTGCTATCATTTTATGCCAACTATTTAATTCAAAATGATAATAAATTGTATATTGTATTCCATGCAATAACATTGTACCAAAATATGCAAACGTTGCACCTTGAATACCCAGTCTTCTTATAAGTACTGATGATAATACAAATCCACATATTGAACTAACTATATAAATGACAAGTTGAAAATTATTATGTTGCATTGTGGTTAATGCCATGGAGTAAATTGTCGCTAATGTATACACAAATGCACCTAGTAGAATTAATAGTAATTGCATTTTGTATGCATGTAAATCAACTGCATATATTAAACTCAAAATAGGAATTCCTAATAAATACGCACCGACCTCTACAATTACTAATATTCCAACTAACAAAAATAAAATTTTAGCAATAAGCTTTTTGAACTTATCAGGTTTGTTGGTTTCATGGAAATCTACCAGTTTCACCAATACTGGATTGATAATATACTGTCCACACAGACTCATAAATGTAGCAGGCATAGCAATTATGTTGAATATTGTCTGATAATCATCACTTAAAATGCCATTAATGACATATTTAGGGACATTGACAATGTAAATTGCTAAAAATGAAAATGCAAAGACTGAAAAGCCAGATGGAAATAAACTCAATAGATGATTATTTCTTATCTTTGCTTTATGCATATTTTTTCTTCCAAAGGGGATATCAATTAATAATATAACTGATAAATTTGTCAATATAAGAATAGCACATGATAAAGCCAAATTATGAGTCAATAAATCCACAATAAGGAATATACTTACACCTATTAAAGACTTCACAAACATTGAAATACCAGCAATATAAAGCTGTTCTTTCTTTTGCATAAAGCCATAAAAAGTCTCACTTAGTGCATCCAATCCCCTGAAGGCAGTGAGCGTTATAACAGCAATAAGTTTTTTCTCTGTATATGGTTGAAATATACAATAGCAAAGACAACATACCATCATAATTATACATGTAATTATCTTGTGTAATAAATACTCACTATCATTTAATTTTCCTTCACTATCTGATAATTGGTATGTTCTACCAGCATAATTACCGATAATAAAAAATAGACAAGCCAGTGAAAATGCATAGCTAAAGACACCACCATCAAATATACCATTTACTCTATTTACAATCACAAGGAAAAACAAAGAGTTAAATGATGAAAATGTCGACCCAATTATATTCCATACAACATTTTTTCTAAGTTGTCGATCCATTATCTTTCTCCTAATCTAGATAAGTACGCAATTCATTGAATAGTTTTGTTTCTTCTTTTTGTGCTAATGATTTATCCTTTGCACTAATTGATATATAAATTTTCAATTTAGGCTCTGTTCCAGATGGTCTAACAACAATAGAACAATGATCCTGTAAAAAGAATTTTATAACATTAGATTTTGGTAATCCATCGACACCGATACTATAGTCATTTGTTTTAAGTACCTTTTTATCCCCAAACATTGAAATTGGTTGACGTAAATTATCCATTATTGATTGCATTCGTTCCATCCCAGAAGGGCCTTCATACTTAAAAGAATGCTGTGTATTTAAACAATAGCCATATTCATCATATAGTTTATTTAATTGATTATATAATGAAATACCATGAGATTTATAATAGCTAAACATATCACAAATAAGTAATGATGCATTAACACCATCTTTGTCTCTAACATAAGTACCGCTTAAATATCCATAGCTTTCTTCAAATCCAAATATATATGATTCTTTTCGACCCTCTTTTTCTAATAAACCAATCTGTTCTCCAATGAATTTGAATCCAGTGAGAGTGTTAACTGTCCGTAGTCCATATTTGGAAGCTATGCGTTCAGCCATGTCAATTGTGACAATTGTTTTCATAAAAACAGGGTTTACTGGCATTTCGTTATATTTGATTCTTTGCTTACAAATGAAATCTAGTAGCAACATTCCAGTTTCATTAGCTGTTAGAAGAATATAATTATCCTCATTATCTTTAACCGCTATACCGACACGATCACAATCAGGATCAGTCGCTAATAATAAATCTGCATCATACTTTTTAGCATAAGCAACACCAAGTTCCATTGCTTCTCTAACTTCTGGATTAGGATATGGACAAGTTGGAAATAAACCATCGGGCTTTTCTTGTTCTTTGACAACTGTAATGTTATTGTACCCTGCTTCTTTTAAAACCCTTAAAACCGGAACAAGTCCTGAACCATTCAAAGGTGTATAAATAATATTAACATTTTTATCTACATGGTCTTCAGGATGGAGTAATGTTTCTTCTTTTACATCTTTGACATATTGATCAAAGACAACTTCAGGTATGTATGAAATCGTATTATCATTGATGCCTTCATCAAATCTTTTTCTTTTTACACCTTTGAAGATATCAACTTTTGCTATTTCTAATTGTATATTTTTTGCGGCTTCAGTAGTGATTTGGCAACCATCACTACCATAAACTTTATACCCATTATATACAGAAGGGTTATGAGAAGCTGTAATCATAACACCTGCTGCACAATGTAATTGTCTTACAGCATAAGACAAACAAGGTACCGGCATAAGCGTGTTATATATGCTTACTTTAATATTATTAGCCGCAAAAACTTCAGCTGTAACTTTAGCAAATAAATCAGATTTAACTCTAGAGTCATAACTAATGGCAACAATATGCTGGTTTTTAGGAAAATTGTGAATAATATAGCTTGCTAGCCCCTGCGTTGCTTTGGCAACAGTATATACATTCATGCGATTAGTCCCAGCGCCTATTTTGCCTCTTAGACCTCCAGTACCAAACTTTAGATCTTGATAAAAAGCATCTTTTATTTTGATTTCATCATTTCGAATAGCTTCTAGTTCTTTTATAAGATCTTTATCTTCTAAAGCATTAGTTGTCCATTCATTATAAAGTGATTTCCAATCATTCATTCAATATACCTTCTCAATTAAGCTCATACTTTATTTTATCATGAACATTGATATCCTTACCAACTTGAACTTCAATCATTGTTAATTCTGTAGTTGCAAATACTGTGTGTTTCATTCCAGCAGGCATTGAGATTGTTGAACCTGTTTTGATTTCCTGTTTTTTTCCGTCAAGTACAACAAATCCACTTCCTGAAATAACAGTCCAGAATTCATCACGACATGAATGAGAATGATAACTCATATGCTCACCTGGTTTCATAACTACTTTGACAGTAATGCTAGTATCTTCAATATCAATTACTTCATATTTACCCCATGATTTCTCTGCATATCTAACAACATCCTCAATCTTTTCAACAAAAGGCTTAATATGTGCTGATCTTACCTTGTCTGAAACGAGAATTCCATCTGCACTTGCTGATACAACTATATCTTTTAGACCCATAGCTAAAATAGGAATTTCCAATTCATTAAGAATATGCGTATTAGAACAAGTATCATCCATAATCGCATTGCCAATAATTGGCTCATCCATCGCTTCAGTGAGTGTGTTCCAAGTTCCTAAATCTTTCCATTCTCCAGAATATCTTAGTACCTGAATACTTTCTTCTTTTTCTACTACAGCGTAATCAAAAGAAATTTTATCTAAACCTTCATATTTATGGAACAAGTCATTATAGTCTGTAAAATCAATGAGCTGATGAGATATGTTCAACAAATAATCCATTCTGAACGCAAAAACACCTGCATTCCACAATGCTCCTTTTTTAATATATTCAATCGCTACTTTTTCTATTGGTTTTTCTTTAAATGTTGATACGTAAGAAACATTATCTTTACTATTAGGAATAATATAGCCATATTTTTCACTTGGATATGTAGGTTCAATGCCCATTAAAGTAAGATTAGCATTCCCTTGACGTACAAGTTCATCAAGTTTTTGAATGGATTCAAAAAAATCATCATTTACATATGGGTCAACTGGACAAACGATAACCGGTTCATTATCAGCAACTCCTTTTACATCATGTAAATAGGTTGTAGCAAGAGCAATAGCAGGGAATGTATCTCTTCGATAGGGTTCAACTGAAATATTAACATTATTTCCTAACTGATTACGAATTGATGAAACTTGAGTTTTTGCTGTTGCAATAGTTATATTAGCATTTGAATCTACTTTAGTTATTTGTTTATATACACGTTGAACCATTGATGAATATGAGCCATCGTTGTTTTTAAATATTTTAATAAACTGTTTAGATCTTACTTCATTTGATAATGGCCATAATCTTTTTCCTGATCCACCAGACAATAGAATTATATTCATACTTATTTATCCTCCAGTTTGTTTTTCAACAATGAGACTTCCTGTATCAATAATGTAATCTTTTTCGTTTGATTTGAGACAATAACACTGAGATTTAAACAAATCGTAATCAAAACAATTATTGCTACTAGGAACACCATATTAGACATTGTTTGAAAGCCTAATAAGTGTGATATAGTTGCTAATAATCCAGGCCAGATTAATACTATAATTGATATTAATGATAATACTAACCATACCAAGGCGTATTTCATTGTAAGTTTATTTTTACGTACGAAATTCAATATAACAATAGCAAAAATAACGACTAATAATGCAATCATTAGAAAATATCTATTCATTTATTTCTTCCCCTTCATACTTGTAACAATAATGGATAATGAGACATTAATCATATAGTAAACAGTTTTCCATGCACGAATACTTGAGACCCCACCAGCTCTTTCATGCATTTTGACGGGTTTTTCAGTAACTCTAAACCCTAATCTAACAAGATCTACAATAGATTCTGGTTCAGGATATTCGGTTGGATAGTTTTTAGCCAAGTATTTTATTGTTTTCTTATTTGCCGCTCTAAACCCACTCGTTGGATCATAAATTTTCTTATGGACAAATAAATTAATGAGTGTTGATATGATTTTAATACCTGCACGTCTAGCACCAGTAGATTTAAATTCACTTGTTGTATTATCTACAAAACGAGAGCCAATACAAACATCTGCTTCATTATTTTCTAGAGGCTTAACAATTGTTGGTACATAATTAATATCGTGCTGTCCATCACCATCAAATTGAATAGCAACATCATAGTCATTTTCAAGTGCATATTTATAGCCTGTTTGCACTGCTCCTCCAATACCTAAGTTATGAACAAGTGTAACATGATTAAGTTTGTTTTCCTTTAAAATCTTTTCAGTCTTATCCGTTGAACCATCATTTATAACTACATAGTCCACTTTCATTGTTGTATTTTGATTATATTCTTTTATCATTTCAACAGTACCAAGAATGGAATCTTGTTCATTATAGGCTGGTATAATCATTAAAATTTTCATGTTTATTTATATGTATCCTTTTGACATTTCTATTAGTCATTAGAATATACAATCTCCTTCCTGAATAATAAAATAGAACAACCATTTTATAAATTATAATAAAATATACCATTCAATTCAACACTGGATATTTATCCGATTAAATCCTGAACTGGAATTATAAATTCTAGTTCAGGAGATGATTAAAGTCCTCAAACTACTCATTGAATACAAGTAAGAACTAAATGTTTAGAGATATCATTTTTTGTACTTTAAAGAAAAAACTCAAAAAGGTGAAAGATGCAACATTTAATACGTTATACTTATTCGTTACTATAAAACTTTTCTGTCTTCTACATTTAGAAGTAAATTATTTTTTAATAAAATTACAATTACAACATTGTTATAAAAGTCAAAATTTAATTTTTATCAGAATGGTTTAATTAATACAACTTAAAATTTAAACGTATCCTTCAATGGTAACCAAAGCTTATCTTTATCTGAGAAGTTGAGTTCAGTACCGTCATCAAGCTTATATGATGAAGGATCTGCAGTACCTTTATATTCACCAACTAAGTGAGGCCATACAATACCAATTTCAGGGTCATTCCAGGCAAGACCACTTTCATCACCCTGATGCCAGAAATCAGTTACTTTATAACAGAACTTAGCTTCATCACTTAATACTAAGAAGCCATGTGCAAAGCCTTCTGAGATATAGAACTGTTTATGGTTATCTTCAGTGAGTTCTACACCATACCACTTACCATAAGTCTTAGAGTTAGCTCTTAAGTCTACAGCGACATCAAATACTGAACCTTTTACAACTCTTACTAGTTTTCCTTGTGGATATTATTTCTGGAAGTGTAAGCCTCTTAATACACCCTTTGTTGAATAGGATTCATTATCCTGTACAAAGACCATATCTAAACCTGCTTCATGCATATCTCTTTGATTATATGTTTCTGTGAAGTAACCTCGATCATCACCATGTACAGCTGGTGTGATGACATGTAAGCCTTCAATTCCGCCTACATTCTTTTCTACTTTAATTTGTCCCATAATCTTTTTCCTTCTTTCTACATTGTGAAAGAGTTACCTTCAGGTAACTCTTATTCTTTGATTTCTTTTAGATATCTTGACAGGGCATCCTGCCATGTAGGTAATGGTGTAAAGCCATTTTCTACGAGCTTAGACTTATCAAGTCTACTGTTGAATGGACGTGCTGCTTTAGAAAGGCCATATTCAGCAGTTGTCACTGGAAGCACCTTAGTATCAAGACCTGCCTGTCTATAGATTTCTTTAGTGAAATCATACCAGGAAATATAACCGCCTTCATTAGTTGCATGATAATAGCCATACTTATCAGTTTCAACCATATCCACTAATAATCTAGCTAAATCATATGTATATGTAGGTGTACCAATCTGATCATTGACAACCTTGACTGTATCATGTGTCTTTGCGACATTCAACATTGTCTTGATGAAGTTCTTACCATTTAACCCAAATACCCATGTAATACGAACAATAAAGTACTTGTCAAGTGTATTAACAACTGCCAATTCACCTTCCAATTTTGTCTGTCCATAAACATTCAATGGCTTATAGTCCTTGCAGTCTGGTTTCCATGGCTTTTCACCTTGGCCATCAAAGACATAGTCAGTTGAAATATAAACCATCTTGGCATCCAATTCTTTTGCGACATTGGCAATTTCACGCGTACTAGCAACATTAATTTTTCTTACCTCGTCTACTTTGTCATCATCTTCAGCCATATCTACTGCTGTCCAGGCAGCACAGTGAATAATGACATCAGGATTAACTTCTTTTATTGTTGCTTGTACAGCTAATGCATCAGTGATGTCTAAAGAAACATAAGGCATCTTGGTAACAGGACTATTGTCCTGTATACCAGAATACTCAGATGCCAAGTCAGTCCCTACACCTTCATAACCTCTTTTAGAAAGCTCATTCATGACATCATGACCAAGCTGGCCAGCAACACCAGTAACGAATACTTTCATTATTTAATTTGCTTTCTTTTCCCATACATATCATGATAGTAATTCTGATAATCACCTGAAATGATATTTTCCCACCATTCCTTATTATCTAAGTACCACTGAATAGTCTTCTTAATACCATCTTCAAACTTAGTTTCTGGTAACCATCCTAATTCATTATGAATCTTTGTAGGGTCAATCGCATATCTCATGTCATGACCCTTTCTGTCTTCTACATGTGTAATAAGTGATTCAGGCTTTCCTAATTCCTTACAGATAATCTTAACGATTTCAATGTTTGTCTTTTCATTATGACCACCTACATTATAAACTTCACCAACTTTACCCTTATGAATGATTAAGTCAATAGCCTTACAATGATCTTCAACATATAACCAGTCACGTACATTCTTACCTTCACCATAGACTGGTAATGGTTTGTCATGTAATGCGTTAATAATCATTAATGGAATAAGCTTTTCTGGGAAGTGATATGGTCCATAGTTATTAGAACATCTAGAGATAGTCACAGGAAGACCATATGTTCTATGATATGCAAGTACTAATAAATCAGCACCAGCCTTAGATGATGAATATGGGCTTGATGTATGAATTGGTGTGTTTTCAGTGAAGAACAAGTCAGGACGATCTAATGGAAGATCACCATAGACTTCATCAGTAGATACCTGATGGTATCTCTTGATGCCATATTTTCTACATGCATCCATTAATGTAGCTGTACCAATAATGTTTGTCTGTAAGAAGATCTCTGGGTTTTCAATACTTCTATCAACATGTGATTCAGCTGCAAAGTTTACAACGATATCTGGATGTTCTTCTTCAAATAGCTTATATACGCCTTCTCTATCACAGATATCTAACTTTACAAACTTGAAGTGTGGATTATCCATAACTGATGCAAGTGTTGATAAGTTACCTGCATAAGTTAACTTATCAAGACAGATAATATCATAATCAGGATGCTCTTTAAGCATATGGAATATAAAGTTAGATCCAATAAATCCAGCTCCACCAGTAACAATAATTTTCATTTCATTCTCCTCTTAATCAATATATTTACCATCAATAATATCCTTCAAATAAGCACCATACTGGTTCTTTTTAAAAGGTTCATAAGCTTTCAGTAAGTCTTCCTTAGTGATCCAGCCATTCTTATAGCCAATTTCTTCTAAGCAAGCAATCTTACGATGTTGATGCTGTTCAACTGTCTTAACAAAGTTTGTTGCATCAACTAAGCTTTCGTGTGTGCCTGTATCAAGCCATGTAAATCCCTGTCCTAATAATTCTACATTCAATTGACCTTTTTGTAAGTAGATATTATTGAGGTCAGTAATTTCTAGTTCACCACGTGCACTAGGCTTAATCTGCTTTGCGTATTCTACAACGTTCTTGTCATAGAAGTAAAGTCCTGTAACAGCATAGTTTGATTTAGGATGTGCTGGCTTTTCTTCAATAGAAATAGCTTTACCTTCATCATTAAACTCAACAACACCAAACCTCTCAGGATCATCAACATAGTAACCAAAGATTGTTGCACCTGTTTCCCTATGAGATGCAGCTAGTAAACGTTTTGTGAACCCATGTCCATTGAAGATATTATCACCCAGGATCATAGCACAGCTATCACCATTGATGAATTCTTCACCAAGAATGAATGCCTGAGCTAATCCGTCAGGACTAGGCTGTACCTTGTACTGTAAATGCACACCAAACTGATGACCATCACCAAGAAGTTCTTCAAATCTTGGTGTATCGGCTGGTGTAGAGATGATAAGAATCTCTTTAATACCTGCCTGCATCATAATAGATAATGGATAATAAATCATTGGTTTGTCATAAATAGGCAAGAGCTGTTTACTCGTTACCATTGTCAATGGGTAAAGTCTTGTACCAGACCCACCTGCAAGAATAATTCCCTTCATAGCGTATATTCTCCTTCTTTCTTAACATGAATTACTATAGCTATAATAAAACCATAACGAAACGTCATGGTCAATAAATTGGTATATTAAATATGTGTCTGGTTGCTTTGAGTTGAATCTCTAATTCTAATAATTCCTAATAATTGAAAGAATTTATTTAAATAATGAAATCAATCTTTAGCTTCTTCTGATAATTACTTTACATGTTTGCAAATTACTGAAAAATAGTAAAGTGCCTATATTTCTTCAGAATGTAGAGCAAACGCCTATCAATACTTAGGTATCCAGGGTTTCCATAATTTTCCACACTATGAAAGTATCTTTTCAAATCACTTTCTTTTTGATTTCAATACATCAAATCGTTATCCTAGCAATGATATCAATTCTCTTTATCTTTTGTCGTTATTCTGAAATCACTCTCATTACCATCATTACACATGCAATATTTTTTTGAGCTAGAACATCTACATTATCAAAAATGCCTGGTGAATACGAACCAGACATGCCTAAGTTGATGTATTTTAATTAGAATATGCTGTCATAAAATGATGTTTTGCATTCTATGAGATAGACTTCATTGAAGTTGTCAGCAAATAAATCTGGCAATAAGTGTGAAAAATGATTAATGAGCAAAGGACAGATGCTGTTATTCTTTACACTGATGAAGACAACAGGTAAACAAGATACATGAAGCTTCATATTTTTCCTTTACATTAAACCAGCCCTTTCAAGAGAGAATTAATTTCAAGTATATCACCTTAGGCCAAAAGTCCAAAATCTCTACCAATCATGTGATTAATTTGAATTAAGAGAACTCTAAAGTTAATAGCTAAAAAAGACACAACAAGATAAAATGGCCCAATATTATTGCCAATAACTTTAAGAACATAATCAAGAACGTATGCAAATGGGGCCTTCCAATGCTTGTAGCTGAGCAGGAGTAAAGATTCAACCATGGATTTTCAAGAAGACTACTTTATATAGAGGATACCGAAGTTTATCAAAAAGTTAATGCCTATGACCAATCAGGCCATAGGCAAAACCATCGATAGATATAACGTTAGATTCTTTCTTAGAAAAGGAAGCCCTGAGAGAAATCACCTATCAAATTACATTAAATTCAAAAAATAATCTCTTTTAACGTTAAGTACTCATTACTTGAATTATCGGAAATACTAATTATATATATCCTATAGAAGGCTACATTTGCAAAATTTTATTTATTGTAGATCGAATTATATTACCATATCCGGTTTGCGTTGCCCATCCTAATCCATTAGGATTCTCTTTTTGTCCAAGCCATTCGACATATTCAGCAGATCCTTTTTTTACGTATTTAAAGCGATTATCAATTAAAGGATTTGCTAAATTATTCTCTTTTGCATTTTTATCAGCGTATGCCTTCAAATGCTGAATTTGTGCTCTAATGCCAAGGCGTACTGAAGCAAACGAACCACTATCCTTAGTTCCATCAGTTGCCCCCAATCCAGCAAAATTGTATTGATCTATTTTTACACGGCCACCATATTTCAACCAATTTGTTTCATGAATCATTTGAGCAAATGCGACTTCAACCCTTATATTTTCAGCTTCTGCTTCCTGGCAATAAATACGCACAAAATCGTCAAGAGATTTTACCTCAGTATCATGAGCACTATAAAAATCAGGAAAAACTGCTTTAGATTTATAATAGCTTATAAGTTGCTCCTTATTAGCCTGAGAGGTACCCACTATCGGATACATTGCATTATTTATATTAGAGTTATTTCTCATCTCATGTCCTAGAATCACACTATATGCATTTGGATCATCAGAATCTAATTCTATATCTTGAACCACATTAGAAGCTTTATTGTCTTGATTAAGTTGTTGATTTTGAGAGATTGATGTAGAATTTACATTATAATGTTTCATAATTGCTTTTGCATCAGCCACACCTAAAGCTTTAAGTTTTTCATCACTTGACAAATAATTATTTACGTCTGATTTATTAGAAATAAAGGCATGCTCAATAATGATACCTAAAATATTATATTCTTTAGATTGTCGAATAATGCCATAGTAATCTGATAATGAACCATCAGGGTATCTATTATTACTTTCTGAGTTACGAGTAAATGTACCTCGATTTTTTAGACCAAGTTTATTTAATTCAGATAAAATTGATTTACCTAAAGCTATACCTTCTGTATTTAGTTGTGGTCGATAATTTTTATTTGGAATTTCAACTTCTGAACCTGTAGCACTTGAACCTGCTGAATTTATATGAAAGCTTATGAGAGCTTGTGCTTTTACATCTTTAGCAAGTGATGTACGTGATGGAATAGATAAGTAGGTATCCTTAGTTCTTGTCATATGCACTTCAAATGCACCAGTTTTTTCAAGTTCTTCCTTAGCTGCATTTGCTATGACTAGCGTCATATAACTTTCACTATATTTTATATTGTTATACGTTTTTACTGCTCCGGGTTGATAACCTCCATGTCCCGGATCAAGTACAATAGATATTTTACTGTTTGAAGCATTAGCTTTTATATTAAGGTTACATATTATTACTACAACTGATAAAAGAATACATAAAACTACAAAAAACTTCCTTTCCTGTGAATGATTCACTTCATTCGGCCCTCCTCAATAATTAATCATAAGTCTATGATAAAACAAAAAGTCACTATAAGCAATCATCTTATTGATTATTCACTCTCATTCATTTATCTATAAATAAGCAATTTTATTCTTAGAAAACTGTAAGGTAAATTTTAGATGCCACTTGAAAAAATACTGAATATGAAAATAAAAAACAATATTGATAATAAAAATTGAGTTGCCTTAAACGCAGAGGATAGCTTGATCGTATTTCTATGACACCTTATCCCCACCATTCCTGTTCATGATTGCAGCTATCTTTATGGATCCCATAGAGTTGACTACTTTCATTGAATATCTTTACCTTCATTATGCTCTCTTCAGTTTTCGTTATCTCCTATCTCATGTGGTATTAGCAGTCAAATAGGTTAATGCCTAGTACACCAAGTACACTGGCAACCAAGAATTTGCCTGGCTTTATACTTATTGCGTCAGTGACAGCTTTATAGATGTTCTGATTGGCTATTTCCCATGGTAGTTGACTGCACGCTAAATTTCTTCTTGATGCTTACAAACATTTCGTAAGTATGCTCTTTCTTGTAGTTCACAACGCCTTATCTGAATTCCTTGTCAAATAATGCTTTTTTATCTTCTATAGAAAAACCTCAATCCTGATAAAACAAAGGTAGGTACTACATCTAACATTGTATTAATCCACTCTTGTTATTACAAACAGCCATTACACTTGTTCTACATCTATACTAGCAACATTAGACTGCTCAACCAAACATCAGGAAAAAAGCATCTGACTGGACTGTCAGCAGGATTGCAGGCCGGTTATATCTCTTGTATTTGCTGGGTGTTAATTTGTATAGAATCCAGGGTCTTGCCTCCATGACAATATCATACCTGACAGGGACTACTTAGAATAGATTCAAATTTTAATACGCTTACAGATAATATAAAACTGTGGGATCATATGCATCAAATGCATACAGAACCCACAGGTTTTTAAGCAATTTCAAATTTAAACAGCTTTACTTTTTATCATTTAATGTGGCATAGCCATTCCATTAGTAACTGTGTAGTAACTTCCTTTATACTTAACTTGGCCAGAATAATTCCAATTAACATATCCATTATGAACATAATATAAAATGCCATTGTATTCACTCAATCCATTATAGTTCCAATCTATCATGCCATTTACAACTTGATACCATGCTCCCTGGTTGTTTACTCGTGACAAAGTTTGATATGTCCAATCAATAGCACCATTTCTTACATAGTACCAATATCCATTGTATTGAACAAGATTATTGTATTGCCAATCAAGGATTCCATGATTTATATAATACCAAGTACCATTGTAGAATGAAAGATTAGTATAATTCCAATTAATCATTCCGTTAGTTACTTGATACCACAAGCCCTTTCCATCGACCTGTGCTAATGTGTTATATTTCCAATCTATCATACCATTATGGACATAGTACCAATTATTGTTGTAATCAACAAGATTACTGTAATCCCAATGAATCATACCATCGTGGACATAATACCAACTTCCATTGTACCAAATTAATTTATTATATGACCAGTCAATAATACCATTATGAACATAATACCAATTTCCATTATATTCTACTAAACCATTAAAATTCCAGTCAACTTTACCTTTATTGACATAATACCATACACCATTATAAAAGCTTAACCCTGAATATTTCCAATTCAATGTACCATTAGTAATTTGATACCATGGGCCTTGACCATTTACCCGTGCTAATGTATTTATGCTCCAATCAATCATACCATTATGGACGTAATACCAAGAACCATTATATTCAACAATATTGCTATAATTCCAATCAATTACTCCATTATTTACATAATACCAATTACCATTAAATAGTACTAGTCCACTAAAATTCCAGTTCACAAATCCATTTTGGACATAATACCATGTACCATTTTTTGCTTGAACTAAACCTGTAGTTCTTGCTGTTACATTCTTTGACCAATCAATAGCATCTACATATGAATAATTAAGATCAACATACGTTCCAATACCATCTACGTATCCTCGCGACGTATATTGCCACATATCTACGTTTGTATTAAATGTCGTACCTTTAAAAGGGCCTTCAGGATCTGCATGACCATCATTACTATTGTATCTTGCAATCCAATGAGAATAACGTCCATCTTGTTCAAATGTTGTTAAATAATTACGATACCAGTTTAAATTAGCATATACACCTGTCTTATATCCAGCTTGCGCTATTTGATTACAAAAATGAAAAGCAAAAGCTGACAATGTTTGTTCGCCTAGGGCTTCCTGACTATTTTCTTCTAAATCATAATATATTGGGAATGTAGGATTATGACCTCTTACAAGTCTCAATGTATGGGCGACTTCACTATCAACATCTTCAAAATTATGAGCATATGAATATAGGTAAACACCGTAAGGAATATTGTGCTTTTCACATTCAGTTACATACTCATTCCATCTTTTATCATCCTGTGAAGTAATGTCTTTCCCATATCCACATCTCAAGATAGCAAACTTTATTCCTGAAGCTTTTACCTTATCCCAGTTGATCTTCCCATTATGATAACTAACGTCAATTCCATCAATCGAAGAACTGTTTGAAAGATTTATTACATCAGACTCAGTAGAAATTTTTGCTATGTTTTGACCATTAGCAACATACGTCTTTAGCGAATTAGAATTAGAGCTTTTTGCACCTGTTTCTTTTGTGATTGTATTTAATGCAACGCTCATGTCAACACCATCAATAAAACGATAACTGTTTTCCTTACCTGATTTTTCAGCTTTAGCCAATGCTTCAGATGGATCAAGCATTCTCATATTGATTGTTTTAGTAACATGATTAAGAACTTTTTTCGAGTTTTCAAGCTTCTTTTTATCTTGCTTATCCAACTTATTAATATCTAAATTGATACTTTTTGCTCTCTGATCCAGTTTACTCAAGTCATCACTATTAATTTTCCCTGGATTTGTCGCATCTATTGCTAAATTAGCGATATCCGCACCAATATTTTCAATATTTTCGTTTTTTTCTATTGGCTTATTTTCTGCAATAGATTCTTTTACTGGATTATCAAATATAAACCCAATCGAAAAGACAAGTAAAACCACAAGAAAATACCTTAAAACTTTTTTCATCTTAAATAAATTTCCCCCCTTAAAACAAAAAAAGTTTAATCTACTAGATTACAAATGTCAATGTTCATTCTCAACATAAAAGAAAAACTGTAAATTACAGTATATTAAATAATCGTCGGGTCATGAACTTATGCTCTATGATTCTTTTAAATTGTGCATAATAATTAGGTCCGCCTCTTAGATGAAGAGAAATGCGTAAACATTCAGATGACAGACAGTCCAAGGAATACAGACTCCACATGCAATACGGTCCTACCGTTGACATTGAGACATATAAATCTGATTCAATATTTGGCTGCCACTGTGTCAATAAAACCGTGCTGGATGAGATTCTTTCCATCAGCGATGATATAAAAGCTTTCTATGATATCAGAGAGAATACCTCAATTCCTTTACATGGGTCAATGGAAGAAGAATTTCAAACGGCCAACTAGAAGGAAAGAACAATTACATCAAGAAGATACACAGCAATGCCAATAGAAACTTAAAGAGGTCAAGAAACAAAATCATGTTTTCACAGAATCTGCATAACGAATATGATTCAGGTTTTAGCGGCCGGTATATTGTTGACAAGATACTGAACAGCAGAAAACAAAAAGCGAAATAAAGCAATGATCTAAAAATACGGGGACGGACAAAAAACTGTGGAATCATATGCATCAGGTGCATACTGACCCCACAGTTTTTTAAAGCGAATTTAAATTTTGTCAGCTAAGACCCCACGATTATTTAAAGCGCCTAAATTATATGACATAATTTACAGTTTATTACATGTTACGAATAAATAAGAATATAATGTTATGATGTTTTTTAATATATATATACCGTTGTTCCTTTAGGAATATTATCGTAAATCCATTTTGCATGATCAATAGATAAACGAACACACCCATGAGAAGCAGATACTCCCATAGACCCATCAATGATTTTGACTGGGCTTGAGGATCTATCATAAATTACCGAATGAAATAAATAATTACCATAGATTTGTGTGAAATACCAACATCTACCTCTTGTACCTGTATTAAAGTATCGCCCTTTAGTTCCAACCTTAAACAATCCCGTCACTGTTGGTGTGCTAGCTTTACCTACCGTACAGCTCCACTTTGCCCAATTATTCCAGTCATATTTTGTACCGTTATAAATACCAACCGTATGAGTGTTTCTATCAACTAATATTAAGAATTGAGTGTCACTTGATAATGATTGTGCAACACTATCCATATAATCTGCAATTCTTGGTACTCTAGCCACACCGTTAACGACTTTATAATCTCTTCCAAAATAATTAACTACACCATTATAATTGAAATTAACTTGGCTGTTTTCAACATAGAAATAACCACCATTAAAGTATACTAACCCTTTATGATTCCAGGTAATTTGACCATTGTCAATAGCATACCAGATTCCTTGATAATATACTAAACTATTATAATTCCAATTTAATTTCCCATTTTCTATGTAATACCATCCTCCATAGTATTCACTAAGTCCAGTATATTTCCAATCAATCATTCCTTTTGTGACTTTATACCAATCTCCAACACCATTTACTTGTGCCAACGTATTTACATTCCAATTAATAAAACCATTATTAACAAAGTACCAATTACCATTAAAATAAATGAGATTAGAGTAGTTCCAATCAATCTGGCCATTCTTTACATAATACCAGGTACCATAGTGATAGACTAAGCCGTTATAATTCCATCGTAATGAACCATTTTCTATGTAATACCATCCTCCATAGTATTCACTAAGTCCAGTATATTTCCAATCAATGATTCCATTTGTGACTTTATACCAAGTCCCTTTGCCATCAATTTGCGCTAATGTAGAGTAAGCCCAGTCAATCTTACCATTATGCACATAATACCAGCCACCATTGTATAGAACCAAATTACTATAATTCCAATCAATCTGGCCATTCTTTACATAATACCAGGTACCATAGTGATAGACTAAGCCGTTATAATTCCATCGTAATGAACCATTTTCTATGTAATACCATCCTCCATAGTATTCACTAAGTCCAG
>NZ_VUNM01000010.1 GCF_009695655.1 Sharpea porci
AAGGAACGGTGATGTTTTTGTATAACTGTCTTGCCATCCACCTGCATAGCAGGTGGTTTATTGTTTCGCGTCCTACGTACGCTCAACTGTCTAAAGACTAGATACAAGCTTCGCTTGTACTACAAAAAAAAGACAATGTTTGACATTGTCTTTTATTTACGCAATACAATTGTTGCATAAGGTGGGAGTTTTAGTGTTTTTTCTACTGTTATTGGGTAATTGGAAAGAAGTGTTGTGTAGCTTATATAACAATCATCTAGCGTAACTGTTGTCTCCTGATTCCACATATTACAGATTACAATAAGCTCATCATCTTGATATTGACGTTGATAGCTCATGATATCTTCTCGGTCATCATAAAGGAAGCTGATTGTGCCTTCACTAATGACAGGGAGTTCATGTCTCAGTTTGACTAGCTGCTTATAGTAATTGAGGATGGAATCCTTGTCATTGATTTCTTCTTTGACATTAATATGTTTGTCTGTATGAGGCATAGTAATCCAAGGTTCATGGTCTGAGAAGCCGGCATAAGTGCTGTCATCCCATTGCATTACTGAACGGCTGTTATCGCGTGAGCGGGCACTGAGTATATGAAGAGCTTCTTCTCTCGTATGTCCTGCTTCAAGCAATATCTTGTAGTAATTCAGACTTTCAACATCACGATATTCTGAGATATCTTCATAATGACTATTCAACATGCCTAGTTCTTCACCTTGATAGATATATGGTGTCCCTTGCATCATATGAATCATTGTCGCAAGCATCTTGGCAGACTCTTTCCAGTACTTCCCTTCATCGCCAAAGCGAGAAACAATTCTTGGCTGATCATGGTTGCACCAGAACAAAGCATTCCAGCCATGTCCTGCTTGCATACCAAGCTGCCAGTTCTTGAAGAGGTCTTTAAGTTTCTTATAGTCCGGTTTCATAAGTTCCCATTTCTTGTTGTCTTTGTAGTCAACTTTGAGATGATGGAAACTAAATGTCATCTTGAGTTCTTCTCTTTCACGATTAGAATACTTGATGCAGTCTTCAAGTGATGTTGAGCTCATTTCTCCAACTGTAACCATATCTTTGATACCTGTATCATGGACAAGTTCATGGATATATTCATGGACATGTGGCCCATCCGTATAGAAACGGCGTCCATCACCTTCATAGTCGTTGTCATAGCTTCCTTTAGAAATAAGATTGATGACATCAAATCTAAATCCTTGAATACCTCTTTCTTTCCAGAAACGAATGACTTTCTTGAGCTCTTCACGTACATGAGGATTATCCCAGTTAAGGTCAGCCTGTGTCTTATCAAAGAGACATAAATACCACTTCTTCAGTTCAGGAACATAGTTCCAGGCTGGTCCACCAAACTTAGACACCCAGTTATTAGGGATGTCTTTTGAGTCTTTGAAGATATAGAAGTCCTGATAATAGGGATCTCCTTGTAGTGCTTTTTGAAACCATTCATGGTCTGTTGAAGTATGGTTGAAGACCATATCCATCATAAGACCAATATCTCTTTTACTAGCCTCGTTGATTAATTCATCTAAGTCTTCATCCGTACCATACATAGGGTTGATATGATAATAATCAGCAATATCATAACCATTATCTCTTTGTGGAGATATCACAAAGGGTGTGAGCCATAAATAGTCTACGCCAAGATCTTTTAAATAATCTAAGCTTTCTGTAATGCCTTTTAAGTCACCAATACCATCATGATTAGTATCTTTGAATGACTTTGGATAGATTTGATAAATGACTTTGTTTTTAAAATCAGTCATATACTCACCTACTTCATTGTAATAATTGATGTATTGAGATCTGCTTTAATACCTGTATGTAGTTCTGTATCTTTAGCTAGTCCTTTATCTGTGATGATACACATAACTGTATCTTCATGGTTAGCGGCTTTGATCTTATCTTTAGAGAACTTGATTAAAGGTGTACCCTTCTTAACAACATCTCCAACACGTACTAAGTTTTCAAAGCCTTCACCATTCATATAAACAGTATCTAGTCCAATATGAATAAGTAATTCAGCACCATTTTCTAACTTCAAGCCAACAGCATGTCCTGTTTCTTCCATCATCACCTGGACTTTGGCATCACATGGAGCTTTGATTTCTTCACCATCTGGTACAATCGCAACGCCTTCACCCATTAAGCCTTCAGAGAATACTTTGTCATGAACGTCTTTAAGAGGAATAACAGTACCTTCAACACAACCACATACGTCTACTTGCTTAGAGGAAGCTGTAAATTCTTCTTCTTTTTTTACATCATCAATGTCAGCAACAAGACCCTTTTCAGATTCAGTTAAGCGTTTCTTACCTAAAATCAAGACAAGAACAATTGGAACAACAATTGCAACAGCCATACATAATGCGAATGATCCCCAATATTGTGGTTTAATAGAAAGAATACCTGGTAAACCACCAACACCAATACCATTAGCTGTTGTATTCGTTAATGTACATAGCATACCAGCAATACCAGAACCAATCATGCCACATACAAATGGGAAACGATATTTCAAGTTAACACCAAACATTGCTGGTTCAGTAACTCCTAAATAACAAGAGATAGCTGAAGGCATATTAACTTCCTGTGCTTTCGCATTTCTTTTTTGAAGAATTGCCATACCTACAACAGCAGAACCCTGAGCAATATTAGATAAAGCAATCATTGGCCATAAGCCTGTACCCTTGAAATCAGCAACTAACTGTAAATCGATGGCATTGGACATATGATGTAAACCAGTAATAACAAGAGGAGCATAGAAAGTACCAAATACTGCACCAAATAAAACCTTGACTGGGCCTGTAATACCAGCATAGATGACTGCTGAGATGGCTGAGCCAATCTTCCAGCCAATAGGACCAAGTACGAAGTGTGCCATCATGACAGCAAGTAATAATGAACAGAATGGTACAACAATCATAGAAACAACCTTAGGCGTAATCTTCTTGAAGAAACGTTCTAAGTAAACAAGTGTAAAGGCAGCAAGCATGGCAGGAATAACCTGTGCCTGATAACCAATCATATTCACCTTGATAAAGCCAAAGTTCCATACAGGAATCTTGCTGGCAGGTGTTGAGGCAACTGCATATGCATTTAATAACTGAGAAGAAGTTAATGTAATACCAAGCACAATACCAAGTATTTCTGTTCCCCCCATCTTCTTCATAACACTCCAACAAATACCTAAAGGAATACCAATATGGAAGACTGCCTCACCAATTAACCATAAGAAACTATCAACACCATTCCAGAACTGTGAAATCTGCACCAATGTCTTAGTGCCATTATCAAACATATAAATAGAATCAATAACATTTCTAAAACCAAGAATTAAACCACCACAAATAATAGCAGGAAGTAATGGTGTAAAGATTTCAGCTAATGTACCAACAAGTCTCTGTAAAACATTCTGATTGGCTTTAGCTGCTTTCTTAACTGCAGCCTTATCAACACCTTCAATACCAGAAACCGCAATAAAATCATCATAGAAATCACTAACTTCATTCCCAATAATAACCTGGAACTGACCTGCCTGAGTAAATGTCCCCTTAACAATACCCATCTTTTCAATATTATCCACATCAGCTTTTGCAGGATCAGCTAATACAAAACGCATTCTTGTCATACAGTGTGTAACAGCACTGATATTTGTACGCCCGCCAACATATGTAAGTAGCTCTTTGGCATCCTCAATATACTTACCCATCTTTTAAATCTCCTTTTATACTTGTTTAAACATGTTTAACACAGTCATTATAACATCTTGTTTAAACAAGTCAATATAAAACGCTTTCATTTAGAAAATTATTTGCATGTTCACATTTTGAAGGTAAAATAGTTGTTATGACGAGGGGGTAATGTTGTGCCTAAGAGTAAATTTGAACATATCTATCGTGATTTAAAAGAAAAGATTGAAACAGAAGAGTATCCTTATATGGAATTATTGCCAAGCGAGAACCAGCTCATCGAAGTCTATGACTGTTCACGTAATACCGTCAGACGTGCCATCAAGATGTTAGCGACTGAAGGCTATGTTCAGTCCCAGCATGGTGTAGGTGTACGTTCGCTTTATCGCCCTATTCATCGTACTAACTATTTGATTGGTGGTATTGAGACATTTAAAGATTCTGCGATTCGCAATAATATTACTACAAATACACACGTTATCTCTTTTGAAGATATCATTTGTGATCAAAAGCTAGCTGAAACAAGTGGTTTTGAAGTTGGTACACCACTCTACTATATTAAAAAGGTACGTTGTATTGATAATAAACCTGTCATCCTAGACATCAATTATTTCAACAAGAGAATTATTACTGATCTTACGAAAGAGATTGTTGAGGATTCATGTTATGACTATTTTGAGAATGAATTACATATCGATATAGCGACAAGTAAGCGTCTCTTCACTGTCGAACGTGTCACAAAGCAAGACCAGGACAATCTTGAACTGAACGACTATAACTGTTTGGCTGTTATTAGAGGGCATGTCTTTACGGCTAGCAGCGAACTCTTTGAATATACCATCAGTAGACATCGTCCTGACTATTTTGCTTTTGCCGATACAGCAATTAGAAAACATGTTTAAAAGGCTTCACGAAGAAGCCTTTTCTTATGGGCATCATTTTCTCATCATAGTCAGAAAGAAATCAAACACAAAGTATTGTGAAAGTGCCTGTTAACTAAACTTTTTTATCATTTTTTCAAATTAGTTTAGTTAACTAGCACTTTAAAACCTTATTAATCATCAACGTATACTTAAAAGGCTTCATGAAGAAGCCTTATCTTACTGACATAATTTTTTTGCGATAGCTTCGGCCTGGTCACGACCACGTAGCTGTTCAAGCCAATGCTCAGGAATCGCATCATAGCCATAAAGAATACCCGCTAGCCCACCAACTACACAAGCCGTTGTATCTGTATCATCACCAAGATTGACAGCTTCTAAGACTGTATCTCTGTAGTTATCATTATGAAGAAGACACCAAACAGCTGCTTCTAGTGTACTGAGGACATAGCCTGAGGAATCAATTTGATCACGTGTAGCAGTGAATAGTTTGCCTGAAAGAAAGGGCTTGAGCTTACGATCACAGCCATGCTTAAATCTTATACAAACGTCTTGATAAGCTTCCTTAGCATCCATGCCGCGAAGCAAGTCAGCAGCCATTTCTACATAGATCTTACAACAATCCACTGATAACTTATGTCCATGGGTCATTGAAGCAACAGCTTCAACACTTTCTTCCCTAAAATCATCATCAAAGTATTTAAAAGCTATGGGGAGTATACGCATGAGGGCACCATTACCATTATTATGAACACCTTTTAATCCAGCATCAGTGGGATAAATCCCATTCGCCATATTACAAATAGCTGTATTGGTAGTTGCCCCAATATCAAAGACAACACCATCAGGTGTATAAGCACCTGACATACGCCACTCAACAAAGAGATTACCAATCTCCTGTATACCCATATCCTGTCCTAATCCATCAGCTAATGCCAGCAATAAAGCAGAATCATCGGACCAAGTGCCTAAAGGTTGATTATGATAACCACCTGATGTCATACCTGTTGCTTTGAAGCTATCACGTTCTTTAAATTCATAAGGTACACCTAGAGCATCACCAATGACTGCTCCCATAATACCACCCATTATTTGATTATTATTCATATAAATCTCCTAACCTTGAAACTGCATCTATTTTAAAATCTTTATATGAACTTTTATATGAACAGAATCTATATTTTATCACTTGTACTTCATTCTATCATTAGTTAAAGCTGAACTACTCATGACTAAATCCTCGAGTATGAACCCGTATAATCATAAAAACTTGGCCTTCATTTGTATTAAATATATTCGATAGGAAAAGAATCCCGTTATCTTCAATAATGAAATCTATTTCGTTTTAGCCCCTTTTGCTTTTACCTTTTCCTCTATAATAAAATATATTAAATCGATAATCCTTTCCTTCATTAGAATATGATTTTAATATCTCAGATATAGTGAACTACTACCTATCTAAAGGTAGGTGGTAGTTCACTATAATCTATATACAGTTTTAAAAAATCAACGACTATTTGAAGTCCTTATTTTAGATTAGTCGCATTATTTTGGACAGTTAATTCGTTTTCGTTAATAGATAACGTATTTTACCATCCGTTCATCTGCTTGAGCATGTCCTAATGCCTTATCGATACGCAGATGTGCTTGGTTTCCCTGGTGTCTATGATCATAGCGCCTTCACGATTCTTGTCAGCATCTCCTCGCTGCAGGAGATCTCATGACCGTCAATCATAAATGCATTCAGAAAGCATTGCCTTAATTTTGTAGAAGAGACATTCGGATATGCCGTTCTCATAGCAGTATCTTCTGATGATGAGTCCGCTTTCTTTCTAATCCTCAATGATTGCAGGCCAGTTGTATCGCTTGCAGTTGTTTGGTGTTAATCTGTATAGATCCATAGTCTTTCGTTTTAATTTATATAAAAAGAACAGTATCAACAAACACTGTTCATACATATCCTTCACGAACCTCTTATTCCTTTTTCATACCTTCCTTTTCACAAGGTAAATTTACTTTGTAAATAAAAAAGCAACACGTTAAACATATTGCAATTGGAATCTGTTAATTAGAATCTGATAGGGAACAACTCTCATAAATATCGAATGATTCAAATTTCCTATTTGATAATTTTTTCGTTATAGCATTGATTCCTTGAATCGAGATTTGTATTTAACTGAGAGAAGTTCCCTATCAAAAATTATAATTCTAACTCTTTAATACTTTATTTTTCTATGCCGAATTTTCTAAAATCAAATTCATCTTCACGTTCTAATATTTGAGACCATCTAGCTGATATTAATTTTGCATATCTAAAATCTACTAATCCATATGAACCTAATGCATATGCATCATTACATTCAATTAATATGGTTTTATTTTCTGATGTAACTCCAACGTCTATAGAACATGCTACTGGTCTATCTTTCCATTTTCTAAAATCTTCCATGATATTATCAATCACTTTTGGATTATATGTATAATGATAATCCCCTTTATAGGGACGAATATCAATGATTTCATCATAATATATAAAATAGCGCCATTCTTTTCTTATGTCTATTGCTTCGCTGCAGATGACTTCATAATCTTCCTGGGAGTTCCCACAACCAATTAAATCATTAATTGATTTAATTACTTTACCTGTAAAAACTTTAGATTTCACAGGTTTAACAAACCACCCTGCTGACCATTTGTCAGGATTACTGGAGATAGAATTGATAGTATCATGCCAAATGTTTCTACCTAAATATTTCTTCAAACAATCAGGATAGTCATCTACATGAACATTTTTATAACCAAATTTTTCAAAAATAGTATCACATTGTTGAATATAGTCTAAAACAATATCTTCTTTAGTAACGACATCATAGATATCATCTAAACTTTCATATGGAATAATTTCAGCACCTAATTCACTAAAACCGTAAATAGCTTTTGTGAAGGTTTCACTATGACCTAACATAAGTCCTGAGTTAGAATTATATTTACATTTTACATATACTTTCATTTCTATCACCACCTTTTCATAACAGTAGCCACATTTCAAACCCTTGCTCATACTCTATAATATACCGCCAGGTTTGGACAGTGGCTGAGACACAAGATAAGGGTCGTCATACTCAAGCAGTGGAAGAAGCCTTCGAAGATATACAGGAGCCTATGCTCCTAAACAGGAAGCTTCCCTACCACTTCAGCGATGAGAGGATATTTCCACTGTCTACTTGACAGGGGTCATATCATTCAAAAAGTTTTTTTGTATAAAAACTGTGTTTTGTTTTCTTTTTTATTATATACTATGATATCAAAAAAGGATGTGAGTGTATGTTATTAAGTGATAAACTAACGAATAAAGTTGATTTTTCTAAAAGTGAAATTGTGATTGCTGATTTTATTATTCAATTAGGAGAAAAAATAAAAAATTATTCAGCAAGGAGTATTGCCAAAGAAACCTATACGTCACCAGCAACAGTCTTAAATTTATGTAAGAAAACTGGAATTGAAGGTTTTGATAATTTTAAGAAGGCTTATTTATGTGAAATTGAGTATTTAAATCAGCAATTTGGGAAAGTTGATCCTAATTTTCCTTTTGATCCAGGAGATACTATTTTTAAAATAGCTAATAAAATGAGCTCTTTATATGAAGAAACAATTAAAGATACGTTATCTTTATTACATCATGATTTATTTCAAAAAGCTGTTCAATTATTAAATGATAATAACAATATTCATATTTATTCATATGGAACAGCTTTAAATATAGCAGAATCATTTAAAGAAAAAATGATGAAAATAGGAAAGAATGTATATATTACTAATAATTTAAATTATCAACGTTATGAAGTAAATTGTATTCCTAAAGGGGATTGTGTGATTTTTATTTCTTATTCTGGAGAAACCAAGCCACTTATCAATATGGCAAAAACATGTCAAAAGAAAAATATTCCTTTTTTAAGTTTAACTTCTTTTGGAGAAAATACGTTAAGTCAAATGAGTAATGCTAAATTATATATTTCTACAAGAGAAAATTTAAAGCATAATATTGCAAATTTTAATAGTAATTTATCTATTTATTTTTTATTGGATTTGTTGTATGCTTCTTATTTTTCTTTAGATTATGAAAATAATTATAATAAAAAATTACAATTTACATCTAAATCAGAAAGTACAAGACATTCTTCAAATCCAATATTGATGGATGAATCTAAACAGTGTTAAATAATAAAAAGCATTTAATTCCAAAATTTTTAAACATTGTTAAAAACGAAAGCTATTCAATTATAAAAGCCTTTCTTCTATGTTTTAATAACCATAGAAGGAGGGCTTTTTAAATGAAGATATCAGATCATTTTTTATGGGGAGGGGCAACAGCAGCTAATCAATACGAAGGTGGTTACCTTGCAGATGGAAAAGGATTAAGTATTGCCGATGTAGAGACGGGAGGAAATATTGATCATCCTCGAGAAATACATGAGAGTGTTCATCCTCATACTTATTATCCAAGTCATGAGGGAACTGGATTTTATGATCATTATAAAGAAGACATTGCATTGTTTGCTGAAATGGGATTTAAATGCTTTAGAATGTCTATCAATTGGACACGTATTTTTCCTTTAGGAGATGAAGAAAAACCGAATGAAGCTGGATTGAAATTTTATGACCAAGTTTTTGATGAATTATTAAAATATCATATAGAGCCAGTGGTGACGATTTCTCATTATGAAACACCATTACATTTAGTTAAAAAATATGGTTCATGGAGAAATAGAAAAATGATTGATTTCTATATGAATTATTGTCGTACAATTTTTAAACGTTATAAAGATAAAGTCAAATATTGGATGACTTTTAATGAAATTAATGAAACGATGAATAAGAAAAATCCTTATCATCAAGCTGGTATTCTTTTTCAAGAAGGAGAAGATAAGGCATCAACTGTTTTACAAGCAAGTCATCATATGCTTGTAGCAAGTGCCAAAGCAGTTATTTTAGGACACCAAATTAATCCAAATTTTAAAATTGGCTGTATGGTTCAATATCCAGAAAGCTACCCAGCAACTTGCCAACCACTAGATCAAATAGCTAAAAGAGAATATATGTTGTTTACACATTATTATTTAGATGTGATGTGTAGAGGACTTTATACGAATACATGTTTGGCTAAACAAGAACAATTGGGAGGAAAATTGATTATTAATGATGGCGATGAAGAATTATTAAGGAAGGGAACAGTTGATTTTATTGGCTTTAGTTATTATTTTTCTTCTATTGTTTCTTATCAAAGAGATGGTTCAATTAATGCTAAAGGACGTAATCCTTATTTAGAACTTACAGATTGGCATTGGCATATTGATCCTTTAGGATTAAGAGTTGCACTTAATGAATTATATGATCGTTATCAAATACCATTATTTGTTGTTGAAAATGGATTAGGGGCTGTTGATCAACTTAATGAAGATGGTACTGTAGATGATCAATATCGTATTGATTTTTTAGGAAAACACATTGAGGCTTTAAAACAAGCTATAGAAATTGATCATGTTGATGTTATTGGTTATACAACATGGGGATGTATTGATTTAGTTTCTGCTGGAACAGGAGAAATGAAGAAAAGATATGGTTTTATTTATGTTGATAAAGATGACCAAGGAAATGGAAGTTTAAAAAGATATAGAAAGAAATCCTTTTATTGGTATAAGAAAGTAATTGAAACCAATGGACAAACAAAATTTGAATAGGAGGAGAAAATGATGAATAGTTTTTTAGATAAAATGGGTGAAAAATTGATGCCATTTGCATCTAAAATAAGTACAAATCGTTATTTAAATGCGATTAAAGAAGGTTTCTTTGGCGTAATGCCAGTTATTATTGTTGGTTCTTTATTCTTACTTTTTACAAGTATTCCTATTAATGGTTATAGTGAATTTATGACAGGACTTTTAGGGAAAAATTGGAGTCAAATATTTATGGTTCCTTATCGTATGAGTTATGGAATCATGTCTATTTATGTAGTTGTAGGAATTGCGCGCTCTCTTGCACAGTTTTATAAAGTAGATACAAGAGAGTCAGTAGTTATATCATTTATTGCTATCTTCATGTTAACACCTGTTTTAGTAACAGAAGATGGATTAAAAGGGTTACCCCTTGATAATTTTAGTGCATCAGGATTATTTTTAGCAATTATTACAACTTGTTTAGCAGTAGAAATCTTTAGATTTGTTGTTCAAAAAGGATGGACAATTAAATTACCGGATGCAGTACCTAAAAATGTGGCTAAACCATTTGAAGCTTTAATTCCAGTAGCTATTATCTTTATTGTTTTTAACTTTGTAAGAATTGGTTTTGAAATGACAAGTTTCAAAAGCGCACAAAATTTCATTTTTACAATGTTACAACAACCATTGCAATCTATTGGTAGTACATTACCAGCTACAATTTTAGTTTTATTAATAGAATCAATTTTATGGATTTTTGGTTTACATGGATCAAGTATTGTTTCTTCAGTAATGAATCCTATTTGGAGATCATTATCTGCTGAAAACGCTGCGGCAATTGAACTTGGAAAGGCTGCTACACATATTGTCAATTATCAATTTATTGCTAATTTTGTTAAATTAGGAGGAACTGCAGCTACTTTAGGATTAGCACTTGTGATTGTTTTTACTGCTAAATCATCTAGATATAAAGCTTTGGGTAAATTATCATTAATTCCTTCATTATTTAATATTAATGAACCACTGATTTTTGGTATGCCAATTGTTTTAAATCCAATTATGGCTATTCCATTTGTGATTGCTAATATTACAATGGCGATTGTCACTTATGCTTCTACATATATTGGATTAGTCCCAGTAAGTATTGGGGTTGAAGTTCCTTGGACAACACCACCAATTATTTCAGGTTTCATTTTATGTGGTATAAGAGGAGCTCTATTACAAATTGTATTATTACTTATCTCTATGGCTATTTATTATCCATTCTTTAAAATGGTAGATAAACAAGAAGTTAAAAAAGAATCTATTGAAAAGGCATAATTGCCTTTTCTTTAATATAGGGGGAAAAAAATGTTATATAAATACGAAGAAGATTATGTTGAAAAAGAAAATAAGTATTCTGTAGAACTTTTAAAACAGTTAGCAGCTATTCCAGCCCCTTCTTATCATGAAGAAAAAAGAGCTCGATTCTGTAAACAGTGGTTTGAAGAAAGAGGCATTGATGCAAAAATCGATAAGATGAATAATGTAGTGATTAAGATGTTTGATGAGAATCAAGATATTGCGGTATTTTGTGGTCATCTTGATGTTGTTTTTGCTGATAGGGAGCTATTAAAAATAACACAAAAAGGGCATTATTTATATGGACCAGGAGTAGGAGATGATACAGCCAATGTTGTTCATTTAATGCAAGTGATTCATTATATTCACCTTCATCATTTACATGGAAAGACAGGTGTTTTATTTGTTTTAAATACGTGTGAAGAAGGATTAGGAAATTCTAATGGGTGTCGCTATATTGTTGAACAGTATAAAAACCGTATTAAATCATTTATTTCTTTTGATGGATATTTGAATCAGTGTACAAACAGTGCTGTAGGTTCTAAACGTTATCGTTTGACTGTTCATTGTCAAGGAGGACATTCTTATGCTGATTTTGGTAAAGAAAATGCTATTGAAACTTTAAGTAAAATTATGTATGAATTAAGTCATCAACAAATACCACAAGAAGCTAAAACAACTTATAATTTTGGAAAAATAGAAGGTGGAACAACAATCAATGCAATTGCTTCTAAAGCTACATTACTTTATGAATATCGTTCTTCTATGCAAAGCTGTTTAGATATCATGGAGAAACAATTTCAAGAAATTGTTTCTCATTATTCAAATGTAGAAATTGAAATTTTAGGAGTAAGACCAGGAAATGGTTTATTAAATCGAGAGAAATTTGAAAAATTTACAGATCATAATATAAAATTGATTAAAGAATATTATTTAGGTGATGTAGAAAAATGTGCTAATGGTACAGATTCAAATATTCCTTTATCTTATGGAATATGCGCTAATACGATTGGAACTTTAATGGGAGAAAAAGCACATACTTATGATGAATGGATTGATTTAGATTCTTATAAAATAGGTTTTAAAGTTATGATGAATATTATTTTAGAATATTTTAGGGATTAAAATGAATGTTTATTTAGTAATTAATAAAATTTTACAGTTGTTTATGATGATTGTTTTAGGTTTTATTTTAGGAAAAATGAAAGATTTTGATGAGAGCTTTATCGATAAAATGAATCGTTTTGTTTTAAATATAACAATGCCTTGTTTAATTATTTCATCTGTAAGTGCCAATAAAAATGGTATTCCCTATCAAGATTTATTTTTATCAATGGTTATTTTAATTATTATATTACCTATTTTTGCATATTTATGTTTGAAAATAAGTTCTTTAAAAGATAAATCACTCTATTTATTTATGATAATCTACCCTAATGTAGGTTTCATTGGTTTTCCTCTATTACAATCATTATTTGGTAAACAATCGCTTTTATTGACAGCTTTAATTAATATGCCTTTTAACCTATCATTGTTTACTTTAGGTGTGATGATTATGTCAAATAATAAATCATTTCAAATAAAAAAACTCATTACACCAGGAATTATTGCTTCATTGATTGCAGTGTTATTATATATTTTTTCAATATCATTACCTGAAACATTGTCACAGCCTATTCAATTGATAGGCAATATGACAACACCATTGGCAATGATTATTATTGGAGCAACGCTTTCTAAATATCCTATCATGGAAATATTTCTCGATAAAAAGACTTATTTATTTACAATATTCATTGATTTACTCATTCCAATGATTTTTTCACCGTTAGTTCATTTTTTTATCAAAGATACAATGATTCAAGCAATGACGATAATTATTTTAGCGATGCCTGTAGCTAATGGTGCTGTTATCTTTGCGAAAAGATATCACCAAAATGAATTTTTAGCAGCAAAAACAGTTTTTCTATCAACTTTGTTATCAATTATAACAATACCGGTGGTGGCTCTATGTTTCATTTAAATAAAAAATATTTATTAACATTGATAACTGTTATTTTATGTGCTTTTATACAGGCATATGTTATTAAAGTATTTATTCAACCTGCTAATTTATTGTCAAGTGGATTTACAGGAGTTTCGATATTGATTGAAAAAATTACATCAACTTATTTTCATTTCTCATTTTCTACTTCTTTAGGAATGATTGTATTAAATGTACCAGTAGCTATCTTATGTTACAAAAGTATTAGTCCAAGGTTTACATTCTTTTCTTTATTAGAAGTTTTTCTAGCAAGTTTCTTTTTAAAAATAATTCATTTTCCACCTTTTTTTGATGATACTTTGTTGAATGTGATTTTTGGTGGAACTCTTTATGGATTGATGACGGCAGGTGTTTTAAAAATGAATGCCTCAACAGGAGGAACAGATTTTATTGCATTATATATTTCTAATAAAAAAGGGAAATCGATTTGGAGCTATGTTTTTATATTTAATTCAATTATATTATTGATTTTTGGATTTCTGTTTGGTTGGATCCATGCGGGATATTCTATTTTATTTCAATTTATTTCTACTAGAACAATAGATTCATTTTATCATCGTTATGAACGTGTTACTTTACAGGTAACAACAAAAAAAGCACAAGCTGTGATGAATAAATATATTAAAAATTATCGACATGGAATATCATGTGTTGAAGCTATTGGAGGATATAGTCATGAAAAGATGTATTTATTACATACAGTTGTTTCTAGCTATGAGGTTTTAGATATTGTAGAGTTAATGAAAACAGTAGATCCTCATATTATTGTTAATGTTATAAAAACTGAAAATTTTTTTGGTGGTTTTTATCGTCCACCGATTGATTGATTAAGGCAATTGAAAGATTGCTTTTTTCTTTTGATGAATTGTCAAATTAAGTGCAACACGATGTATGTGAGTCTATTTCGTTCATTACTTCATTTGGGTCTTATAGCCAAGGCATTTTCGTGGCCGATTATTCATCAGTTCAAGATTATGCTTTAGCTCATCTTCATCGGCAAGTGATAGGTCCATTGGTGTTCTCATTTGTTCCTTTTTGCCTGGCACAGTATGGATTGCAGAAGCAGGTACTGCAATGTAGCGCATTTTCTATATCCTCATAACCGGCGAATTCTTTTCCGCGGTCGAACGTTATCATCTTGACCATGTCTTCGGGAAAATCTCTTAATGCTTTGATGATAGCCTGGCTGACAATTTCGGCTGGTCTTGTAAAGTTTCCTTTTCTTCTTAGACGTGCCATTGTGACAGGACCAAGCCTTTTCTGGTGAATCATTCTTTAGATCGTTGATGTGGAAGGAACTTTGTGTGCTGTTTTTCTATCTGCGATTTGTTCAGGCGACCAGTGATCTTCTATTCTGGATTTCACGTAAGATAGCGTATCCTCACAGGAAATATATTTTCTGCCACAATGATGTTTTCTGTTTTGATATATTTCCTGGGCTTTCGAAGGGATATACCGGGAATCTCGTTCATTTGTTTGGCTTCGTTTCAATTCTCTGGAAATCGTACTCGGACTTCTTCCAAGCTGCTTCGCTATTTCACGAATCGATACGTCAGAAGAAGAAAGTAAAGATATGATTGTTCTCTCATTTATGTTAAGATGGTTGTAGTTCATGGGATTCTCCTTGATAAATGTTTGTTTTGTCACTCACATTTTATCATTGAACCCATGGACTTCTTTTATTCTTATAGGCTGTTGCACTTATTATAATAATTTATCGATACAATAAAGGAGCTCACCAGACGAAAAGGAGCTCCCATATGAATTATTAACATTTAGATGAAAAAAGCACTAATTGATATTTTATACCAACTTCACTGCTCGATGAGAGAGATTGGAAGGCGTCTCAATATCTCTCATTCTACTGTTTCCAGATATCTCAATAATGTTCATAAATAGAAATCAATACCTAATATTCATGTTAAATATAAAGACTTTATCGATTATCTTCTCAAAAATTATGACTGGAGAGTCAACTCGATTGAGACATGTGTCTACAAATTTAAAAAATATCATCCAACTAAACCGTCAGTAAGTACTCAACAGGTTTACATTTGGATCAACGACGAAAAAGTTGAGAAGAGCAAAGGAAAACTCCAGGAGCAAGCACAACAATAAAAAAACAAGGCCAAATCTAATTGACCTTGCTTGGTAGTTGTTTTGGATATTTCCACTGTCTACTTGACAGGGGTCATATCATATCATTACTAGTGTTTCCTATACTACATTTTATATGTTTTTAGTGAATTAATTTAGCTGCAATGTATCCTTCGTGTACAGCATCAAAAATTTGACGAACACGTTTAGCATCACCAACATTAAATACTTGCATATCTGTTTCTTCTTCTAACTTTGTATAGATAGAGTTATCTGGAACGAAACCTGCTGCAATAACTACATTATCACAAGCTACATTTTGTTCATTACCATAACGGTCTGTTAAGACAATAGTATGATTCCCTACTTCAATTAATCTTAAACCTGTTTTAATTTCAATATCTGTTTGTGAGATTGCAATAGAGTATGCTTGGCATGCATTCGTCTTTTGTGCTAAGAAATGATCAGTCATTTCTACAATGATTACTTTTTTACCTTCAGCTTTTAATTCCAGTGCTGTTTCTGCACCAGTGATACCTCCACCAATAACAACAACTGTATTACCATCAACTTTTTCTCCACCTAAATAATCCATTGCGTTTACTACCATTTGACTATCAATATTTATGGCTTTAATTTTTCTAGAAACACCACCAGTGGCAGCAATACATACATCATAATTACCTGCAACGATTTCTTCATATGTTGCTTCTTTATTAATAACTGTAATATTCTTATGTGCGTCAATATGATCTTTATAATATGAAATTAAACGGCGAATATTCTTTTTGTTTTCTGGTTTTGCCGCTTCAATCATCGCACCACCAAATTCGCGTTTTTCATAAATCGTTACTTTATGACCATTATTTGCAGCTGTTAAAGCAGCTTCACATCCAGCTGGTCCTGCTCCAATAACAACAACATTTCTTGGATTAGTTGTATTAATTGTTTCTCTTTCAAATTTATATAAACCTGGATTAACTGTACAATGAATAGCTGTATGATTTAATAAACCTCTATCTAAGCAGCCAATTAAACAGTTAATACATGGTTTAATTTCACTTGCTTGACCATACTCAGCTTTAATAGCCCAATGTGGATCTGCTAATTGAGAACGACCTAAAGCAACAAATTCACCGCAACCATTTTTCAACAATTCTTCTGCTTCATCAGGTGTAAAAACATTATGACCTACAAAGACTGGAATATTAACTGCATCAGCAATTTTTTTACAGTCAGCACCATTGAAACAGTTAGGCTTTAAGAATTCCATTGCAGCAGTTGCATGAGTACCAGCCATAACGTTGATATAAGATACTCCTTCTTTTTCTAATGCTTTCGCAACTTCTATTGTTTCATCTAATGTAATTCCTTCTGGTTCCCAGTCAACTGTACTTAATTTAACACCAATTGGGAAATCAGGACCACATTTTTTCTTCATATCTCTTACCATTTCAATTAATAAGCGCATACGATTATGTAATGATCCACCATACATATCTGTTCTATGATTATCATGTGGTGATAAGAAGTTTGTTGGAATACATCCAGCTGCACCATGAATTTCTACAACATCAAAACCTGCATGTCTACATCTTAATGCAGCATCACCAAATTTTGAAACTAAGTCATGAATTTCATCTACAGATAATTCTCTCGGTAATTTAGCACCTGCTTCATACCATGGTTCAAAAGTGATTGGAGATGCACCGATAACGTCTGCACTACCAACGAAACCAGCATCACGACCTGGATGAGCTAACTGTATACCAGCTGCAGCACCATGCATTTTTAATGCATCAGATAACTGTGATAAACCTGAAACGAATTCATCACCATCAGCACGCAAACCACAAGATGTCATTGGAACAGGAGTTGCGTTATCCATAAAAATTAAGCCAGCACCACCTTCAGCCGCGTCAACATATGCTTGAATCTGGCGTGAACTTACTGAACCATCAGGATTTCCTAAATAAGTTCCCATTGAATTACGAACAATTCTGTTTTTAAGCACAACATTACCAATTTTTCCTTTTTTAAATAAATTAGGATAATATTTGTTTTTCATATTTTTCTCCTCCATCTTATATCATATAGATTAAATTATGATATAATCCTCATAAGAAAAAAATCACAAGAAAAAAGAAAAAAGTTGCTTAAGCAACAAAAATAGAAAGAAAGTTGCAAAATATATGAAAGAAGATTTACGTGTTATAAAAACTAAAGATAATATAAAAAAGAGTATGCTTCATCTCCTTAAAAAATATCCATTTAAAGATATTACTATGTCCATGCTGGTAGATGAATGTCGCATTAATAAAACAACATTCTATCGTCATTATTCAGATAAATATGACTTAATTGAAAAGATTTCTAAAGATTATATATCCTTATTTAGTAAAGCAAGTTCAAACTTTGAAAATGGGATCAATGTACATAATATTGATTGTTTAATTCAATTCTTTGATGATAATAAAGATGGACTTTTAATTTTAGAATCAAAAAAACTACCCATTAATATATTTGAAGATATGCATACTATCATGACATTAGACCTCTGCACATATTTCAAAAAATCTATTAATCAGGATGATTTAATTAAACTATATGCATCTCTTATTTCAAATAATATCTTAACAACCATTAAATGGTACCATAAAAACTATTTAAATTTTGAAAGAAATCAGATTATTCAAATTGTTTTACAAACCGTTGAAACAGGACTTGAACAATCAATCACTGCTATCATGAAAGGCCAAAAATAACTCTAACATTTTTATAAAATATGTTAAGTGCTATATCTTCTTCTATTTCAGTGGGTGAAACAGGACTTGTATGTAAACAAAAATCTACTATTAATTCGTTTTTGCTTTATATAAAACAAGCAATAAAAGAAAACCAATCATAAAAAGATTAACAAAATAGTTAATCCTTTTATGATTTTCTATTTGCGTTTCGCCTTCGTTAGTAAACTGCTTTTTAGAGCTCAGCAATATAGTAATCAACATAAAATCACTTAACTATTTTGTATATACATTAATTTACTCTAAAAGAAAAAAGACCACGATAGATTAAATCTTCGAGGTCTTCTTGGTTCTTGTATCGTTGAGTATTATTCACCAACAAAAGACATAAGTCTTATTTATCGTTTTACTAACAGTTTATTAAATTGGATAAACTTTATGTGTGGCGTGTAATTTATCTTTTTGTAACATAATAAGTACTTCTTCCTGTACCATAACGTTCAACACTGCCTTCTTCAACTAATTCTTTAAGAGCTTTAAGAATTGCTGAACGCCCAATTGTTGGACAGTTCATAATAACATCTGCCCCAGTAAACTTACCTATCTTGTTTACAGTATATGCTCTAACGATATCTTTAGCACTGCTTATTCCTGAATTCAAGTTAACTCTTTCTTCAAATTCCACATAACATGCAAGAATCATCTGTAACATATATTTGATAAATGGTGTGGGATCATTTAATTCTTCATGCCAACCTTGATTAGCATTTTCTAACACATCATAGTATACTTCTTTTGTTTTTTCTATTTGCTTTTCTATGCTAATATACTTTCCTACAACGAAACCACTTCTGTATAAAAGTAATAAAGTAAGCAATCTACTCATTCTACCGTTACCATCATTAAAAGGATGAATACATAAAAAATCTATAATGAAACAAGGAATAAGAATAAGTGGATCAATTTTTTCAAGTGCGATTTCCCTATTGAAGCTTTCACAAATAGCATCAATTGCACTAGCTGTTTCATAAGGTGCTACAGGAGTAAATCGCGTTACTTGTGTACCATCGGGTAAGGTTTCGTTGATGTAATTTTGTGTATTTTTATAACTTCCTCCATAACTAAAACCTGCAGGCTTCATTAAATCTCTATGAAGCTGTAGAATATAGCGTCCTTCAATCGGGATAAGATCATGACTTTCGTGAATTGTATTTAATACGTCTTTGTACCCAACAATTTCTTTTTCACTTCTGTTTCTAGGCGTTGTCTTTTCTTTAACTAATTCTTTAATTCGAGTACTAGTTGAAAAAATACCTTCTATGATATTGGATGATTCAGTACTCTGTATCTTGGCTATTTCTACCAACTTATCTAACTCTGCTGGCTTTTGTCTAATATAAAGATCCTGTCTTCCTTTATATTCATGTATTTTAGAAAGATAATTAATAATTTCCATATCAATCTTTAGGTTTGCCAACTTAGAATAATCAAAACTTCTCAAATCTATCACGTCCTTTCGTCCATCAAATTCGTTTATCGTCCATATTGTATCGCGTTGTGGACAATAATTCTATTTGTTGGATATAAATTTACTCAAATTATCGTAAACTTACTATTCAAAGACCAACTATGATATTAATATTATTAATCCCGTACACATTATTATTACCTTGTTATTCCGAAAAAAAATATTTTTCATTTTTTCGGAATAACATATCGTTTTGGTTTACAGTTTACTAGCACAAAAAAACCTCAGTTTCCTGAGGTTAATTCTGTAGATTTAATTATTCACCAACGTATGGTAATAAAGCCATCTGTCTAGCTCTCTTGATAGCTCTAGCTAACTGTCTCTGATACTTAGCTGAAGTACCAGTTACACGTCTAGGGATGATCTTACCATTAGCTGATACGAATCTCTTTAATAATTCTACATCTTTGTAATCGATGTATTCGATTTTATTCTTAGTGAAATAGCAGACTTTCTTTCTGCCCATTCTCTGTCTTCTGAATGCCATAGTCTTTTCCTCCTATTTAAAATTGAATGTCGTCATCCATGATATCATACGCATTAACATCATCACTGAAGTCTTTATCTAAATCGACTTGTTTTGAATTTGTATCATAGAAACTTTGACGATTTGTATTGTTGGACTGATTATTGAATGTATTTTGTTGGTTTGAATAATTATTCTGTTGATTACCAAATGCATTCTGATTGTTGTAAGAGTTGTTGTTATTGTAAGAAGACTGGTTGTTATAGCTTCCCTGTGGTCTAGCTTCAGCTTCTCGACGTGATTCGAGGAACTTCACACTATTGCACATCACTTCCACAACATAGACCTTCTGGCCTTGGTTGTTTGTGTAATTTCTTGAACGAAGTGAACCATCAACACCTACAAGTGAGCCCTTATGACAATACTGAGCTGTGCTTTCTGCAGCTTTATTCCATACAACACATGGAATGAAGTCAGCAGACTGACCATCTTGAGTTGTGAATCCACGATCTAAAGCCAATGTAAAACTTGTAACAGCAGTACCATTACCTGTTCTTCTTAACTCTGGATCTCTGGTCATACGACCAACTAGGACAACACGATTAATCATTTAGTGCACCTTCTTATTTTTCGTCACGACGTAAAGTTAAGTGACGTAAAACATTAGCGTTGATACGTGATAAACGTTCGAATTCAGCAATATCATCAGTGTTAGTATGAGTATCGATTACTACATAATAACCCTTCTTGTAATCCTGAATTTCATAAGCTAATTCACGCATACCCATTTCTTCAGATACGTTGTCAATGACACCGCCATTTGAAGTGAGGACACCTTTTAAATCTTCAAGAGTCTTGTTTCTCACATTCTCTTCTAAATCAGGTTTGAAGATCATCATAATTTCGTACTTATTCATTCTTTTTACCTCCTTTGGTCTAAACGGTTCCTTAGCGGAACAGGGCAAGTCACAACTTGCCTTGACATCATAACACGACCAACTATAAAAAGCAATCACAAATCCAAAAAGTGACCAAAATAACGTGAAAATTGAAGATGATTAATTATGACAACTTCAACCATTCAATCAAAAGTTTATGCATCTTTCCTAGCTTTACGAACATAAATAAATAGCCGGTGGCTTTTCAGTTTCTGCCTACCAGTGACGCGTGAACCGCGTTTTACGTTGTGCGGGTTGACCAACTGTCAGTTCATTTATTTCTTGGTTTTCATTTCTCGACCTTGAATCCAGCAAGCAGATCTTCAAAGTCCATTGCCAGTCGATCTATTTCTTTGTCTTCCACCAGCTGATTTCTTATGTACTCTTTTATTTTCTTCGTATTCTTTCCAACTTTATCAACATAATATCCTCTGTACCAGAAGGATCTGTTCTGATACTTGAATCTTTTCTTCAAAAAATTATTTGAGGCTTTTCCCTTCAGCTATTATATTTTTCCAGAGACGGTATATTTTGGCGGAATCTCAATTGGCATATGTACATGATTAACACAAACTTCTTCTTTAATGATGTTGATGCCCTTCCATTCACATAGCTGTCTCAAAATTTGTCCAATTTCAAACCTTCGAGCATCATAAAATGCCTTTCTTCTGTATTTTGGTGCGAAAACCACATGATATTTACAATTCCACTTAGTGTGTGATAAACTGTCTAATCATCATTATATGACATGAAAGTGTCCTCCTATTCTGTATTGCAGTTGTTAGCCGCAGAATAATTATAATGTGAGGACTCTTTCTTTGCCACTTGGCTAAAGCTCGAGTGGACCCCCAGACAATCCGGGAGTTTTATGTTTCACAATAAAAGCGACGAGCTAAACATATAACTATGCTCATCGCTAAATCATTAGCAATTCAGGTTTTAAAAACATGAATTGCCGAAAGACTTTATACCGAATATTACTTATTGAGAAGATCAGAATGGCTTCCGGTATCTACTAAAGTCAATGTAATTATATCGTATTCAATAAGATATATGAGAAGCCAATCTGGTTGAATATGACATTCACGAAAACCTTTTAGATTTCCCTTTAATTCGTGGTCATGATACTTTTCTTCAAGAACTTTACCCTGACGTAAACAATCAACAACATCATCAAGAAGATTCAAATCTAGCCCTCTCTTCTTCATTCGTTTATAGCTTTTTTTATAAGCTGACGTAAATTTGACTTTTAAAAGCATTTATTCCTCAAGAGCCTTTTTAAGATCTTCCATACTTGTATACCCCGCAATGTCAGGATTGCGGGAAATTCTTCTCGCTTCACTAGCAGCGTCAAGAAGTTCTTTTGAATATTGTGGAACTTCCACTTTGAAAGGAATTCCTCCTCTCAAAACACACTGTTTTAGAAAGATATTAACGGCACCAGACATATCTAAACCAAGTTCACTAAACAATTCGTTCGCTTGTTTTTTAACATCTGCATCAATACGAATTTGAGTTGGAACAGTTGACATAAAAATCATCTCCTTTCATTCAAATTATATGCTTTCAGTTTACAATGTCAATCATAATAGCAATATTATAGCAAAGAGTTATTAGGGATTCTTTACTTATATCCTTGTTATAAACACCAATGATACTACCATAATTGTTTATGAATATTGGACTAGCACATACTTAATCTACTTACACAAAAAAGGCGGTTGATACCAATAAGGTTTACCGTCTTCTAAGTTTAATTTCTATTTTATTTAATAGGGCAAAGACACCCTATACTATTTATAAGCACTGAAAGAATATTAGTCCGCTAAATCTTCACCATTAGAAGCAATGACTTTCTTATACCAATAGAAAGAGTCTTTTCTATATCTATTCAATGTACCGACTTTTTCATCAGTTGTATCAACATAGATAAAGCCATATCTCTTTCTAATACCTTCATGTGTTGATACTAAGTCAATGGCTGACCATGGGCAATAGCCCATCATTTCAATACCATCAGTAATTGCTAGCTTTAATTGTTCAATATGAGCTCTTAAGTAAGCAATACGATAGTTATCATGGACTTTACCATCTTCCGTTAAGGTGTCATAGGCACCTAAACCATTTTCTGTAACGATCATTGGTAAATGATAACGAGAATACATTTCTCTCATATTTGCTCTAAAGCCAAGTGGGTCAATTTCCCAGCCAAATTCTGTCTTCGTAAGATTAGGATTGTTGAAGCCTTTATAGTAGCCTGCTTCTCCTCTTGCAGTCTGCTGGTCTGCACCTGGGCTTAAGTCTTCATCAGCATCAGCATGTTGTACTGTTGATGTTGAATAGTAGTTAAAGCCAATGAAATCAGGATGTGCAGCTTTTAATGCTTCTTCGTCACCTTCTCTAAATGTAGGTGTGGCATCATGTTCTTCAAGATAGCGCCATACCAAGTTATTATAACGACCAAAGACTGCCATATCTAAATAAAGCCAGTTTCTAATCGCATTATATTCCTGTGCTGCTAGAATATCTTCAGGCTTACAGCTTGCTGGATAGACAAGTGAGATGTTAGGAGCAGGACCGATTTTGTCTTCTGGGAACATCTTGTGCAATAAGACCATGGCCTTTGCCTGTGCTACCAACATATGGTGATTCTGCTGATATGTTTCTTTAATGACATTTTCGCATCCTTCTGGAATATGTAATGTCCCAATTAATGGACCTACTAATGTCAACATATTCTGTTCATTAATCGTCAACCAGTATTTCACTTTAGAACCATAATTTTCAAATAATACACGAGCATAATTTTCAAACCATTCTACTGATTCTGGATTTGACCATGAACCTCTTTCATCCAATGCTGCTGGCATGTCAAAATGGAACATTGTAACTAATGGTTCAATATGATGTTCTAAACAACAATCAATAACTTTATGATAATGATCAATACCTGCCTGGTTTACTTCACCAGTACCCTGAGGTAAGATTCTTGTCCATGCAATAGAGAAACGATAGACTTTAAAGCCCATTTCAGCCATTAATGCAATATCTTCTTCATAACGATGATAGTGATCAGCACAAATATCCAATGATGCTGTCCCAGCTGGTAATTCTTTGACATCCTGGCATGAAGGGCCTTTTCCATCTGAGAGATTTGCACCTTCTACCTGATATGCGGATGTTGAAGCACCCCACAAGAAATTTTCTGGGAATTTTTTTAAATTCTGATCTAACATATTTTTCCTCCATATCTTCTATTATCATTTTACATGAAATATCTGATAGTTAGATTTATTTTCATTTTTGGAAAGAACAATTATAAATCTTGAGGTGTAGTAATTTTCTTATTGTCATAGTCACCTAATACCACATAGACATCTTCATGCAGTGCTTCAACACAGCTTGCATCATCCGTAACAGCAAGATGATGTTCATTGACATAGTGATATGCCTTTGTAATCAGTGATGTCTTAAAGGCCTGAGGTGTCTGGGCGTTATAGAGTTCACTGCGCTTAAGGGTTTCAACAACTTTACCATCAACAACACGCTTAACAGTATCGATTGAAGGCACCATTGCTAGACATGCATCATGTTCTTCTAAGCTTTTACATAAGCGATCAAGTAAGTCCGACTTGATAAAACAACGTGCACCATCATGAATCATGACATAGTCCTGATTAACAGCTTGTAAGCCATTAGTGACTGAATTCTGTCGCTCAGCACCACCTTCTACAAAGATAATACGCGAGGATGCAATAAGTTTTTTGAAGTCTTCCTGTTCTTCTTTCTTTGTCACGACAATGATTTGTTTGCATCTTGAATCATTTAGAAAAACATGCATGGTCTTTTCATAGACTGTTTGACCATCAATGTTATAATACATTTTGTTGTAGGAGAGGCCAGTACGTTTACCTGCTCCAGCACAGAGAATAATTGCACTATAATTCATCTTTTCACCTTATTTCTTTAAAGTGCCATCTTCATTAAAGGAAATTTTGAAGACGGATGAAGACTGGTTGACTTTATTGATAATACGTTTTTTTGTTGTTCCTTCAGCAATTGTTGGTTGATAATTATTACGGTTTGTAACGGATGAGATGGATGCTGGAATGATTTTGATATTGTCGTTGTGTTCAAGCTTGTCATTCTTGAATGTAAAGGACTGCTGGAAAATCATCGTATCTTTGTCAGCAGGATTCTGATTGCCACCAAAACAGAAGTTACCAAGCGAATAAGCAATATAAGCATTCTTATACTTTTCTACACCCTGTACAACATGTGGATGATGCCCAATGACAAGATTAGCACCCTGATCTATCGCATAATGGGCTAAATCTTTCTGCATTTGTTCAACGGTATATTGGCGTTCAATACCACCATGCTGGCTGACAATAATAAGATCAGCCCCTTCCTTCTTTAATTTCTTAATACCCTCATCAATATAGGTCTTACTTTTATTGAATTTTGTTTGATTTAGACCTGAGAAATCAACACCAATATTCCCAATCTTCTTTCCTTTGACTTCAACTAATGAAACTGCCTCATAACTGGCATAAGGCATCTTGTTGTCTTTAAATGTGTTGATTGTATCATCATAGCCTTCTTTGCCATAATCATAGGCATGATTATTCGCAAAGCTAACTGCATCAACACCACCATCTTGAATAATCTTGATATAGTCTTTGTCAGCTTTAAAGTTAAATGTCTTTGTCACAAGACTATTACTATTCGTTAATGTGCCTTCGAAGTTAACTAAAGTGTAATCATCTTTTGTAAAAGTGTCTTTGACATTTTTAAAGAAGTAAGCTGGTCCATACTGTTTATAATATGGAATCATACTTGTGCTATAGGATGCAGTAGCACCTTTACCAAGTGTGACATCACCTGTTGCACTGATTGTGATTGTTGTGTCTTTGGTTTCTTTAGTTTTTGTTTCCTTTTTGACTGCTGGTTTATTGACTTTCTTTGTAGCTGGTGTACTTGTGCAGCCTGCAAGTAAGAAAGCTGTTAAGAGTAATGCAAGTTTTTTCATATTTTTCCTTCCCTTCTTTTATCATCTTACAAAAAAAAGATACCTATGACTAGGCATCTTATACATTAAATTTAAAGAACATGACATCGCCGTCTTTACCAACGTATGTCTTACCTTCTTGTCTGATTTTACCAGCTTCTCTTAAAGCATTTTCACTCTTATATGTCATCATATCATCATAGGAATATGTTTCAGCACGAATAAAGCCTCTTTCAAAGTCCGTATGAATCTTACCAGCCATTTGTGGTGCTGTCATGCCATCAGTAAATGTCCAGGCACGACATTCATCAGGTCCAACAGTAAAGAAAGTCTTGAGATTTAATAAATGATATGTTTCTCTAATTAGCTTATCCAAGCCACTTTCTTCAATACCTAAGTCTTCCATGAAGATAGCACGGTCTTCTTCATCTAAACCTGCTAGTTCACTTTCAATCTTAGCACAGATTGGAATAACATCAGCACCTTCATTAGTAGCATATTCCTTAAGCTGTAGATAGTATGGGTTGTCTTCTGGATTTTCAATATCTTCTTCACCCATATTAGCGACATAGATGATTGGTTTAATAGAAAGTAAATTATATTGGTTGACATAAACCATTTCATCTTTATCGAATTCAAGTACACGAGCAGACTTTCCTGCTTCGAGTGTTTCTTTGATTGGTGTAAGAACTGCCATTTCTTCCTGAGCATCCTTTTCACCTGATTTTGCTTTTCTTTCAAGCTTTTCAATACGTTTATCAACTGTTTCTAAATCCGCCATCACAAGTTCGAGATTAATTGTTTCTACATCACGTACAGGATCTACTGAACCATCTACATGCGTAATATCCTTATCTCTAAAACATCTTACAACTTCACAGATTGCATCTGTTTCACGAATATTCGCTAAGAACTTATTACCTAAGCCTTCACCTCTGCTTGCCCCTTTTACAAGACCGGCAATATCTGTAAATTCAAATGTTGTATGAATGACTTTCTTTGGATTAAAGAGTTTTGCGAGATCATCAAGACGATGATCGGGTACTTCTACAACACCGACATTGGGATCAATGGTAGCAAAGGGATAGTTTGCGGCTTCTACCTGTGAATTTGTGATTGCGTTAAATAATGTTGATTTACCTACATTAGGTAAACCTACGATACCAGCAGTTAATGCCATTTTCATTCACTCCTTTTATTCCCATTCATTCTATAATAAACCATACAAAAAAGCAAAGATTACTCTTCGCTTTGATGTACAACAACTTTCTTTAATTTCTTTTCAAATGCCTTTCTGCTAAACATGACAACAGCACCACAACCCTGACATTTGATTTTAATATCCGCACCCATACGAATGATTTCCCATTGATCACTCTTATGACATGGATGTGGTTTTTTCATAACAACAATATCATGTAATCCGTATTCCATTACTGAACCCTTCTCTTATATGATAATAATGTATTCTTCATAAGCATTGCTATTGTCATTGGACCAACACCACCAGGTACTGGTGTAATAGCAGCAACTTTATCTTTCACGTCATCAAAGTCTACATCACCACATAACTTCCCATTCTCATCACGATTCATGCCAACATCAAGAACAACAGCCCCTTCTTTAACATAATCAGCAGTGAAGAACTTAGCTTTGCCTATAGCCGCAATAAGCACATCAGCACGTGACGTTACTTCTTGAAGATTCTTTGTATGACTATGAGCTATTGTCACGGTGGCATTATGGTGTAGTGCTAATAAAGCGACTGGCTTACCGACAATATTACTACGTCCCACAACAACAACTTCCTTGCCATCCAAATCATATCCTATCTCATCAAGCATGACCATCATGCCATAAGGAGTACATGGAATAAAGCCTTCTTCATTTAAGAAAAGTTTAGCGATATTAGCTGGATGGAATCCATCCACATCCTTCTCTGGTGCAATCGCTTTTAAGACCTTTTCTTCATCAATAGTCTTAGGTAATGGTAACTGTACAAGAATACCATCAACGCTATCATCATGATTCAATTCATCAATAAGCTTTAATAATTCCTCTTCACTCATTGTTGCATCCTTATTGATACGTAAGCTTTCCATACCAACATAAGCACAAGCCTTCTCTTTATTACGTACATAAACCTGACTTGCTTGATTGTCCCCCACAAGAATCACAGCAAGCTTAGGCACTCTCTTGCCTGTCTTTCTGATTGCCTCAATTTCTGCTTTAATGGCATCTTTTGTTTTTGTAGAGATCTCTTTTCCGTTTATTAATTTCATATCCTCACCCCCTATTTTTCCCCATTATAAAGGAATCAACACCAATATAAAAGCAAAAAATATCTCCCCAAAAGGGAGATATCCTTAAATTAAACTATCAGCAACATGCTGTCCTGCAATAGCACCATCACTAGCCGCAGTAATAACCTGACGTAAGTGTTTCTGGCGTACATCACCAATTGCATAAATGCCTTTGATACTTGTTTCCATGTTATCATCTGTAAGAACATAACCACGTTCATCTAAGATGCCTAAGTCTTTCACAAAGCCAGTAATTGGATCAGCCCCAACAAATGGGAAAATACCACTTACAGGAATAACTGATGGTTCATTAGTATCAGAATCAGTTACCTTTAAGCCTACAACCTTATTGTCTTCTGAGAGCACTTCTGCTGGTTTCTTCTTAAAATGGAAGACAATATTGTCAGCAGCTAATGCCTTATCTGAAATAATCTTGTCAGCTCTAAAGACATCTCTTCTCATTACAACATGCACCTTATCCACAATGGTAGAAAGATATGTGGCTTCTTCAATAGCAGAATTACCACCACCAATAACAGCTACTTCCTTACCACGATAGAAAGGTCCATCACATACAGCACAATAAGAAACGCCTCTACCTGTCATTTCTTCTTCACCAGGAATATTCATCTTACGTTCTTTTGTACCTGTAGCAATAATAACTGCCTTAGCTTCAATCGCATCATCACCTAAATGCACAATCTTCTTATCGCCTTCAACAGTAACACCTGTTACTTCTGCCATTTCGAAAGAAGCACCAAAGCTTAAACCATGTTCATACATATCATAGGCTAACTGTGGCCCTGCAATTTTTTTAATACCTGTGTAGTTTTCAATTTCAGCTGTCAGATTCAGTTTTCCACCAGGTGCTCCAGATTCCACAATTGTCACCTGTGCTCCTGCTCTTGATGCATATAAGGCAGCTGTTAAGCCAGCAGGTCCTGCACCAATAATAACAACATCAGTCTTCTTCATATTCTATTCCTCACTTTCAAAAGATGGCTCAACATCTTCTTTTCCTAATATCTTATATAATAAACGATATAATTCATCTGCTTCTTCTTTATCAATATTGACACATGCCCCTAACTGATTAGGAATATTCTTTGCCTGTTCTTCAAGTGCTAAACCAGCATCAGTAATCGTGACATTAAGAGAACGCTCATCTTTCTTGCTTCTCTTTCTTTTAATCAGCCCTTTAGCTTCTAAACGCTTTAATAATGGTGTTAATGTACCTGAATCTAGAAACAATGCTTCTCCTAGCTCTTTGACATTCACCTGCTTCTTCTCCCACATCACCATCATCGTAATATATTGGGTATATGTTAGGTCTATTTGATCTAATAATGGTTTATATTTCTTTGTGATTAAATGACTTGCAGCATAGAGAGGAAAGCACAGCTGATTCTCTAGCTTTAAACAATCATAACTCATATCATGTCACCTCACTAAGTTGTGTACAACTTAATTTCATATATACCTTAACATCAACATTCATCACTGTCAACATTAGTGCTTATCTCTTTTCTCTTCCCACAAATCATAAAAGAAACACAACGCTAACAAGAATAAATAAACATACATCACATCATTCACTACTCTCATAACAACATTAAACACATCATTATTCTTCACAACACACTTATCCAAAAACATAAAGAAAGCATAAACACCAATAATCACAAATTGATATTTTCCATATATTAATTTCTTGAGCTTCTCCATAACAACCACTCCCTATAAAAATCTTAACATTCTCCCATTCCTTCAACAAGAACTACGACAAAAAGGCCGAACAAACGTTCGACCTCAATACTACATATATTTATTGCTCATTATGTGTCTTCAAAAGCATATAGAATACAAAACCTAAGAAGCCCACAAAGGCTAATAGCATCGTCAGTATTCCAAAATGAGTACCTGTAGGTACTACACCATCTTTGTGATTAATGAATGTGATTGTATCATTATCAACAGCCTTACTCATATTATCAGCATTAACCACATTACCATCATTAATATTATGAGAAACTTCATAATCAGTTTCTGCTTCTTTAATGCTGTAGGATGCTGTCTTAGGTACATTCTTAAAGACAACAGATTCATTGTGTTTAAGTGTAATTTCTGCACTTAGGGTATTGTTGTTGCTTGCAGGAGCACGTCGAGGTGCGACTGTATTTGGCTTTAAATGCGTACTCTTCTTGATGACTTTAGGATTGTTCTTTGATGAAGCATTGAAGGTATCAACCTGAATTTCTTCATCATCAGAAACATTATTAAATGTTACAGTAAATGTAAATGGCTTACTATAATCACCAAACGAACCTGTAACACGGTTTTTCAGTACAATATTAGCTGCTTCAGGTAATGCATTATTGAATGTAACATCAATATCATTGCCTTCAACAACTGTTTCTTCATCAGTAGCTAAATCAACATAAGCTTTATCATTAGTTTTCGTCTTCTGATAGCTTCCAGCAACAAGATCATAGCTTGCCTTACCTCTATTTGCCTTTTCAGTTATTTGGTATTTTGTAGTAGCAGGCACATTCTTAAATGTCACCTCATCACCACTTGCAAGCTTAGCATTCACTACAGCCTTACCATTATCATCAGGTGTAATCATACCTAAATCTGACATAAAGCCTTCATTAGGAATATTTGAGAAGTTAATATTGAATTCAAACTTATCATCACTCTTATTACCACTTGTTGTCTTCTTGAGTGTTAGGTTCTGATAGAACTCTAGCTTGTTTGTGAATGTCACAACAATATTCTCATCTTTGTCCACATTCTCCCAGGCTGTAGAAAGAGCGGTGTTAGTAGCATCAACCATATCAGCAGACTGTGCTGTCTTCCCACCTGTAATCTTATAAGAAGGCTTGTATTCACCTGCTGCTTCAGTAATTTTATACTGTGCACCAACAGGAAGATTATCAATCTTTAATTCTTCATCCTTCTTCATCGTTACATGCACATAGCCATTACCATCACTATCTGACGTAAACACATTATTACCTAGCTTATACTCTGTATTCTTTTCAAGCTTCTTGAATGCAACATCAAAGTCATATGTATGTTCATTGACAGAGAAACCTTCGACCTGTTTCTTAAGTGTAAAGCCGTTTGTTTCTACATCTAGATTCTTTTCTTGATAGTGGTTTTCAAACAAAACATCAGCATGATAATTATCATCATTTAACGTTCCACTTGCATTCTTATTAGTAGTACTGAACTCTTCATACTCATTTTCTTTTACTAAATATGTTGTTCCTTCAGGTATATCCGTCAAGTGTGCTGTTTCTCCGTCTTTTAAGCTTACTCTACCGATACCATCATTAAATACAACATCACCAAATATTTGTGTACCTTTAATATTTTTTCCAGATAGTATAATTGTGAAAAGGTAATGCATATCTTTATATTTATTTGGAACTTCAATTGTCGGTGAATCTTCAGTTACTTTATATTCTTTCTTTGTGGAAGGTATGACTTCCCCATTTTCATTGAAGCCAGTTACAATTGCATAGTAGCCATACCCATCTCCAATACCACCATAATCAGATCTAAATCCAAAAGTAACACTGTCTCCATCAATATCATATTCTTTAGTGTTACTTGTATTTGTATGATTGCCGCCGCCAAGCTTTCCTGAGATTGAGGTGCTGTGATTATTTGAAGCTGTGTAGTTTGGATGTTTTCCTTGCCACATGCATACCCAGTCACAATCACTTGACTCACCACCATAAATTATCTTCACATGAAGTTTGGATGCGCCATCAATTGTTACAACATCGTTTATATTCATGCCTTCTAAATAGTTACCATTTTGGATTCCTTCATCATTTATATTAGGTGTATGAGAGTATTTAGTTACTGGAATATCAGTCAATACCAATTGTTTACCATCCACCTTCTTAGTTATATCAATACTATAGTAATCTTTCTTTACTACTCTTGTATCAGTATTTACGATTTCCGAAGGATTTTCTTTTGTAGTTACAACTGGATTATTCTCTTCATTCGAAGATGTATAGCCTTCTACAGTATCTTCCCATGCATAATAAGTTGCATGATCATCAGCAACATTAAATTCATAAGTCCAAACATCACCATCTTTAGTTATTGTAGCATCAGTATCAGATGAATAAGTAGCCCTATCTTCAGCATGAACTTCAGTTATAATACTCAAGTTCTTAAATAGTGAAATAATATTTGATCCGATTTCTTTTAGTGTCTCAATGAATCCAATGTTATTCGCTTTTGCGCCTGTTGAAGTAGCCTTATAAGTGAAATAACCTTTACCATCACCACCATAATAAGCTTTACTCATACCAGTTTCACTAGGATCATAATTAGGTAGCTTATAGCTATATCCAAACATATCCCCATTCCAATCCGATATATTAAGCCATGGCTCAGAAACATATATTCTTTCTAAATTATCACAATAAGAAAACATAATCGATACCTCACAAGAGTAAGTAGCATAACGATTAACATGCATATTTGAAAGATCTAATTCTTTTAATTTTTCACAACCAGAAAACATGCCATTCATATAACGTGCAGCTTCAAAATGAGAAACGTCCAAAGTTTCAACGTTTTTCACGCCATTAAACATATATTCCATACTATATATTGATGGAGTGTTAAAAGAAGATACATCCAGAGACTTTAACGAAATACATGCATAAAACATTCCGTTCATATCTTCAACTTTAGCAGTATTAAATGAAGATAAATCTAATGAGATAAGTGAACTACAGTCTCTAAACATATAAGACATATCTATAACATTTGATGTGTCAAACCTTGAAAGATCTAAGGCTTTTAAATCTGAACAAGAATCAAACATACAAGACATATTTTCAACGTTTGAAGTAACAAAAGATGATAGATCCAATGATTCTAAAAGTGAACATTCACAAAACATTCCGTACATATTTTTAACATTTCTGGTATCAAAGGAAGAAATGTTTAGTTTATTTAATTTAGAACAGCTTCCAAACATATACTTGAAGGAAATCACCTTTGACGTATTAAATTTAGAAAGATCTAATGATATCAATGAGGAGCAACGATAAAAAATTCTAGTCATATTTTCAACATTAGCTGTATCAAAATTAGAGACATTTATAGACATTAGAGAATTGCAATCACTAAACATTCCTTCCATATTTGTGATTTTGCTAGTATCAAAATTAGATAAATCTATTGATTCTAATGCTTTATTGCTAGAATACATTTCCTGCATACTTGTCATAAAAGCAGTATCTATTTTATTTGTATCTATCTTAGTAGCCTTATCAAAATATGAGAACATATATTTTACTGCATCCGACATCCTTATCGTTTGTGCATTCGTCCAATAATAAATAACGTTATCTTTTTGCCAGCCATATATCTTATAACGTGCATTTGCATCATAGAAATTTTTATCAAGTCGAACTGCATTATTCGGCACTTCGGTTTCCGAAATATCACTATACAAAATCGAAGTCACACTATTAGCTTTAAAATTTAAAATATGAGAAAATGGACTATTTCTAATTTTGGAAGAATAATTGACTTTATCATTCAAATTATCCTCCCTCCACTCCACATAAGAAGGAATTTTTGTGATATCTGTAGTGATATGAATAACAGGTGTTGGTCTTTCTTCATTTGTCTTGTTGTCTTTCCAGACCTTCTTGACAATGATTTTGCCATCTTTAATCTTCTCGTTATCTACACGATATTTATTGTTAGTGTTATGTTCTTGACCATCAATTGTGTATTTACCGTCTTTCTCAATAACGACTACATGCTTGGTGCTTTCAGCCGTATATCCAGTTGGAGCTTTTGTTTCCTGAAGGATATATGTACCTGACTCAAGGCCAGCGAATGTCACAAGCCCATCAGCTCCTGATATAGATGTTTTATTAACCTTTGTTCCTTTATTAGATGTTCCTTTCAAAGAGAACTCTGCACCTTGGAGTAATGAGTCATCATATGATGACTGCTTTGAAATTTGAATTGTATGATATGGTTCATTATAAATAATGATGTTGCCTGTCTTATCAGTTACTGCATCCTGTATGCCTGCATTACCCTTGTCATCAATAATAGCAGTATATTCTACATCATTAGTAATATAGCCTTCTGGTGTACCCACTTCCTTAAGCGTATAGACACCATATTCTATATTTTCAAATCTAACAGTTCCATAATCATCCGATGTCGCATATAAAAGCACATCATTCTTGTAAGCTGATTTACCAGTCAGACTAAAACGTGCATTTTTGACACCTAAAGCCTTATTAACTAAATCTCGTTTTTCAAATACAACATCACCATGTATTCTTGGATCATCTGTCAATGTAACGACATTGTCATTCTTTGTAATTTCTTCATTGCTATTCTTATAGACAGTAAACTGACCATTATCATTGATAATGACTTTGTATTCTGTCTTGTCTAGAAAATAATCAGCTGGAGAATATGTTTCTTTGAGTGTATATGTACCTTTTTCAACATCTTCAAATACAAGATTGCCCTTTGCATTTGTTGTTTCAGTGACATCAATCTTAGTATTGTAATCTGATGTACCATAAAGACGATACTTGGCGCCTTCAACAGAATCATCGCTTTCAGATGACTTCTTATGGATATTAACATTGCCTGTCATCTTGAATGATACCGTTGTATAGTCATGATGGATCAACGCTGTTTTCTCATTATCTTTATTGTCTATTGTTGTATCTCTGACGTAGATATTATTGTAGGAATTCTGATAACCATCAGCCTTGCCTTCAACTTTATCAGGTGCCTGCATATAAAGAACGGCATTAAGCGTTTCACCTTCATTAAGTATATAGTCGCCACCATTAGTATTCTTAGAACAATCAATAACTATTGCTTTTACAGAAGAAAGTTTTATATTTTCATCAAACTTCTTCCATATTGTACTGTCATTGAGATCATTGTTGTTGTCTATTGAAAGGTTGTTTTTTTCACTATAGTAAACAACAGGAGCGATACCTTTAGACTTCAGTTGTGTAAGATCCAATGAACTTAATGTTCCATGCCAGTCTGATTTCTTGCCATTAACTAAATAGTTCTCAAGTGAATCATAGATAATGATATTCTTTCTCTTTGTCGTATAAGAGTTGACAAGACGTGTTTCATAAGAATACTCATCTTTACCTGATACAAATGTATTGTATGAATAAGCACTTTCCTTAGCTGACTTGACTTGAAGCTGTAATCCTGTAAGTGATGAGGCAATGTTGGAGATACTGTATGGATCTTCATCATAGAGGAATTTGGCTGCATTAGTTTGTTTATCTAGGTCTATCATGTAGGCCTTATTAGCTGCTGACATGTTACCACCATTATCCGCAAAGCCATTTGTAATATCCTCGTTACCTGTTTCATAAGCTACTGGGTTGATGATGTTTTCGCCATAGTCCTTCACAGATTCCCAGCTCATCATAACACTCAGATATAGGCTGTAATACTTTGCTTGTAATGGAATATCAACAATGATGAGATCTCGCCCACTCTGCATATAGTTCTGCTTGATTTCATAACTGAAGTCATTCTTGCTTAGTGTGCCCTTTTCAGTTTCAACCTGTAACGTACCTTTCTTAAGATGTGTACCTTTAGGTAAAAGATCATAGAAACGTCCTGAATCCTGTACAAGATAACTTGTCTTGTCATCAGTTTTAATTGTTTCCTTCTGGTCAATCTTCCATCTTAATTCATAAGCCTTCTTAGCTGGATTATTTCCAGTTGAGAGAAGATGCTTGTTGAGGCTTGAGGATTTCTCTGGTCCGATAGCTCTATCAAATGCATAACTTCTTACTGAAGAAATCACATTATTCTGAGAATCTGTGATTTTCGAGTCTGAGAAATTTTGTAATTGAATAATATTCTTGTCTTTAATCTTAGAATCAATATATTTAGAGCTCTTCAAACTCATATACGGATAGATTTCAATAAATGTATGATAATGTGCATTGGATGTTGTAACTCTGAATCCAGTCACGTTTGATTCATTTGTAAAAGTGATTTTCGCACTTGTTAATGTAGAAACAATTTTGGTGTTGTCAACATGAGCACCGCTAGTATCATATGAAGCTACTTTCTGCCATTCTCCATCATTATTACGCACCCAGAAATAAATTGGATCTTCATTCTTTCCCTGCGTATCCACAACGAATTTTTGTTCAGCTGAATCGAATTTACGAATTTCATACTTGACAGACCAATCTACAGAGGTATAATGATAGTCATCTTTATCAAGTTTTCTTGCATCTTCAGGAATATTATAATAATGCGCATTATTTTTCACATTATCCGTGATATTCTCATCCAGATAGAAAGTATCTGTCGTTAATTCATAATTAACCTTGTTCTTGCCATAGTTATCAGGATTGTCTCTACTTCCGCTAACCGTATATGGATAAGGATAAGATAACAAATTCGTATAATATTTAAACTTATCTATAGTTTTACCAGATTGAAGTTGATCAAGGTTATAAGAAGCAAAATCCCAGTAATAATGAAATTTATCATACCAGTTATTATTCCCATAATTCTGACTGCTGAAACGTCCTACTGGATAAACAAACTTAGGTGTATCCCATCTAAATTCCTGACTGGATGAAGCAACTGTAGGTGTATCCACCTGATCAACAGGTGTGACTGTTGCCTTTACATCATTGTCTAAGGTATAGAAGTCATCTTTCTCATACTTTACAGGATCATAAGCAGTAAGAACATAGCTTGTATTTTCATCATTTGTTTGATTGTTGAGAACGTTTTGCGTACTAAACTTTAAACTACCACTTCTATATCCAACAACAAGTAGTCCATCAGTCTTAGGATTGTCTTCAAGAGTCAAGTTATAAGGCTGAGTTAGGGGTTCTTTGAGCTTTGTATCAATCTGCCATATGAGAAACCATTTGTCTTTTGTGTTTTCAGGTTGAGTTCCCCAGCTTTTGTCCCATTGACGATAGATTTTTTGAGGAATTTGCTTTTTAACTGAGAAAATGGTTGCTGAAGTATTGATGTAGACAGGAATCATAGCTGTATCAGCTGTTTCTGTTTTACCATTATTTATGAGTGAAAGATGTGCCTGGAATGGATCTGAAGCTTCCATGTCCTTATAGCTAAAAGTATTTTGGCTTGTTAGATAAGATACTTCGATATAGCCATGGCTACTGCCTGAGAGAACATGTCTGTTGTAAATAATGATATTGTTGTGATCATCACTTTCCTTATAGGCATAGTCAACCTTATGAGAAGAATCTTCTTCCTCTTCTTTAACAGCTTCTTCTTCACTTGGTACTGAGAGCTCTATGTAATCCGCATATTCACCATTACGATTCTTGAGAAGTCTCTTTGGAATAGTAATCTGAAAGCCATTTTCAACAATGTCATGTTCTGCTGAAGTATCATAGTTGATTCTATAAGTGAAACGATGCTTGTCATAAGTTGTAGTTGGAGTCCAGACATAGCGACCTTGGTCATCTAACTTAGCGCCACTAGCTACCTGGACACTGAAATTGTCTATGGCAGTTGTTTTTGTATCTTCTGCCTTGACTGGTGCAGCATTAGGTATAAGCAACGAGACAACCATCAACAAGCTCATGCCTAAGGCTACTATGATATGTAATGTCTTGTTCATGAATCTTTTCATCATATGTCCGTTCCTCTCTTATTTTGTAAGTATTTTATTAAGTAATAAAATAAGGCAAGTGCCGAGAGAAACAAAGCAACGATGTATTTCATGATACTTGTTGCATCTTCAGTCTTTACATGTTTTGTCTTCTTAGATACAACATTCTTTTCTTGTTTGATTGTGTTGTTAGTAACGTTTGAGCCAAAGATGATATCCGTCTTATTTATGCCATCTTTACTCGCATAAATAGCTGATTCCATCTTGCCATCCGCATTTCTAGTTACAACAACAGTTGTGTGGTAGGTTGTGCCCTTGTCATCAGTAATCAGATAGTGGTAGTTATCTGCCTTGGTAATTGGAATGACAAAGGACTTTGTTTCATTATTGAGCGTCAGGTTTTCCGTACTAGGAAGTGGGGAATCCGTAGAGGATATTGTCACTTTATGAGACGTATTTCCCTTTGCGGTAATAGGCAATGTAATTGTATGTTTAGAGGCATGAACACTGCCCATACCAAGCGTCAAGAAAAGCATCATCCATCCTAGCAGGATATTCGTTTTCTTTCTTTTCATTTTCCCTCCATTAAAGAAAGCATATTCTGCGAATGTAATGTTTTCATGAGATGAAGGCATACATTGATTGGTCAATAAGAGAAATATCTTGTTTAGGCGGTGGAATATGCATCAGTCACTGAATTCTAAGCGCTTTCATTTTGACGCATATAAAACATTGATATTCATGATTTATCGCTTATTCACCTAGTGGTAGTTTGTATGTATGCCTAAATGGCGCATTGTATATTTCTTTCATCCCTCCTTTTTATGACAATGATATTTTGTAGTCCATAGAGATATTCATAGCTTCCCGTGATGAAAATGTCATATATTTGTCATCTATCCCTATGCCTACAGTATACATATATTTTCAAAATCCGAAAGCATAAAAATGTCATTTTTCAAATTTTATTATTGACATTGTCAAATAAAAGTGTTATAGGCTTCAATTTACTTTTATATTACCCTTATTATATTAATGTTACCTATGTCATACATTATTGATAAATGAGATACTTTATTATATGTATGATTATTAAGTTTATCTCCTTAACGAAAGAACTTTCACAGCTTTGTTTTAGATTTAAGTATAATACACCTTTTTACTAAGATGGCATGTAAGCTATTGTGGCTTGACATTCAAATGTAAGCGCTGTATCCTATTTGTATAGAGATCGTGACTAATGCGATTAGGCGAGACTATAAACAGTTTTAGACTGTTTTAGTCTCGTTTTTATTAGGAGAGAAAAAATGCAATATAAAGTAACGAAAGTCTTTAACAACAATCTCATATTTTCTAAGAATGAATTAGGTCATGATATTGTTTTAAAAGGAGCTGGTATTGGTTTTCAAAAGCATAAGGATGATCTTGTTGATGGTAATAGGATTGAACATATCTTTGTATTGAAAGATGATGATGTCAGTAATAAACTTACTCAATTATTGAAACAGATTCCTGATGAATATTTAAGCGTTGTTGATGAGATTAAGACATTTGCCCAAGAGAAGCTCCATAAGACACTAAGTGATAATATTTATATTACTCTTACGGATCATATATATTTTGCGAAACAGAGGCTAAGTGAAGGTTTAATCTTTCAAAATCAGCTACTGTGGGAAATTAAAAGATTTTATAAGACTGAATATGATGTTGCATTAGAAGCTATACATCTTATCAATCGAGATCTCCATATTCATCTTCCTGATGAAGAAGCAAGCTTTATTGCATTACATATTATTAATGCTGAAATAGGAGGCAAGGAAATACAGTCAGCTGTAGACATAACACAGCTCATCAAACAAATTGTTCAGATTGTTCAATATCAACTCAAAATACAGTTTGATGAAGATTCTCTATCATATACAAGATTCATTTTACATCTCAAGTTCTTTGCTCAACGTGTATTAATGAAGCAAAAATTTGATGATGATGTAGAATTTCTCTATGAACAAGTACATGCTAAAATGCCTGATGCATTTAATTGCGCATTAAAAATATATGATTTTGTTGAAAAAAAATATAAGTATGAAGTCTCGAAAAGTGAGATTGTTTATCTCACCATACATATTAATAGAATTTATACAAGCGAGCATTAATTGAGCAACAAGATTGTGACTGCGTAAGAGCAGGCAAGACTTAAAATATATCTATTTTAAGGAGGCGTCACTATGACAAACAAAGATCTCGCAAAGACAATATTAAAGGAGGTGGGTGGAAAGAGTAATGTTATTACTTATTCGCATTGTTCTACTAGATTAAGGTTTGACTTAAAAGATGTGAATAAAGTAAACCAAAAAACACTGGAGAATACTGAGGGTGTACTTTCTGTTATGGAAGTAGCTGGTCAAACACAGGTTGTTCTTGGTAGCAACGTCCAGTATGTCTATGATGAACTTGTTTCACTCTTTCCATTAAATGGAGAAACTGCTCCAAAAAGCGAAAACAAGAAAGGCTTTTGGGGAACAGCTCTTGAACTTATTTCAAGTTTATTTACTCCCCTCATTGATACTTTAATTGGAGCTGGTATTTTAAAAGGCTTATTAAGTGTTTTAACGGCTACAAAGCTCCTTACAACTGATAGTGGGACTTATCAAATTCTTAATGCTGCTGCCGATAGTTTGTATTATTTCTTACCAGTTGTTATTGCAATTACATGTTCAAAGCGTTTGAAAACAAATCTCTTTGTATCTGTAACAATTGCTGGAGCATTGCTCTATCCAAATTTAACAGCCTTATATGACGCTGGAAAGTCTATCAGTTTCTTAGGTATTCCAGTACATTTAACAGCTTTTAAATCAAGTGTATTCCCTATTATATTTGCGATTGTTTTCTTATCATTTGTTGAAAAGGGATTAAAGAAAATACTACCTGATCAAATTAGAAGTAGGCTTGCTCCTTTCTTCTCATTGTTGATTGTTGTACCAGTAACAATTATTATCTTTGGTCCAGTTGGTTCTTTCTTGTCTTCAACAATTGCGAATTTCTATATGACACTTTATAGTTTTAATAAGATTGTTGCAGGTGGCTTTATTGGTGCTATTGCACAAGTATTGGTTGTCTTTGGTATTCATTGGGGATTATTCCCTATTATCTTCTCGAATGTTGAGAAGTTTGGCTACGATACAATCTTAGCTGTATTTGGGCCATCTATTATCGCACAGTCAGGTGCAGCTTTAGGTGTTTACCTTAAGACAAAGGATGCAAAATTGAAACAAGTAGCTTCTCCTGCAGCTATCATGGGCTTCTTTGGAATTTCTGAACCAGCCATCTATGGTATTACGCTTAAATATCGTAAAGCTTTCCTTTGTGCCATTATTGGTGGTGGTATCGGTGGTGCTATCGCCGGTGGAGCAGGTGCACGTGCAATGGCTGTAGCTGTTGCGTCCGTACCAACATTCCCTGCATACTTCGGTACAGGATTCGTTGGCTTCTTAGTTGGTTATTTCTCTGCCTTCCTTATTTCAGCAGTTCTAACATATTTCTTTGGCTTTAATGATAGTATGATTCCTGAAGAGGAAAAAACAGCTGAAAATAACACGCCTGGTACCTTAGAACTTCATGCTCCTGTTTCAGGACAGATTATGCCTTTAAGTGATGTAAAAGATCCAGCTTTCTCTAGTGGATCTCTTGGTAGCGGCTTTGCGATAATGCCTACAGATCACAACGTCTATGCCCCTGTTTCAGGCACTATTTCCGTTGTCTTCCCTACAAAGCATGCCTATGGTATTACTACAAAAAATAACGAAGAAATCCTTATTCATATAGGTATTGATACAGTAAAACTAAATGGTCAGTATTTTACTTCGCATGTAAAGCAAGGAGATATTGTTATTGCAGGGGACTTACTCGCAACTGTTGATTTTAATAAAGTGAAGGAAGCAGGATATGATCCATCTGTTATTGTTGTTGATACATCAAATAAGAAATCAATAAAACTGCTAAACAAAGAGGACAAGATTACACAAAATAGTATCATTGCTGAAATTGGAGCAATGTAATATGCTTGAAGTCAACAATATTCCCTTCTATAAAGATACAAACCTGCTCTTTAAACGTATACCTCATACAGATAAACTACATATTCTTGATCCAACAGTTATTGAAAAAGTGAAAAAGAGTGGTTTTATTCTTGAAACTGATATTTCTCAAGATAATCAGTCAATAGACGCCTTAGCTTTAAGGCAAACAATGGGTTCACCTAACAATGATATAACAAGCACTCCAATAAAAATAGAAACTCGACTCATTCCTTTAAAAGACCGCCAGATTCCAATTAGGATTTTTAAACCTAACACTCCAACAAGCCATATGATTATCTTTATTCATGGTGGCGGTTATATTGGTGGAAGTTCATGTGTTTCGACAAATCCATGTAAATATCTATGTGAATGCGCACAAGCAATGGTTGTGTCAATTGACTATCGTCTTGCCCCTGAAGCTCCTTTCCCAGCTGCCTATAATGATTGTAAAGAAGTCACACAATGGCTTTTAGGCCATCTTGAATTATGGCAAATTGATTCCAAACATGTTGCTATATGTGGTGAAAGTGCTGGTGGTGCACTTGCTTTAGCCATTAGTGCTACAGAGTTAGGAAAGTCCATCGCCTTAACCATCCCTATCTATGCAGCTCTTGATGTCAACAACAATAAACAACTCAATTACTGGTCATATGATCATTATCCAGTCATTGAGACACAAAAAGATTATATGAAGACAAGACTCAATAGATTCATTCTACTTAATGACTTAATGGTACATCTCTATGCCTATCATGTACATGACTACTGTGATGAACGCTTGTCTCCCCTCTATACAAAGCATTTACAGAATATTTCCCATGTTCTTCTTATTGAAGCAGAATATGATTATTACCGGCTATCAAATGATCAATTTGCGAAAAGATTAATCGATCATCATATTCCTTGTACACTTGTTCGTTATCAAGGTATGGATCATGGTTTCTTTGATCGTATTGGCACCTGCGTTCAAACAAAGGACTGTATAGAAACCATAGCTCTCTATTTTCAACAATTATTATAATCATTCCACGTAATATATAATTCCAATGAAAAACAGTCTCAATCTCTTAAATAGAGATGGGACTGTTTTCAATTATAATGCTGCACACATATCTTTGACATAATTATAAACTGCATTTTCAACATCCTGGTCTTGATTCGCAATAATATTGACAATGCCACTGCCGACAATAACACCATCCGCAAAACTTGCCATTTCCTTGGCTTGTTCTGGATTATGAATACCAAACCCTACTGCTACAGGTGTTTGCGTGATATCTTTAATGCTTTCAACAATATCGGGAAGATTGAGGGCAAAAGCAGCGTTAGAGCGTGTACCTGTAACCCCCATTGATGATACAAGATAGATAAATCCTTCTGCTTCCTGGGCAATCATTTTGACACGTTCTTTTGATGTTGGGGCAATCATGGATATCAGGCTTACACCATATTGTCTACAGACATCGCTGACTTCCTTAGCTTCTTCATAGGGAAGATCAGGAATAATAATACCATCAATAGCAACTTCCTGGCATTTCTTAAAGAATGCATCATAACCATAATGAAAGACAACATTTAAATATGTCATGAAACATAATGGAATATCAATACCTTCTTCTCTGATTTCTTTAACCATGGCCATAACATTATCTGTATGAACATCATTTTTTAATGCACGAACATTCGCATTTTGAATTGTTGGTCCTTCAGCAATAGGATCACTGAAAGGTATGCCTATTTCTATCAGTGATGCCCCTGCTTCTGTTATTTTATGAATATAGCGTTTGGTTTGATCTAGGGTTGGATCACCTGCTGTTAAGAAAGCGATAAAGGCTTTTTTATCTTTAAAAGCATTTTGTATTCTATTCATAGATTTCTTTCCCCCTATATCTTGCGATTGCGGCTACATCTTTATCTCCTCGACCAGACAGACAAACAATAATAATCTGGTCTTTACGCATACTTCCGGCAATCTTCTTGGCATATGCCACTGCATGAGCACTTTCAATAGCACAAATGATGCCTTCTGTCTTTGCGAGATATTCAAATGCATCAACTGCTTCATCATCTGTAATGCCGACATAGCTGGCACGCTTAGTTGCTGCGAGATAGGCATGTTCTGGACCTATACCAGGATAATCCAGGCCTGCTGAGATGGAGTAGACAGGAGCAATCTGACCATATTGATCCTGACAGAAGAGTGATTTCATACCATGGAAAACACCAATCGATCCAGTGTTAATAGTAGCGGCTGTTTCTGGCGTATCAATGCCCTTGCCGGCTGCTTCACAGCCAATGAGCTGGACATCTTGATCAGGAATGAAGTTGTAGAAAGTACCCATGGCATTGCTTCCTCCGCCAACACAGGCCATGACAATATCAGGAAGCTTGCCTTCTTTTTCAAGAATCTGTGCACGTGCTTCTTTAGAGATTACAGATTGGAAATCTCTTACCATCATAGGGAATGGATGGGGACCCATCACAGAGCCTAGGCAATAGAGTGTATCATCCACACGTTTTGTCCATTCACGCATACATTCGTTGACTGCATCTTTGAGGGTCATTGTACCTGTCGTAACAGGATGAACATGAGCACCTAAGAGTTCCATACGATAAACATTAAGAGCCTGACGATCTGTATCGACCTTTCCCATAAAGATATCACACTCTAAATCAAGAAGAGCGGCTGCTGTAGCTGTTGCCACGCCATGCTGTCCCGCGCCAGTTTCAGCAATCAAGCGTTTCTTGCCCATCTTTTTGGCCATTAAAGCCTGACCTAGGACATTGTTGATTTTATGGGAACCAGTATGATTTAAATCTTCTCTTTTAAGATATATCTTTGCCCCACCTAAATCTTCACTCATTTTCTTTGCATAATAGAGTAATGAAGGTCTTCCCGCATATTCTTTCAGTAATGTATTCAATTCTTCATTAAATGCTGGATCATTCTTATAAAACTCATATGCTTCTTCTACTTTATGTATCTCATTCATCAGGGTTTCAGGAATATACTGTCCCCCAAATTCACCATATCTACCTTTAGCCATTTCTAACACTCCTAATCACTTCTTTAATCAAAGTTTCATTCTTTACACCTTGCTTTTCAACACCACTTGATATATCTAAGGCATAAACATTTGTTTTTAATGCTTCTTGGATATTATTCTTGGATATTCCCCCAGCTAGAAAGATGGGATGATTAAGTTCTTGTATTTGACTCCAGTCAAAGCTTTGCCCACTTCCAGGCTGCACACCATCCAAGAGATAATAATTCACATCATAGCTTTTCATTTCATCTTTACCAACACGGATGGCCTTGATAATAGGCACATCAACGACTTCTTTAAGCTGCTTGATATAACGTTCATCTTCTTGTCCATGAAGTTGTATAAGATCAATAATATGGTCTTGCACAACTTCGCTGATGAAAGTAATTGGTGCATTCACAAATACACCAACAGCCTGAATATCAGGATCAAGTAGTTGTTTGAGCTTTTTGGCTTTTTCTTTTGTCACCTGTCTTGTACTTTTCGCAAAGACAAAACCGATATAATCTGGTTTATATTTATTGACATAAGTTATATCTTCTTCTCTAAAAAGACCACATATCTTAATTTTCACCTTTTAACCTCTTCAACATAGCACCTTTATCACGAGCTCTCATAAGAGTTTCTCCAATCAGTACACCATTCACATGATGCTCTTCAAGTTCCACAATCTGACTTCTCTCTTGAATACCGCTCTCACTCACAAACAACACATCTTCAGGTATCATATTCAGGAAACGTAATGAATGATGAATATCAACACTAAAATCTCTTAAGTCTCGATTATTCACCCCAATAATTCTTGCCTTAGCTTTAATAGCTTTTTGGAGCTGTTCTTCATCACGTGCTTCAACCAAGGCATCTAAGCCAAGTTCATGACATATGGATAAATAGTGCTTGAGTTGTTCTAACGTCAATATGCCACTAATCAATAATACCGCACTTGCTTTCGCAATCTTTGCTTGATAAATCATATATTCATCAATTATGAAATCTTTTCTTAATGTAGGTATACTAACCTCTTCACTAATCTCCTTAAGATAACTCAGATGACCTTGAAAATAATCCGGTTCAGTAAGAACTGATATGGCATGAGCACCAATATCTTCATATTCTTTCGCAATTTTTAAATAATCAAAGTCTTGCGCAATCACCCCTTTTGAAGGTGAGGCTTTCTTGACTTCACATATATAGGAAAGAGCAGGCTCTTTGAGTGTGTTATATAAACGAAAATGTGATTTGGGAAGTTTATAAGCCTGCTCTTTCACTTCTTCTAAAGGGACCAACTGCTTCTCCCTTTGTATTCTTTTTTCAGTACTTCTTACAATCTCATCAATAATCATATCTTTCATCCATTACTTGCTTTAATATATTCTTCTAGTTTTTGTAAGGCTTGCCCATTATCAATAAGCATTGCTGCTTTTTGTATTCCCTGGGAAATATCATCAGCCTCGCCACCTACATAAAGAGCAGCTCCTGCATTTAAGAGAACGGCATTGCGCTTTGTTCCTTGAATTTCACCACTTAGAATACCTCTTGTAATAACTGCATTCTCTTTCGCATCACCGCCTACTAATTCTTCCTTTTGACCACGTACTAAGCCCAAGTCTTCTGGCTGAATTGTTGTTGTGCGGTAATAGCCATCTTTAAGTTCACATACAGTCGTTGGAGCACTTACTGAAATCTCATCAAGCTTGTCCTGACCATAAACTACGAGGGCTCTTTTTACACCTAGCTTATCAAGTACTTTCGCAATAGGTTCAACAAGATATTCATCATAAACCCCAAGCAAGAACATTGTTGGCTTCGCAGGGTTAGTAATTGGTCCAAGAATATTAAATACTGTTCTAAATCCTAATTCTTTTCGAATTGGGCCAACATATTTCATAGCTGAATGATATTGCTGGGCAAAGAGGAAACATAGCCCGACATCTTTCAACATTTGGTTGGCTTTAATAGGATCCTGATGGATATTTACGCCAAGAGCTTCCTGTACGTCCGCTGTTCCTGAAAGTGATGAAGCAGCTCTATTGCCATGTTTCGCCACTTTAATACCACTTGCCGCAATCACAAAGGCACTTGTCGTTGAAATGTTGAAGGAATGGGCACCATCGCCTCCTGTTCCTACAATTTCTAAGACATCAAAGTCTGGATGTTCTACAGGTGTGGCGAGTTCACGCATGGCTGCAGCACAACCTGATATTTCTTCGATGGTTTCGGCTTTTGTAGATTTTGTACTTAATGCGGCAAGAAAGGCAGCATTCTGTGTTGGTGTTGATTGTCCACGCATGATTTCATTCATCACCTGATAGGCTTCTTCATATGTAAGATCGCCTTTATTCACAATTTTCTCTATAGCTTCTTTAATCATAACTTGTCTCCTTTAAGAAATTCTTGATCATTTTTTCACCCTTACTTGTCAGGATGGATTCGGGATGGAATTGCAGGCCATAGATGGGATAATCCTGATGCTTGATAGCCATGATGGCACCATCATCACTACGGCCAATAATCTGTAATATATCCGGCCAGTTATTCTCACTACCAGCTAGTGAATGATATCTTCCCACAACTGTTCTTTCACTTACTCCTTGAAAAATAGGTGAAGTCGTATCAATTGTTATTGTTGAAGATTTTCCATGCATTAACTTTGGCGCATAGTCCACTGTTCCGCCAAAACTTTCGATAATTGCCTGATGACCTAAACATATACCTAGCATCGGAAAGTCTTTTTGGCATTTTTGAATAAGCTCTTCACAAATACCAGCATCTTCTGGTCTTCCTGGACCTGGTGAAATGATGATGGCACGTGGCTTTAAGCTCTTGATGTCTTCAACGCTTTTTTCATCATTTCTGATTACAACGATCTCATGATCAAATTGACCAATAAGCTGATAAAGGTTATAAGTAAATGAATCATAATTATCAATAAGTACAATCATACATCAATACCTCCATTTGCCTCTTTCAACGCTTCAATAACAGCAGCAGCTTTATTAAAGCATTCCTGATATTCATTATTACCAACACTATCAGCCACAATCCCCGCTCCTGAACATACATAGAGTTTACTTGCTTTCTTATAAGCAAGACGAATACCAATACATGTATCCATATTACCCGTTAAATCTAGATAGCCAATGGCACCGCCATAAATACCTCTTTTGACACCCTCAAGTTCACTAATAATATTGACAGCACGAATTTTAGGTGCCCCGGAAAGTGTTCCAGCAGGCAAGGTGTGTTCTAAGGCATCAAGAGCGTCTCTATCTTTCGTTAGCTTACCAGAGACTTTCGAGGCAATATGTATGACTTTAGAAAACTTCAGTACTTCTTTATAGCTATCAACATTAACACTGCCTATTTCTGAAATACTGCCTAGATCATTTCTTCCTAAATCCACCAACATATTATGTTCTGCAAGTTCTTTTTCATCATGAAGCAGATCATCAATCAATCTTTCGTCTTCTTCATCATTTCTGCCTCTTGGTCTTGTCCCAGCGATTGGGAAACTTGAAACAATTCCATCTTCTAATTTCACCATTGTTTCAGGTGAAGCCCCAGCCACTTCAAGTGTCTGAGAATGGAAATAAAACATGTAGGGTGAAGGATTTGTGGTTCTTAGAATGCGGTAGGTATCAAGAAGGGAGCCACTGCACTTTGCTTCAAGACGATTAGCTAATACGGCTTGAAAGATATCCCCTTCAATAATATGTTTCTTTACTATTTCGACCTTTGCACAATATTCTTCTCTTGAGAACTGTGGTGTAAATGCACTTTTTAGGCGAAGTGGTTCTTCAAACTTCATTTCTGTATGTTTAATGATATTTTCTATTTCAAGAATACGTTCACATTTTTTGTGGTAATCTTCTTCTATATTGTCTGTTTCAACATTAACAATGATGGATATCTTTTGTTTATAGTGATCAAAGCAGATGATTTCATCAAAGAACATCAAATCCACATCCTTAAAATGCGTATCATCTTTTTCAACAAGTTTAAGTGCCTTTTCATGATATTTCGCATAGTCATAGCTAAAAAAGCCGACTAGCCCTCCCGTAAGTGTTGGGAAATGTGCTAATTTCATACTTTTATGATGATTCATGAACTGGCGTATATACTTTGTTGGATCTTTACGGCCTTCATCAAAGCCATCAAAAGTTAAACGATAATTATTACAAGTAATCTCATGTTTTGGATGAAAGCCAATGAATGAATATTGTCCCCATTGATTACTATGCTCATTACTTTCAAGAATGAAACAGTGGTCCGTGATACTACGTAATTTTTTTAGGACCATTATAGGTGTAAAGAAGTCACTATAGATTTCTTTTCTAAGTGGGATATATCGATATCCTGTCACGTCCATCTTTGTCATATCTTCTAAGCTTGGTTCAAACATACACCTGTGTCCTCCTATAAAAAAACGCCCTTAAGGAATAATCCTCAAGGACGATAAAAATCGTTTAGCCACCTTGTCATGTATAATCATGATTCCATCAAATCACTGGCTACTAACGTAAGCCCTACGTCAAAGAATTTCCTCTTCGCCCTCAGTGGCCCATTTAATAGACTGCCATTACCTATCTCTCAGCAACGATAAGCTCTCTGTGAATACATCTTCTATTTTTACTTCCACCTCACTGGTTTAGACACATTCTATAAATCTCGTTCACTAAAGTCAACAACATAACAAGCATTTGTCTTGTTTTCCAAATTATTCTATTATTATTTGTTTATTTCATAATTATTCTTATTAAAAAAGAGAAACTACTGTTTCTCTTCAATAATATGTCTTGCGACTAAGATACCATTTGCGCCAGCTTGAGCTAAACCTCTTGTTAGACCTGCCCCATCACCAGCAACATAGAGATGATCAATCTCTGTTTCAAAACCTGGGCGGACTTTTGGTCTTGCAGAATAGAATTTTGCTTCAACACCATAGAGAAGCGTATGGTCATTCGCAATACCAGGTGTCACATGATCAAGTGCTTCAATCATTTCAATAATGGATTTCATTGTATTATAAGGTAATACTAAACCTAAATCACCTGGTACAGCTTCTGGCAATGTTGGTATTGTATAGCCTTCTTTGATACGTTTTGTTGTACTGCGACGACCTCTTTTAATATCACCATAGCGTTGTACGATAACTGAACCATTAGAGAGCTTGTTGGCAAGTTTCGCAATCGCATGGGCAAATTCATTAGGCTGATTAAAAGGTTCACTGAATTGATGTGAGACAAGCAAGGCAAAGTTTGTATTATGGGAACCAAGTTTAGGATCATGATAGCTATGACCATTTGCCATCATTGTCCCTTCATGGTTTTCTATGACAACATGTCCACTTGGATTAGAACAGAATGTTCTGACCTTAGTTCCAACAGATGTATTATATATAAACTTCCCTTCATATAAGTTTTCATTAATTTCATCCATAACAACATTGCTTGTTTCCACACGTACACCAATATCAACCTGATTATTATACATCTTAATATCATGCTGGCTGAGAATATGATCAAGCCAGGTTGCACCATCACGACCAGGGGCAAGCAATACATCATTGGCATAAAGCTTATCCCCCTTTTCAAGCTCAACACCAACAACTTTATTATCTTCCACGATAATATCTTTGACAGCAGTTTTAAAACGCATATCGATATGTTTTTTGAGTTCTTCACTCATTTCTGTCATAATCCTTAGGTTTTCTTCCGTGCCTAAGTGACGTACCTTAGCACGAAGCAATTTTAATCCAACAGCATAACCTCGTCTCTCAATTTCCCGGATTTTATCGGTTGTAGGATCAGTGATGTCTTTTGTCGCTCCATGCTTTAAATAAAGCTCATCAACATACTTAATCACATCCACAACCTCATCATCAGGCAGATAGTCCGTTAACCAGCCACCAAACTCACTAGTTATATTGAACTTCCCATCAGAATACGCACCAGCACCACCAAAACCACATGTAATTGAACAAGCAGGTAAACAACCTGGCTGTTCTTCTTTAATCTCAGGACAACGCTTAATCTTTTTATCTTTGATTGGACAATGACGATACATAACATCATGCCCCTTATCCACAAGTAATACCTTTAATTCAGGTTTCTTCAAATACAATTCATAACAAGCCATAATCCCAGCAGGACCAGCTCCAACTACAATCACATCATATTGATTCATATTATACCTCTCTTTCGGACAAACCATCTTATTCTACCATACATACGTTTAAATTTGAAACTCTTTTTGTGAACTTATACGTCTCTTTCGTGTAAAGTTTTGTATAATAGAATCATCATAAGGAGATTATTATGGAGTTGACAATGCTTGGTACGGGAAGTGCCTTAGTAACGGAATGTTTTAATACATGTTATGTGTTTGAAGAGAATGATCAATACTTTCTTGTCGATGGAGGAGGCGGCAACGAGATACTCAAACGTCTTAAAGACAACAATATCGATTATCGAAATATTCATGACATCATGATTACCCATAAACATATTGATCATTTACTTGGTATCATCTGGATTATGCGTCTGATTCTTCAAAAAATGCTTTCAGGAGAATATGAAGGCGAAGCTTATATCTATGGCCATGATGAAGTAATCGCATTACTAAATGATTTCGCAAACAAGCTTTTTACCGCCAAACAGACAAGTCTAATTGATGAACGGTTGCATCTTGTCGTTGTAACGAACGGTGAAAAGAAAACTATTATTGGTCATGAAGTGACCTTCTTTGATATTCATTCCACAAAAGCTAAACAGTTTGGTTATATGATGAAGCTAGATGAAGGGTATCTCGTATGTTGTGGTGATGAACCATTGAATGAACGTAATGCCTCATATGTAAATAATGCGAAATGGCTTTTACATGAAGCCTTCTGTCTTTACAAAGACAAGGAAATCTATAAGCCCTATGAGAAACATCATTCTACAGTTAAGGATGCAGCTATGATTGCACAAAAATATCATGTTGAAAACTTATTGTTGTATCATACAGAAGATGATCATATTATTGTCCGCAAAGAAATCTATCGTGATGAAGCGAAACAGTATTATTCAGGAAGATTATATATTCCTGATGATAACGAAACAATTATCCTATAAAAAAGTGTAGCAGGATTAACCTACTACACCTTTTATAGTTTATGGAATACTGGCTGCATATGATCAAAGGTTGTGATTTCTTCAAAGCCTATTTCATCTTTTAGTATCGCATAGGCATCTTTGATATGATCAGCGAGATATTTTGTCGAATGGGCATCTGAGCCAACAGTAATTATCTTGCCTCCAAGATCCTTATAAAGCTTAAGAATCTTGCGGCTAGGCTGTGTGTCCGCAAGGCCATAGTGCCATGAAGATGTATTGACTTCAATACCTTTATTATCATGAATAGCCTGTTTTAAGATTTCCGCAATGATATCTTCAAGCTTTTCAAATGGATAGACACCATTCTTGTCATAACGAACAAGTAAGTCTAAGTGGGCAAGAACGGAATAATTCTTGAAGAGTTTCATTGTCTTAAGAATTTCACGATAATATTCTTCATTATATTCTTGTTGGGTTTTACCAGCCTGGAAATCCTGTGTCCAGAATTCTAAGTTATTGACCTGATGCATGGAGAAAAGCACAAAGTCTAACTGATCCTGATAATGATTATAAAGCTTCTTGTAGTCATCAACAGTAATTGACTGAATGCCAAATTCTAAGCCTGATCGAATGGTGATATCTTTGCTATAAGTTACACGCATTCTTAAGAGTTTAGCGAAGTATTCTGGGTAGTTGACATTGGCAAGGGGATCCATTTCATCCTTGCTTGAAGAAATGCCATCGCCCCCACGCCATTCAACCCCTCTTGGGTCATCCCAGTCGCGTTTAATACCATAGTCGACATGATCAGTAAAACATATTTCATTTAAGCCTAAAGAGATGGCTTGTTGGATTTGGTTATCCATAGGTTCTCTTGAGTCATCTGAGAATTCACTATGAAGGTGATAATCTGCATACATATTTATTTCCTCCTTAAGTTAAAAATAAAGCAACAATAATAGGAATGGTGATAATGGAAATAATTGTGGTGATAAAGACGGACTTGGCTGCCAATTCATTATTGCCCCCATATAAGTTAGTAAAGAGAACGGCAGAGTTGCCTACAGGCATAGCTATACAGATCAGTGTTACACCTAATATGAGTGGGTCTTTAATAAAGCTTGATAGGAGATAGTAGGCAATAATGGGCAAAACAAGCTGTTTAAGAATGGTATAGGGATAGAGTCTCAATTCATCAAAAACAGTCTTAAAAGGAATACGGGCAAGAGTTGCGCCAATAATCATCATGGCTAAAGGTAGGTGTTGTAATATCGCCTACGGTTGTCAGCGTATGGGTGATAATATGGGGGAGATGAATATGGGCAAGATAGATGATTAAGGCAAGTAGACATGAATAGGTTGCAGGTGAGAGAATCTTTTGCCAGGTGACATCGATCTTTGCTTCACTGCCCATATTAATAATATAGAGTCCATAAGTATAGACGGACATATTGAAGACCATGTTGAAGACGGTTGTATAAAAGATAGAAGCATTGCCAAAAATACTCTTCATGACTGGAAAACCGATAAAACCGATATTAGAAAAGGTGGTCATAAAGACATAAAGACCCATATCTTGTTTGGGAACTTTTAATATATTCGCTATGACATATCCAGCAACTGGTAATAGTAAGAATGTCGCAATCGCAATCAAGAAGACATAGCCAACTGTTGAAAGTGATGCGTATTTAGTGATGGAAAGTGAATTGCCGACAACCATACAAGGAATGGTGACATAGAGGACAAGTTTGTTGAGATTATTGTTGAATGTATTATCAATGATATGAATTTTATAAAGAAAATAGCCTAGAAAGAGGAGGATAAAGAGTTCAGCCATCTGACTGACGATCACTTGCATACTCATAACTATTCGTCTTTTAAAATACTTGCCCCATTTGTCTCAATCACTTCTTTGTACCAATTATAAGATTTCTTTTTACTTCTTTTATATGTTCCATGGCCATAATCATCGACATCGACATAAATAAAGCCATAACGCTTACTCATCTGATTAGTAGAATTGGAAATAAGGTCAATTGGGGCCCATGTTGTATAGCCCATGAGATCTACACCGTCATCGTGAATTGCATGCCACATTTGGATGATATGGGATTGAAGATAATCTATACGATAATCATCGTTGATTGTACCATCTGCTTCAACGACATCCTTTGCACCTAACCCATTCTCTACGACGAAGAGTGGTTTACGATAACGATCAGCCAAGTCAATAAGAGAGATACGTAAACCAATAGGATCAATCTGCCAGCCCCAGTCACTTGAAGGAATATAGGGATTCTTAATTGCGGTAACGGTATTGCCAGTTGTCATTTCTAAGCCATTGTTGTTGTGAGCGACACAGCTTGATGAATAATAAGAGAAACTGATGAAATCGACTGGATAAGCTTTCATGATTTTAAGATCTTCATCTGTCATTTTAATATGCCAGCCCTTATTCCTATATTTCGTTAGTAAGTATTTTGGATATTCACCAAATACCTGTGTATCACTATAACAATAAATACTTCTCATGCGTTCTCTTTCTTCCAGGACATCTTCAGGTTTACAGCTATAGGGATAATAAGTAAGCTTTGTCAACATGCAGCCAACCTTGGCATCAGGAATATTCTCATGCGTTATTTTGACAGCTAGTGCACTTGCGACAAACTGGTGATGCATGGCTTGATATTCGACTTCTTCAAATTCTTCTTTTTTGAATCGTGATTCAATAAGTCCACCGGTCATAAAGGGATGACGGATGATTGAATCAACTTCATTGAATGTCAGCCAGTATTTGACTTTAGAAGCATAACGTTTTGTAATGACATCGACATAATGGACAAAGAAGTCAATAACTTTACGGTTATACCAGCCATTATATTCTGTCGCAATAGCTAGTGGTGGTTCATAATGTGACATTGTGACCAAAGGCTGCATATTGTATTTGAGGCATTCATCAAATACCGCGTCATAGAATTTCAAGCCTTCTTCATTAGGCTCTAATTCATCGCCACGGGGGAATATTCGGCTCCAGGCAATGGACATACGGTAAACCTTGAAACCCATCCCTGCGAGTAGCTTGATATCTTCTTTATAATGATGATAGAAATCAATACCATGTCTTTTTGGATAATAGACTTCATCATCAGTAGCCATAGCTTCTTTAATATCTTCATCCGTAATATCAGTAAGCCCATGTACATCTAGTAATTCTTTCATGCTTTTGGGATCAGTGAATTTAGCAACATCGGATACTGATGGTCCTTTGCCACCTTCTTTCCATCCACCTTCAAATTGGTTGGCAGCCGTAGCACCACCCCATAAAAATCCTTCAGGAAATTGATTCATACAAAAATACCTCCATGTCTTTTATTATAATGAAAGAGGGACTAGATATGATCTTTTTTCATAATTCGCAAAAAAAGCCATGTGTTTCCACATGACTAAATATCTTCTATAACACCCATAAGTTCAAGAATACGATTAAGATCTTTGACATCCGTATATTTTATTGTGATAGCCTTATCTTCGACCTTTACACGTGTTCCATATTTCTTACGAATTAATCCTTCAGCATAAGTATACTGTGCATTCTTTTCTTTTTTAGGCGCATTTTTTCGTGCTTGAGAGAGTTTTACACCTTTGACAATATCTTCTACCTGGCGAACACTTAAGCCTTCGTCAATCGTTCTTTTCGCAATCTTCAGGGCTGTTTCTTCTTTAAGGCCGATTAATGGTCTTACATGTCCCATTGATAATGTTCCATCAAGGACATATTGTTGTAGTTGTTCGGGCATATTGAGCAAGCGCAAAGTATTAGCCACATGTGCTCTTGATTTTCCAACTCTTTTAGCGAGTTCTTCCTGTGTAAGATTGAGTTTCTCCATCATTGCTTTATAAGCCTGAGCTTCTTCAATCGCATTCAGATCTTCACGCTGTATGTTTTCAAGCAGCGCAATTTCCATCATCTGATCATCAGTAAACTCTACGATAATAGCTGGAATTTCCTTCAATCCTGCAATTTTGCTGGCACGCCATCTTCTTTCACCGGCAACAATATCATAACCCTGGATGGACTTCTTTAAGAGAATCGGCTGGAAGACGCCATGTTCTTTAATCGAAGCCGCTAATTCATTAAGTGCTTCTTCATCAAAATATTTTCTAGGCTGATAAGGATTAGGACGTATCTCATCTACCGCAATCATATTTTGGGCCATTTCAGGTGCTTTCTTTTCAATTGCATCAATCATGCTTGTCAAATCAGTACCTGTTGTTCCATTTTGGAAGATTGCATCAAGACCCTTCCCTAATCCACTCTTCTTCTTAGGCATTTCTCTTCACCACTTCCTTTGCCAGCTGATTATAGGCCTTCGCTCCACCTGAACGTGGATCATAGTCAAATATATCGAGACCTTCGGAAGGTGCTTCAGATAGCTTAATATTTCTAGGAATAACAGTGTCGTAGACTTTTTCTTTGAAATACTTACGTACTTCCTGTGTGACTTCAACACCTAAGTTTGTACGATTATCCAACATTGTAAGGAGAACACCTTCTATTGTAAGATCCTTATTAAAGACAGATTGTGTCAATAAGATTGTATTTAATAACTGTGTTAAACCTTCAAGTGCATAATATTCACATTGTACAGGGATGAGTACTGAGTTAGCTGCTGTTAAAGCATTTGTGTTCAACAGACCTAATGCAGGAGGACAATCAATGATAATATATTCATAGTTTTCACGTGCATTTCGCAAAGCATCTTTTAAACGCTGTTCACGGCCATGTGTGACTGTTGAGAGCTGCACTTCTACACCTGCTAAATCAATACTTGCAGGCGCAATGTCTAAATTTGGTACATTCGTAGGGATGATGACATCTTCAATAGGTATTTGGTCAATAAGCACATCATATGTAGAACGTTCTAAAGCACCACGGTTAACACCAATACCCTGAGTAGCATTTGCCTGAGGGTCAACATCAATCAACAAGACCTTCTTTTTCATATATGCGAGCGCGGCACAAAGATTAACACTTGTCGTGGTTTTACCAACCCCACCTTTTTGATTTGTGATTGCGATTACTTTTCCCATTGTTTTACCTCCATTCTAAAAGGAGGTTTACTCCTTTTATCGTTCTATTCTCATGCCTACTTTTTCCCCAAGTAAGACTTTTGTTTCATTATTGTTCTTCGAATTTCTCATAATATCATCATCTACTTTAAGAATACCCTGTTTGAATAATAATACAATAGTACTTCCACCAAACTCAAAATATCCTTTTTCATCACCACGTTTAAAAGTAGTAATTGGATGATTGGTAATCTTCCCTACCATCATAGCACCAACTTCCATCATCACAACATCATCAAAATGTAATGTATGAAGTAAGCTATAATTACGGCTATTTGTCTTATAGATTGGATAATAATCATTAGCGACAGGATTAACAGTATGAAAGACACCAGGTATATAATGATCTTCTTCTTTCCATCCATCATCAAAGAAATGATAACGGTGATAATCATCGACAGTTAATCTAAAGATCAGTGCTTGTCCACCTTTAAATGTATCACTAATTGATGGAGACATGAAGAGGTCATCTAATTTATATTGTGTATTTTTTATGGTAAGAATGGTATTGGTATCAATTGGATGTACTGAAAGTTTCCCATCACATGGTGATATTAAGATATTATCATCTTGAATGATTGTTCTTTGATTTTCTTTAATTTTTCGAGTAAAGAAATCATTAAAATCATGATAGTCTTTGTCTTCATATTGGCTCATGTCAATATGATTCTGCTTAATAAACTTCTTAATACGACCTTTAGAAAGTGCTGATGACATATAAATACCACCACACTTCGTTACAAAAGGAAGAGTCATCACCTTAAGTGCTCCTCTTCCGATTACTGATCCATATAGCTTTTTTAAGAATATATCTTGTGATTCATTATAGTTAAACTTTGAACCATCTCTTAATAATATACTCATTAACGTCCCATCCTTACATATCCATTTATGACTAATACTGCTAGTAAGATTGCTCCAGCACCAATCATCGCTAAGATACCTTTTAAGCCTGGTTTAGGCACTTTGAAGTCAAGGACAAATAAGAAACCAACAACACCTAACCCAAAGAAATAGATTTGTTGGACAACATGAATAGGGAACCATACAGTCAAACAATAAATCATTGGGAATATTAAAGATGATGATGTTACTGGTAAACCCTGATAGAACTTTCTTTTTTCTGATGTTTGTTGCTGTCTTGTTTCTTCAACAACATTAAAATATCCTAAACGAATTACGGCACCTAAGACATAAATCGCAAAGAGCAGGAAGCACCAAGGTTCAGTAAATCCCATACTATATGCAATTAAAGATGGAAATACACCAAAAGATACAAGATCTACCAATGAATCTATCTGTATCCCAAACTTCTTTTCTTCAACTGTACGATCCTTCTTACTTCTTGCAACAATACCATCAAAAGAATCAAAGAAGCCGCACATCATAAGACAAAATAATGCTAATACATAATTCTGTGAAAATGCGAAATGTGTTCCTAATAAGGCACTTAATAAACTCATATATGTTAGGATAACTGTATAATTATAGAAACCAATCATATATTCTCTCCTCTTCACTCATAACAATGGCATTATATCACGATTGATTTTATTTTTATAGTCTTATATGAATTGCAATGAATATACAATATATTTTTAATTTTCTTTATTTTCATACTGCCTCTATGTTAGTGTGTATAGGAGGTGAAGAAAATGAGTACATTATTTCATAAAGTATCTTTCAATCAATTTGCATTAGCTTACAAGAATAAAGACTTAGAAAGTATCTACAAAGATATTAAACTCCCACAAAGAGCAACCAAAGGTTCGGCAGGATACGATTTCTTTGCGCCATTTGACTTCTCTTTAAAGCCAAATGAAACAATCACAATTCCTACAGGAATTCGTTGTGAAATGAGTGAAAATCTCGTACTAATGATTTTTCCAAGAAGTGGACTAGGATTTAAATATCGTTTACAGTTAAATAACACTGTAGGTATTATTGATTCAGATTACTTCCATTCAGATAATGAAGGCCATATCTTTATCAAAATAACGAACGATACAAATGAAGATAAAGTTATTGTTGTAAAAAAAGGACAAGGATTTGCCCAAGGTATAATTATGCAATATTTCCTTACTGATGACGATGATGCATCAGCGATAAGAAATGGTGGATTTGGATCCACGACCAAATAAATGAACTTTGGAATGGCACTAGCCATTCCTTTTATTTTATGCAAAAGAAAAAGGACCTTCCGGTCCTTTGCCTACCTGGCAGAGCGCTATTGTCGCACTTGCGCACTATCGTCGCCGCTGCGGCGCTTAACTTCTGTGTTCGGGATGGGTACAGGTGTGCCCGCCGC
>NZ_VUNM01000011.1 GCF_009695655.1 Sharpea porci
TATCATCCTCTCGTGGTTTTGGTCGACTTAACGATAAATGATATTTAGTGGTTTTTCTATATAAAGTTATATAAATTCATTCATTGAAGCTGGAATATTACCCACTAATGTTAATGAAGGCTCAAAAAATATATGATTTTTTTGATTTATTAAGAATTCGTATGAAACGAAATTGTATACAGTGTAAGCACTTTATAATTTGTGAAGAAATAGTCATACTTATTGTATACAATAGTAAATTTTCAATATTTTCGCTAAAATACGTGCTTATTTGATTTGTTTGAAATAGAATGATGATAAAGGCGGATTGTATATACTTTAGAACATTATTTCTAAATATCCTAAAATGTATGAAAGATGTTTGTATTTGCGTAAAATTAATAGAAAAAATGTGTTGACTTAAGAAGGTTAATAGAATAAGATATGGTCAACAACCGAAGTAAACAAAGACGTTGAAAGGAAACAGTAAGAGTGGTAATAAGCAGAGAGAGGCCTTGGATGGTGAAAAAGGTCGTTATGACATTCTGAACTCATCCTAGAGTGGAGCGCTGAAATCATAGTAAGTAGCTACGGATCCCGCACCCGTTATCGTGCTAGAGTATGTTAGTACTCGAAAAGGTTGACATCGTGAGGTGTCAATAAATTGAGGTGGAACCACGAAGTTTAGACTCTCGTCCTCTTGCGCTACATGCATGAGACGGGAGTTTTTTATTAAAGGTTGGAAAGGAGAATAAAAAATGATGAATTACCAGAAGTACAAGAGATTTGAAACTATCAGTTTACCTGATCGTACATGGCCAGATCGCCATATTGAAAAAGCACCTATTTGGTGTTCAGTGGACTTACGTGATGGTAATCAGGCACTTGTAACGCCAATGAATATTGATGAAAAAGTTGAGATGTTTCAGAAGCTTGTAGAACTTGGATTCAAGGAAATCGAAGTCGGTTTCCCATCTGCCAGCCAGATTGAATATGATTTTATTAGAAAGCTTATTGATGATCATTTGGTTCCTGATGATGTGACATTACAGGTCTTAACGCAGTGTCGTGAACATTTGATTAGAAGAACATTTGAATCATTAAAGGGACTTGATAAAGCCATTGTTCATATTTATAATTCTACTTCAATTCTTCAAAGAGATGTGGTTTTCAATAAAAATAAAGAAGAAATTAAGAAGATAGCAACTGATGGATGTCAGTTGGTTAAAGATCTTTGTTCGGAATTTGATGGCAAGGTAATTCTTGAATATTCACCAGAATCATTCACGGGAACAGAAATGGATTATGCTGTCGAAGTATGTGATGCAGTCATGGATGTCTGGGGCGCAAGCAAAGACAATAAAGTCATCATTAACTTACCAGCAACCGTCGAAATGGATACACCAAATGTTTATGCCGATCAGGTTGAATGGGTTAGCAGACATTTCAAAGATCGTGAACGTGTTATTCTTTCTCTTCATCCACATAATGATAGAGGAACAGGGATTGCAGCAACAGAACTTGGCTTATTAGCAGGAGCTGATCGTGTTGAAGGAACATTATTTGGTAATGGTGAAAGAACTGGTAATGTTGATCTTGTGACAGTTGCCTTAAATATGTATACACATGGTGTTGATCCAAAGCTTGACTTCTCACATATCAACGATATCAAGAAAATGTATGAACGCGTGACAAAGATGGAAGTTCCACCTCGTCAGCCATATGCCGGACAGCTTGTCTTTACAGCATTCTCTGGTAGTCACCAGGATGCGATTAATAAAGGTATGCATAAATATCGTGAACGTGGCAATAAGCAATGGGAAGTGCCTTACTTACCAATTGATCCAGCTGATCTTAATCGTCAATATGAACCTATTGTTCGTATTAACTCACAATCAGGTAAGGGTGGCGTAGCCTTCGTTATGGATACAGTCTTTGGCTATCATATTCCTAAAGCAATGCAGGCTGACTTCGCTAAAATCGTACAGAATATTTCAGAAGCTGAAGGTGAAGTCTCACCTGAACGTATCTTTGATACATTCACGAAAGAATATATTGATATGGAAGAACCATATAAATTCATCAGTCAGAAACTTATTGATGAAAGTGAAGATCCAACAAATGACTTTGATCGTAAGGTTATCTTAAAGATTCTTGATCATGGTGAAGAGAAGACATTGGTTGGTCATGGTAATGGTCCAATTGATGCCGTAAGAGATGCATTAAATAGTGGTTCCAATGTCCATTTCAAATTACTTGATTATTCAGAACATGCTTTAACATCTGGCTCTTCTTCAAAAGCTGCTTCTTATGTTGAAATGCAAGGTGAGGGCATGGAGAGTGCAGAATGGGGTGTTGGTGTACATGCCAATATCACAACAGCTACCATTAAGGCAATGATTTCTGGTTTGAATAGAATTCATCGAGATTTAAGAAATAAGGAGGGCTAGAATGGAGCGATTGGTACTCTCAATCCTGGTTGACAATACACCGGGGGTATTGAACAGAGTTGCAGGACTATTCTCTAGACGTAGTTACAACATTGACTCCTTGACTGTTGGGGAAACAAATGATCCTCATATTTCAAGAATGACTGTTGTTTCTACAGGTGATGCTGAAACACTAGAACAAATTGAAAAACAAGTGAGAAAACTTGAAGACGTTAAAGAGGTCTTTAAATTAGAGGATACAAATTCCGTCTATCGTGAACTTGTCCTTATTAAAGTGGAATGTTCACATAAGGAACGTGTCGATATTGTATCAATTGTTGATATTTATCGAGGCAAGATTGTTGATGTCTCTCCCGATTCGATGGTTATTGAAATTACCGGGACACAGTCAAAAATTGATGGCTTATTGGCAATGATGACAGACTTCAACGTCACGGAGATCGTACGTACTGGTATTGCAGGTATCGGTAGGGGTTTACGTGACGAAGATAAAGAAAAGATGAAAGCTAGATAACAGGGGGTAAGAAAAATGGCTAAAATCTATTATGACAACGATTGTGATTTAAGTTTAATGGAAGGAAAAAGAGTAGCAGTTATTGGTTATGGCTCACAGGGTCATGCTCATGCATTGAACTTGAAAGATTCAGGTGTTGATGTAGTAGTTGGTTTGTATGAAGGTTCTAAATCAGCTGCTAAGGCTGAAGCACAGGGCTTAAAGGTAATGAGCACTGCTGATGCTGCTAAATGGGCTAATGTCATCATGATCTTGATTCCTGATGAATTACAGGCTTCAGTATATAAGAAGGATATCGCTCCTTATCTTGAAGAAAATGATACATTGATGTTTGCTCATGGTTTCAACATTCACTTCAACCAGATTGTTCCACCTAAGTTCGTTGATGTTTCAATGATCGCTCCAAAAGCTCCAGGTCATACAGTACGTTCTACATATGTAGATGGTCAGGGTACTCCAATGCTTGTAGCTGTACAGCAGGATTATTCAGGAAAGGCTCATGACAATGCCTTAGCTTATGGTGCTGCACTTGGTGGAGCTAGAGCTGGCTTACTTGATACAACATTCAGAACTGAAACTGAAACTGACTTATTTGGTGAACAGGCTGTTCTTTGTGGTGGCGTTGTTGCCTTAATGCAGACTGGTTTCGAAGTATTATGTGAAGCTGGTTATGATCCAAAGAATGCTTACTTTGAATGTATCCATGAAATGAAATTAATCGTTGACTTAATTTACCAGTCAGGTTTCGCAGGTATGAGAACATCTATTTCTAATACTGCTGAATATGGTGACTATATCTCAGGTCCAAAGCTTATCACTGAAGATACAAAGAACGCTATGCGTCAGATCTTGAAAGATATCCAGGATGGTACTTTCGCAAAAGACTTCTTACTTGAAATGTCAGCTGGTGGACAGGCTCACTTCAGAGCTCTTCGTCAGTTAGCTAATGAACATCCATCTGAAAAAGTTGGTGCTGAAATCCGTTCATTATATTCATGGGCTGAAGACGATAAGTTATTAAACAACTAAGCATTCAACAACACACATTTGTGTGTTGTCCTAAGGGAGTCAGTATTGACTCCTTTATGACAACGGATAAATGACGCGTATAAGGAGGAATAGATATATGGCAATGACAATGACGCAAAAAATCTTAGCTGCTCATGCAGGTAAAGATTATGTTGCACCTGGAGAATTAATTGAGGCCAAGCTTGATTTAGTAATGGCTAATGATATTACAGGCCCTATGGCTTTACCAATTATCAAGAAGATGGGTGGTCATGTTTTTGATAAGGACAAGGTTGTATTTGTCCCTGATCACTTCACCCCAAATAAAGATATCAAGTCTGCTGAGAATGCAAGAGCGATCTTGAAGTTCTCATTGGATGAAGGTCTGACTCATATTATGGTGCAAGGTAAGAATGGTGTTGAACATGCGATTCTTCCTGAACGTGGACTTGTTTATGCCGGACAGGCTGTGATCGGTGCTGATAGTCATACATGCACTTATGGGGCATTAGGTGCTTTCTCGACAGGGGTAGGAACGACGGATATTGCAGCAGGCATGGCTAAGGGTGTTGCCTGGTTCAAAGTTCCTTCCGCTATTAAAATTCATTTAACTGGCAAACTTCCACCATATGTCAGTGGTAAGGATGTCATCCTTCATATTATTGGTCGTATTGGTGTTGATGGGGCTTTATATCAGTCAATGGAATTTACTGGTGAAGGTGTTAGCGAATTATCAATGGATGATCGTTTTACAATCTGCAATATGGGTATTGAAGCAGGTGGTAAGAATGCAATCTTCCCTGTTGATGATCAAGCACGTGAATATATGCGTCAAGCAGGCGTAAATGAATGGGTTGAATATGAAGCTGATGAAGATGCTCAGTATGTTAAAACAGTGGAAGTCAATCTATCTGAAGTACGCCCAACTGTTGCCTTCCCACATTTACCTGGTAATGCCCATACTATTGATGAGGTTGAGGCAGCTGATAAGATTTATATTGATCAGGTTGTCATTGGATCTTGTACAAATGGTCGTTATTCTGACTTAGAAAAGGCTGCCAAGATTCTCAAGGGACATACTGTTGCGGATAATGTTCGTGTGATGGTTGTTCCAGCAACCCAGAAGATTTTCTTGCAGTGTGTTGATAATGGCTTGGTTGATATCTTTGTAAAAGCTGGTTGTGCTTTTAATACACCAAGCTGTGGTCCTTGCATGGGCGGTCATATGGGCGTTCTTGCGAAGGGTGAAAAGTGTGTTTCAACGACAAATAGAAACTTCGTTGGACGTATGGGTGATACAGAAGCTCTTATTTACTTAGCTTCACCAGAAGTTGCAGCAGCGAGTGCAATTGCTGGTTATATCGCTAATCCAGAAAAAGTAGGAGGGGAAAACTAATGCAGGCACATGGTAAAGTATTAAAATATGGGGATAATGTAGATACGGATGTTATTATTCCCGCACGTTATTTAAATTCTTTTGATGCGAAAGAACTGGCTAGTCATGCAATGGTTGATATTGATCCTACTTTCGTTGAAAGAGTCAATGATGGTGATTTAATTGTAGCAGGTAAGAATTTTGGCTGTGGTTCATCTCGTGAACATGCCCCTCTTGCCTTAAAGACAGCAGGTATCTCTTGTATTATTGCCGATAGCTTTGCGAGAATCTTCTATCGTAATGCCATCAATATTGGTTTAGCAATTTGTGAATGTCCTGAAGCTGTCGCTGAGATTGCTGAAGGCGATGAAGTGAAGGTTGATTATGATACTGGCGTGATTACTGATGTGACGACACAAAAGACATATCAGGCACAGCCATTCCCACCATTCATTCAGAAGATTATTACTGAAGGTGGTTTAGTAAATTATCTGAATAATCAGGAGTAAGGACTATGGAAAAGAATATTGCAGTGATTAAAGGTGATGGAATTGGTCCTGAAGTTGTCAGTGAGACAATGAAGGTACTTGATGCGGTAGGCAAGAAATATAACCATCAGTTCCATTACACACAGATTCTAATGGGTGGTTGTTCAATTGATGCCTATGGTGAACCATTGACCGATGAAGCATTATCTATTGCGAAAAGCAGTGACGCTGTTTTATTAGGCTCTATTGGGGGCAATACATCAACTTCACCATGGTATAAACTTCCACCAAATAAGAGACCAGAAGCAGGCTTGTTGAAGATTAGAAAAGAGCTTGGCTTATTTGCGAATTTAAGACCAGCTTATCTCTATCCAGAGTTGGCAGATGCCTGCCCTCTTAAAGAAGCTACAAGCGCAAAAGGTTTTGATATGATTATTGTCAGAGAGTTGACAGGTGGGCTTTATTTTGGTGAACGTTCAACAACAGAAGTCAATGGCGAACTTGTCGCTCATGATAACTTGATTTATTCAGAAAGTGAAATTAGACGTATTGCGATTAAAGCTTTTGAAATCGCAAGAGTAAGAAGAAAGAAAATAACTTCCGTGGATAAGGCTAATGTCCTTGATTCTTCACGCTTATGGCGTAAGGTTGTCAATGAAGTGGCAAAGGATTATCCAGATGTGGAAGTGGAACATATGTTGGTGGATAACTCAGCTATGCAGTTAGTTGCCAACCCATCACAGTTTGATGTCGTTTTAACAGAGAATATGTTTGGTGATATCTTAAGTGATGAAGCAAGTATGATTACGGGTTCAATTGGCATGCTTTCAAGTGCGTCACTTAGAGAAGATAAATTTGGTCTTTATGAACCTAGTGGCGGATCTGCTCCGGATATTGCCGGCAAGAATATCGCTAATCCGATTGCGACAATTCTTTCTGGAGCAATGATGTTGCGTTATTCATTTGATTTGAATAAAGAAGCAGATGCGATTGAACAAGCTGTTCGTGATGTCTTAAAAGAAGGCTATCGTACAGTTGATATCTATAAAGATGGTGACAAGAAAGTCTCAACAACTGAAATGGGAGACTTGATTGCATCAAGAGTATAAAAGAGGTAACGATATGAAAAGTGATAATGTAAAAAAAGGTGTTGAAAGAGCACCTCACCGTTCATTGTTTAATGCATTAGGATTTACTGAAGAAGAAATGAAGAGACCATTAATTGGGGTTGTTTCTTCTTATAATGAAATTGTCCCTGGTCATATGAACTTAGATAAAATCAGTGAGGCTGTAAAAAAGGGTGTTTATTTAGCCGGTGGTGTTCCTGTTGAAGTGCCTGCTATTGCCGTATGTGATGGTATTGCCATGAACCATACAGGTATGAAATATTCACTTGTCACACGTGAATTAATTGCTGACTCAACAGAATGTCTAGCAACAGCCCATCAGTTTGATGGCCTTGTCATGATTCCTAACTGTGATAAGAATGTCCCAGGCTTATTGATGGCAGCCGCACGTATCAATATTCCAACAATCTTTGTTTCTGGTGGGCCAATGTTAGCTGGTGCAGAAATTAATGGCAAGAGAACATGCTTATCAACACTCTTTGAAAGAGTCGGTCAGTATAATGCGGGCAAGATTTCTGCAGATGAATTGGAATATGCCGAAAAAGTATCATGTCCAACATGTGGTTCATGTTCAGGCATGTATACAGCCAATTCAATGAACTGTTTAACTGAAGCTCTAGGTATGGGCTTAAAGGGCAATGGAACTATTCCTGCAGTTTACTCAGCACGTATTCGTCTCGCAAAGCATGCTGGTATGCAGATCATGAAATTAATTGAAGAAGATATTCGTCCAAGAGATATCATGAACGAAAAGGCTTTTAGAAATGCCATGACAGTTGATATGGCACTTGGCTGTTCAACAAACTCAATGTTGCATTTACCTGCCATCGCTCATGAAGCAGGCGTTGAATTGAATCTTGACATTGCTAATGAAATCAGTAAGAAAACACCTAACTTATGTCACTTAGCACCTGCTGGTGATACATTTATGGAAGATCTTGATTTAGCTGGTGGTGTTTACGCCGTGATGAATGAATTGGATTCATTAGGTATTCTTGAAACCGATGGTATTACATGCACAGGAAAGACTGTGAAAGAAAATATTGCGGGTTGTGTAAATAGAAATCCAGAAATCATTAGACCAGTCGATCATCCATATTCAAAGACAGGTGGTATTGCCGTATTACGTGGTAACTTAGCACCAGATAGCTGTGTTGTTAAACAGTCAGCTGTGGCTCCTGAAATGATGACTCATGAAGGTCCTGCAAGAGTCTTTGATTGTGAAGAAGATGCAATCAAGGCTATTCGTGGTGGCAAGATTGTCAAAGGTGATGTTGTGGTTATTCGTTATGAAGGTCCTAAGGGTGGTCCTGGTATGCGTGAAATGCTTTCTCCAACAAGTGAGATTGCTGGTATGGGGCTTGATAAGGATGTTGCTTTAATAACTGATGGTCGTTTCTCAGGTGCTACGCGTGGGGCTTCAATCGGCCATGTTTCTCCAGAAGCAGCTGTTGGTGGACCAATTGCCTTAGTTGAAGAAGGAGATATTATCGCTATTGATATTCCTAACAATAAAATTAATGTCCTTGTAGATGATGCAACATTAGCAGCACGTAAGGAAAAATGGCAGCCAAGAAAGCCTAAAATCAATACGGGTTATCTTAAGAAATATGCAGCCATGGTAACAAGTGCAAATACAGGGGCCGTTTTAAAAGTCGATAACGAAGATTAATAAGATAGGAGGAATACGCATTGAAGTTAAAAGGATCTGATATCGTTGTTGAATGCTTGCTTGAACAGGGCGTTGATACAGTCTTTGGCTATCCAGGAGGCACAATCCTTGAAGTCTATGACTCACTCTATAAATATCAGGATAAAATCAATCATGTACTCACATCCCATGAACAAGGGGCAGCTCATGCCGCAGATGGTTATGCAAGAGTGACAGGTAAAGTTGGTGTGGCAATGGCGACATCTGGACCTGGTGCGACAAACCTCGTAACTGGTATTGCGACTGCCTACATGGACTCTATACCAGTTGTCTTCATTACGGCTAATGTTGCCGCAAGCAGCTTGGGTAAAGATGGATTCCAGGAAATTGATATCAAGGGTGTTACTATTCCTATTACGAAACATAACTATATTGTTAAAAGAGCGAAAGACATTGCACCAACGATAAGACGTGCTTTCGAGATTGCGAAAGAAGGAAGACCAGGGCCTGTCTTAATTGATATCACAAAGAATGCGACTATTGAATCAGCTGAATATGAATCAAAGAAGCCAAATCCAATAACAGCTAACTTTGATGAATATACGGATAAACAAATTGATCAAGCGATTAAAATGATCAATGAAGCACAAAAGCCATTTGTTTTTGTCGGTGGTGGGGCTATTGCCTCAGAATGTTCTACTGAACTTAGAGCGTTTGTTGAAAAGATTGATGCGCCTGTTTGTGATAGCTTGATGGGTAAAGGTGCTTTTGATGGCCTTTCTCCTCGTTATTGTGGCATGCTTGGTATGCACGGGACAAAGGCAAGTAACCTTGGCGTATCAAAATGTGATTTATTGGTAGTTATTGGGGCACGCTTTAGTGATCGTGTAACTGGTAATACAAAGACATTTGCGAAGGACGCAAAGATTATTCAGCTTGATATTGATGATGCAGAAATCAACAAGAATATCCATGTTAATCTTGGTTTAGTTGGTGATGCAAAACATATCTTACGCGCAATTACTGATAAAATGACACAACAGAATCATCCCGCCTGGATGAAAACTATTCGTGAATATAAAGATCGTTTCCCATTAAAATATGATACGGATAAATTAACTTGTCCTTATATCATCGAACAAATAGATTTATTAACAGATTCAGAAGCTATTATCTCTACTGATGTTGGACAACATCAGATGTGGACAGCACAGTATTATCATTTCAGACATCCACGTCAGTTCTTAACATCGGGCGGTCTAGGCACAATGGGTTATGGTTTAGGTGCTGCTATTGGCGCTAAATATGGGGCACCAAACAAACCAGTCTTCAATATCGCTGGTGATGGCTGCTTTAGAATGAATCTGAATGAGCTTGCGACAGCATCACGATACAATGTGCCAATTATTCAGGTTGTTATCAACAACCAGGTCTTAGGGATGGTTAGACAGTGGCAAACATTATTCTATGGAAAACGTTATTCTAATACAGTCTTGACGGATAAAGTAGATTTCGTGAAGACGGCGGAAGGACTTGGCTGTGAAGCAATTTCTGTACGCACTAAAGAAGAAGTTGTTCCAGCTATTAAGCATGCTCTTGAAGCTAAGGGACCAATTGTCCTTGATTGCCATATTGATCAGGATGATAAGGTCTTCCCAATGGTAGCACCTGGTGCCGCTATTTCTAAGGTCTTTGACGCTGATGACCTCGCCAAACAAAAACAGTAAATAAAAAGCAATGTCATATTAATTGGCATTGCTTTCTTTTTGTTTTGACGATAAAAAAACATAAGTATTATAGGGGAGAAACTTATGTTTTTTTACTTATTATATTTTGGGGAAAATTTCTACAGGATTCTTGCCTCCTGTAATTCATATCATAAAGATGAATTATGAATAATTTATGAACTTTTGTGAAATATGCATTATTTCTTGACAAAAAGAAAAAGACTTTGGATACAAAGCCTTTCCTTATAAACATGGAGCAGAATACGGGAGTCGGACCCGCCTATCCACCTTGGGAAGGTGGCATTCTACCGATGAATCAATTCTGCACTACATCTATTATTATAATGATGTCTTTCGAAAAGACAAGTTTTTTTCATTTTCCACAATTTCCTTTCCTTTAGTAAAAGAAATATTATAATAGAAGTAGTGGAGGTCAATTATGAAAAGATTATTGAATTGTAGTGCAAGTGAAAAGCTTGCAATGAATGGAAAAGAATTAAAACAATCGATTAAGGCTTGTGAAGGACGCGTTATTATGAGTGAGAATGTTATTGCTGTGAGTCCTTTGCTTGGCGATATTTCCAATCCTGAATTGGCAGCTGCCTTTGGGAGTGATCTTTGTTTGTTGAATGTCTTCGACTGTAATAATCCTAAAATTGCGGGAATAGTAACGGATGGTAATCCTGTAGCTTTATTGAAGAAGCTGATTGGTCGTCCAGTTGGCTGTAATTTGGAGCCGGTAGATCCTGATGCCAATATGATGGAAGATCGATTACATATTCCTGCCGGCAGAATGGCAAGTGTAGAGACATTTAAGAAGGCCGAACAGCTAGGCTTTAATTTTGTTTGTCTGACAGGTAATCCAGGAACAGGTGTGACGAATGAATCTATTGCCAAGGCAATAAAAAATGCCAAAAAGTATTTTTCAGGTTTAATTATTGCTGGAAAAATGCATTCAGCTGGTGTCGATGAACCACTCGTGGATTTAAAGGCCATTGCGAAGTTTATTGAGGTTGGAGCAGATGTCATCTTACTGCCAGCAGTGAATACTGTACCATCATTGAGTGAAGAAGAAATGCGCGCAGCCTGTGACTTTATTCATAAAAAAGGGGCTTTGGCTTTAAGTTCTATTGGTACGTCACAAGAAGGGGCAGACGAACAGACAGTGAGAGAAATAGGTATTGTGAATAAACGCTGTGGTGTTGATATTCAGCATATTGGTGATGCTGGCTGGCAAGGCATTGCATTGCCTGAAAATATTATGGCTTTATCGATTGCGATAAGAGGCAAGCGCTGGACATATCATACAATGGCATCATCAATACGTCGTTAAAGAAGGCTAGGCCTTCTTTTTCTTTTGTATTAACATCGAAATGAGGCTAATTGTAAATTATGTTAAAACGTTATTATTCCTTTTTTGTGTGTTCCTAAAATCAATTGAAAAGGCAATATATGGGTGTTATAATACGGGCATGGAGGAATAAATCAATGGATAAATTAACTATTAGAGATGTTGATGTTACCGGCAAGACTGTCCTTGTACGTGTTGACTTCAACGTACCAATGAAAGACAATGGAACAGTTATCACTGATGATAACAGAATCGTTGCAGCTTTACCAACAATTAACTACTTGTTGGAACATAACCCTAAGGCTGTCGTATTATTCTCACACTTAGGTAAGATTAAGACTGAAGAAGATAAGGCTAAGAACAACATGGCTGTTGTTGCTCCTAGATTAGCTGAATTATTAGGAAGAGATGTTAAGTTCGTTAATGCTACACGTGGTCCTGAATTAGAAGATGCTATTAAGAACGCTGAAAATGGTCAGGTTATCTTAGTTCAGAATACACGTTATGAAAAAGGCGAAACTAAGAATGATCCAGAATTAGGTAAATACTGGGCATCACTTGGTGATGTATTCGTAGAAGATGCATTTGGTTCTGTACACAGAGCTCATGCTTCAACTGTAGGTATTCCTACAAACTTACATCCTGCTGTAGCTGGTTTCTTACTTGAAAAAGAAATCGCTTATATCGGAAAAGCAGTTTCTGATCCTGAAAGACCATTAGTTGCTATTTTAGGTGGTTCTAAGGTTTCTTCTAAGATTGGTGTTATTGAAAACTTATTAAAGGTTGCTGATAAGGTTATTATTGGTGGCGGTATGATGTTTACTTTCTGGAAAGCTAAAGGCTTAGAAGTTGGTAACTCATTAGTAGAAGAAGATAAGGTTGAATTAGCTAAGGAATACTTAGAAAAAGGTGCTGATAAGTTAGTATTACCTGTTGATGCTGTTGTTAATAATGCATTTGCAGCTGAAGGCGATATTAAGACTGTTGAAGGTAGTGTACCTGAAGGTTATATGGGATTAGATATCGGTCCTAAGTCAATCGAATTAATCAAAGAAAACTTAGCTGGTGCTAAGACAGTAATCTGGAATGGTCCTATGGGTGTATTCGAAATGGAACCATTCGCAAAGGGAACATTAGCTGTATGTGAAATGTTAGCAAATATGCCAGATGCTAATACAATCATCGGTGGTGGTGATTCAGCAGCAGCTGTTAAGCAGTTAGGATTTGCTGATAAAGTATCTCATATCTCAACTGGTGGTGGCGCTTCACTTGAATACATGGAAGGTAAAGTATTACCTGGTATTGCTGCTGTAGATGATAAATAATAAAAAATATTAGGAGTAAAGAAAATGGCAAGAAAACCAATTATTGTTGGAAACTGGAAAATGAATAAGACTATTGCTGAAACAACTGCATTTGTCAATGCTGTTGACGGCAAAGTGTCTGATAAGGCTGACTGGGGTATTGCTACTCCATTCACAGATTTACAGGCTGCTAAAGCTGCAAAGAATTTAATTGTTGCTGCTGAAGATATGCATTGGGCAGATCATGGTGCATTCACAGGTAATGTTTCTGCAGCTATGTTAAAGGAATTAGGCGTTGAATGGACAATCATCGGTCACTCTGAAAGAAGACAGATGTTTGGTGAAACTGATGAAACAGTTAATGCTAAGATTAAACAGGCAATCAAGAACGATATCAGAGTTATCGTTTGTGTAGGTGAATCTGAAGCTCAGTATGATGCTGGTGAAACAAAAGATGTTGTTAAGAACCAGACTGTTGCTGCATTCAAGGATGTAGAAGCTGCTGATGCTGCCGAAATCGTTATTGCTTATGAACCAATCTGGGCTATTGGTACTGGTAAGACAGCTACAAATGAAATTGCTGAAGATGTTTGTGGTTATATCCGTTCAGTTGTTAAGGATCTTTATGGTGAAGATACTGCTGAAAAAGTTAGAATTCAGTATGGTGGATCTGTAAAGCCTGAAGGATTAAAGGCATTATTAGAACAGCCTGATATCGACGGTGCATTAGTAGGTGGTGCTTCTTTAAAAGAAGAATCATACCTTGCTATGGTTGCTGCTTTAGACTAATTGTATAATATGACTGAGTCTTTAAGACTCAGTCTTTTTTTTCTAAAGATTACATTTCTTGTTTTGACCAAAGAATTTTTTTATACTTCATATAGGTATAGATACATATTGGAGGAAAACGGAATGCTTGAAATCAAACATATCACAAAGAAATATGTCACTGGTAATTTTACTCAGGTTGCTCTTGATGATGTTTCGGTAAATTTTCGTGACAATGAGTTTGCCGCCATTTTAGGGCCTTCAGGCTCTGGAAAAACGACTTTGTTGAATATTATTGGTGGGTTGGATCGCTATGATGATGGAGATTTAATCATCAATGGGGTTTCGACAAAACGCTATAAAGATAAAGACTGGGATGCTTATCGTAATAATAAGATTGGCTTTATTTTCCAGGCTTATAATCTCATAGGGCATCAATCCGTTTTATCCAATGTAGAATTAGCTTTGACTCTGTCCGGTGTATCAGCAAGTGAACGCAAGAAAAGAGCGATTGAAGCACTCAAAAAAGTTGGCCTAGAAAAACATATTCATAAGAAACCTAATCAGCTATCCGGTGGCCAGATGCAAAGAGTGGCGATTGCTCGTGCTCTGATCAACAACCCTGATATTATTTTGGCGGATGAACCAACGGGTGCCCTGGATACCAAAACAAGTATTCAGGTCATGGATTTATTAGAAGAGGTGGCTAAGGACAAGCTTGTGATCATGGTGACTCATAATCCTGAACTGGCCCATCAGTATGCCAATCGTATTGTTGAAGTTAAGGATGGTCATATTATTCATGATTCCAATCCTGTTGAAACAACGAACATAAAAAATGTCAATAAAAGATTCAAACATACACGTCTTAAATTTACAACAGCATTAGGTTTATCACTCAATAATTTAATGACCAAGAAGGGCCGTACAGCTTTAACATCATTTGCGGGAAGTATTGGGATTATTGGCATTGCTGCTATTCTTGCCTTAAGCTCTGGGGTGAATGATTATATTGCTGCTCAGGAAACGGATATGCTTGGCTCCTATCCGATTACGCTTGAAAGACAGGCGGTGGATTTAGATGCGATGATGAATCGTGAAAAGAAGAATGCGAATAAGAAGGAACATGATAAGAACGCTGTTTATTCAAAGAATATTGTTGGTGATACAGTACAGGAAACAAAGGACATGATTAAAACCAACAATCTCAATCAATTCAAACTCTATCTTGATCAACATCAAAAAGACTTAAAGAAAGATGTTACAGCTATAGAATATGGCTATGATATCACTCCCAAAGTCTATCGAAATGATGAAAAGGCAGGGGTTGTCACAGTCTCACCGGCAAGCTTGTTTTCTTCAAACTCACAGCAGTCATCACCATTTGCTTCTAATGCATTCTTTTCGAAATATAGTATGAGTGGGGCGGTAAGTTCATCATGGAGTGAACTTGTCAGCAGTCAGAATTTACGTAAAAAACAATATAAGTTATTAGCTGGGCATTATCCACAAAACTATAATGAAGTTGTCTTAGTGCTTTCAGAAAATAATGAAGTTTCAGACTATACACTTTATACGTTGGGGATGTTGGATATTGATAGTATGAATGAGATGATCAAGGCTATTCAGGAAGGCAAGAAGTATGAAGATAGACAACATAGCTTTGATTATAAGGAAGTGCTTGGCAAGAGTTATCGTGTCTTTGCCCCAAGTCAGCTTTTTGAAAAGAAAGACGGTGTTTTTGTTGATCAAAGTGCTAATAATGACTATCTCAAAGCCCATCTTAATGAAGGACTGGAAGTCAAGATTGCCGGTGTGCTGAGGGCTAAGAAAGATGCGGAAATATCAAGTGGTGTGGGCTATGACAGAACGCTGACAAACTACTTGCTGCAAGTTGGCAATAAGAGTGAAGCAATCACCGCTCAGCTGGCCAACAAAAATATCAATATCATGACGAATAAAGCTTTTGGTGAAGAAAATAGTGGCAAAACAAATAACTTCTTTAAGATGAATAATAATCTCTTAAAAACAAATACACATATACAATCCACAACAATGACACTTAAATCCAGCATGCAGCCAACTGTTACATTACTTGGTGAAACAAACGCGTCCCAACAGACAGAAACTCCTGAACAACCAGAGACTGACAATAATCAGTCTTCCCCTCCAGCTACAAACAACAAGTACACAGTGACATTTAAAAACGGTGAAAGTGTTCTTGCATCGTCTACCTATCAACCCGGTGCAACCATTACAACCTTCCCGGAAACTAATCCGATCAAGGCGGATGAAAATGGTGTGCATTATACTTTTGTAGGTTGGGTGGATCAAGCAGGCAACTACTTCACTTCAAAACAGTTAAGAAGTGTAACGGTCACTCAAGATGAGACCTATACAGCTGTATTTGCGTCGACAAGTACTTCCAGCAAGCTAGAAGATTATTTGACGGATGATGAAATTAAGAAGGCTAATGAAGCATTAAGTAACTATATGAAGCAACAAGTTCAGTCCAATGGCGGGGCGCAGTTTGACCCAAGCAAGGTTGATATGAATCAGTTGCGTGATTTAATGAATAAGAATCTGGGGACAAATATTTCACAGGCGCAAATGAATCAGTATATGATGAATTATGCGACACAATATCTCAAGCAGAATCCAAAGCTTATTGACAAGTATATGAAGACATACTTGCAAGCCTATATGAAGAAGTATGAGAAGGAATATCTGAATAAAATCAAGAGTTCGCTCGCTAGTAATTTGAACCAGCAGTCACTTGATACCTTGCTTGCTTCAATGAATAATACAATCCCAACGACCTATGACGATATGATGAGTAAGCTAGGCTATAGTACGCCTGAAGATCCAAGTAAGATTTCCCTTTATCCTCATTCTTTTGATGCAAAGAAACATGTTGAAAGCTTTATCAAAGCCTACAATAAACAAGTAAAGAACGACAATGATAAGGTGACATATACTGATCTTATTAGTGCGGTGACAGAAAATATCACAAAGATTGTCGATACGATTTCGACAGTACTGATTGCCTTTGTAGCTATATCGTTGATTGTTTCATCAATTATGATTGCGATTATTACTTATATTTCTGTTCTTGAACGGACGAAGGAAATTGGAATCTTAAGAGCATTAGGGGCAAGTAAAGGTGATATTTCAAAGATTTTTAATGCGGAAACATTTATTGAAGGATTGCTTTCAGGCATCTTTGGTATTTTTGCCTCATGGCTAATCACCTTCCCAGTTAACGCCTATGTTCTAAAGACAATGCAAGTCCCTCATGTTATGGTTTTACCAGTCAAGGCAAGTGTTGTGTTAATCGGCATTTCCGTTATTTTGACACTGATGGCAGGCTTTATTCCTAGCCGCATTGCTGCTAAGAAAGACCCAGTCACAGCTTTACGTAGTGAATAAGGAATGGAGCTTCGTGCTCCATTTTCTTTTTTAGAAACAAACCGTTGTTAAAAAAATGGTGTTTTTTCTAAATGTAAGTGCTAAACTATGGGCAGAAAAGGAATTCTGAAAACTTATAAACGCTTACATAAAATACATGATTGAAATTTCACAAGATACCATGTATAGTGGTTTCAGAAAGTAATTGGGAATTAATTCTCAAAGAAATAAATGGAGGATATATTTATGGCTAAAGAAACAGTCACAAAGAAAGAATGGGCAACAGAAGCTCAAATTGATGAATTTGTTGATTCAGCAGTTAAGAAAGCATTAGTTGCACTCGACAAGTTTGAAGGATTTGACCAGGAACAGGTTGACTACATCGTTGCGAAGATGTCAGTTGCCGGTCTTGATCATCATGGCTATCTTGCAGAACTTGCTCATGATGAAACGGGACGTGGGGTATTTGAAGATAAGGCTGTAAAGAACTTATTCGCATGTGAATATGTTACAAACAATATGCGTCATACAAAGACAGTTGGTATCATCAATGAAGATCCACTTACAGGTATTACTGAAATTGCTGAACCAGTTGGTGTTGTTTGTGGTATCGTACCAGTTACAAACCCTACTTCAACAGCAATCTTCAAGAGCTTAATTGCGATGAAGACAAGAAACCCAATCATCTTCTCATTCCATCCAGGTGCACATGATTCATCAGTTGCCGCTGCTAAGGTAATGAGAGATGCGGCTGTTGCTGCTGGTGCTCCAGAAGATTGTATCCAGTGGTTACCAATGTCTATTAGTAATACAGAAAAAGAATCAGAAAAAGGCAATAATCTCTTAATGTATGCAACAAATGCATTAATGAATCATCCAGGTGTAGCAACTATCCTTGCTACAGGTGGTAATGCCATGGTTAAAGCTGCCTACTCATGTGGTAAGCCTGCTTTAGGTGTAGGTGCTGGTAACGTGCCTGCTTATGTTGAAAAGACATGTAAGTTGGAAATGGCTGCCAACGATGTATATCTTTCAAAGACATTCGATAATGGTATGATTTGTGCATCTGAACAGAATGTTATTGTTGATAAGGAAATCTATAATGAATTCAAAAAAGAATTAGGCAGATATCATGTTTATTATGCGAATGCTGAAGAAAAGAAGAAACTTGAAAACTTCATGTTTGGGGCTGAAGCATATTCAGAAAATGTTGCGAATGCAAGATTAAATGGAGCTGTTGCTGGTAAAGATGCAACATGGATTGCCGCACAGGCTGGTTTCACTATTCCTGAAGATACACAGATGATTGTTGTTGAATGTAAGGAAATTGGTGTGAATGAACCAATGACAAGAGAAAAGCTTTCACCAGTATTAGCTATGGAAAAAGCAAATTCGACAGATGAAGGTATCCAGTTAGCTTGTGATTCAGTTGAATTTAATGGCTTAGGTCACTCAGCTGCTATCCATACAACTGATCATAATATTACTGTAGAATTCGGTAAACGTGTAAAAGCTATCCGTATTATTGAAAATGCGCCATCTACATTCGGTGGTATTGGTTCTGTATATAATGCATTCTTACCATCATTAACACTTGGATGTGGTTCTTACGGACATAACTCAGTATCTAATAACGTAAGTACTGCAGACTTACTCAATATTAAGAGAATCGGGAGACGTAACAATAATATGCAGTGGGTTAAACTTCCTCCTAAGATCTACTTCGAACGTAATTCAATTAGATACTTAAGAGATATGAGAAAAATGGATAAGGCTATGATTATCACTGACCGTGGTATGTATAACCTTGGCTATGTCGCAAAGATTGAAGACGTTATTAAGAGAAGAAGAAATAAAGTTGATATCGAATTATTCTTCGATGTACAGTCAGACCCAACTCTTGAAGTTGTTCAGAAGGGTGTTGACTTAATGAGAAGCTTCCAGCCTGATACAATCATTGCCTTAGGTGGTGGTTCATCAATGGATGCTGCTAAAGTTATGTGGTTAATGTATGAACATCCAGAAGTTAACTTCGATGATATCAAACAGAAATTCATGGATATCCGTAAGCGTGCTATTAAATTCCCAGAACTTGGTAAGAAGGCTACATTAGTCGCTATTCCTACAACATCAGGTACTGGTGCTGAAGTTACTCCATTCGCTATCATTACAGATACAAGAAACAATGTTAAGTATGCATTAACTGACTATTCATTAACACCTACAATCGCTATTGTAGACCCTGAATTCACTATGTCTGTTCCAGCTACAATCGCTGCTGATACAGGTATCGACGTATTAACACATGCAACAGAAGCTTATGTTTCATTACTTGCTTCTGACTATACTGATGGCTGGGCTAAGCAGGCTGTTAAATTAGTATTTGAAAACTTACAGAAGTCAGTACTTGAAGCTGATCCTGAAGCAAGAATTAAAATGCATAATGCTGCATGTATCGCTGGTATGGCTTTCGCTAATGCCTTCTTAGGTATGAACCACTCAATGGCTCATAAGATCGGTGGCGAATGGCATATCCCACATGGTCGTGCAAATGGTATCATCTTACCACATGTCATCAGATATAATGGTACAGTACCAACTAAGTTAGGTGTATGGCCAAAGATTGAAAACTATAAAGCTGATAAGAAATATAGAGAATTAGCTGAATTAATTGGCTTACATCCTAAGACTGATGCTGAAGGTGTTGAAATGTATGCAACTGCAGTAGAAAAGTTATGGGTATCTGTAGGTGGTGCTACAAATATTAAGTCTCAGGGCATTGGTGAAGCTGAATGGAAAGAATCAATCCATAGAATGGCTATGAATGCTTATGAAGACCAGTGTACTCCAGCTAACCCTAGAATGCCTATGGTTAAGGATATGGAAAGAATCTTCACTGAATCATATGACTACCAGACTCCATATGGTGATTTATATCCAGAATTCGCTAAACAAAGAGATGCAAGAAACGCAGCTAAGAAGAAATAGTTTTTAAGGACTCTCCACTTGGAGAGTCTTTTTTCTTTGCATTGCGAGGGAATAAAGGTATGATGAGTAGAGGTGAGTTTGATGAAGAAAAGAGAATTAATAATTGTTCTGTGTTTGTTGGTGATTGGTGCAGGTTTCTATTTTTACCAAAAATCTACAAAGCGTGAAGAACTTGTTGTCTATCATCATAAAAAGGTGATTGCTCATATCGATCTATCAAAGAATGCTAGATATGCTTATCAGGGTGATGTTGGGACCTTCCATCTTGAAGTCAAAGATGGGCGAGCACGTGCATATGATGTGGATTGCCCTAATCAGATCTGTGTTCATACTGGCTGGATAAAGCGTGATGATGGCAAGAGTATTGTCTGTGCGCCTAATGGCATATCAGTAAGTTTTGAGACTGTGTGAGCAGTCTTTTTTGATAATTTCCCATAGTCCTGATGTTTTTTACATATATTTTGCTTCTAGAATACAGAGTATAGGAGGCGTAAGATATGTGGAAAAATGCAATGCTGAGCATTAAGAAGAATATGGGGCGAACCATCTTGCTTCTTGGCGTGGCGTTCTTGATTGTCAATCTTGTTATGGCTGGTTTAGAAATCAAGACTGCGACAAAGAAGTCGATGGATGCGACAAGGCAATCACTAGGTAGTGATGTAACTTTAGCTTATAATATGAAAGCCTTAATGCGTAATCGTTCTAAAGGAGAAGCGCTTGATGAGCTTAATACGTCGATTAAAGTGAGTGATGCTAATAAGCTATCAAAGCTGCAATATGTGAAGTCGGTCAATTATTTACAGACTGTCTCAGTTAATACAGATGATATTGAACCTGTTAATATGTCTTCAACAACGACTGCAAGTCAGCCTAATCAATCAGAAAAAAATAATGGACCTTCTCCCATGGACAACAATAACTTTACAGTGAGTGGCCAAACAACAATGAAAACACTAAGTGCCTTTGTGAATAAGAATTATGTCTTAAAATTAGGTCGTTTATTAAATGAAAGTGATGCCAAGACGAATAATGCCGTTATTTCTAGTGAGCTTGCTTCTGACAACAATTTGAAAGTGGGAAGTACATTTAGTGTTTATACAACGGATTCATCCAATAATAAAACATCGATAACAGTTCAAGTTGTGGGAATCTATAGTGTTAAAACAGTCAATCAAATTAGTGGTTTTAGTAACCGTCAATCCCCTTATAATACTATTTATACATCATTAGAAACAGCCCAGAAACTCAATAATTTAACAACGACAATCTCTAGTGCCATTTATACCCTTGATGATCCATCGCATATTAGTGCATTTAAAAAGCTTGCCAAGAAGACATCTGTTGACTGGAATACGTATACATTGGATGCCAATGACCAGATTTATCAAATGTCCATTGGTTCATTGAAGAATATGAATAAATTTGCATCATTATTTGTATTGATTGTCATCGTGGCAGGGGCAATTGTTATGGCTCTTGTGCTTATTCTTGCTTTACGATCAAGATATTATGAATATGGTATTCTCTTGTCACTAGGAGAAAGTAAGTTAAGAATAATTGGTCAGCAGCTTATTGAAGTAGGCTTGGTAGTTGTACTTGCCTTCATGCTTTCATTAGGTAGTGGTCAGTTTGTCGGAAAGAAGATTTCAAGTATACTTGCAAGTGCTTCTGCGTCATCGTCTACAGTTATGATGAAAATGCCGACTAGTAATAATGAACAACACCCTCAACCAAAAACAAAAGACTTTGATGTTACCTTAAGTGGTGAAGTGATTGGTGAGGTAGCAGGCGTTAGTGTATTGATTGTGGTGATCGCCATACTGCTTCCTTCATTTGCTATCTTGCACATGTCGCCTCGAAAGATTCTGATGAAGAAGGAGGGCTAGTATGGAGACGTTATTACAGTTACATCATTTAAGCTATCATTATCAGGATGGTAACTTACGTATTGATATTCTTAAAGATTGTACATATAGCTTTGAGCAGGGTAAGACTTATGCGATTGTTGGCCCATCAGGGTGTGGCAAGACGAGATTGCTTTCGCTTATGGGTGGATTAGAAGCACCGTGTGAAGGTTATGTGGAATATGCTGGTGAGGATATTAAGAAAAAAGGATTGAAGAGATATCGTCGTGATGATCTTGCTTTAATCTTTCAATCCCATAATCTTATTCATTATATGAATGCTTATCAGAATATGATCTGTGCGATGAATATTGCCCATTTGAAAGAGAAACATAAAAAAGATAAAGCATTAAAGATTCTTGCAGAATTAGGTATCAATGAGCAGGAAGCAAAACGAGATGTCCGTAAGCTTTCTGGCGGCCAGCAACAACGTGTCGCAATCGCTCGTACCATCGCTAAGAATGCCCAGGTGATTCTTGCTGATGAACCTACTGGCAGTCTTGACAATCATACGAGACAAAGCATTATCGAAAACTTTATTGCCTTAGCCCATTGCAATCATCGCTTAGTTATTGTGGTGACACATGATCAGGAATTTGCGAGTCAGATGGACGTTTGTTTAAAAATTGAAGATGGCATGTTAGTGGAATGTATGAATAAAGCGTAAGATAGTTTGTCCTACGCTTTTTAAATGAGGTGGAAGTGTTTTAAGGCATTATAAATGCCATCATCATGCAATGATGTTGTGACATAATCAACAACTGAAAAGAGTTCCTTAGCACTATTTCCCATGGCAATGGAAGTATGGACATAGTTCAGCATTGTTAAGTCATTTGCAGAATCACCAATCGCAAAGGTGTTTTCAAGGGGAATATGTAAATAATCGATTAATTCCTGGATGCCTGTGGCTTTATTGTAGGCTTTTGGCAGGATTTCATAGAAGCCATGACGATCAATGAAAGCTAATTCATCTTGAAATTCATGCATAAAAGCTTTGATATCTTCTTCATCCTGATACCAGGCTGCCATTTTCTGGAACATACAATCATCATTGAGATGATAGGTCTTTACGGGAAAGCCTTGATCAATATAGTGCTGGCGTTGATGAATGACAAAGGGATCAATGAGTTCTTTGTTGGGGTAATAGATGGCTGTATTGCCTTCAAGAATATTTTCTAAGTGATGCTTGTAGGATGAGGCAATGATGCGTTTTCGTAAATCTGTTGAGAACTGGTGAAAAGTGATTGTCTGATGGTGATAGCTTATTTCCGTTCCACAGCCATAGATGATTCCGTCAAGTGGTAAGTTCCGTATGCTTTCCTCCACAAAACATGAACCACGTCCAGTATTGACAAAAAGCAAGTGTCCATTAGCCTGTGCTTGTTGCATCGCGAGAATTGTACTAGCGGGAATTTCAAATGTATATTCATCGGCAAGTGTGCCATCGATATCAAAAAAGATAATTTTCTTGTCCATAATGACTCCTTTTCTGCTTACAATATAGCGAAGCGGATAGGGAAATGCAAGAGAAGATGGGTTAGTTAGGACTAATAATTATATGAAACATTGAGCGTGAAAGCGTTTTATGATAAAATTTGAACCAAAGGGAAAGAGGGTAGAAGAAATGTATAAAATAGTAAGAAAAGAAACATTGAATGATGCTGCTTTCGAGATGGAAATTGAAGCCCCAATGGTTGCACGTAAGTGCGAAGCAGGGCAGTTTGTCATCTTGAGAGTTGGTGAAGATGGTGAAAGAATTCCACTTACAATTGGTGACTTTGACCGTGAAAAGGGCACCATTACAATTGTTGTTCAGGCAGTTGGCTTTTCTACCAAACAGCTTGAAAAACTTGGCGTTGGTGATGAAGTTACTGACTTTGTTGGACCACTTGGCAGACCAACTGAATTCCATGATGGCTTAAAGAGAGTTGTTGGTGTATGTGGTGGTATTGGTGCTGCTCCAGTTTATCCACAGCTTAAGGCTTTAGCTGAAAAAGGTGTTAAGGTAGATGTTATCATTGGTGGTCGTGAAGCACAGTATGTTTTATGGGCTGATAAGTTCAAGACTTTCTGTGATCATGTTTATATTGCGACTGATAATGGTGAACTTGGTACAAAGGGATTTGGTACAACTGTTTTACAGCAATTAATTGATGATGGTGTTAAGTTTGATGAAGTTATTGCGATTGGTCCAGTTATCATGATGAAGAATGTTGTAAAAGTGACAAAACCTTATAATATTCCTACTTCTGTATCTCTTAACCCAATCATGGTTGATGGCACAGGTATGTGTGGATGCTGTCGTGTAACGGTTGATGGGCAGACAAAGTTTGCTTGTGTTGATGGTCCGGACTTTGATGGCTTGAATGTTGACTTTGATGAGTTAATGGAAAGACAGAGATTCTTCAAGAAGGAAGAAAAGTATGTTGATGAACATGCAGATAGAATTTGTGATCTTATGAGAGGAGCAGAATAGTCATGGCAGATGCAGTAAGAAGAAAGCCCAATATGGCAAAAGAAAAAGTTAAGATGCCGGAACAGGATCCTAACGTAAGAAATAGTAATTTTGAAGAAGTTGCTTTAGGTTATACTAAAGAAATGGCGATGGAAGAGGCAACAAGATGTCTAGATTGTAAGAAGCCTTTCTGCATGGAAGGCTGCCCAGTTAATGTCCCTATTCCTCGTTTTATTGAACAGGTTGTTGCAGGTAATTTTGAAAAAGCTTATGAAATTATTACAGAGGAAAATGCTTTACCTGCCATTACTGGTCGTGTATGTCCACAGGAAAACCAATGTGAAGGTAAATGTGTAAGAGGACGTGCTAAAGGCTGTGAATCAGTTGGTATTGGTCGTCTTGAAAGATTTGTCGCTGATTATCATAGAGAACATGGTGAACATAAGACACCTCATGTTGAAAAGAATGGTAAGAAGGTTGCTGTTGTAGGCTCTGGTCCAGCTGGTATTACATGTGCTGGTGAACTTGCTAGACGTGGCTATGATGTGCATGTCTTTGAAGCTTTACATAAGACTGGCGGTGTGCTTTCTTATGGTATTCCTGAATTCCGTCTTCCTAAGACAATTGTTCAGGCTGAAGCTGATGGTGTTGCTGAATATGGTGTTGATTTTGAAACAAATGTCGTTGTCGGACGTACTATTACTGTTGATGAACTTGAAGAAGCAGGCTACGATGCAGTCTTTGTCGGCAGTGGTGCGGGCTTACCTCGTTTCCAGGGTATCCCTGGGGAAAACCTCAATGGTGTTTATTCAGCCAATGAATTCTTAACACGTGTGAATTTGATGAAGGGCTATATGTTCCCAGATCGTCCAACACCAGTTAAGATTTCTCCAACAGTGTGTGTTGTAGGTGCTGGTAACGTTGCCATGGATGCTGCTCGTACAGCTAAGCGTTTAGGTGCAGAAAATGTCTATATCGTTTATCGTCGTAGTGAAGAAGAAGCACCTGCTCGTAAAGAAGAAATCCATCATGCAAAGGAAGAAGGCATTCAGTTCAAATTCCTTACAAATCCAATTGCAGTCAATGGTGATGAAGAAGGCTGGGTTAAGTCTATTACATGCCAGGAAATGCAATTAGGTGAAGCTGATGCTAGTGGTCGTAGAAGACCAGTACCAGTAGAAGGTCATACATTTGAGATTGAAACTGGAACATTCATTGTGGCTATTGGTCAGTCACCAAACCCATTAATCAGACAGACAACACCTGGTCTTGATACACAAAAATGGGGTGGCATTATTGTCAATGAAGAAACAATGGAAACTTCAAGAGATTCAGTCTATGCCGGTGGTGATGCGGTAACAGGTGCAGCTACGGTCATCCTTGCCATGGGTGCAGGTAAGAAGGCAGCTATTGCCATTGATGAAAAACTTTCAGGTAAATAAGACTTAGGGCTATCGCAAGATAGCTCTTTTTGTTATGATATTCATTCAAGGAGGGGAGTTTGATGTATTGTACACATTGTGGAAAACAAATTGATGATGATGCTAAATTTTGTCCCTATTGTGGCCAGGAAGTACCAGCTGTCTATCAAGATGAACCTATTAATAATGATGAATCATCGCTGATGTTTCAGCTAGTTGGTTTCTTGTTTCCTATTATTGGCTTTGTGCTTTATGCATTTTATTATAGAAAGTCGCCTTTGAAAGCTCGCAGTGCGGGAATAGGAGCACTTATCGGATTGATTGTCAATATTGTGTTACTTGTCCTAGGGAATATGGTGTTTGGGCTTTACTAGTTTTTTCTTAACGAAAACATGGAAAAGATTTTCTTATCATGATAAGATGAGGCTGTAAAGGAGAATGAAAATGAATAAATTTCTAGAGCCATATGCTGCAATTGTGCCTTTTTTAGGCGAAGCTCTTGGCGAGAACGTGGAAATTGCTCTACATGACCTGACAAGCGAGGATCAGGAAGTAGTCGCAATCGCTAACGGCAAGATCTCAGGGAGAACGATTGGCGCAAAGTTATCAAACTTATCTATACACTATCTAGAAACGAAGCAGTATCTTGATCATGATTATGTGATGAACTATAAGACTGCCGGTCCTGACGGCAAGCTACTTCGTTCAGCTACTTATTTTATAAAACAAGAAGGCAAGACGATGCCTGTTGGTATGCTTTGTATTAATACGAATATTACTGACTTGAAATATATGGAAGTGACTTTACGTAAGATCCTGGGAATCAAGGATGATTCACAGAATTCTGATGTAGAATTCAAACGTGAGAATCCAATAGAAATCCTTTCATCACCACTTGATGAAATGGTTGATAAGTATATGAAGGAAGCTTTGAATGAAATGGGTATTCCTTCTTATGTACTTGTGGAAAGATTAAAAGTGGATGAAAAAATTAGGGTCGTTAAGTATTTACAAGAAAGAGGCACTTTTAAAGTTAAAGGTGCTATTGCTCTTGTTGCAAAGAAACTTGATGTTTCAGAACCAACGATCTATCGTTATTTAAAGAAATCTTAGGAGGAAGTATAAAGACATGAGTGATATTGTCTATGTCAGCGGACATAAGAATCCTGATACGGATTCAGTCTGTGCGGCTATTTCTTATTCATATCTTTTGAATAAGACAGGAAAATATAATGCGGTACCAGTAAGACTTGGTGAAATCAACCGTGAAACAGAATATGCCTTAAAACACTTTCATGTAGAAAGTCCAGTACTTTTAAAGAGTGTTAAACAAAAGGTAGAAGATTTAGATTATGATAAGGTGACAGTGTTCTCTAAAGAACTGACATTAAAGACAGCCTGGTCATTAATGAAGGAACAGAATCTAAAGAGTGCACCAATCTCAGATGACCATGGTAAACTACTTGGCTTGCTTTCTGCTTCCAATATCATTGAAGGCTATATGGACAAGTGGGATAGTGAAGTCTTAAAGAAGGCGCATACACCAATTGAGAATGTCATTGATACTTTAGCTGCTAATGTTCTTCATCTTTCAAAGAACCTTAAAACTGTAGAAGGAACAATCCATATTGTTTCAATGAGTGAGAAGAATGCGGATGGCTATATTGAAGAAAATGATATTGCGATTATTGGCGGTGATCGTGTTGATATGGTCCGTTTCTTAGTTGAAAAGAAAGTGGGCTTAGTTGTCTTAACGGGTGCTTTTGCGGTTAATGACGAAATTGTCAAGATCTGTAAGGATCATGATGTTTCTGTTATTTCAACACCATATAATACCTTTGTTACATCACAGCAGATTATTCAGGCTATCCCTGTTGAATATGTGATGCAGAAGGGTGGACTAACAACATTCTCTACGGATGATACTGTTGAATACCTACGTGATGTCATGAGTAATACAAGATATCGTAGCTATCCAGTTGTTGATCTCAATGGTAAAGTGCAAGGTACAATTTCCCGTTATCAGGTTATTCGTGGGGAAAAGAAGAAGATTATCTTAGTTGACCATAATGAAAGAGGACAGGCTGTAGATGGTATTGAAGAAGCTGATATTCTAGGTGTTGTGGATCATCACCGTATTGCGGATTTCCAGACAGTGGGTCCATTAAATTTCCGTGCTGAACCTCTTGGCTGTACTTGTACGATTATCGGTAAGATGTTCGAGGAAGAAGATGTTGAAATTCCAAGAGAGATTGCTGGCCTCATGCTTTCAGCTATTATCTCCGATACACTTTTATTTAGAAGTCCAACATGTACAAATGTAGACCGTAAGATGGCTTATAAGCTTGCGGATATTGTGGGTGTTGAACCAGCTGGATATGGTATGGCGATGTTTAAGGCAGGCACTTCATTAGTAGGTAAGAGTGTTGAAGAAATCTTCAATCAGGACTACAAGAAGTTCAATATTGGTGATGCCAAGGTTGGTATTGCCCAGGTAAATACTATGGATATTGAAGGCTTTGCCCCATATAAAGCTGATATGCTTGCATATATGGAAAATCTTGCCCAGGAGAATAAGTTTGATGTTGCCATTCTCTTGTTAACAGATGTTATTAATGCAAGCAGTGAAGTCTTTGTAGCTGGACCTCGTCCAGAGATTGTAGAAAATGCCTTTAAAGTACGTCTTGATGATCATCAGGCTAATCTTGCTGGTGTGATTTCAAGAAAGAAACAGGTTGTTCCTGCAGTCACAAATGCTATCAATGAAGCGTAAGGAAAGTTCATACTTTCCTTTTTTCTTTTAGAGAGATGGTTGTATAATGACAATGGAAGTAGGTGATATTATGTATATGCTTGCTCATCGAGGCTTAAGCAAACGTTTTCCTGAAAATAGTCTGACGGCTTTTCAAGAAGCTTTACGAAGTGAGTTTGATGGTGTTGAAACGGATGTACAGATGACCAAGGATGGCCAGCTTGTTCTTTTACATGATGCAAAAATTAATCGGACATCAACAGGTAAAGGTAAACTTGCCCAGTATACTTATGATGAATTATTACACTATAATTTTAATTGTGATCAACATGGACATTATACCATCTGCCTTCTAGAAGACTTATTACGGCTTATTCAAGAAAGCGGGAAGATTGTCAATCTTGAAATTAAGAAAGAAGCTCTTGAAGGGACTGTGGAAAAGACGGTTGCGCTTGTGGAAAAGATGCATCTACAAAGTCATGTCTACTATTCAAGTACTTCAATCACACAGCTTGATACGATCAAGCATTTATCGCCTACAAGTTATTGTGGATATATTGTTTCCCATCATTTAAAGAAAGCGAATCAGGTTATCCATGATCATCACTTTGATGGTATTCATGCTCGTCATTCTCTATTAAAGTTCAATGATTTACTTTACTATCAACAAGTTGGGGTGAAAGTTGGAGCCTGGACTTTAAAAAAGAAGAAGGACTTGGTATACTTTAAAGAAAATAATATTATGTTTGTGTTTATGAATGATTTTATATTATAGGGGTTAATATGCGTTTAGATAAATTTCTTAAAGTTTCAAGAATTGTAAAAAGAAGAACACTTTCCAAGGAGATCAGTGAGGCAAGTCGTGTCAAGGTGAATGGTCGTATTGCGAAGCCAGGTTTGAAATTGAAAGTGGGCGATATTATTGAAATCACTTTTGGACGAACAATTCTCAAGGTGCGTGTCAAGAAGCTTGCTGAACATGTCTTAAAAGGTGATGCAAGTGAGCTTTATGAAGTCATAGAAGAAATCGAGAGAGAAGAGGAATAGCGATGGCAAAAAAGAGAGTACCGAAGGGGAAGATTGTTGTCAGTTTTGTGGCAATTGCGATCAGTATTGTTTTAATCACAAGTGTAGCGAATAGAGTTATGAGTATGTTGCATGCCAAAAGACAATATGAACAGCTCGTTGCTCAGCGTGATGCATTAAAGAAAGAACGCAAGAATCTTGACCAGGAAGTTAAAGAACTCAATAATGATGATTATGTCGTAAGATATGCGAGAGACAATTATATCTTCTCAAAAGATGGGGAGAAAGCTGTAATTGTCCCACAGGAATAGGAGGGAAATGATGTATAAAATTTTCTTTTCGGATTTAGATGAAACATTGCTTGTCAATCATCATGTCCCCTCATTCAATCAAGAAGCCATCCAGAAAGCACGCCAAAAGGGAGTGCGTTTTGTTGTGGCAACAGGGCGCTCCTACAATATGATTCAAGAGATTTTAGAGGAAATTGGGACATATGATCAAGTGGGAGAGTACTCCATCTGTTTTAATGGGGGATTGATTGTTGAAAATGGAAATCATCGTATTCTCCATTTTCAAGGCCTAGAAGAAAAGCTTGCCCAAGAGCTTTTTGAACGGGGACGTTATCTTGATGTCTGTGTTCTTGTGTTTACTTTGGATTGTTGTTATATATATCATCCTGATAAGAATGAAATTGAACGTAAAAAAGCCCAGAAAGCACCTTTTCAAGTGATGGAAGAGTATGACTTTAGTGCTGTAAAAGGGCAAAAGATTGCCAAGATTCTCTTTATGAGAAGAGATATGGATTATTTGCGAGATGTGAAAAGTGCACTAGAAAAAGATTTTACGCAAGTCTCTTTTTCTTTCTCAAGCAATCGTTATATAGAAATGAATGCCATGGGTATCAATAAGGGCTATGGAATTAGCTAGCTATGTGATTATCTTCATATTGATCTCAAAGATGCCATTGCGATTGGTGATAACTATAATGATGTCCCAATGATCAAAAAAGCGGGGCTTGGTTGTTGTGTAGAAAGTAGTTATGATGATATTAAGCGCCTGAGTGATTATGTCTGTGAGAAGGATTATGGAGAAGGTGCTGTGAAAGAAGTTATTGAGAAATTTATTGAGGAATGAGAGTATGGAATATAAATTAATTGCATGTGACTTAGATGAAACATTATTAAATGATGATCACTTAGTACCTGATAACAATATCTACTGGATTCAAAAAGCACGCAAAGAACATAATGTGCGTTTTGTACCAGCAACCGGAAGAGGCTATATGCAGATTCTTCCTGAACTTAAACAATTACAGCTCTATAAGCAACCCCATGAATATACGCTTTCATTCAATGGCGGTGCTTTAACTGAAAATAGTGATTATCATCTCTTAGATTGGCATGGACTGGCATTTGAGAAGATGAAAGAAATCTTTGAATTTGGCTTAAAGAAAGATGTCTGCATTCATGTTTATACCAGTACAACACTCTATATTTATCATCTTTCAGAGAGCGAAAGAACACGTTTAGCTTCACAAAAGCTAGATGTTATTTATCCTGAGGAAGATCGTGTGGATTTCTTAAAAGATGAACCTATTGCGAAGATCTTATTTCAGAATACTGATGTCCCTTATTTGATGAGTTTAGAACCGCAGATGAAACATATTACGGAAGGATGTTGTGCTGTTAGTTATAGTTCTAATCGTTATATGGAATTTAATGCCTTAGGGGTGGATAAAGGTGAAGGACTGAAAGATCTAGCTGAGCGTTTATCAATCCCGATTGAAGAAACAATTGCCGTGGGGGATAACTATAATGATTTGAGTATGTTGAAGGTGGCAGGATTAGCGGTTGTGGCAGCTAATGGTGTTGATGATGTGAAGAAGGAGGCGGATTATGTGACAAAGGCCAATAATAATGAAGGTGTTGTTGCTGAATTGATCCGTAAATTTATTTATCATGAAGACATTTAAAGATATTATTGCCCATGAGGCTGTTCAGCCTTATTACCAGGAACTTCATCAGTTTGTTGAAGAGGCTTATCGCCAGCATACCATCTTCCCTCCCCACAAACAGATTTATCATGCCTTTAACTTTTGTGATTATGAAGACATCAAGGTTGTTATTCTTGGACAGGACCCTTATCATGAACTTCACCAAGCCAATGGTTTAGCTTTTTCAGTCAACAAGGGTGTACGCATTCCACCTTCACTTGTCAATATCTACAAAGAAGCTCATAATGATGTTGGTATTGAAATTCCAGCACACGGTGATTTGACATCATGGGCAAAACAGGGTGTCTTATTATTAAATACGGTATTGACGGTGCAAGAAGGTGTGGCTTTCTCCCATGCGGGTAAGGGCTGGGAAATCTTTACGGATCATATTATTGAAATCATGAATGAACGTGAAAAGCCACTTGTCTTTATTCTTTGGGGCAATGCGGCAAGAAAGAAGAAAAGCATGATTGATTTACATAAACATTGTGTCATTGAGTCGGCGCATCCATCGCCATTAAGTGCGTCAAGGGGATTCTTTGGCTCAAGGCCATTTTCCAAAGCAAATGCCTTTTTAGAGGCAAATGGCATACCACCAATAGACTGGAGGATTGAATAATGTTTTATAGTGTGAAGAGTGCTGTTGGGTATATTGAAAGTCAGCGCACTAAACGTACAATTGAAGATTTTCAGAATACTTTGGATGAACTGCATATTAATGTCCATCAGAAGAATATGATTCATATTGCAGGTACGAATGGTAAAGGCAGTACAGTTAATTATTTACGTGCTATCTTGAATGCTCATGGCTATAAGGTGGGGACATTTACTTCACCATATATTGTGAAGCATAATGATCGTATATGTATTGATGGAACACCGATTAGTGATACGGCCTTGCTTTATTATATTAATAAATACCATGATATTATTGAAGAAGAGCATTTAAGTATGTTTGAGATTGATACTTTGATAATGTTGGATTATTTCGATACACAGCCATTGGATTTTCGTATTATTGAATGTGGTATTGGTGGTAAGCATGATAAAACGAATGTCATTGATTCTAAAATCAGTGCTATTACTAATATTGGGATGGATCATATTGAACAGATTGGACCAACTTTATTCGATATTATTAATGAGAAAATGGGGATTATTAAAAGGGGTAATCTCTTTATTACAAGTGAGACAAAGGGAACAATCTTAGCACGTTTACAGGAACAGTGTGATGTTATGGATGCAACAATGGTTGTTGTCCCTGAGTATGAAACAACCCATTATCCTTTCTGTTTCCAGTATCGTGATATGGACTTCACACTTAAACAACAAGGAATATATCAGGTGGCTAATGCCCGTCTTGCGCTCACCATTGCTTCAAAACTTATTACGCTTGATCACGATAAGACGATTAAAGCCATTGAAACAACGAACTGGCCAGGACGCTTTGAGAAAATGCAGTATCTTAATAAGCCAGTTATTATTGATGGTGCTCATAATATGCCAGGCTTACAAAGTTTACTTGATACCCTCAAATGTCTAGAACAAAAAGATATTGGGATTGTTTTTTCGGCATTAAAAGACAAGCAGGTCGAAGAGATGCTAGGGGAATTAGCCCATACGCCATATCATATCTATGTCACTAGCTTTTCTGATGAACGAGCTGATAGTTCACTTAAGAAGATGGTGCATGATACAGATATGATGGTTTATACATCTTCATATAAAGATGCAATTAAAACGGCTGCATTAAAACATGATCTTGTCGTTGTGACAGGTTCTTTGCATTTTATTTCTATAGTAAGAAAATATCTTGAAGATATGTAGCTTTATCATGAAAAATCAAAACTGATGGCAACAAGGCATTGTTGTTGTCAGTTTTTTGTATAAAGGAAAGTATTTTGTTTGTAAGAAAATATCTTGAAGAAGGATAGATTGAACCTCATATTTCTCACTAAAATGTGTTATAATGTAAACGGTGGTAAGATACTTTTATTCCTAGGGAGGGATTAGAGAATGGACCACAGAAAACATATGAAAACATTGGTTTTTGTATTTATCTAAATTAACTTCATATGTTTTATCTATTGTGATAAAATATATAAAGAAAGCGATTTCAAAATTTAGGAGGAGAAACAAATGGGAAAAGAATTAGTCGCTATGATTCTTGCGGGCGGCCGTGGCAGCCGTCTGAAAGAATTAACGGCAAAAGTGGCAAAGCCAGCAGTGCACTTTGGAGGCAAATATCGTATTATAGATTTTCCTCTTAGTAACTGTGCAAATTCTGGCATTGACGTAGTAGGCGTATTGACACAGTATGAGTCAGTATTGCTTGGAGAATATGTTGGTGCTGGCACGAAGTGGGGCTTGGATGGTAATAATTCATTAGCCGCTATTTTGCCGGCAAGAGAAGGTGCCAATGGTGCAAACTGGTATGCAGGCACAGCTGATGCAATTAGACAAAATATCGATTTTCTTGATCAATATGATCCTGAATATGTATTGATTCTATCAGGTGACCATATTTATAAAATGGATTATGCGGAAATGCTTGCAGCCCATAAAGAAAAGAATGCTGATTTAACTGTTGCAGTATTGAATGTTTCTTTAAAGGAAGCTAGCCGTTTTGGAATCATGAATACAAATGATGATGGTTCTATTTATGAATTTGAAGAAAAGCCAGAACATCCAAAATCAACATTAGCCTCAATGGGTATTTATATTTTCACATTTAAGGAATTAAGAAAATACTTGTTGGATGATGCAAAGAAAGCTGATAGTAAGCATGACTTTGGAATGAATATTATTCCAGATATGCTTGCCGATAAGAAACGTCTATTTGCTTATGAATTCAAGGGTTACTGGAAAGATGTTGGAACTGTTGAATCATTATGGCAGGCAAATATGGACTTGCTTGATGACAAGAATACATTGGATCTTTACAACACAAAGAAAGATTGGAAAATCTATGGTGAAGATACACTTGCGAAGCCTCAGGTATTAGGTATTGATGCAGAAATTTCTAATTCCCTTGTCAACCAGGGATGTACAGTTGATGGTACAGTAAAAGGTTCAGTTCTTTCAGCCAATGTTTATGTAGGCAAGGGGGCTAAGGTTGTTGACTCTGTCTTATTGCCTGGTGTTCTTGTTGAAGAAGGCGCTGAAGTCCACAAAGCTATTATTGATGAAAATGTAACGATTAAAGCTGGCACAAAGATTAATGTAGAAGAGAAAGATGTTGCGCTGATCAGCAACAATAGTCTTTAAGGAGGGATATCAGAATGGCTAAAGTAATAGGTTATGTAAACTTACACTCAGATGTCTCTTTAAAGGGACTTACTGAAAGACGTCCATTAGCTTCAGTTAGCTTCTTAGGACGTTATGGAATTATCGATATAGTTTTATCAAACTTCTCTAATTCTAATATTGATAATGTTGGTGTATTGATTAAGGAAAAACCTAGATCATTATTCAAACATATGGCAAATGGTAATGCTTGGAACTTCAATAGTAAAAATGGTGGTGTTCAGTTATTATATGATGAAAAATATGCTGGTAATGGCATGTATAATAATGACATCAATAATATTGTGGAAAACATTGCTTTCTTTGAAACAAATAAACCTGATTATGTTGTTGTTGCTCCAGCTCATATTATTAATACAATGGACTTCTCAGAACTTGTTGAAGCTCATGCAGCAAGTGGCAATGCTGTAACAATTGCAACTCAGAAAGTCAAAGATGCTGATGTGAATTGGATTGGCTGTGATTATGTAAAGCTAGATAGCGATACAAAGCTTGTCACACAGCTCGAAACAAATATGGGTAATGCGAAGAATCGTATGATTTCACTTGAAGCATATGTTTTCTCTGCTAAAACATTTGAGAAATTCTTGAAAACAGCAGAAAAGGTTTCACCTTTCTATTCTATTAGAGATATGCTTGCCTATTCACTAGATGAAAGAAGAATTGGTGTCTATGAATATAAGGGCTATGTGAGATGTATTAATTCTTATCAGGCTTATTTCAATGTATGTCTTGAATTCTTGAATTATGAAGTCTCTACGCAGGTATTCCATGCGAACTGGCCAATCTTCACGAATACAAACGATACACCACCAACAAAATATAAAGAACATTCATGTGTACGTGACAGCATGATTGCCAATGGGGCAGTCGTCAATGGTACAGTGGAACATTCTATTATTGGACGTGATGTCATTGTTGGTGATGGTGCTGTTATTAAGAATTCTATTATTTTCTCTGGCTCAGTGATTGATCCAGGTTCTGTTCTTGAAAATGTCATTATGGATAAACGTGCAAGAGTAAAGAATATGAAAAATCTTAAAGGTGAATTGAAAGAACCACTCTTTATTAAAGAAGGGGACGTTGTTTAATGAGAATAGTATTTGCAGCTGGTGAAGCACAACCTTATATTAAGTCTGGTGGACTTGCTGATGTCGTAGGGTCTTTACCAAAAGCACTTGCTAAAAAGGGACATGAATGCTATGTCATCTTGCCTAAATACCAGGATCTGAAATTCAATGATCAGTTGGAATATGTGACAAATTTCTATTTATGGGTTGGCTGGAGAAGATGCTATTGTGGTGTCTTCAAGGCTGAACATGATGGTGTGACATATTACTTTGTGGATAATGAACAATATTTTAGAAGACCAGGACTTTATGGCTATGATGATGACTATGAACGTTTCGCATTCTATGACTTTGCAGTATTAGAATGCTTATCGCGTCTTGATATCATGCCTGATATTCTTTCTTTACATGACTGGCAGGCAGCCATGATTGCCCCACTCTATAAAGAAAGATATTGCTATTATGATTTCTATGGAAATGTCAAAGTGACATTTACTATTCATAATATTGCTTACCAAGGCAAGTGTGATCCAAGATTATTACAGGATCTCTTTGGTCTTGATAATTATCTCTATTACAATGGTAATTTACGTAATGATGGCTGCATGAATATGATGAAGGCAGCAATCGTCTATGCTGACTTAATTACGACCGTTTCACCAACATATGCCAATGAAATTTTAACAGATGCTTATGGCGAAGGCTTACAGAGTATTTTGAATATGCGTCGTCATGATTTAATAGGCATCTTAAATGGCATTGATAATGAATTAATTAACCCAGAAACAGATCCAGATCTTAGCTTCCATTTCAATACTTCCAATGTGAAGGAAATGAAAGTGAAAAATAAGCTTGCTCTGCAAAAAGAAGTAGGCTTGCCACAAAATGCTGATATACCACTTATTGGTATTGTTTCAAGATTAACATGGCAGAAGGGTCTTGATCTTATCATTAATCGTTTTGAAGAATTAATGAAACGTGAAGTTCAGGTTGTTGTACTTGGTGCTGGTGATGCGAAGTATGAAGAACCACTTAAGAATTTTGCTTCAAGATATCCGGAGAAATTCTCTCTGAATTTAAAATATGATGCAGGACTTGCACAACGTATCTATGCTTCAACAGATATGTTCCTTATGCCTTCGTTATTTGAACCATGTGGTTTATCACAGATGATGGCGCTACGTTATGGTTCTGTACCTATTGTTAGAGAAACAGGGGGCTTGAAGGATTCTGTTATACCGTTTAATGAATATGAAAATACGGGAACAGGATTTAGCTTTGCGAATTATAATGCCCATGAAATGCTGGACACAATTGATTATGCGGTTCATGTTTATTATGATATGAAAGAAAAATGGCATGATCTTGTTGTGAGAGGCATGCAAGAGAATTTGGATTGGGATCATTCATGCGAACAGTATATTAAAGTCTTTTCATCATTACTCTAGAAGGGAAGGTCATTGACCTTCCTTTCATTTGGTTCATTGCATGCTTTTCATGTGTTTAGCTTGAAGCGTGCTAGGAAGTTTGTTAAGATATAAATAAATTAAAGGCAGGAATGAAGGTGTTGTAAGACTTTAGCGAGAGCTGGATGGTGAAAGCAGCTTGTTAGGATACACTGGATGCCCCTGACTGAGCTCCTTGCAAAGAGGGGACGTAGACTTGCGTTAAAAGGTTGGTTTTGTTTAGGGTGGATAATCTCTAAACAAGACCTTTTTTTAGGAGGAAATTATGAAAATCTACAATTCATTCACAAACCAGAAAGAAGAATTTAAGCCCATTGAAGATGGGAAGGTAGGAATCTATGTATGTGGACCAACTGTATATAACTATGTCCATATTGGGAATACAAGACCAATGATTATCTTTGATGTCTTAAGAAGAACTTTAGAATATCTTGGCTATGATGTGACTTTTGTATCGAACTATACTGATGTTGATGACAAGATTATCAAGAAGGCTAAGGAAGAGGGCGTAAGTGAAAAAGAGCTTACAGAAAAATATATTAAGGCATATGAAGATGTACGTAATGGCCTTAATATCGAAACACCTACATATACACCCCGTGTTACAGAAACAATGGATAAGATTATTGCCTTTGTAGGTGCCTTAATTGAGAAGGGGTATGCTTATGAATCAGAGGGAGATGTTTATTTCCGTGTTTCAAAGATTAAGGATTATGGACATCTTTCGGGCATTCATGTTGAAGACTTGATTCAGGGAGCTAGTGAAAGAACATCAACAGAAGATGATGATAAGAAAGAAAGTTCACTTGACTTTGCTTTATGGAAAAAGACGGATGAAGGTATTCAGTTTGATTCACCATGGTCAAAAGGAAGACCAGGATGGCATACAGAATGTGTTGTCATGATTAATGATATCTTCGGTAGAGGACTTATTGATATTCATGGTGGCGGATATGACTTAAAATTCCCTCATCACGAAAATGAAATCGCTCAGGCCATTGCTTTTTCCAATACCCATCTTGCGAACTACTGGATGCACAATCAAATGATTAATATTAATGGAGAAAAAATGAGTAAGTCCCTAGGGAATGTCTTATGGGCAAAGGATTTATTAGCTAAGCTTGGTGTCAATGTCTATAAGGGCTTGATGCTTTCTACACACTATCGTAAGACTTTGAACTTTACGGATGAAGTTCTTGAAACAACTAAGAAAGAAATTGCCAAGATTGAAAATGTTGTTAAGAATACTTCGCTTTATTTAGCAGTTCATCGTATTGAAGAGGGTTTAGCGAAAAAAGATGTTGTTGATCATATGGTTGAGGCATTAGCGGATGATTTAAATACTTCACTTGCGATGACTGAAGTGCTAGATCAGGTTAAGGTGCTTAACCAGGTCATGCGTGTGCGTGAAAAAGACAATGAATTGATTGCGGATGAATATGCAACATTGCAAGCTATGTTGGATGTACTTGGATTTAAGTTTGATGGTGTGGTTTTGAGTGATGAAGATATTACACTTTACCATCAATGGGATGCTTATAAGAAAGAAAAGAATTTTGAAGAAGCTGATAAACTCAGAGCACAATTGAGTGCGAAAGGAATTCTTTAATGAGAACTGAGTTAGTGAATTCTCTTGCTCTTGCATATGTTGGTGATGCGGTCTTTGAAGTGCTGGTTCGTGATTATTTATTGGAACAGGGTATTGTAAAAGTGCATGAATTACAGAAGAAGAGCATTCAATATGTCTCCGCCTATGCTCAAGCCGAGTTTGTTCATTTTGCTATGGAGAATGACTTCTTGACGGAGAGAGAAATTGCAATTTACAAAAGAGGACGTAATACAAAAGGTAGAAAAGCGAAGAATGTGATTGTACATAATCAATCAACAGGCTTTGAAGCCATCATTGGAACATTACACTTGGAAGGTAATGAGCAGCGGATAGAAGAAATCTTTGCTTACTTTGTTGAAGCGGTTGAAATGCATAAACTGAAAAAATAGGCTGAAAAATAGCCTTTTTAAGAAAATTTGAAAGAAACTGAGGAAAATAGTTTAAGATGAAACAGTGGATTTATGGCAGAAATACAATCCGAGAATTAATCACCAATCATAAAAACATCTATGAACTTGTCTTTTTAAAAGGCAATCGTAATGATGATTTAATGGAACTTGCAAAAAAGAACAATATTAAATATCGGGTGACTGATAATAGACAATTTAGTGAGAAAGCAGGCAAGGGCAATCATCAAGGTGTGATGGCACTTATTGATGGTTATGACTATACACCCTTGGAAGATATCTTAAGTTCAATTCCTAAAGGCAAGCAGCCACTACTGGTTATGCTTGATGGACTAGAGGATCCACATAATCTCGGAGCCATATTAAGAACTTGTGATGCAACAGAGGTCGATGGTGTGATTATCGGTAAAAATCGTTCCGTCGGGTTAACACCAACTGTGGCCAAGGTATCAACGGGTGCTATTGATTATGTTCCTGTCGCACAGGTGACAAACTTGAGCCGTACACTTGACAAGCTAAAAAAGGAAGGGTATTGGGCGGTAGCTTGTGAAAATGAAAAAGCACAGGATTATCGTGAAGTGGATTACAATATGCCAACTGTCCTTGTTATTGGATCAGAAGGCTATGGCATCAGTCAGAATGTGAAGAAACATTGTGATATGAATGTCATCTTGCCCATGGCTGGTCATGTGACAAGTTTGAATGCCTCTGTGGCTTGTGCCGTATTACTTTATCAAGTCTATCATTCACGTCATCCTCTATAGGGAGAGTATATGGGAGAATTGAATTTTAGCGAATTATTATTTCTAACACGTTGTGGTGAAATGAAAGCACGTGATGTCCTTTACATGTATTTTTATGAGTTTGTCCATATGATGACTAAGAAGTACCATTATATTCATGATGGTCTTGAGAATGAGGATATTGCTCAGGAAGCTATGCTTTGTTTTGATCATGTGCTGTATGCTTATCGGGAAGATATGAATACGAAATTATCAACTTATATAGGCTTGTGCACAGTCCGCTGTATTCAGTCAGAAATAAGAAAGAATCGGCGTACAAGGGGAACATATGATATTGAAGTGTCTCTTGATAGCCAGATTGCTTATGATGATGACCGGAAGTTTGAAGAGGTTGTGGCTGATCAAAGAGTGCTCTATATGCCTGATAGTGCTTATAAAATTCATGAGATGATGCAAGCCATAAAACGTTATGAAGAATATCGGATGAACAAGCTTGAACAGAAAGTTTTTCAGCTGATTAAGGATGGCTATCGTAAAGATGAGATAAGTCAGATCTTATGTTTGGATAAAAGGGCTGTCTATAATGTTGTTTATCGTTTGTTGGTGAAACTTAGGGAAGCAACAGAAAATAAGAAATAAAAGGCCTAAATGTGTGGAATAATCGCAAAAATTCAATTTGACGGAATGTATATATTGTGATAAATTAGAGTGGCATGAGAGGTGGCACGATGAGAGAAAAAGTGATTTTAGTATGTACTGAGTGTTTATCTCGTAATTATACTGTATATAAAAACAAGCGAACGAATGTAAAGCGTCTAGAACTCAATAAATATTGTAAGCGTTGTGGCAAGCATACTTTGCATCGTGAATCGAAATAGGAGTATGATCTATGGATAAAGATGAAAAGCAAGCATTAAAGGAAAAGAAAAAGCAGGAACGTAAGGAATTACGTAAAGCACGTAAAATCCAGCGTGAAAATGCTTTTGCAGAGACAATTGATGAAAATCCATTAAAATTCAAAGAATGGTTTTCATTAAAAGGTATCAGAGAAGAACTCAAGAATGTGCATTGGCCAACAGGTAAAGAACTTGCGGTTGATTCAGGTGTTGTATTAGCATTCACATTTATTCTTGGTTTGTTCTTCTATGCAAGTGATGCGGTTATTGCATTAATTTTAAAGGCATTGGGGATGAATTAGTATGGCAGATATGAATGATGAAGGCAGAATGTGGTATGTCGTAAATACTTATTCTGGACATGAAAATAAAGTAAAAGAGAATTTGGAAAAGCGTATTGAATCAATGGGCTTACAAGATCTTGTCTATAACATTCTCATTCCAACACATGTGGAAACAGAAATTAAAGATGGCAAGAAGATCAATAAAGAAACAACAATCTGGCCAGGTTATGTGCTTGTAGAAATGGTGATGACGGATGAAGCTTGGTATGTTGTTAGAAACACACCTGGGGTTACAGGATTCATCGGCTCTTCTGGTGGTGGGGCAAAGCCTTTCCCACTTGGCAAACATGAAATTGATCCTATCTTAAAACAAATGGGCTTAGCTACAAACAAGGTCGAATTAGATTTTGGTGTAGGTGATGAAGTTAAGCTATTATCTGGTCCTTTTGCAGGTAAGGTTGGCAAGGTTGATTCTATTGATGAAGATAAGGAAACAGGTGTTGTACTTGTAGAATTCTTAGGTAATTTAACTCCTGTTGATACTGATTTAGTTGCAATGGAAAAAGTTGATTTATAAGAGATCATGTAACGATCTCTTTTTTCTTTGATGGAGACATGATTTTTTAAAATTAGTGTTGCATTTAGGGAAATGTTATTGTATAGTGAGTCTCGGTACTTTAGGTGTACCAAAGACGTGGGAGGACATTGTCCTTTCTGACCACGGCGCGAACTAAATTTTTATAGGAGGCGAATCGCGTGAGTAAAAAAGTTGTAAGAATCATGAAGATTCAGTTCCCAGCTGGCGGAGCTAAACCAGGTCCAGCACTTGCAGGTGCAGGCATTCAGATGCCTAAGTTCTGTACTGCATTCAACGATCAGACTAGAGATCGTGCAGGCGAAACAGTACCAGTTGTTTTAACAGTATATGAAGACAAGTCTTTTGACTTCGTTACAAAGACAGCTCCTGCAGCAGAAATGATTAAGAAGGCATGTAACTTAAAGAAGGCAGCTTCTGACTCTAAACAGACAGTGGCTACTTTATCTGCAGATAAGTTAAGAGAAATCGCAGAATACAAGATGCCTGATCTTAACGCAAATGATATTGAAGCAGCAATGAGAATCGTTGCTGGTACAGCTCGTAACATGGGCGTTAAATGTGAAGGATTAGACGTTTAGTAATTTTGTGATGGATATGTTCCGTCATTATAGTGGGAGGTCAAACCGCTAAAACCACTTAGGAGGAAATGAGAAAATGGCAAAAAAAGGTAAGAAGTATTTAGAAGCTGCCAAATTAATTGAAAAAGGCAAGCTTTATAGCGCAGAAGAAGCAGTAGCTTTAGTAAAGAAGACTGCTACTACTAAATTTGATGAAGGTATTGATGTTGTATTTAATTTAAATCTTGATACACGTCATGCTGATCAGCAGTTACGTGGTGCCGTAGTATTACCACACGGTACTGGTAAATCAAAAACAGTTTGGGTATTAGCTGAAGGTGCTAAGGCTGAAGAAGCTAAAGCAGCTGGTGCTGATAACGTAGGTGCTGAAGAAGTATTAGATGCTATCAGCAAGGGTGAATTAAACTTTGATGTTTTAATTGCTACTCCTGATCAGATGGCAAAATTAGGTCGTTATGGTAGAGTATTAGGTCCTAAGGGCTTAATGCCAAACCCAAAGACTGGTACAGTGACTATGGATGTTGCTAAGGCTGTAGAAGAATCTAAAGCTGGTAAAGTAAACTATAGAACTGACAAAGATGGTAACGTACATGTACCTATGGGACGTGCTTCATTCACAGAAGAACAGTTATTAGAAAACTATAACACTCTTCATGACTTAATTGTCAGAGTGAGACCATCTACTGCAAAGGGCACTTATATCCTTAATATCGCTATGAGCGCTACTATGGGCCCTGCAGTAAAAGTACAGGCTTAATTGCCTAATCAATTGGTGCAATCAATATACCGCAGACAGTAACTGACGTATGTCTCAATTTGTTACCGAGGTAGTATTGTCAAACAAATGACAACACTTCCTCATGGCAGGAAGTGTTCTTTTATACACATTGCCGTATATTGTTGCAATAGATATTTTTATGGAGGTAGAACATGGCTAAGGAAGAAGTATTAGCACAGAAACAGGCCGTTATTGATGAAGTCACTGACAAATTAAATAACGCATCATCTGTCGTTGTTGCAGAATACCGTGGATTAACTGTTGCTGAAGCCACTGAACTTCGTAGAGCTTTAAGAGCTGAAGGCGTAGAATTAAAAATCTACAAGAACAAGCTCGTAAAGCGTGCAACAGAAGCTACTGGTAATGAAAGCTTAGACGAATACTTAACTGGTCCTAACGCATTAGCATTCGGTCACGAAGATGCTGTTGCTCCTGCTAGAGTATTAGCTAAATTCGCTAAAACACACAAGAATTTAGTTATCAAAGCAGGTATCGTAGAAGGTAAACTAGTTGGTACAGATGAAATCAAAGAATTATCTAAGTTACCAGACAGAAAAGGTATGTACTCAATGTTACTTGCATGCTTAAAAGACCCAATGGCAAAAGTTGCCAGAGTTATTAATGCAGTAGCAGAAGCACGTGATGGTGCTGCCCCAGCAGCTGAAGAAGCTGCACCTGCAGCTGAGTAAGCTGCCACAACAATTATTCGGAGGAAAAGAAAATGGCAAAATTAACACATGATGAAATTTTAGCTTATTTAGAAGAAGCTACTATCTTAGAATTAAATGATTTAGTAAAAGCAATCGAAGAAAAATTTGACGTTACAGCTGCTGCTCCAGTTGCAGTTGCTGCTGCTGGTGATGCTGGCGAAGCTGCTGGTCCTAGCGAAGTAACAGTTACTTTAACTGATGTTGGTGCATCTAAAGTTAAGGTTATCAAGGCTGTACGTGAAATCACTGGCTTAGGCTTAGTTGATGCTAAGGGCTTAGTTGATAAGACTCCAGCTCCTATCAAGGAAAAGATCTCTCCAGAAGAAGCTGCTAAGATCAAAGAACAGTTAGAAGCTGCTGGTGCTTCTGTAGAAGTTAAATAATTTAACTCTGTAAAAGTATGAGGTCCTAGAGTTTCTAGGGCCTTTTTTCTACAATATGGCACACTATTTTGAAAATGATGATTCAGTTATCAGTGAACCAGCAACCATAACTTATGATTTTCAGGGTAAACACTTAACCTATACAACTGATCATGGTGTCTTTAGTCGCCAAAGATTGGATTATGGCTCTCGTGTTCTCATGGATGCTATTGACATTGGGGATGCGAAAAGCATGCTTGATGTTGGATGTGGCTATGGAACGATGGGTATTGCCTTAAAGAGTGTTCATGAAGATCTACAAGTTCTGATGACTGATGTCAATAAACGTGCGATTTCGCTTGCAAAAGAAAATATTAAGTGTAATAATCTAGAAGGAATAGATGTTATTGAAAGTGATGTATATGAAAATGTACATGACAGATATGATTTAGTCATATCCAATCCACCTATTCGTGCAGGAAAAAAAGTTGTCTCTGCTATCATCTCAGGAAGCTATGATCATCTTAATGAAGGTGGTCGCTTAGTCATTGTGATTCAAAAGAAACAGGGAGCGCCTAGCGCCAAGAAGCTCATGGAAGAAATTTTTGGTAATGCAACAGTAATTAAAAAAGATAAAGGTTATTATATTTTACAATCTTATAAATAACACTGCCGACTATATATGAATTTAAATTCTTTTGAATTTAAGGTTGACACGAATAATGCTCTATGCTAGTATTCTAAAATGCCTACTCATATATAAAAGCAGTGTTTTTGTGCTGTTTTTGATATAGTTAGAGATCATCAAAGGAGTGAATCAGACTTGGAAAAGAAAGTACCACATTTAGAAAGTCGTATTAAACGACGCAATTATTCACGAATCACTGGAACACTAGATTTACCTAACCTAGTAGAAGTCCAGACAGACTCTTTTAAATGGTTCCAGGAAAAAGGAATCAAGGAAGTATTTGAAGATATTTACCCAATCAAGAACCATAATGAAACACTTTCATTAGAATTTGTTGATTGTTATTTTGACGAACCTAAATATGATGCTGATGAAGCAAAGGATCGTGACTCTATCTATGCTGCACCTCTTCGTGCAACATTACGTTTAGTCAATAACCAGACAGGTGAAATCAAAGAAAATGAAGTCTTTATGGGAGACTTCCCTTTAATGACGGATTCGGGTACATTCGTCATCAATGGTGCTGAACGTGTTATTGTTTCACAGTTAGTACGTTCACCAGGTGCCTATTTCACAAATGGCACAGATAAAGTTGGTAAGACTGTATTCTCTGGACAGGTCATTCCTGCAAGAGGAACATGGCTAGAATTCGAAAATGACTCAAAAGACGTTCTTAATGTTCGTATTGACCGTCAAAAGAAGATACCAGGTACTGTTCTTTTACGTGCCCTTGGACTAAGTGACAATGAGAGCATTATTGATGTTTTTGGTGAACATCCATTCTTGAAGAATACATTTGAAAAAGACAGTACAACTGATACAAATAGCGCATTAACTGAAATCTACAATAAGTTAAGACCAGGAGAACCTGCTACATTGGAAGGTGCGAATAACTTATTATATATGCGTTTCTTTGATCCAAAGCGTTATGATTTAGCGAAAGCAGGTCGTTTTAAATTAAATAAGAAACTCAATCTTTTAGACCGTATCTTAAATAGATATTTGGCTGAAGATGTTATTGATGTAAATGGCAAGCTTGTATTGCCTAAAGGTACTAAAATCACAAATGATAAACTAGAAATCTTAAAGCCTGTATTTGAAGCTGGTGCACATATGCGTGACATCCAGACAAATGAAGCTATGGATTCCAATAGTCGTGTCCAAGTTCTTGATGTCTATCTTGATAGTGAACAAACAAAGAAAATGAGAGTCATTGGTACAGACTTATCATTAAATTGTAAATATATCACAATCTCAGATATGATTGCAGCATATTCTTATATGTTGAATTTGGTTGATATTTACGATTCCATTGATTTACAGTCAGATGACCGTGTAAATTTAATGAGCCGTTCTGGTTTATTAGATGATATTGATCACTTAGGAAATAGACGTGTACGTACTGTTGGTGAACTTGTACAGAACCAGTTTAGAATTGGTTTATCACGTATGGAAAGAGTTGTACGTGAACGTATGTCACTTTCTGAAATTGAAAGTGTTACACCACAATCACTGACAAATATTCGTCCATTGACTGCTGCTATTAAGGAATTCTTTGCGAGCTCACAGCTTTCACAGTTCATGGACCAGATTAACCCATTAGCCGAATTGACAAATAAACGTCGTTTATCTGCCTTAGGTCCTGGGGGGTTATCACGTGACCGTGCTGGTTTCGAAGTCCGTGACGTACACCCATCTCACTATGGTCGTATTTGTCCAATCGAAACACCAGAAGGTCCTAACATCGGTTTGATTTCAACACTTGCTTCATATGCTCGTGTTAATGAATATGGCTTTATTGAAACACCATATCGTAAAGTTAATAATCGTGTTATTGATGAAAATGATATTCGTTATTTAGCAGCTGATGAAGAAAAGAATTATATTATTGCCCAGGCCAAAGTTAAATTTGACGATGAAGGCAAGATTGCGCTTGATCAGGAAGTCATTGCCCGTCACTTTGGTGAAAACGTGATGGCAAGACCAGAAGATGTTGATTTCATCGACGTCTCTCCAAAGCAGATTGTCTCAGTTGCTTCAGCATGTATCCCATTCCTTGAAAACGATGATGCCACTCGTGCCTTGATGGGTTGTAACATGCAGCGTCAGGCAGTACCACTCTTAAATCCACATACACCATATGTTGGAACAGGTATGGAATACCAGGCCGCAAGAGACTCTGGGGCAGCTGTCGTTGCGAAAGAAAATGGTATTGTCACATATGTTGATGGTAAAAAGATTGTTGTAGAAAATGAAAAAGGTCAGACAAGAAATTATCGTTTATTAAAATTCACAATTTCTAATGCCGGTACATGTATTAACCATCGTCCAATTGTGAAAGTGGGGGATCATGTTCTTAAGGGTGAAGTCTTAGCTGATGGTCCATCTATGGAACAGGGCGAACTTGCTTTAGGTCAGAATGTTCTTGTTGGTTTCATGACTTGGAATGGTTATAACTATGAAGATGCCGTTATCATGAGTGAAAGACTTGTTAAGGAAGATGTTTATACTTCTATTCATATTGTTGAATATAGTATTGAATGTCGTGAAACAAAGCTTGGCCCTGAAGAAATCACAAGAGATATTCCAAATGTTGGTGAAGAAGCAAGAAGCAATCTTGATGAAAATGGTATTATTCGCATAGGTTCAGAAGTAAAAGAAGGCGATATCCTTGTTGGTAAGGTTACACCTAAAGGCCAGGCAGAATTATCTGCTGAAGAAAAACTCCTTCTTGCCATCTTTGGTGAAAAGTCAAGAGAAGTTAAAGATAACTCATTAAGAGTTCCACATGGTGGTGCAGGTATTGTACATCGTGTCAAAGTCTTTGAACGTGCAAATGGCGATGAAATGCAGCCAGGCGTTAATCGTGTTATTAAAGTTTATATCATTCAGAAACGTAAGATTCATGAAGGTGACAAGATGTCCGGCCGTCATGGTAACAAGGGTGTCATTTCAAAAATCTTACCAATCGAAGATATGCCACACTTAGTTGATGGTACACCACTTGATATCATGCTGAACCCATTAGGGGTACCTTCACGTATGAATATCGGTCAGGTATTAGAATTGCATTTAGGTTATGCCGCTAGAGAACTTGGTGGTCAGTATTTTGCTACACCAGCCTTTGATGGTATTAATTCCCAGGATTTACAGGATATCTTAGCTGAAGCAGGTGTTGCACCTGATGGTAAGCAGACAGTGATTTCTGGTATGACAGGTGAACCATTTGATAATAAGATTTCTGTTGGTGTTATGTACTTTATCAAGTTAGCCCACATGGTTGATGATAAGTTACATGCTCGTTCAGTTGGTCCATACTCACTAGTGACACAGCAGCCTCTTGGTGGTAAAGCACAAAATGGTGGTCAGCGTTTCGGTGAAATGGAAGTCTGGGCACTTGAAGCATATGGTGCTGCTTATACATTAAGAGAAATGTTGACAGTTAAGTCCGATGATGTTGTTGGTCGTGTAAAGACTTATGAATCCATTGTCAAAGGCTTACCTTTACCAGAACCAGGTGTTCCTGAATCATTCCGTGTCTTAGTAAAAGAATTACAAGCATTATCATTGGATGTTGAATTACTTGACGAAGATGGTAATGAAGTACAGATGAGTAATATTGAAGATGAAGATCGTCGCTTCCCACGTAGTTTCGATGAGAAAAAGCCAGTAGAAGCTACAAATGATGAAGAAGAAAAGGAAGATAAAGAAGAGGATCATGGAACGCATGAAGCTCTCGATGACGATGAATCATTTGATGATGATACTGATGAAAACCTTGATTCAGAAGAATTCGATGATGAATCTTTTGAAGATGAAGGCGAGGAGGAAGAATAATGCAGAATAACTTTTCAGCAATCAGAATAGGTTTAGCCTCTCCCGATAAAATCCGTGAATGGTCACATGGTGAAGTTAAGAAGCCAGAGACTATTAACTATCGTTCACAGAAGCCTGAAAAAGATGGCTTATTCTGTGAAAGAATCTTTGGTCCTACAAAGGACTGGGAATGTGCCTGCGGTAAATATAAGAAAATTCGATATAAAGGCGTAGTCTGTGATCGTTGTGGCGTTGAAGTCACACGATCTTCAGTCCGTCGTGAAAGAATGGGCCATATTGAATTAGCTGCACCGGTTGCTCATATCTGGTATTTAAAGGGTATTCCATCTCGTATGGGATTAATCCTTGATATGCCTGCTAAACAGCTTGAAGAAATTATTTATTTCGTAAGCTTTGTTGTTACGGATAAAGGAACAACACCACTTGAATATAAGCAGGTCTTATCAGAAAGAGATTATCGTGAATGTGTTGAAAAATTCGGTAATCAGTTTGAAGCTAAGATTGGTGCTGAAGCCATCAAGGTCTTATTACAGAAAGTGGATCTTGACAATGAATATGAAACAATTACTGAAGAATTGAAGACAGCCCAGGGTCAGAAACGTGCAAAGTTATTAAAACGTTTGGATGCTGTTGATGCCTTCAGAGAATCTGGTAATCAGCCAGAATGGATGATTCTCGATGTCCTTCCAGTTATTCCACCAGATTTACGTCCAATGTTACAGCTTGATGGTGGCCGTTTTGCGACAAGTGACCTAAATGATTTATATCGTCGTGTTATTACCCGTAATAATCGTTTGAAGAAGTTACTTGAGCTTGGCACACCTAGCATCATCGTTCGTAATGAAAAACGTATGTTGCAGGAAGCTGTTGATGCCTTAATTGATAATGGCCGTCGTTCTAAGCCAATCACTGGAGCTGGTGGTAGAGCCCTTAAGTCATTATCACATACTTTAAAAGGTAAGCAGGGTCGTTTCAGACAGAACTTACTTGGTAAGCGTGTTGACTACTCAGGACGTTCTGTTATCGCTGTTGGTCCAACATTAAAAATGTACCAGTGTGGTATTCCAAGAGAAATGGCTGTCTCACTCTTTAAACCATTTGTCATTCATGGTTTAGTTAATCATGAACTCGCAACAAATATTAAAGCTGCAGAGAGAATGATTGATAAAGGGGATGACCGTATTTGGCCAGTTGTTGAAGAAGTCATTAAGGAACATCCAGTACTTCTTAACCGTGCCCCAACATTACATAGACTTGGTATTCAGGCATTCGAACCAATCTTAGTTGAAGGTCGTGCTATTCGTCTTCACCCATTGATGTGTCCAGCCTTCAATGCTGACTTCGATGGTGACCAGATGGCCGTCCATGTACCATTAGGTGAGGAAGCTATCCAGGAAGCACGTCAGCTTATGCTTGGTAGCCACAACATCCTTGGCCCTAAAGATGGTAAACCAATCGTTGTACCTTCTCAGGACATGGTCTTAGGTAACTACTATTTAACAACAGAAACACCAGGTAAGATTGGTGAAGGTACTGTTTTCGCTGATGTCAATGAAGTCTTAATGGCTTATGATGCGAAGACAGTGCACTTACATACAAGATGTGCTATTCCTGGTTATGCTTTACACAACCAGACATTCACAGAAAAACAGAATAATTCTTACTTGATTACATCAGTTGGTAAGATTATCTTTAACTCTATTTTCGAAGGGGAATTCCCATTCGTTAATGATACGAGTGTAGAAAACTTAACAGCTACACCTGATAAGTACTTTGTACCATTTGGTACTGATATTAAGAAGCATATTGAAGAACAGCCTCCAATTCTTCCATTCGGTAAGAAGACATTGGAAAAGATTATCAATGAGGCTTATAAAAAATCTAATATGTCCATTGATGAAATCTCAACAATGTTGGATAAGATGAAGAACCAAGGTTACCACTTCTCAACAATTGCTGGTATCACAGTTTCGACTGCCGATATCCAGATTCCAGATGGTAAATATGAAATCTTCAAGAAAGCTGATAAGCGTATTGATGATATCGTTGAGTTCTATCAGAAAGGTCTCTTTACTGAACATGAACGTTATGAAGCTGTTATCAAGACTTGGGAACGTGCCAAGGATGAAGTACAGGCTATCGTTAAGGATCAGTTCGAAGCTGATCGTACAAACCCAATCTTCATCATGTCTGACTCAGGTGCCCGTGGTAATATCTCTAACTTCACTCAGCTCGTAGGTATGCGTGGCTTGATGGCTAATCCAAATGGTGAAACAATCGAATTACCTATCAAGTCTGCCTTACGTGAAGGCTTAACTGCATCAGAATTCTTTATTTCAACTCATGGTGCCCGTAAAGGTTCTACCGATACAGCCTTGAAGACTGCCGATTCAGGTTACTTGACAAGACGTCTTGTCGATGTTGCTCAGGAAGTCGTTATTACTGAAGAAGACTGTGGTACTGACCAGGGCTTCAAGATCCGAGAAATCAAGAATGCGAATGGATCAGTTATCGTGCCATTATATGACCGTTTAGTTGGTCGTACTTCTCTTAAGGACATCATCAATGAAGAAACAGGCGAAATCGTAGTTCATGCCAACGAATTAATGGATGAATATACTGCTCAGGATGTTATTGATGCAGGCGTAACAGAAGTTGAAATTCGTTCTGTCTTTGGCTGTCATGCCAAGAAGGGCCTTTGTGCAGCTTGTTATGGACGTAACTTAGCTACTGGTCAGCCTGTTGAAATTGGTGAAACTGTTGGTATTATGGCTGCACAGTCTATCGGTGAACCAGGTACTCAGTTAACAATGCGTACATTCCACATGGGTGGTGTCGCTGGTGGTGAAGATATCACTCAGGGTCTTCCACGTATCCAGGAATTGTTTGAAGCACGTAATCCAAAGATGAAATCAATCATCTGTGAAATTGATGGTACAGTTACATCTATTATTGATAAAGAAGGTCGTGATGAAATCACAGTTACTAATGATATTGAATCACGTAGCTATCTTGCTCCTTATAATGCGAAACTTGAAGTTGTCCAGGGACAGGAAATTAAAGTCGGTGACAAGATTACTCAGGGTTCTATTGATCCTAAGGAATTATTGGAAGTTGCTGATGCTGAACATGTTGAAAATTACATCCTTCAGGAAGTACAGGGTGTCTACAGAATGCAGGGTATCGAAATTTCCGATAAGCATATTGCCATCATCGTTAAGCAGATGCTCAAACGCTTACGTGTCGTAGAAGGCGGCGATACAACTGCTCTTCCAGGCAATCACTTGACTAAGCAGCAATTTACTGAACTTAATAAGGAAGTATTAAAAGAAGGCAAGCATCCAGCTGTTGCTAGACCAATCTTACTTGGTATTACAAAAGCATCATTGGATACTGATTCATGGTTATCTTCTGCTTCCTTCCAGGAAACAACACGTATCTTAACAGATGCCTCTATTAAGGGTAAAGTTGATACATTAGAAGGCTTGAAAGAAAATGTTATTATTGGTCACTTATTACCAGCTGGTACTGGTTTACGTGGACCATTAAAGTCACCAGAAACAATCGCTCGTGAAAGAGAAGAAGCTGAAAGAATGGCTGAACTTGCAAGAAGCGAAGAAGCTGCTGAATCTTATGATCCAGAAAGCGTTGGTTTCGATGAGCCAGAAGAATTTATTCGTCATAATAGTGGTAATATCTAAAATAAAGCAGACCTCAATCGAGGTCTGTTTTTGTACACTTAAAGTCGCTATTGCATTCTTTATTACGAAAAGTTAAAATAATCACATGAGGTTTATGAAATGAAAGAGAAATTAAAGTATATCTGTCCTATTGTGATTATTGCTTTGATGGTGGAAGCAGCCATCATCTTTAAAGATCAGGAAATCTTATTCCCAGAAATCGCCGCGATTGCGATTGGGACTTTAGTAAGTCCACAATTAGCCTGGAAGACAAGTCGTTTACGCATACTCATTACAATCATGGTTGCTGCTGTATTTGGAATGTTGATCGTGGCATATGTTCATTTACCGGTTGCTTATGAAATGGCGCTGGCTTACTTCATTGGTCAAATCTTGCTTCTTGTAAGTGAAACGACCTTTGCCCCGATGATTTCAGCCATTGTTCTGCCAGTTATGCTGCAGACAAAAAGCATGAATTATTTGATCAGTGCCTTTGTTTTTACAAGTCTCATACTTGTTGTTCATTATGTCTTTGAAAAGAAAGGTTTAGTTGATGTTAAGCCTGTGACTTTTAGCCCTATGTGGAATAAGGAGAAGATTACAATAATGCTGGCAAGAACACTTCTAGTCTTTGTAGGCATCGTTCTGGCATTTCGATATAACTTTAAGTTCGCAGTAGCTCCACCATTACTTGTAGCCTTTACGGAGTTCACGAATCCCCAGGGGAAAGTGCGTAAGAAACCCATGCAGGCAATTCTGTTGATTTTTGTTTGTGCACTCGTAGCCAGCTATTCACGTTACATGCTTACAATGAAGTTGAGAATGTCTTTGATTATTCCTGTTTGTGTGACAAGCATGTTTGTGATTTTTATGATTGCGACTACAAAGATGTATATTCCCCCAGCTGGGGCAATAGGTATCTTGGCATTTTTGATACCAGATCAAGCAGTCATCTATTTTCCTTTGCATGTCTTTGTCGGGATTTTAATCATGATGCTTGTTGCTTTAGTATTCTTTAGGGAAGAAAAAAATTATGTCAATCGGAGGGAGATGAAGGCTTGAAAAAGCCTTTTTTTCCTAAACAACTAGACCGTGTGTTCATATTTTTCTCTTACACACATGACCGTGCGTCTCATTTTCTAAAAATTACGATAAATTCAAAGAAAAAAGATTGACTTGGTATATGAAAGTATGTATTATATCTAAGGTGCTCGAAAACGAGCATTATAAAAATGAAGAAATTTGAAACACCCGGAATTGTGTGTTTACAAGAAAGGAGAACATTAATGCCTACAATTAACCAGTTAGTAAGAAAAGGACGTAGCCAGAAAGTAAGAAAAGGTAAATCACCAGCTCTTAACAGAGGTTATAACTCTTTAGCTAAAAAAGCTACAAACTTAAATGCTCCACAGAAACGTGGTGTATGTACTCGTGTAGCTACAATGACACCTAAGAAACCAAACTCAGCTTTACGTAAATATGCCCGTGTTAGATTATCTAACGGCTTAGAAGTAACAGCTTATATCCCAGGTATCGGTCATAACTTACAGGAACACTCAGTTGTATTAATTCGTGGTGGTCGTGTAAAGGACTTACCAGGTGTACGTTACCACATCATCCGTGGTACTATGGACTGCGCTGGCGTGAAAGATCGTAAACAGGGTCGTTCACTTTACGGTGCAAAGAAACCTAAGAAATAAATCGTTGAATATCTAAAGAAGGAGGAATAACCCATGTCAAGAAAAGGACGTATTGCAAAAAGAGACGTACTGCCAGATCCAATTTATAACGATAAGACAGTTACTAAATTAATCAATAACATCATGCTTGATGGTAAAAAAGGTGTTGCTCAGAACATCTTATATGATGCTTTCAAAGAAGTTGAAGCAAAGACAAATAAAGATGCAATGGAAGTTTTCAATGCAGCTTTAGAAAATATCATGCCTGTACTTGAATTAAAAGTAAGACGTGTTGGTGGTGCTAACTACCAGGTACCAGTTGAAGTTTCAGCTGAAAGAAGAAAGACTTTAGGCTTAAGATGGTTAACTCAGTATTCTCGTTTAAGAAACGAAAAGACTATGGTTGATCGTTTAGCTAATGAAATTATTGATGCTTCTAATGGCACAGGTGCTGCTGTTAAGAAGAAGGAAGATACACATAGAATGGCAGAAGCTAACAAGGCTTTCGCACATTTCCGTTGGTAATATAGTTTTATATATTATTAGAAAAGGAGAATATTATGGCACGTGAATTCCCATTAGAAAAAACACGTAACATTGGTATCATGGCTCACATTGATGCTGGTAAGACAACAACAACTGAGCGTGTACTATTCTATACTGGTCGTATTCATAAAATCGGTGAAACACATGATGGTGCTTCACAGATGGACTGGATGGAACAGGAACAGGAACGTGGTATCACTATCACTTCTGCTGCCACTACAGCACACTGGAAGGGATATCGCTTAAATATCATCGATACACCGGGCCACGTAGACTTCACTGTTGAAGTTGAACGTTCACTTCGTGTACTTGATGGTGCTGTTACTGTCTTAGACTCTAAAGCCGGTGTTGAACCACAGACTGAAACAGTTTGGAGACAGGCAACTACTTATGGTGTACCAAGAATCGTATTCTCAAATAAAATGGATGCGACTGGTGCAGACTTCATCATGTCATTAGAATCAATTGGAAAACGTTTAGGCGCTAATGCCGTAGCACTCCAGTTACCAATTGGTCAGGAAGATACTTTCGAAGGTGTTGTTGACTTGTTAACAAGAAAAGCACTTTATTTCGAAGGTGTTGACGGTTATGACGTTGTTGAAAGAGAAGTACCTGCAGATATGGTTGATCAGGTTGAAGAATACCGTGAAAAATTAATCGAAGCTGCAGCAAACTACGATGATGATTTAATGATGATGGTACTTGAAGGTGAAGAACCTTCAATTGAACAGGTTAAGGCTGCTATCCGTAAGGGTACATTAGCTGTTGACTTATTCCCAGTTCTTTGCGGTTCTGCTTATAAGGACAAGGGTGTACAGCCAATGCTTGACGCTGTTATCGATTACTTACCAGCACCAACTGATATTCCTGCTATCGTAGGTACAGATGAAGAAGGTAATGAAGTTGATCGTCATGCAAGTGATGATGAACCATTCTCAGCATTAGCCTTCAAGGTTATGACTGACCCATTTGTTGGTAAGTTAACATTCTTCAGAGTTTACTCAGGTACTGCTACTAGCGGTTCTTATGTATTAAACTCTACAAAAGACAAGAGAGAACGTATGGGACGTATCTTACAGATGCATGCCAATACACGTAAAGAAATCGATATGGTTTATGCTGGTGATATCGCTGCTGCCGTAGGTTTCAAAAATACAACAACTGGTGATACATTATGTGATGAAGATAACTTTGTTATTCTTGAAAACATGGAATTCCCAGAACCAGTTATTGAATTAGCAATTGAACCAAAGACTAAGTCAGATGCTGATAAGTTAGGTAATGCCTTAGCAAAGTTAGCTGAAGAAGATCCAACTTTCAGAACATCTACAAACCCAGAAACTGGTGATACAATTATCGCTGGTATGGGTGAATTACACCTTGATGTCATCGTTGACCGTCTAAAGAGAGAATTCCACGTTGAAGCCAACGTTGGTGCTCCACAGGTTGCTTACCGTGAAACAATCACTAAGGCTGCTGATTGTGAAGGTAAGTTCGTAAGACAGTCTGGTGGTCGTGGTCAGTATGGTCACGTTTGGATCAAGTTTGAACCAAATGATGGTAAAGGCTTCGAATTCGTTGACGCTGTTGTCGGCGGTGCCGTTCCTAGAGAATATATCGGTTCTGTACAGCAGGGTCTTGAAGACGCATTACAGAATGGTATGCTTGCAGGATATCCAATCTTAGATATCAAAGCTACATTATTCGATGGTTCTTACCATGATGTCGATTCATCAGAAGCTGCCTTCAAAGTAGCTGCTTCATTAGCATTAAAGAATGCGGCTAAGAAGTGTGATCCAGTTATCTTGGAACCAATCATGAAGGTAGAAGTCACTGCACCATCTGAATATTTAGGTTCAGTAATGGGCGATATTTCTTCTCGTCGTGGTATGATCGATGGTCAGGAAGAAAGAGGTAACGCTGTTGTCGTTCAGGCATCTGTACCACTTTCAGAAATGTTCGGTTATGCAACAGACTTACGTTCATTCACACAGGGCCGTGGTAACTACACAATGCAGTTCGATAGATACGAACAGGTACCAAAGTCTATTAAAGAAGAAATCGTTAAAAAAGCTGGTAAGAGCGAAGATTAATTCATACTAAGTTGAATTATATTGCTTTTTCCAAATAAATCATTTATTATAGTTTTGTAAATTTTAAAGCACTAATTATAGGAGGAAAAGCTTAAAATGGCAAAAGAACATTTTAATCGTGACAAAGTTCACGTAAACGTTGGTACTATCGGTCACGTTGACCATGGTAAAACAACTTTAACTGCTGCAATCACTAAATACCTTTCACAAAAAGGTTTAGCTAAATTCGAAGATTACAGCCAGATTGATGGTGCTCCTGAAGAACAGGAACGTGGTATCACAATCAACACTGCACACGTTGAATATGAAACTGAACATAGACACTATGCACACGTTGACTGTCCAGGCCATGCTGACTACATCAAGAACATGATCACTGGTGCAGCACAGATGGATGGTTCTATCTTAGTAGTTGCTGCTACTGATGGACCTATGCCACAGACAAGAGAACACATCTTACTTTCTCGTCAGGTTGGTGTTCCTTACATCATCGTATTCTTAAATAAATGCGATATGGTTGATGACGAAGAATTAATCGACTTAGTAGAAATGGAAGTTCGTGAATTATTAAATGAATACGAATTCCCAGGTGATGATACTCCAATTATCCGTGGTTCTGCATTAAAGGCACTTGAAGGTGATCCTGATTGGCAGGCTCCTATCCAGGAATTATTAGACACAATGGATACATATATTCCTGATCCAGTTCGTGAAAACGATAAGCCATTCTTAATGCCAGTTGAAGACGTATTCACAATCACTGGTCGTGGTACAGTTGCTACTGGTAGAGTAGAACGTGGTATGTGTAAATTAAATGACCCACTTGAAATCGTAGGTATCCATGAAACTCAGACTACAGTTGCTACTGGTCTTGAAATGTTCAGAAAGATGCTTGATTTCGCTGAAGCTGGTGACAACGTTGGTGTCCTTTTAAGAGGTATCAACCGTGATCAGATCGAAAGAGGTCAGGTATTAGCTCAGCCTGGTTCAGTAACTCCACATAAGAAGTTCAAATCACAGGTTTACGTATTATCAAAGGATGAAGGTGGACGTCATACTCCATTCTTCGCTAACTATAGACCACAGTTCTATTTCAGAACTACTGACATCACTGGTATCATCACTTTACCAGAAGGTGTTGAAATGGTTATGCCTGGCGATAACGTTGAATTAGACGTTGAATTAATTCACCCAATCGCTATGGAAGCTGGTACTAAGTTCTCTATCCGTGAAGGTGGACGTACTGTAGGTGCTGGTAACGTTTCTGAAATCATTGAATAATTTCGAAACTTTGGAAGATACTTCGGTATCTTCCTTTTTTTGCTTATATGGATGATTGCAAGGTTACATCATGTAGAGTAGAATATAAACATATGAGGTGAACTATGAGCAAATTATTATTTTTTGATATAGATGGAACGCTTATTGATGTTAAGCTTGATATTCGTTCAATCACTGACGAAACTAAGAAGAGTCTAGATGAACTTAAAGAAAATGGACATGATGTCTTTTTAGCAACAGGACGTTGCAAATGCTTTATTGTACCAGGCGTATTCTCCTACCCTTTTAGTGGCTATGTGACTTGTAATGGGGCTTATGTAGAATATAAGAATCAGTGTCTTTATAAGGCAATTGTGCCTTCTGAAGCAATTAAAGCTACTCAGGCAATAAGTGACCAACTGAACTTTAATTATTATTTTGAAAGCAATGATTATATTTATATTCGTGATAAGAAGGACCCTAAACATATTTCCTTTGCGAAACAATGGGGAATGCGTGATGAGGTTTGTGTTGATCAATTTGATCCCGAAGCGATTGAAAGCTATATAGGGATGATTGTTGTTAATGATAAGAAGGATATACCAGCAATGGTAGAAGCACTTTCACCTTACTTTGAAATTCAGCGACATCAGTCTGATTATTCATTTGATCTCACCTTGCGAGGAGAGTCAAAGGCTGTTGGTATTAAGCATCTTGTTGAGGCAATGGGCAAGGATATAAAGGATACAATTGCTTTTGGTGATGGGCGTAATGATATTGAAATGCTTGAAGAAGTAGGTATCGGTGTAGCTATGGGCAATGGTTGTCAAGAAGCTAAGTCGGTTGCTGATTATATAACGGATTCTATAGAGAATGAAGGTATTAGTAAAGCACTCATGAATTTTGATCTTATTGATTATCGAAAGCTATAGTTCTAGGAAGATTTCTACTTTCATAGTATGAGGTAAGAGAAATCAATATTGAAATCGCTTAACATAAATGGTAAAATAGAATACGGAAATACAAGATAAAGGAGAATAAAAATGGACGAACAGGAACAGACAATCATTAACTTAATTGTGAATGCAGGATCAGCAAGAAGCTCTGCAATTGAAGCAATTCAGTATGCTAAAGCTGGGGATTTAGAAAAGGCAGAAGAATCAATTAATGCTGCTAAAGAATCAGTTAATGAAGCACATCATGCTCAGACTGAAATGATTCAGGCTGAAATTAGAGGCGAAAAGGCTCCATTAAACTTATTAATGGTACATGCACAGGATCACTTAATGTGTGCATTAGTTGTTATTGATTTAGCACAGGAATTCGTAGCTATCTGGCAGAAGATTTACGAAAAATAAGACACGGTGAAGAGGGATATCTATTGATATCTCTTTTTTTATGCCTCTATAAGCTTGAAATACCTATTTAGAGAAACTTTCTTCACTTTTTTGAGAAAAACTATTGCAAAGAGTGAAGATGCGTGGTACTATAGGCGAGCAGTCCCGAGAGGGACGCAAGCCGAACACTGATAACTGAACAGAAACACGTCAGATAAAACAAGAATTGACATTCGGAAGAATGAAAGCATAAGAGAGCTAG
>NZ_VUNM01000012.1 GCF_009695655.1 Sharpea porci
GTTCAGAACCGATTATCAGATCAATGGTGAGAAGAATATGAAAAAAATTATAAAGAATACAAAGAGATAGAGATATTACTACATTTTTAAAGCAAAAAGCCCTTCAAAAAACGTTGAATTTATCAGTATTTTTGAAGGGTTTTTATATGCACAACTGTCAAAGGCAGGATTATATAGCTGGCTTCCCCATGCATCCCCATCGTGGTATTGAAACATTTACATTCTTATCAAAGGGAACAATGATTCATGAAGATCACTTAGGAACGAAGGCTGTTATACATGATGGTGAAGCCCAATGGCTTACAGCTGGATCAGGAGCTTTCCATTCTGAAATGCCTCAGCCATCAAAGCGCATGCTTGGCTTACAGCTATGGCTCAATATTCCTGCCAAAGATAAAATGAAAGCTGAACCTTTTTATCATGGTGTGGTAAATAGTGAAATTCAGGAATTTGATTTAGAAAACGGGAAATTGCGCTTGCTTGCGGGCAACTACGAAGGTCATCAAGGCATTCAAGGAAAATATTTGCCACTTGATTATTATGATATCCATCTTAATCCCAACAGCAAGATTGAGCTTGATGTGCCAGGTGAAAACAAATCAATCATGGTCTTTACCCTTGAAGGTGATGCCATTGTAAGTGGGACACATGTCGATGAAAAGACAGCAGCTAAACTTGGTGATGGTGATCAACTGATCATAGAATCAGGTAATCAACCTATTGAAATCATTTATATGGCTTCTGATAAACTCAATGAACCGGTTGCCTGGTATGGACCAATCGTCATGAATACAAGAGAAGAATTAATTGAAGCTTATACAGAACTTGATAGCGGTGATTTTATTAAACAACAAGCTACATATGAAAATAAAGAATAATGAGAGAGACATGTCATGCATGTCTTTCTATGCTTTTTAAGCATAGTATGAATATGTAATAAGTATTAGCATTATGTAGAATGATATACTATGATGAATGGGAAAGTGAGGTAGGATATGACAACTGAAGCATTTATTGCAATACTCAATACAGGTAAGCCTGTTCTTGCCGAATCAAAAGTTCATCAAAAAATGCATGAACTTTCCCAGGAAGCCCTTAAAATCACAACCCAAATCAACCAAGGGTATCATAATGAAAATGAAATCAGAGCATTAATGAGTGAGCTTGTAGGTTATCACGTAGATGAAACATTTTCTCTTTTTCCACCATTCTATACGGATTGTGGGAAGAATATTCATATTGGCAAGCATGTTTTTATTAATTCTGGTTGCTCATTTCAAGATCAAGGCGGTATTTATATAGATGACGGGGCACTGATTGGCCATCAGGTTATTATGGCCACATTAAATCATGATCTTGACTCCAATCATCGTGGAGATTTGGTGCCTGCTTCTATCCATATAGGAAAGAATGTTTGGATTGGTGCACATACAACAATCTTACCAGGTGTAACAATTGGAGAAGGAGCTGTCGTAGCTGCTGGAGCTGTCGTGACAAAGGATGTTCCTGACCACACTATCGTTGGCGGTGTTCCTGCAAAGGTCATCAAATATTTACAATAGATTATTCTTTTTGTGTAGTATAATGATAGCGGAGGTAAGAGAATATGGCAGAAACTTTAGATGTATTAAAACAAAGACGTAGCTGTCGCGCCTTCACAAATCAGCCTGTTGAAAAAGAAAAAATGGCAGCTATTCTTCAAGCAGGGACCTATGCCCCAACTGGCAGAGGGAAACAATCCCCAATTATCATTGTCATAAAAGATCAAGAAGTAAAAGAAAAACTAAGAAAGATGAATGCTGAGATCATGGGAACAAAGAGTGATCCATTCTATGGAGCACCTGAATTGGTCGTTGTCCTTGCAAACAAGCAAAGACCAACTTATATCTATGATGGAACACTTGTTTTAGGCAATATGATGAATGCAGCTGCTGACTTAGGTATAGGCAGTTGTTGGATTCATCGTGCTAAAGAGGAATTCGAAACAGAATATGGCAAATCATTGTTGAAGCGTTTGGGCGTTGAAGGTGATTATGAAGGAATTGGTCATTTGGTGCTTGGGTATCCGGCCAAAGAACCTGTTCAGCCAGCCAAGAGAAAAGATAATTATATTTATGAATTATAAGTTAATTCTGAGCAACTTAGGTTGCTCTTTTTTATGTCAAAAACTCTAGCAAGTCACTAGAATTTATCAAGGCCTATTATGTTGAGGGGTGAAAATAATAATCCTATCCTGATATTCTAAGTGTTTCTGTTATCTCGATCATTAGATTTTAGTATGAATGAAAGGAAACAGACGGACATCTCGTTTGAGCTATTCTCATTGGAGTAGGTTGTGAATGTTATATGTAGAATACATTGTATGACTATTTATAAATAATATAAAACGAAGATTAATAAGTGCAAAGGAATCAGAAAAAGTTTACGTTAATATATATTGGTAAGCGCATACAATATATTGGGGATAATAAGAAAGGAGGATATAGTTTTCTATTACGCAAATAGTAGGCAAAGCCAAATTATAAAATAGGAGTTGGCTATGACAGGGAAGGGTAGAAAGGAGAAGCCAATTCCACCCTATATGGGAAGACCTTGTCTTAAATCATATGAAAAACAAATGGATATATAAAGGGACTGCTGTTTTAGTAACCTTATCATTAGGTTGGGGTGTATTATTACCCTATCATTACCATGAAGTTCATGGTGAAGAAGTAAAGGCAACAGCAGGTGTGACCTTGGAGAAAAAAGATACTGATTTGATCTTTGGAAACCATTTTCTTAAACGCACTTTTACAATTACTAATGGAAAACTACAAACAAAAGAACTTACAAATAATCGCACAGGTTCGCAAAAGAAGCTTAGACCTGCATCAAGTGAAGAATTTATTATTCGTACACTTGAGAACGGATTAACTCAAAATGCATTTCAACCACCACATGACAAGCTCGCTACAAATCAATGGAAGATAACATCTGACAGTGAAGCAAAGAATGAAGGTCAGAATGGACCAGCAAGTAAAATGTTTGATGGTGATATAAACACATATTATCATTCACGTTATGGTCAAGGTGTCAATGAGACTGAACATCAGTATCCACATAATATTTATATTGATTTCCAAGAAGAACAAGCTTTTCAATCACTTCACTATAAACAAAGAATTCATAATGGTAAACCAACTGTTTCTGGTCATGTGAAGAATTTTAAAATATATATCGCAAGTAGCATTGATGAATTAAAGGGGCAAACCAATCCAGTCTTTACAGGTACTTTTGATGACAAGGAAGATACTTATCTGAATTTAGGAAAAGAAATCAAAACACGCTATGTAAGAATAGAATTCACTGATAGCTATGATCCTCATGACAGTCGTGTTGATCGTCAGGTGGCATGTTGCTCAGAATTTGAATTCTTTAAAGATAAAGCAGTTTTTCCAAAAAATGAAGTCAATGATATTTATGCAAGTGGGCTAATGATCAAGGGGGAACCAATTTTGAACCCTATTGAAAATGGCAAGTCATTGACATTTATCTTCCAACCTGTTGTTGCAAGAGGAGTCACTTACAATATTCAAGAAGTCTTCACCATGAAGACAAATGATCCATTTATGCGAAAACATCTTGTTATTCAAGTGGATGCAAAAGATGCATCCAAGGCTAAGATTGATTCTATTGATCTGGAAAATATGGATTTTCTAGAAGAGGATGCTTCTGTCCATGGTGAACTCGGGAATAAAACACAGAATTATTGGACAATTCCTGAACTAAAAAATAATCCAGATATGGCTAATATGAAAGGTGATTATCTTGAACTTGGACAACCTTACTACGTAGGAGCCATGTATTGGGGATGCGAATTCCCACAAACGGAAAATAAGATTCGTGTTAATACCAAAACAATGAAACAAAATGGGTTTATTCGTTATCACTATGGTAAAAATTTGGAGATTGATCACGACTTCAACAGCTACAATAATTATAATGGTGCCAATAATCAGTCAGGTGTCATGGTGACTTGGGATGCTGTTTGTGGCAGTGCTCGCAGCAGTGACTATAGTGTTGTGCAATCAGATTTCTATGACTATATTGAAACCATTGCTACTCCGACAACATTCCGCCAGCAATTCAATTCCTGGTATGATAATATGAAGAATATTAACTCGGAAAATATCAAAAACAGTTTTAGTGAAATCGAAAAAGGCTTTACGCAACATGGCCTAGAGCCACTTGATTCGTATGTTGTTGATGATGGCTGGGTCAATTATCAATCGTTTTGGGATTTCGATCGCAGTCAAAATAAGTTCCCTAATGAGCTCTATGATTCAAGTTTACAAGTTAAACGCATGGGATCTTCTTTTGGCTTATGGCTTGGTCCTCGTGGAGGTTATGGTACTGAAAGAACTATCGCAAACTGGATTCAAAGAAATGGATTAGGGTCAGTAAATGAACAATCAGGTGGGGATATTAATATTTCTGATGCACGTTATCTTAATAAATTAAGACAGGATATCTTCTTAAACTACCAGAAGAAATTCGATATTAATTATTGGAAGCTCGATGGCATGTTGTTAAATCCTTCTACACAGGCCAATGAACATCATGTTGTAGGAAATCCTTATTATACTATCAGTGAAACCTATGAGCGCTGGACAGATATTTATGAGGATATGCGAGCACAACGTACGCAAGAAGGAAAAGACCTATGGATCAATATGACATCCTATACAAATCCTAGCCCATGGCATTTACAGTGGGTCAATAGTGTCTGGATGCAGAATACGGGTGATAGTGGCTTCAATTATAAATTTAATGCTACGGACGAAGAAGCAATGCTGACATATCGTGATGGTGATTACTATGATTTCTTTAATGAAAATCAATGGCAATTACCAAATAAATATTTCTATAATCATGATCCAGTCTATGCGAAAACAGCACATTCTGCTCCTGGTGGACGTCATCTTATTCATTATACGACAGAAGAATTACGTCATCATCTTTATATGTTAGGAACACGTGGAACAGCATTCTGGGAATATTATTATAGTCCATCAATGTTTGATGAAGAGAAGTGGCAAGTAAATGCAGAAGCATCGAAATGGATAAAGGATAACTTTGATATTCTTCAAAGATCAAAGATGTTTGGGGGAGATCCAGAATATGGTCATGTTTATGGCTATTCTTGTTGGAAAGGGCAAGAAGGTATTGTTTCTTTGCGTAATCCTAAAAATGTTGAACAGAGTTATACCTTAACTTATGATCGCTTGATTGGGGTAAGTGAGGATTTAAAGAATGTAAGTGGTAAAGTTGTGATTGGGGATATCAATAAGTATCAAAACAATCAGACATTGTCCTATGGGGATCAGATAACATTCACATTAAAGCCACAAGAAATACTCATTATGCAATATGGACCAAAGGACAATAAACCGGCTGCAATCCAAACAGTTCATGGCGATAAGAAGGAAGTTGATGTAGTCTTTGATGAAAGAATTCGTACACCAAGCATCAATCAATTTAAGGTAGAGGGTTATGATGTTGATGCAGTCAAACTGTTGGCGGATTTAAGAACTGTTCGACTTTCACTCAATAAGCCGCTTAAAGACTTGGATACGCTTCATGTCTATGTCAATGGGGTGGAAGATGTTGTTGGTAATATCAGCAAGACTGACAAAACAGATGATTATTATGAAAATGGTATTGTGACAAGTATTGTCAATCGTACATTAGACGGAATGCATATCAATAAAGGTAATCAGTATACGGTTCAAGGTAATGATGGAATGAGTATTGTGGGAAAAATACAAACATCATCTAAGTCAGCAACAATTGTTCAGCAGCAAGATGTTTATAGCCTTTCTATAGATGAAAATGGGTATCTTGTTTTTTCTATGAATGGTGTAAGTGTAAATTCACAATATAATAGCAAGACAAGAGAAAGTGATGGTAGTGTTACAACACATGTTAAGGGAATGCTTTCTGATGGAAAAGAACATACATTTGCAGCCGTTAGGGAAATCAATGGTTCATTGAAACTTTATATTGATGGTGAACTTGTAAATTCAGTTTACAGTCCAACATTAGCACATTTTAATATGCCAAAAGGTGAAATCCATTTTGCTCAAGATCTTGTAGGAAAAGCTTCCTATGTCACTGTTCTTGATCGACCTTTAGCTTATGATGAAGTGACACGTTTTGTGGATGAAAAGGATGTTACAGGGAATATTTCTTTAAGAAAGAACAATAAAGATGTTAAAGTGAGTGCTTTTGATGTGACAAAGAATAAGGCTGTAAGTGAAAAAAGTGATCGTCCGTTTTCTCATATTAATGATGGTATAAAACAGTATCAAGCGAATTATCTTGAACTTAATGATACTGATGATGGTAAGAGACATTCACGTTATATCGAGTTGGATTTAGGCAATTTAACAACAATTGAAAAAATGCATATGATACGATATGCGGATGGAAGAACATATGGACCAACTGTTATAAGCGTAAGCAAGGATAAAGATTTTCAATCACCAGTCATCGTCTATAACTCAGATCAAACAGGAAAAGTGCACCAGTTGGGTCAAGGCAAAGATGCACTTTATCAAGAAAGAGCAGAAGGCAAAACTATTACCCTTGATCAACCAGTACAGGCACGTTATATCAGAATTTATGTCAATGGCAATGAAAATGGCAGTACATCGGATCATATTGTAGAATTTGAAGTCTATGGTACGAAGCAGGGGAAAGAGGGGCAGTCGCTTTATCGTATGGATTATTCCATCTTAGAACCACTCGTTAATGAAGATATGGGCACAAATTATACAAAGACATCATTACTTGCTTACAGTAAACAGGCTCAACCAGCATTAGATAAGGCAAAGAAGCTTCTTGATGAAAGAAATGCACAGTCAGATCAGGAAATTGATCATCTTGTTTTAGCTATCAAAAAGGCAAGAGAACTCTTAGTTGAGCATGCTGATACAAAGAAGGCCAAACACTTGCTTCAAGAAGCTGAAAAACTACAACAAAAAGACTATACGACGGATTCATGGAAAGCGTTTATCCAAGCTCAAAAGCGTTTGGACAATGCTGTCAATGATCCATCGGATATAATGCAAACAGAAATGGATGATCTCATTAAAGCATTCAATACTGCAAAAGATGGATTGGTCAAACAAAGCTTGCAAGAATCTGATCATATCACTAATAATGATGCAATCAAAGATCAAACACAAGAAACATCTGATCATATTACTAACAATGATGTAATCAAAGATCAAACACATGAAGAAAATAACATCTCTCAAGAAGTAAAAAGTCAACATAGTATTGAGACATCCGATCGAACAAATATCAGCTTAAGTCTCATTCTATGCTTATTTGCCATTATTGGTTTAAGAGCTCTAATGAAACGAAAAAATTAAAAGTTTCATATATTTCTCAAAATGTCATTCTATGAAAGAGTGACATTTTTTGTTAGAGTAGAAGGGAATGGAGGTTTTATCATGAAAAATGAACAATGGTGGAAGGATGCAGTGATATACCAGATTTATCCGAAGAGCTTCAAAGACAGCAATGGTGATGGCATTGGTGATATCAATGGCATTATTTCAAAGCTTGATTATTTAGAAAAGCTAGGCATTGATGCGATCTGGCTCTCGCCTGTCTATAAGTCACCACAGGATGATAATGGCTATGATATTGCTGATTATCAAGCTATTGATGCAATGTTTGGTACACTGGATGATATGGATCTATTAATCAGTGAAGCAAAGAAACATCATATTCGTATTATCATGGATTTAGTTCTTAATCATACAAGTGATGAGCATTACTGGTTCCAAGAAGCAAAGAAAAGCAGGGATAATCCCTATCATGATTACTATGTCTGGAGGGATAATGAAGAGGGTGAATTACCCAATGATATGCAATCCGTCTTTGGTGGACCGGCTTGGGAATATGTTGAAGAAGTGGACCAGTATTATTTTCATCAGTTCTCTGTCAAACAGCCAGATCTTAACTGGGATAATGATGCCGTAAGACATGAACTGTATGACATGATTAACTGGTGGATTGATCGTGGAGTAGGCGGTTTTAGGCTTGATGTTATTGACCAGATTGCGAAAGTGCCTGATTTGAAAATCACAAATAATGGACCAAAGCTTCATGATTATATTCGTGAGCTTAATGAAAATACATTTGGTAAAGGCGCTTTCATTACAGTGGGAGAAGCCTGGGGTGCCAATGTTGATAATGCGAAACTTTACAGCAATCCTGATGGTAGTGAATTTTCAATGGTGTTCCAGTTTGAACATATTGGCTTAGACCAACAAGAGGGCAAGGAGAAATGGGATTTAGCACCATTGCCATTTATTAAACTCAAACAAGTTCTTACAAAATGGCAAGAAGCGTTAGATGGAAGTGGCTGGAATAGTTTATTCTGGGATAATCATGATCTTCCTCGTATCGTATCACGCTGGGGCAATGATCAGCTCTATCGCAAAGAATCTGCCAAGATGCTTGCCGTTGTCCTTCATGGTATGCAGGGAACACCTTATATCTATCAGGGGGAAGAGCTAGGCATGACAAATGTACAATATCCAATTGAAGATTATGAGGATCTCGAAACCCTCAATATGTACCATGAACGTAAAAAGCAAGGCTATCAAGAAGAAGATATTATGCGTTCCATCCATGCAAAGAGCAGGGATAATGCAAGAACACCAATGCAATGGGATGCAAGCGATAATGCTGGTTTTACAACGGGCACACCTTGGCTAAAGGTCAATCCAAATTATATCGAGATCAATGCCAAAGACAATCTTGAAGATCCAAACTCAGTATTTGCTTGTTATCAAAAGCTGATTGCGTTAAGAAAGAACTATCCTGTCTTTGTTGATGGACATTTTAAGCTATTGCTTGAAGAAGATGAAAATTTCTTTGCCTATAGAAGAGAAGATGAAGATAGCGAGATGCTTGTAATTGCGAACTTCTTTGATCAGCAGGTCAACTTACCACTTGAACTCAACTTACAAGACTACGATATTCTCTATCAAAACTACAAAGATACTTCAGGAAATCTCTATCGACCTTATGAAGCAAGAATCTACTATAAGCAAAAATGAGAAAGTGATATTGAACTAAGAATTGTGATATAGTTAAAAATGTGAGAAAGCGTTATCATATGCATGTACATGAGAGGGTCTCATGTGATTGATAGAAGAAAAAGGCATAAGAAACGCTTGTCTACATTTTCTTTGAATAAATCATTTTCTAAACACAAATTCTTTAACAACAATAATATCTCTCGATTCATCAAAGCGTTTCTTATTCGACTATTCAAGACTGCTTCCCTTCAAATTCCTGTTACATGTTTGAATAATCTGCCTTTTCTTTTTCTTCGAGTATTTCTAGGAGCATGCATTTGTATGCTCTTTTTCTTTATATAAAAATGTAATAAAAATATTGATATATTATTTGTAATAATATATATTACATGTGTAAAACGGAGGACAAAGCAATGAGCAAGAAACTACAAAACGCAACAAATCTCTATTTACGTGGCATCAGAGATGGTGCAGTTGATGAAGTGCTGAATAATTATATGGGCAAGACATATCGCCAGCATAGCACAGGTGTATCTGATGGTAAGGAAGGTTTCAAGGCATTCTTTACAGATTTCTTTAAACGCAATCCAGAAAGAGATATCCAGGTTGTACGTGCTTTTGAAGATGGCGAATATATTTTCATGCATGTTTATCAGAATTTAAATCATGGTGGGGCAAAGTGGATCACTACGGATATATTCCATGCTGATGAAGAAGGACGCATTATTGAACATTGGGATGTCATTGATGCTTTTTATCAGGATGATGAAATCTTTGGAACATTTGAAATAAAGGATAAGGAATTAACAGAATCTAATAAAAGCGTTGTAAGAACATATCTCACAGAAGTTATGCAGAACCATAAGCTAGAAACTTTTAACCAATATGCTGCTGATGAAATGAAAGAACATCATCACTCAATCTCAAACTATGTATCTTGGATCAAAGAACATTATGTTAACTATGATTTTGTCTTTAAGGTAATGGGTGCAGGTAATTATGTTGTTGCTTATTCAAAAGTTGCTATTGATCATAAAGATTATGCTTTATTTGATATCTTCCGTCTTGATCAAGGTAAAATTGTGGAACATTGGATGAATAAGGAAATCATGCCAGCATACGCAGAACTGACAAATTCAGGAAAGTTCTAGGAGAAAATTATGGAAACAAATAACTATTTACAAATATTAAGAGATGTTAAGGATGTTGCATTCGCAACTGTTGATGCAAATGGAATGCCACATGTAAGAATTATTGATATCATGATTGTAGAAAATGAAAAAATCTATTTTTGTACAAGTAGAGGTAAAGATTTTCATCAACAGCTTCTACATAATAACCATGTAGCCATTACTGGCATGAATAAGAACTATCAAATGGTCAGAGTAAGTGGTCAAGCACAACGTTTAGAAAATAATGCATACTGGATTGATCGTATTTTTGAAGAGAATTCATCCATGAATGATGTCTATCCAGGCAAGAGCCGTTATATTCTTGATGCTTTTGTCATTGAAGAGGGAGAAGGAGAATTCTTTGACTTATCAGTTTCCCCAATCAATCGTTATAGCTTTTCTTTAAACAAGAAGCCTATTACTCTCAAAGGCTTTGTGATTAGTGATGCTTGTATTGGCTGTGGCAAATGTATGCGTAACTGCCCACAACAATGTATAGTTGAAGGTAAACCTTATGAAATCATCCAGGAACATTGTTTGCATTGTGGCTTATGTTATGAAAACTGCCCAGTTAAAGCTATTCAAAGGAGAAAAACAATATGATAAAAGAAATGCTGAATTTACTGATGACAAAGAAAGCTTTCTTTCTAGGACTCTTATTAGAACATATACAGATATCATTAATCTCTATTATTATTGCCATTGTTTTAGGGGGCATAACTGGTATTCTTATTAGTGAATATAAGAAAAGTGCTAAGCCAACTCTAGGTGTTATTAATTTCCTCTATACAATTCCTTCCATCTCAATGCTTGGCTTCCTGCTTCCTTTTACAGGTATTGGCAATGTCACAGCTATTATTGCTTTGACAATTTATGCCTTGCTGCCGATGGTGCGCAATACTTATACGGGTATGATGAATGTCGATGATGCGATATTAGAAGCAGCTAAAGGAATGGGTGCGACAAAAAGACAACTTCTTGTTGGTGTTCAGATTCCTTTGGCGATGCCTGTTATTCTTGCTGGCATTCGTAATATGGCAACAATGACTATTGCCTTAGCTGGTATTGCTTCATTTATTGGGGCTGGTGGTTTAGGTGTGGCTATCTATCGTGGAATCACTACAAATAATATGGCAATGAGTGTGGATGGCAGTTTATTGATTGCCCTGTTAGCTTTGATTGTTGATTTTGTTTTTGGAAGAATTGAAAAACATATTACGAATAAATCTCACAGCAAAAAGATTTCACGAATCACAAAAGGTGTTGTAGCCGTTATTGCAGCAGGACTCGTTATTTCCGCTATCATGCCTTCTGCAAAGAAAGATGTTATTCAGATTGCGACAAAGCCAATGACTGAACAATATATTATTGGGGAAATGCTGAAGCAGGCGATTGAGAATCAAAGTGATCTGAAAGTCAAGCTGACTCAGGGTGTTGGTGGTGGTACAAGCAATATTGAACCAGGCATGGAGAGTGGTAAGTTTGATCTCTATCCAGAATATACAGGAACAGGCTGGAATATGGTCTTAAAGCGTAAGGATTTCTATCAGGAAGATAAATTCACGATGCTGCAAAAGGAATATGAAGATAAGCTGCATCTTACTTGGCATACAATGCTTGGCTTTAATGACACATTTGGGATTGCTTTAAGAAAAGATATTGCTGATCAATATCAGATTAAGACCTATTCTGATTTACAGAAACTAAATGGTCAGTTGATTCTTGGTGCAGAATATGATTTCTTTGAAAGACAGGATGGTTATGATCAGCTGATCAAGACTTACAATCTTTCTTTCAAATCCACTAGTGATATGGATATGGGACTGAAGTATCAGGCATTAAATAGTGGCAAGGTTGATATCATGCCAGTCAATACAACTGATGGACAGCTTGCTTCATCACGGGCTGTCTTGTTGAAAGATGATTTACATATGTATCCATCTTATCAATGCGGTCTGGTTGTTAGAGAAGATACATTAAAGAAATATCCTGAATTGGGTAAGGTTTTAAAGAAGTTTGATCATATTCTTAGTGAAGAAAGCATGCAGAGTATGAACTATCAGGTAGAAACAGAAAAGAAAGAAGCAAGTGCTGTCGCAAAAGCATTTCTTAAAGAAAAACAACTCTTGAAGTGAGGACTATTATGAATACAATAATTAAGTATGAACACATCACAAAAAGCTACGGCGAACATGAAATCATTCATGACTTAGAGCTTGATATTGAAGCAGGGGATTTTGTGACCATCATTGGTTCTTCGGGCTCAGGAAAGACAACCGTCCTCAAGATGGTCAATGGTCTTATCAAGCCTACTTCGGGTCATCTCTATGTTGAGGGCAAGGATATCAATGATGTCGATTTGATTGACTTAAGACGTCATATTGGTTATGCCATTCAGGGCAGTGTGCTTTTCCCACATATGACAGTTGAAGAGAATATTGCCTATGTGCCTAGTCTGATCAATGCGAATGACAAAGAGAAGACACGTGTTGCTGTTGATCGTTGGATGAAGATGATGAATCTCGATGCTTCATTAAAAGAACGTTATCCATCCGAACTTTCAGGCGGCCAGCAACAGCGGGTCGGCATTGCCCGTGCATTGGCTGCATCACCACATATTCTTTTGATGGATGAGCCTTTTGGGGCTGTTGATGCCATTAACCGCACACAGCTACAGGATGAGCTTAAAGCCTTGCATAAGAAAACAGGCATTACCATACTCTTTGTCACCCATGACATTGAAGAAGCAATTAAGCTAGGTACAAAGGTTCTTGTGATTGATCAAGGTCGTATTGAACAGTATGATACGCCTGAAAAAGTACTCACACAGCCAGCTACACCATTTGTTGAAAAACTGGTGAAAAGACAGGTAAGATGTACGAATGTCCAGGCATCTCACTGTCCCTATAGTACATATTAATTAAGGAGATATTTATGCAAATTACAAGTCGTTTTACAATTGCTATTCATATCTTAGGAGCGATTGATTATTTTCATGGCAAAGTGCCTGTTAATAGTACGCTTTTAGCACAAAGCATTGGCGCTAATCCAGTTATTGTCAGAGGTGTCATGGCCAAGCTTTCTAAAGCTGGTTATATTCTTGCGAGCAAAGGGAAGAATGATATTACGCTCAAGACATCGCTCAATAAAATTACTTTCTATGATATCTATCAGCTCGTTGACGACAGTGCTCAAAAAGGTCTTTTCCATTTCCACGAGAACCCTAGTCCGGATTGTCCTGTTGGTCATAATATTCATCAGGCATTGGATGGCAAGCTTGATCAAGTACAGGAAGCCATGGAAAATGAAATGAAGATGATTACAGTAGGGGATGTTATGGATGATCTGATAATAGCAATCAAACAGAACTGTCAGGAGACCGCTTATGGATCATGATGCACAAAGAGCAACACTCTTAAAGGCATTACTTGATGAGAATCCACAATATCGTCATCTTGAAATACCAACAGACATAACAGAACAAAAACAACTCATTCGTGCTTTAATGAATATCAGAATGCCTGAGCCGATTAGTCAGAATATTCTTGAAATTCAGGATGCTTACTTACAAGAAGAACAAAAAGATGACATCACTTATATTGATGCATTCCTACCAACAGATAAAGATAAACGCTTATATCTCTGGCAGGGGGATATGACAACACTCAAGGTTGATGCCATTGTCAATCCTGCCAATAGTGCTATGCTTGGCTGTTTTAGACCTTTGCATAATTGTGTTGATAATATCATTCACTCTAAAGCAGGCATCGAGCTTAGACTTGCCTGTCATGACTATATGACACAACAAGCAAAGAAGTATGGGGAAGACTATGAGGAGCCAACTGGCCAGGCCATGATCACGAAAGGCTATAATTTACCCGCCCATTATGTCATTCATACAGTTGGTCCAATCATCTCAGGTAGGCTTACGAAAGAGGATGAGGACTTGCTGGCAAACTGTTATAAATCATGTTTGACTCTCGCTTCTAACAATAACCTTACTACAATTGCCTTTCCATGTATTTCAACAGGTGTCTTTCATTTTCCTCAGGACATAGCAGCCAAGGTTGTAGTCAAGGCTGTACAGGAATGGCTGGATGTCTTTAAGGATACATCTCTTCAAAAAGTCATTTTTAATGTCTTTAAAGATGAAGATCATCATTATTATGATCAACTTCTAAACAAACGCATTCCTTATAAGAAAAGCTAACCCCGTTGGGCTAGCTTTTTTGTAATGATGTATATTTTGTCAAAAAGAGAGCAACAAACATTGTGAGAAATTCTGTTACACAGATGCCATTAATGCCAAAAAGACGAGGAAGCAGAATTAAGAAGAAAAGTAGTAATGCAAACAATCTAAGACATGTTAGCATGCCAGCTAAATGCCCTTTACCATAAGTTATCAAGCGAATAGCTGAAAAGATATTGATGCCACTAAATAGAAAAACTAGACCATAAATACGCATACCTTTAACGCCAAGAGTATAGACAGGTGTTGCTTGATTGACAAAGCATCTTACGCCAATAGGAGCAAGGCTAAAACAAAGTCCATAAATGACTATTGGAGCAATCAGGAAGAAGCAATGGGCATAATGTTCAAGATGCTCGCAGATCTTGAGCTTGTGGTCGCCATAAGCATAGCTTAAAGGTGTCGCAAGACCCATTGAAAATCCAAAATAGATACCAATAAAAATGAATTGTAAGTACATAATAATACTGAGTGCAGCAACACCATCTTCTTGTGCAAATGTCAAAATAGAGCGATTAAAGACAATTGTAGTGATTGCGATTGCTAATTGATCGACAAATTCAGATAAGCCATTTGTCATACAACGCACAATCGTATGCATTGAGATCTCTTCAAAATGGAGAGAAAGGTAATGATGGTATTTGATAAAGTAGATGATTCCCATCGTAAATGAAGTCATTAAGCCAAGGATGGTCGCAAGCGCAGCTCCAGTAATGCCTAAATGCATGTTCTTGATAAAAATATAATCAAGAATAATATTGATAATCCCACCGGTTAAGGCACTTATTAAGGAATAAGTTGGGGAACCATCGACACGAATAAAATATGTCAATAATTCTTTGCCTATCACAACAGGTGTACCTAGTAACCAGAATAAGGCATAAATTCTGCAATCATTCTGTGTTTGCGACGTTGCACCTAATAGCAACAAAAGCTTCTTAAGAAAAAGAATGATCATTAATGCAATACCTATTCCTAAAGTCATAGATGCTATTATACTAGCGATAAAAGTTTGATTGGCCTTCTTATAACGCTTGCCACCAATATGCATTGCTGTTAGTGAACTGCCACCGGTCGCAAAAAGCAAAGCAATTGCGGTAAGGATGTTGACGATGGGATAAACAATATTGATAGAAGCTAGCGCATTTGAAGAAACAAAACTAGCGACGAAGATGCCATCAATAATCGTATAGACGGTATTGAAAAGAGATGTGAGATAGGTTGGAATAATAAAATGAAGTATTTTAGAAAAACGTATTTCATGATCATTTTGAAAAATCAAATTCTGCATGTTCTTTTACCTCCTTGTAAGCATCATAAAGCTTCAAGTTACTTGAAGGTCAATAAAGAAAATGATAGTGTAGAGAAGGGACATTTATGAGTAAACACTTTCAAATAGGCGAGATTGCCCAATTCTTTCAAATTCCAGCTTCAACGCTTCGTTATTGGGAAGAAAAGGGAATTCTCAAGCCTAATCAAGATCAAAATAATCATTATCGTTCATATTGTATAGAAGATTTTATGACCATCTCAGATATTATTTTCTATAAGAATCTTGGATTACCTTTAAAACATATTAAAGAAATGGAAGAAACAAGTGTTGATGAACATGCACTTCTTTTTGAAGATTTAATGACTTCGCTTAAAAATGAGCAAGCTGTACTTGAACAGCGCATGCAGAAATTAAGGCATCATATGCAGGCGATAGATATGCTTCATGAGCTTCAACAACATCCCTATCAAATCACAAATATCGATACAGATTGCATTGTTTCCTTTGAATTTCTTGAAGCAGATAAATTATATCAGTATATTAATAATCCCTATCTTTATTCACGGGTGCAATATAGTCATCATCTCTCTCAAGAACAGCGTGGTCTTACCATTGATAAAAATGACGCAGATCAATATAGTGAAGAAGAGATTATTTGGAAAAAGCAGGGAAAAAGATATATGACATTTCTCATGCGAGAAGAAATATCTGAGGGATTTCCTAATGACTTAAAAGAACATCTCGCTGTCATAGAAAAACAATATCATACGGGAGCTGTCATTAGTCGCTTTCTCTTATGTGCAAAAGAAAATGGGAAGGTCTATGATTTTTATAAAACATTTGTGGAAATAAAGGAGAAATAAGATGAATAAACCTAAAATTGCATTTATTTGCGTTCATAATTCATGTCGTTCACAGATTGCTGAAGCATTGGGTAAATATTATGCCAGTGATGTCTTTGAAAGCTATTCAGCAGGCAGTGAAACAAAACCACAAATCAATCAAGATGCTGTCCGTCTTGTCAAAGAGCGTTATGGCATTGATATGAATAAGACACAGTATTCTAAACTGGTTCATGATATCCCTAATCCAGATATCGCCATATCCATGGGCTGTAACGTTGGCTGTCCTTATATTGGAAGAGGCTTTGATGAAAACTGGGGACTTGATGATCCAACGGGGAAAAGTGATGAAGAGTTTTTCAAAATCATTGATGAGATAGAAAAGCACATTCTTCAATTAAAAGAACAACTTAAACAAGACTAACCGGAAAAATTCCGGTTTTCTTTTTACTTTAGGTAGTAATCTTTGAAAAATTCGTATAGTCTTAGTCATAGAGGTGTTATCATGAAAATACTAATTGTTGAAGATGATCAAACATTATTTCAATTACTAGCCAATGAATTGAACCAATGGGGTTATGAGACAAAGGGCGTAGAGAACTTCAATGAAGTTTATGAAGAAGTGCTGCACTTTCAGCCAGAACTCATTCTGATGGATGTAACATTGCCTTATTATAATGGTTTCTATTGGACAGAGAAAATCAGACAACATTCGAAAGTCCCTATTATCTTTATTTCATCTCACAGTGAATCCATGAATATTGTCCAAGCGATGCAATATGGTGCAGATGATTATATTGTCAAGCCAATCGATATTGCTGTAACACGGGCGAAGATCCAGGCGGTCTTAAGACGTGCTTATGATTATGTGGTTGAAAGTGACAAACTCACTTATAAGAATCTGTCTTTGAATTTGGCTGCCTGTAAGCTTGAAGGACAGGATATCAGCTTAGATTTAACACGCACGGAGCTGTTAATTCTTGAAAGTCTATTTATCGCTAAGGGAGATATTGCGAAAAGAGAAAGCATCATTGAACATTGCTGGCAAAGTGACCAGTTCATTGATGACAATACTCTTGCTGTTAATATGACCCGTTTGCGCAAGAAGCTTATGAAAGTAGGTTTGTCTGATTTCATTATGACGAAGAAAGGTGTGGGTTATTATCTTCATGAATAGATTAATAGGTTATTTGAAAAGCCAGTATCAGCTTTTTCTTTGTTTTGTTTTTGTCGCAGTGACAAATCTCTTGGTCTTTCTTGTTGCCAGTCTTTCTTTAGAATATTATGGGCTATTTATGGAAATTCTCATTTTTGGACTTGTTGTCTATCTTGTTGCAAGATTTCCATCTTATCAAAAAGAACGCACGCTAGCTGAACAGGTTGAAGAACTCAAAGAAGAAATCAAGAAGAATGAGAATGACTATATTGATAAAAGAAAAGAGCTTGAAGAATATTTTTTGCTCTGGACCCATCAGATTAAGACACCAATCACTGTCTCTAAGTTGCTTTTTAGAACCTATGAGAATGAACAAACAAAAGCCTTAGAAGAACAAATGTTCTATATTGAAGAATATACAAATATGGCCATGAACTACATTAAGCTTATTGACCGTAATGCGGACATGGATATTACTTATGTGGATCTTGATGAAATCATTAAGCTTGTCTTGAAAAAATATGCCATGCTTTTTATTGACAAGAAGATTTCATTAAACTATGAACCTATTCATCAACAGGTTATTGCCGATAGTAAATGGCTCTCCATCATCATAGAACAGCTCATTGCGAATGCTGTTAAATATACAAATGAAGGCTCCATCACTATTTCCTACGACAAAGAAACAAGACAGCTGTCTATCATTGATACAGGTATTGGAATACGTGAAGAAGACATTCCTAAGATCTTTGATCGTGGCTATTCTGGATTTAATGGACGCCTGAATGAGAAGTCAAGTGGCTTAGGACTCTATCTTGTCAAGAAGATTGCGGTATTGTTGAATATTGAGATTGATGTTGACTCAAAACTCAATGTAGGATCAACCTTTTCTTTAAAGTTTCCTGCCAATCTTACAAATTTGTAAGATTGAGCATGACATTGTTATTTTAAATAAATGCAGTACATTTTTATATCCGATACAATAAGCGTGTAAGAAACGGAGGAAGGTCTTATGGCATTATTAGAACTCAAAAATGTAAGACGTATTTATAAGACAAAAAATGTTACAACAACAGCATTAAAAGAAATTAACTTTACGGCAGAAGCAGGTGAATTCATATCCATCATGGGCGAATCAGGAGCTGGCAAGACAACACTCTTGAATATCATTGCCACACTTGATAAGCCAACAGTTGGCTCAGTCATTCTTAATGGCAAAGATATCAGCAGTCTCAAAGATAATGAAATTTCCCAGTTTAGAAGAAATGAACTTGGCTTTGTCTTCCAGGATTTTAATCTTCTTGATCAGTTCTCTAACCGCGACAATATTTACTTACCACTTGTTTTATCTAATGAAAATGAAGCAGTGATGAAGACAAGACTGGATCAGTTGAAAGATCAACTAGGTATTGCAGAACTCCTTGATAAATATCCTTTTGAAATATCAGGAGGTCAGAAACAGCGTATTGCGATTGCTAGAGCAGTCATTACCAAGCCATCACTATTGTTGGCAGATGAACCAACAGGTGCATTGGATTCAGCTTCATCAGAAATGATTTTAAATCTCTTTACATCAATCAATGAGGCAGGCCAGACAGTCTTGATGGTCACACATTCCTTAAGAGCTGCAAGCTTCGCCAAAAGAGTACTCTTTATCAAGGATGGTATTGTCTATCATGAAATCTATCGTGGTGATCATGAAAGTCAGCAGGATTTCATGGAACGCATTAATCAGGCTCAAATTGTATTAAGCAGAGGTAAACATTAATGAACTTTGCGATTGCGAAGAAGTTTGCGAAAAAGAATCTCAAGGCAAACCGTTCATTACTCATTCCTTTTGTGATTTCTAGTGGTATTATGTTGATGCTTTTTAATATCATGGCGAGCCTGCTTGATAATCAATATGTACGTACTAGACATGAAATGTTATTAACGTTTATGATTCTAGGATTAGCAGTTATTGCGATATTAGCAGTGATCTTTGTGCTCTATTCAACAAATTTCTTAATCAAAAGAAGAAATAAGGAATTTGCTCTCTATGGCATTCTTGGTTTGGAGAAGAAGCATATTAGAAAGATCATTTCTCTTGAATATCTTGTTCTCTTTGCACTTATTGGTTTGATGGCTGTTATTGGCGGCTATGTCTTTGGACAGCTGACATTCTTAGGTGTCAATAAGCTGATGAAGGATGTCTCTGGTGGACTCATGGACTTCCCTTTCAGTCTCAAGGCTTTTGTTATGACGATGGTGGCACTTGTTGTGCTTTATATCATCACTGTGGCAAGAAGTACGGTTGGCATTTATCTTTCCACACCTGCTACTTTGCTTAGAAAAGGCCATAGTGGTGAAGGTGAACCAAAATCACGCTATCTGCTTATGATAATAGGATTCGCATCATTAGCTGCTGGCTATATCATGGCCCTGACAATTAAAGGTGTTCTTTCTGCATTATCTTATTTCTTTATTGCTGTCGGCTTGGTCATGCTTGGTACATATCTTCTCTCTATTTCTTTTTCAATTATTGTCCTCAAGGCACTTAAGAAAAGAAAAAGCTATTATCAGCCTGTTCATTTTCTCAATGTCAGTGGCTTACTTTATCGTATGAAAAGCAATGCTGTTGCTTTGGCTAGTATTACTATCTTATCAACAGCAGTCATTGTCACGGTTTCAACAACAGCTGCCATCTATGGCAATATTCAGACTATGGCGACTAATGCCTATCCACGTGCCTATCAGGCGCGATATTATGGTAAAGTAAACAAGGAAAACTACAAGACTGTTGAAAAAAATATGGCTCAATATGTCTATGATACAGCTAAAGATCCACAACATATCAAAAATGTATATAAAACCTTCAATATGTCCATCTATTGTCAGGAGAATGGCAACAAGTTCACTTCCTATAAAGAAGGAGCTAAACCATGTTATCTTGAAGTTACTGAACTTAACGGCTATAATCAGCTCTTTCATAAAAAGGTAACACTTCAAGACAACGAAGTCCTCATGAATACCAATGTCAAAAAACAATTACCACAGACAATTGTCTTAAAAGACAAGACTTATAAAGTAAAGCCTGTCAGTGATAATTTGCTTGGTCAATATGGTGTTGATGCCTATGGTATAGTTGTGAAGGATGTTGATACCATGCTTACAATCAGCGATGATATTAAAATAAGACAAGGTGCTGACAAGATGGTTAATGCTAGAGTGGTGCCTGAAATGAACTGGGATCTTGAGGGAGAGAGTAATGAAGCCTTCTATACGAAACTAAAGAAAAATAATCATAACTTTTCTGTTTATACACGCCAGGAATATCTAAAGAGTGTTTATGAACTTAATGGGGGATTCCTTTTCCTCGGTATTATCATTGGCATTGTCTTCTTAACAGGTACTATCCTGATTACTTACTATAAACAGATGAGTGAAGGCTATGAAGACCGTGATAAATATCAGGTCATGAAAAAAGTTGGCCTTTCTGATCGTTTGATCAAGAAAACAAGTGCCTCACAGGTTGTCTGGATGTTCTTTGCCCCACTCATTGTTGCAAGCATACATTGTCTTGTGGCCTCAAAGATTATCTTTGAATTATTACAAATGTTTGCGATTACACGCTATATGCAGTATGGTATTTATTTCATAGCTGTACTCTTGGTCTTTATGGCTGTCTATTTCATTATCTTCAAACTCACATCTAGAGCTTACTATCGTATTGTTCAGTAAGAAGCGTCTATTACAGGCGCTTTTTCTTTTGATTTTTTGTTGATTATTGAAGCATTCTTGCGTAAGATGGACACAGTATGTGAAGGGAAGTCGAATTCATGTTTCAAACAATCGAAAAATTATTGATTCAAATAGATCATTTTGTCTGGGGGATTCCTCTTATTGCCTTAATTCTTTGTGGTGGTATCATGCTGACTGTAAGAATGGGCTTCTTGCAAATTCGGAAATTGCCACTCGCACTGAAGTGGATGGTGGCAAGTGAAGAGGATGGCGAAGGGGAAGTCAGCAGCTTTCAGGCTTTATGTACTGCCTTAAGTGCGACAATCGGTACAGGGAATATTGTTGGCGTGGCTACAGCTGTAACGACAGGTGGACCAGGGGCCATCTTTTGGCTCAATGTTGCTGCATTGTTTGGTATGGCAACAAAGTATTCTGAAGGCCTCTTAGCTATTAAATATCGTACCGTTGACAAGGACGGACATGCCCTCGGTGGGCCTTTCTATTATATTGAAAGAGGGATGGGGGCAAGATGGAAACCTCTCGCTAAGCTCTTTGCCTTCTTTGGTGTCTGTGTTGGGACATTTGGAACAGGGACATTTACTCAGGTCAATGGTATCAGTAGTGCAGTCGCAAATTTCTTTGATCCAAAAAATAGTCATCTTGTCTCTATTCCTCATCTTGGCACATATAATCTTGTTGTCGTTATTTCTGCAATACTTCTTACAATATCAGCAGCGCTTGTGCTTTTGGGTGGACTTAAACGTATTGCTCAGGTAACCGAAGTCATAGTGCCTTTCATGGCCGTTGCCTATATTGCCAGTGTCGTTGTGCTCATGGTCACAAATGCTTCAGCCATTCCTCAAGCTATCAAGATTATCATTGAAGGTGCCTTTAACCCACGTGCTGTTACAGGTGGCGCGATTGGCTCAATGATGATTGTTATGCAGACAGGGATTGCAAGAGGCGTATTTTCTAATGAAGCAGGACTTGGCTCAGCACCCATTGCGGCGGCAGCTGCTAAAACGAAAGAACCTGTTCGTCAGGGCTTAGTTTCGATGACGGGAACATTTATTGATACTATCCTTATTTGTACGATGACAGGCTTGAGTATTGTGATTACTGGAGCTTGGAAAATGCCAGGCTTAAAAGGTGTAACTGTGACATCCTATGCTTTTAGTCATGGTCTCCCATTCTCAAGTAACGTAGCTGCATTTATCTTGATGATGTGTCTGGTCTTCTTTGCCTTTACGACAATTCTAGGCTGGAATTATTATAGCGAAAGATGTCTTGAATACTTAACACCATCAAAGCAAGCCAACAAGATTTTTAAATATGTTTATATCTTTAATGTCTTTATTGGGTCATTTATTTCGTTGAGCACAGTATGGACAATCTCCGATATCTTTAATGGCTTGATGGCTATTCCTAATATGATCGCGATATTTGCCTTAAGTGGTGTTATTGTGGAAGAAACAAAGCGTTTCTTTAAAGAATCCCAAGAGTCACTTGAAATATCAGCACAACTTGATTCCTATTCGGACACATTGGAAAACTAAGATGTTAAGGCAGAAAAATCTGCCTTTTTTAATGTCATGAAAAAGTAAAATATTCGTCTAAGATTCATGGATATTGTTTGACTTCAAGAAATGATATTGTTATTATGTGACGGGAAAAAGACATCGGGAAGTCAGGATTAATATGAAAAAGCAGAAAGAAACGCTAGGCGAGCGTTTATATCGTCTTAATCATTTTTATTGTACAAAAGAACAAATACATCATATCTCAGCCATGAATCAAGCTAATGACTTTGCCCATTGTAAGAATATTTCAGGGGCTTTTATGTTATTTATGGTCATTTTTGTATTTATTCATTTATTTCTAACACATGATCGTGCTGAAGTCACCAAATATGGAAGTTTTGTCGTGGCAAGTTTAGCCATTTTTGTGCCTTGCCTTTTATTTAAAAAGCCAAGTGGCCTGTTTATACGTATAAACTGTATGATTCTTGAATGTATTTTATATGCTTTTGGAATTGTCGAATCAGTGAGTGATCCACGTTTTGTCGCAACGTCTCTCTTAGTGATTTTTTTGCTTTGTGCGATTTTGTTTTCTGATAATATGGTTATGGAAATTATGATTTCTAGTGTTGTTTTAATGATTTTTTTGTCAACTTCATACATGTTGAAATCTCCATTACGTTTTCATGGTGATGTTGTTAATGGTATAACGTTTTATTTTGTTTCACTTGTCATTCATTATATCTATTTACGTGTTAATATGAAAAATATGTTGGTTCGTTATGATTTGGCAGAAATGAAAAATGAGCTTTATATGAAAGCAAATTTTGATACACTTTCTCATTTGTTGAGCCGTGGACCATTCTGGCTGCTTACAGAAAAACTGCTTAAACAAGAACATCAGCTCATGGCAGCATGTATTTTTGATATTGATAACTTTAAGAAGATCAATGATACATATGGACATGAAAAAGGTGACGATGTCATACGTTATCTTGGCGAAATAACGCAAAAACTTCTTCAGACAGAAAATCTTCCACGTATAGATTATCTCAATCTCTTACAAAAAGAATCATATGACTATGCCTGTCGCTTTGGTGGGGATGAATTCTTTATTATTTTCCGTCACCCAGTAACAACTTCAGATGTTGAAAAATGCGTGCAGAAATTACTTGATGCTACGCATCAGTATCCATTAGGCAATGATCATTTACATATCTCTATTGGTGTTACGATGATTAATCCTGAGGAAACTCATTTCCAGCAGATTTATCAACGTGCTGATCAGCATCTCTATCATGCTAAGCATCTAGGGAAAGACTGTTATGTGATTGAATAGGGGTATTATTTTATGATATATTTTTTAAAAGCCTTAAATTATTTGATTTCTTGTCTATAATATAAGAAGGTGAATGAAGATTTAAGAAGGGAGCTTTTCGTATGGATATCATACAGTTTGATCAAGAAACAAGACGTTTTCTTGAATCGTTGCCAATAGCTATAGGTATTTATCAGTTTATTGATCAAAAAGTTCATACTGTTCTTTTATCACAAGGTTTTCTTGATATCTTTTGTCTTGATGATTTACAAGGTGCATTGGATTTAATGAATAGTGATATGTATCGTGATGCCCATCCTGATGATGTCGCTCGTATTGCCGATATTGCCTATCAGTTTGCGATACATGGTGGAACTTATGAAGCTGTCTACCGTAACAAGAATCCTTATCAGGATCATTATCATATTATTCATTCAAGTGGTAAACATATTTATTATCGAGGTGTACGTTTAGCCATTATCTGGTATATGGATGAAAGTAGGGCTCAACAAGAAGACAATGAATCAAGTCGCCTGCTTAAACAAATGCTGTTTGACAATCTCCAGCAAGAGATGGATCAGCGTCGTCGTCAATATGATGACTTAACAGGTTTACCTCATATGAATTACTTCCTTACACTAGCTAGTAAAGGGGTGAAACACCTTATCGATCAAAGTTATCAGCCAGCTATTCTCTATATTGATTATAGTAATTTTAAAACCTTTAATCAGCATTATGGCTTTGCAGCCGGGGATTACATGATCAGGGAGCTAGGTAGAATTGTCCGTAGTTTCTTTGGGGCAGAAAATGGCTCTCGCTTTGAGAGTGATCATTTTGCGGTTTATACAACCCTTGAAGGCCTTGAGTCCAAGCTGAACTTATTGTATGAAGAAATTGCTAAGCTCAATAATCACAAGAGCTTACCTGTGCGTGTTGGTATTTATGCTGAATCTTTCGACCTTCTTGATCTCAATAAAGCATGCGATTATGCTAAACAGGCATGTGATTATTTGTCAGGAAAGAATTATTCAACATCGATTTTCTTCAATAAAGATATTCAACATGCAGCTGAAGTTAAAGAATATGTCATTACACATTTTCAAGAAGCCATGGAAAAACACTGGATTCAGGTCTATTATCAACCTGTCATTCATGCGATTTCTGGAACAATGTGTGGTAGTGAAGCCTTGGCACGTTGGAATGACCCACACTATGGCATGATTATGCCTAATTCTTTTATTGGAGCATTGGAAGAAACAGGACAAATCTATGATTTGGATCTTTATATCTTTGAAGAAGTTTGTCATGATTATGACGCTTATAGACGTTTTGAAGATGATGTTGTGCCTGTCTCATTTAATCTTTCTCGCCGAGACTTTGATCATAGTGATCTTATCGAACGTATTGAAAATATCATACAACACTATCATGTCCCTCATGAACTGATTAATATTGAGATAACAGAAAGTGCTTTTGTCGAAGATGTCAGTCATATTGGAAAAGTCGTTGACCATTTTCATGCGCTTGGTTATCAGGTATGGATGGATGACTTTGGAACAGGTTATTCTTCACTTGGAATATTGAAGGATTTTGCTTTTGATGAAATTAAGATTGATATGAGCTTTATCTCTAATTTTACGGCTAAAGGCAAGAAGATTATTGAATCAACAGTCTCAATGGCTAAGAAAATAGGTGTCCAGACACTTGCTGAAGGCGTAGAAACAAGGGAACAGTTTGAATTCTTAAGACAAATAGGATGTGAAAAGATACAAGGCTATTATTTTGGTAAACCTATCCCAGGATATAAAATGAGTGAGCATTGTAAAACACATGATATTCCAATCGTATCATTAAATTGGAAAGATTATTATGATGCCATTGGAGCTATTAATTATTTAACAGATAGTTCTTTAGCTGTTGTCGAGGATGATGGCGAAAACTTCAAGATTCTTTATATGAATTCAGCTTTTAAAGAAGAACTCACTAAAGATAATATTGTTGATTACAAAGATTGGGAGAAACAGCTCAATATTAAGAATAGTCCGATCCATGTCTTCCATCGCCGCTTTGCGAATGAACAGTTACGAAAATGTGAAGGTGTACAAACAACAACATACCCGACATCGCATGGTTATATGGAATTAAAGGCCAGTGTTGTGACATATCATGAGCAATACTATATTTATAAAGCCCAGATCAATCATGTTCAGCTTAGTAGCAATGATGAATTGGAATATCATGATAACCTGCTCAAGAATCTCTATTATCTTTATAGTGATGTGGCTCTTATTGATTTAGAGCATGATACAATAGAAGGGGTTATTTCTTCACTTTCATCCCAGCCCATTGCCCAAGAGACAATAACCAATCTTCATGAATGCGTTCAAACTTGGGAAGAAAACTATGTGGTACCAGAAGAAAGAGAACGTTTTAGAAATTTCTGTAATCCTGATCAGCTCTATGATCGCTTTATGAAAGAAGACCAACCGATGTTAATTGACTTCTTTCATTCGCGAAGATCGGATGGTCATTATGAATGTTTGATGCATGTGGTTTTGCCGGTTGTCAATACAAAATTTAAGAAGCTGCTTTATGTCACTATTCCGACTGGGCAAAATAATGACGAAAGGAAGCAAATGAGTGAATCATAAAATATATCAGATGGATTTTAAGAAAGTGTATGATCTTCTTGTCAAGAAAGCTATGCAAAAAGGCCGTAGTAAGAAAGAAGTTGATGAACTGATTGAATGGTTAACAGGATATGATGAGGAAATGCTGAAGGTATGTAGTGCACAGTCTTTGACATATGCTGAGTTCTTTCAACAAGCACCAGCTTTCAATCCTTATAGCAAGAATATTAAAGGGAAGATATGTGGTGTGAGGATTGAAGATATTGAAGATGAGATAATGTGGAAGATTCGCTGTCTGGATAAGTTAGTAGATGAACTGGCGAAGGGCAAGAGTGTTAACACTATTATTCAAAAATATCAAGAGGAAGTGTAAGCTTCCTCTTTTTTTCTTTGAAGCAAATGATTAGTAATGGCTTACAGGACGTGTTATGATAGGTATATAGAAAATTTCTTAAAATAAGTAATAAAGGAGATGTAAGAAATGAAAAAAGTAGTTGTAGTCGGTGGTGGCGTTTTAGGTACTCAGATTGGCTTAATTGCTGCATACTGGGGTAATGACGTGACATTCTGGCTAAGATCAGAAGGTTCTATTGGTAGAACTGAACCAAAAATCAAGAGATATTCAGCACTCATGCTTGAAGATTTAAAGAAGGCTAAGGCATTGATTGGCAATCCAATGGGTGCTTATCTCTATCCTCATGGAATGATTAAGGATTGGGCTAGTATCACACCTGAGAAGATTGATGAACTGATTGCCCAGGGTGAAGCTAATCTTACGAATAATGTTCATATCTCATTAGATATGGCAGCTGTGATTCCAGGTGCTGATATTATTGTAGAATCAATGTCTGAAAATGTTGAAGCTAAGAAAGCTGTTTATGAAAAGATGAGAGATCTTATTGATGAACATACGATTCTTGTCACAAATTCTTCAACATTATTACCAAGTATGTTTGAAAAATATACAGGCTGTCCAGAAAGATATCTTGCTATGCATTTTGCAAATACAATCTGGAAGAATAATACAGCAGAAATTATGGGCCATCCAGGCACTTCTGAAGAAGCATACAACAAGATTGTTGAATTTGCAGGAGAAATTGGTATGGTACCATTATGCTTACATAAAGAGCAGCCAGGTTATATTTTGAATTCAATGCTTGTACCATTCTTGAATGCTGCTCAGGCACTTTGGGCTAATGAAGTTGCTGACCCAAAAACCATTGATAAAACATGGGAAATTGGTACTAGTGCACCTGCAGGTCCATTCAAGATTCTTGATATCGTTGGCTTAGAAACAGCTTATAATATCAATCTAATGAATCCAAAGACTAAAGAAGAAGGATCAGTTAATTACAAGATTGATAAGCTTCTTAAAGAGAAGATTGACAAAGGTGAAACTGGTGTCAATGCTGGCAAAGGTTTCTACGATTATAAGAAATAATAGAAGGGGCATGATGATTCATGCCTTTTTATGTAGAGAAAAAATATTTGTGTACGCTATATATGTTGTAATGTGATTGTAATGTTATATAATATAAATAGCAAAACTCTTTTTCAAGAAGAGTGTACATAAGGAGGCTTAAAAATGTGTACAGCAGCAACTTATAAAACAAAAGACTTTTATTTCGGGAGAAATCTTGACTTGGAATTCTCTTATCATGAAACGGTAACAGTAACACCAAGAAATAAGGTGTTTGCACTTCGTCATGCCGGTCAGCTTGACCATCACTTTGCCTTGATTGGTATGGCTTTTGTGGTAGGGGATTATCCACTTTACTATGATGCTACAAATGAAAAGGGCTTGAGCATGGCAGGCTTAAACTTCCCAGGCAATGCACATTATAATAAACCAGTTGAAGGAAAGGACAATGTCGCTTCATTTGAACTTGTGCCTTGGTTACTTGGACAGTGTGCTACTGTTGAGGAAGCTAAAGCTTTATTAGAGCGTATCAATATTACTGATGATGCTTTCAGTAAAGAACTTCAGCCATCACCATTACATTGGATGATTGCGGATAAGAATCAAACAATTGTCTTTGAACAGACAGTTGATGGGGGTAAAATCTATGATAATCCAGTTGGTGTAATGACAAATAATCCAACATTTGATTACCATCTCTTACACTTAGCTGATTATATGAATGCTTCTGCAGATGTTCCTGAAAACAAACTGGCAAAGGGCGTTCAATTCAATGCCTATTCTAGGGGTATGGGTGGTTTTGGCATTCCTGGTGACTTGTCATCAGCATCACGTTTTGTCAAGGTGGCCTTCACAAAGATGAATTCCATCTCTGGCGATAGTGAAAGTGCTAGTATTTCACAGTTCTTTAAGATTCTTGGCTCTGTAGAACAACAAAAAGGATGTTGCCGTTTAAGCTATGAAGATGATGGAACACCTGTTTGTGAATATACAATCTATTCTAGTTGCTGTAATACTGATAAAGGTATTTACTACTATACGACATATGAGAACAGTCAGATCAGTGCCGTTGATATGCATAATGAAGATCTTGATGGCACTTCAACAATCTCTTATGAACTTGTCAAAGACCAACAAATTAATTACCAAAACAAACCAAATACTGCAGAATAATCATGAAGTGGTCGTATGAGACCACTTTTTTGTTATAATGGTATGGGAGGATTCTTATGTAATGAAAGGCAAAAAATTATTTATCATTTATCAAATAGGTAGAATTGCGACAGTGATAATTCTTATTCTTTTTGTGATTCTATTATTCTTCAAAACACAAATACTTCATGCTATGAATATGTTTGGTTTATGTATTGTGATTTTCTCCTGCCTTATACTTGAAGTCTTCTGTATTTTAGCTTTAAATGCTTATGTCAGAAATAAAAGTATGACTCTAACCAATGAAGAGCACTTATCCTATGTGTCATTGTTGACTCATAAGGTCTATAAGAGAAATAAGAATCTCAAGGCCTATGGACTGCTCTTGATGGCGCGGGATGCACTTCTTTTGCGAAAAGAGAAAAAGGCACAAGAAATCTTGGAATCTATTGAGTTGGATCATTTAAATCCAGCCCAACAAAAATTATATTATCTCATACAAGTTGTTCTCAATGTGCTTTTTAATCAGGAAACCCATGATGATCTTATTCGCTATAGTGTGATAAAATCAAAAAATAAACAATATCCAGATGAGGATAGGGTTAATAAGGCTGTCGAAGAAAAACATCATGATGAACTCATCAAGATGATCCAAGAAACAAGAAAAATGCAACATATCCCATCTTATCTTTTTCTTCTATTAGGACTGATGATCTTTCATATTATCTTCTACATAGGCTTATCATCGCAATTAAAGACAGGATGGATATTAAGGCCAAGATATGCTTTATATGCCTCTTTGATTTCCTATTTACTCTATATTATATTGTCAGGATTTGTGCTTTATAAAGTTTATCAGCTTCGCAAAAAGCATCATGAGCTTTCGGCTTTGAATAAAGCCATCCATGTCATAATCAGTGGGTTCTTAATGCTTGTTGTCGTTGTCCTTTGCGGTTATTTTGGGATTGTTTCACTCTTTTTAAATGATGTTGATGAAAAACAAGTTGCTCATCATGCACCAAATAGTTATGCATCATGGCAGTATTATGAAGTCATAAATAGCAATGGCTATACTTCTACCAAAGATTACTACTATAGTCAAGATGGTCTCTTTTTCTTGCACGCAAGTCGTCCTGTTAGAAAAAATACACAAGCCAATCAAACAACGCCATCACCTCAAACATCCGCACAACCTGTTCAAAACTCGCAAAGCGGAGCACTTGAAAGCAATCAGGCAATTCTTGCAGTTTATCATCTAATTGAAAAAGAAAGTCTACTTGATCATATGCAACTGGAATATTTATATGATGCCAAAGGCAATATCTATGCAAAAATTGGGCAAAAAGAAGAAAATGGCAAAACTTATTCTTATACGCTTAATGACAATGGTATAAAGAGTGGACAGCGTGAAATTGTCTTAGAAAGACAAAGTGGAAATGAAGATGTACAACTCGTTGACTTCTATTTATTTGATGGTCAAAAGGTAACGGATGAACATAAAACAAGTTGGTAATATTTATATAAATTAAATTGTTTGCAATATATATTCTTTATGCTATACTGAAGGCACATAGAAGGAGATTATTTATGAGTATTATTACAGAAGTATTAGCCGTATTGGTTGCTTTAGAATTTTTCTATATTATGTATTTGGAAACATTTGCGACAACAAGCGATAATACAAGTCAGGTCTTTCAGATGACAAAGGAAGAATTATCAAGAGATTCCGTCAAGACATTATTTAAGAATCAGGGGATTTATAATGGGTTGATTGGTGTCTTGATCTTATTGGCATTATTTGTCTTCACAAGTAAGATAGCTATTATGATCTTGATGGGTTATATTATTCTTGTGGCTCTTTATGGCGCTATCACAAGCAACCCAAAGATTTTATTGATGCAAGGTGGTCTTGCGATTCTCACATTAATAAGTACATTATTCTAAGATGGAATCAATCATTCCATCTTTTCTTATGGTCATATTCAGGACATATTTCTTCGATAGATTGATTGCGAGGTGAGCGTATGTTTACAAGCCAGGTTGATATGAAAATGGTTCTTGAAATCAACAAGAGCCTTAGAGACCACCACTTACAAAGTGAAGTCCATACCTATTCCGGCTGTGCCACATGTGGTTTAAGGCTAGAAAGAAAAAATGGTGAAGATATCAATTATATTCTTAATATCATCCAAGCCTATCTTGATAGAAAATGGATGAAAGTTACATTGAATGCCTATGATGAAGAGATGTTGTATATTAATTCTAAGTTTGAATAATCTATCATCTAGTATTGAATACAAGATGTATTGACATTAAATATCAAAAGTGTTATCCTACATCCAGGAGGCGATAGTATGGAACGAACAAAACTAAAAGACCGAGTCTTGCCAAGTTATACAAAAGGTGAAGAAATCTTCAATATGGTGACACATATTATCGGTGGGGCAATGGGCGTTGTTGCATTAGTGCTCTGTATTATCTTTTCAGCACTTCATCATGATGGCTATGCCTTAGCCGGCAGTATTGTCTATGGCTTAAGTATGATTATTCTTTTCACGATGTCATCGATTTATCATGGTATTAGTCCTAAACATCAAATTGCGAAGAAAGTCTTCCAGATTATGGATCATGATACAATCTTTGTCTTAATTGCAGGGACATATACACCTATTTTACTTGTGACGATTCGTGAAGCTGATCCGTTCTGGGCGTGGATGCTTTTAGCGATTGTCTGGGGTATATCTATTTTAGGTATTGTTTTAAATTCTATCGATATTGAACGCTTTAAAGTATTCTCTATGATTTGTTATTTGGGATTAGGATGGTGTATTGTCTTCAAATTTAATTTGCTGCTTTCCCATATGGCACTTAATGGTATTATTTTGCTTGTTGCTGGTGGGATTGCTTATACGGTTGGATGTATTTTCTATAAGCTTGGTGATACAAAGAAATATATGCATTCAATTTGGCATATTTGGATTCTTATTGGGGCATTATACCATTTCTTGACAATTTTACTCTATGTCATCTAACTCAATTCTATATTGAATTGAGTTTTTTTCATGAACCCTCTATAATAGTCACGAAGGAGCTTACTATGAAAATATCTAATCGTAATAAAATATTGTATTTATTAACTATTGTTGTTGTTCTTGGGGGTGACCTTCTTACCAAGACAATCATCAATCACCAAATGAAACTAGGAGCAAGTTATGAACTTATTCCCAACTTCTTCTATTTTACGAATATTCATAATACAGGTGCTGCCTGGGGTATATTTGCTGGACATATAGAATTCTTTTATGTCATTACAGCTATTGCGGCAATAGCAATTGTCTATTATTTTTTACATTCAAGTGAAGATCAGGTAATTTTTCGCTATGGGCTTGTTCTGGTCTTTGCTGGTTTATTAGGAAATCTTTATGATCGTATTGTTTTTCAATATGTTCGTGATTTTCTTGATTTTATTATTTTTGGTTATGATTTCCCAATCTTTAATGTAGCGGATATGGGCGTGGTGATTGGGATGTTTTTAATCATTATTGATTTATTAATAGGAGAGTATAAACAATGGAAATTCAATCAATCACACCCACAATAGAAGAGAAGGGAATGCGTATTGACAAACTTCTGCAAAAGCATTTTGTTGATGAAAGTCGTACAACCCTGCAGAACTGGATTAAAGAAGGGTGCGTTTCTATCAACAATCAACCAGTTAAGGCAAGTCGCAAGGTGGAAGTCAATGAAGTGATTGCTGTCACTATTCCTGAGCCAGTGGATACTACAATTGCTCCAGAAAATATTCCTCTTGATGTTGTCTATGAGGATCATGATGTGATTGTTGTTAATAAGCCATCAGGAATGATTGTTCATCCAAGTGCAGGAATCTATTCGGGGACCCTTGTCAATGCCTTGCTTTATCACTGTGATGATTTATCGAGTATTAATGGCGTTAATCGCCCTGGTATTGTTCATCGTATTGACAAGGAAACAAGTGGCTTGTTAATGGTTGCTAAAAACGATAAGGCGCACCGTTCATTGTCAGCACAGCTAGAAGAACATAGCGTGATTAGACGTTATGTGGCGCTTGTACATGGTGTTATTCCCCATAACAAGGGACGTATTGTTGCACCGATAGGCCGTGATCCAGAAGATCGCCAGAAAATGACGGTGACGGATAAGAATGCTAAAGAAGCCATTACAAACTTCACTGTGCTTGAGCGTTTTGATGATATGACATTGATTGAATGTCGTCTTGAGACAGGAAGAACACACCAGATTCGTGTTCATATGCAGTATATTGGCTATCCTGTTTATGGCGATCCTAAATATGGAAGACGTTCAGATGATACCAGTCATGGCCAGTATTTACATGCCAAGATTCTTGGTTTCAAGCATCCAACAACAGGCCAGCAAATGCTTTTTGAAGCAGACTTACCGGATTACTTTGAAGAAAAGATTGAAGAATTAAGACAGGTGAAGAAGAATGGCTAATACAGTATTATCGTGGGATGAGTACTTTATGGGAGTTGCCAAGCTCTCAGCTTTACGTTCGAAAGATCCTAATACACAAGTAGGCTGCTGCATTGTCAATGCCAATAACCGCATTGTCGGAGTGGGTTATAATGGCATGCCATGGGGTTCAGAAGATAGTCATATGCCATGGAATGTTCGTACTGGCTCATTAGAAGAGACAAAATATGCTTATGTTGTTCATGCGGAATTGAATGCTATTTTGAATTCAACGGCTGATTTACATGGCTGTCGCCTTTATGTCTCCTTATTTCCATGTAACGAATGTGCGAAGGCTATCGTTCAGGCTGGGATTAAGGAAATTATCTTTGAAGATGAAAAATATAAGAATACACCGGGGGATATTGCCTCAAAGCGCATTCTTAAAGCAGCAGGTGTGAAATGTCGCAAAGTCCCTCATCTTGATGTTCAGGTGACAAGAGGCTAATATGCAGTATTCACATATCGACTTACATATGCATTCATCATGCAGTGATGGCAGTGATGATCCATTATTGTTGCTGAAGAAGGTTGAAGAAGCTCATATCCATACATTTGCCTTGACAGATCATGATACAATCAAGGGGAATGCGCTGATCAGAAGCCATGTGCCTTCTTCGATGACCTTTATCAATGGCATAGAGTTTTCTACAATCACACCTATCCGTCAAGCCCATATTCTTGGCTATGGCTTTGATGAAACAAACCCACAACTTATCGAAGCTATACAAAAAGGTGAAGCTTTACGTAAACATAAGCTAGAAGTCCGTCTTGATTATTTAAAACAACAGGGTGTCATCCTGAAAGTGGAAGATATTGCTTATTTAAGAAATTTGGATGTAGCTGCTAAACCCCATATTGCTCGTGTTTTAATGAAGAATGGCTATGGAACAACAATCACTGAAGCTATCAATACTTACTTAACGGGCTGTCCTCAAGAAAATGATCGCTTGGATGCGAAAACAGCCATACAGGCAATAAAAGCGGCTAAAGGCACGGTCATCTGGGCGCATCCATTGGGTGGGGAAAATGTCAAGCGAATGAGCGAAGAGCGATTCTATAAACAGCTCAACTTTTTACTTGAGGCTGGCATTGAAGGACTGGAAGTCTATTATTCACGCTATAATCAGGAAGAGGTGCATTTTCTTGAGGGAGTTGCTAAGAAATACCATTTATTGATAAGTGGTGGAAGCGACTATCATGGCAAGAATAAGAATATTCATCTTGGCGAACTTAATGCTTTTGGACAGGAGATTGTCAAGGAAAAGTTAAGTTTGTTAGAAAAAATGTAATTTTTTAAAAAAGTATTGATTCTGTTTTCACTTCTTAGTGCTTTCGTTATACTGAGCTTAAAGAAGGTGAAGATATGAATAACAAGGCTTATGAAAGTGGCTATCTTGAAGGAAAGAGCGAAGGCTTTGAACAAGGGGTTAGCTATGGGGCAAACCGAATGTTTGAAACAATCTTCACGGCATGTCAGGAGAATGGGCTATCGCTAAAGAAACTCAAGAAGATCCAAAAAGAATTCTTTGATTCATTAGAGGCAAGTAATGGCGATGAGAATATTGCTGATTTTACAACAGCTGATGAAGTAGAAGAATTTAATGATTGAAGGTTGGAGGAATAGTTATGCATATTGTATTAAGCATTCTTGCTCTAGTTGGGGCAGCAATATGTCTTTATATCACGGTAAAATGCTTCATGTTGCATAGTCAAATTGAGGCATTTCATGCTTCAAGTCTAAGATATCTTGAAGAAATCCAGGAAGTGAATAAGGAGCTTGATGAGGCTGAGGAGAATTTGCAGGCATTAAATCATGCAATTGAACTCACCAATAAAATAGCCGTTAAGATCAAGACGTTCCTGGATAAATTTTCATTTTAATTGTTGACAAATACAAAATGCGTGTTTATTATAGTCGTAAATAAACAAACTTGGTGACGAAGAGAGTAGTCTTGCTTGAGACTTATAGCGACCTAGTGTTGGTGAAAGACTAGGAGAGAGAGCAGGATGAACCGCACTTCTGAAAGGTTTGCCTGAATGAGTAGGGCAAAAGGTATTCCGCCTTAAGGACAGAGAGGATTCGAAGGAATCAAGAAGAGTGGTACCGCGTACTTATTACGTCTCTTGCATATGCAAGAGACGTTTTTCGTTATTAAGTAAAGAGTGTAGGGGGATAAAGATTATGAAAACAAGAAAATTATTAACAATTGCTTTAACTGGTGTCGTTGCTGTTGGTTTAGTTGGTTGTGGTTCTTCAGGAGATAAAGCATCAAATGGTAAGAAAGTTGTGACTGTTGAAATTGCAACTTCTCCAGACTATCCACCATATGAATCATTGGATAAAAAGGGAAATATTATTGGCTTTGATGCTGATATGGTGAAATATCTTGATAAGGCCATGGATACAAAGGATACTGATTATAAATTCCATTGGAATCAGATGAGCTTTGATAATATCATCAGTCAGATTCAGGCTGATCAGGTAGATTTAGGTATATCAGGTTTCACTTATGATAAGAAGAGAAAAGTAGAATGGTCTAATCCATATACAGCAACAGCGCAGGTTGCTGTTGTGGCAAAGAATTCTGCTATTAACTCACCTAAGGATCTTGAAGGTAAGAAACTTGCTGCTCAGGCTGGTTCAACTGGCGAAGAAGCTGCTAAATCAGTTAAAGGTGCGCAAGTCTCTACTGTCAAGAATGCCCAGCAGATTTTCCCTGCTTTAACAGCTGGTCAGTATGATGCCATTATTGTTGACTTAGCCGTTGCTAATGAGTATGCGAAAAATGGTGCTTATAAAGTACTTGATCAGTCATTGTTGGATGAAAAAAATTACATTATCGCTAAACAGGGCAATAAGGATTTAATCAAGGCTGTCAATGCTGGCTTAAAGAAATTCATGGCTAGTGATGATTATAAGACATTAACTGATAAATATGGATTAAAAGCTTACAAGGCTTAATCCTTGAAGGAGGAATTCAATGTTTCCAGCATTCAGTAAAGTTGTAACATTAGATAATTTATTCATTTTACTTAAGGGAGCACTGCTGTCATTAGGCCTGGCAGCAGGTTCTCTTTTAATCGGTTTAGCTATTGCTATTCTGATTGCCTTATTACGTTTTTCAACAAAGAAGATCTGTCATATTATTGCCAATATCTATGTTGAATTCTTTAGAGGCACACCAATGCTTGTTCAGATCATGTATCTTTTCACGGTTGTGCCTATCGTTATTTCCATGATTGTAGGACATCGTGTCAGAATCAATCCAGTGATTGTTGGTCTTATTGCCTTAAGTCTCAACTCTGGGGCTTATCAGGCAGAATATATCCGTGGAGGCATCAATGGGGTTGACAAAGGGCAGAAAGAAGCTTGTGAAACACTTGGCTTATCACGTACAGATATGATGCGTTTTGTTATTTTGCCACAGGCATTCAGACTAGCTATTCCTTCTATGGTGGGAGAATTCGTAACATTGATTAAAGATTCATCATTGCTAATGACAATTGGTGCTCTTGAACTTTTTGGTCAAGCGAATAAGATTGGTAATATCTACTATGATTATATGACACCAGAAACGATTTCTATTTTCTATTATCTCATTATGACATTAACAATTTCTTATTTTGCAAGAAAACTAGAAAAGAGGTTAGCAAGAAGTGTCTAATACAACAATGATTAAAGTAGAACATATCTCCAAGCAATTTGGCTCTTTAAAAGCACTTGATGATGTCTCTTTAGAAGTCTCTAAAGGTGAAATTGTCTGCTTGCTTGGTCCTTCAGGCTCAGGCAAGTCAACACTCATCCGTGCCATCAATGGTCTAGAAACACCAGAAAGTGGAAAGATTTATTTTGAAGGCGAAGAATATGACAAGAATAATGCTGCAAAATATCATCAGCAGCGCTTGAAGATGGGCTTCGTCTTCCAACATTTCAATCTTTTCCCTAACATGACTGTTTTAGAAAACCTGACATTAGCCCAAATCAGAGTCAAGAAGGTTGATGAAAAACAGGCAAAAGATACAGCTATGCGTTATTTAACACGTGTCGGATTAAGTGATAAGCGTGATGAATATCCTAATAAATTATCAGGTGGACAAAAGCAGCGTGTAGCGATAGCAAGAAGTCTTTGTATGAATCCTGATATTATGCTTTTTGATGAACCAACAAGTGCGCTTGATCCGGAAATGGTTGAAGAAGTACTTGAGGTTATGCAGTCGCTTGGCAAGGAAGGCATGACAATGATTATTGTCACACACGAAATGGGCTTCGCACGTACCGTAGCTGATCGTGTTGTTTTCCTTGAAGATGGCCATATTGTAGAAGAGAATGAAGCAGAGGCATTCTTCAGCCATCCACAAAGTGAACGCGCCCAGCTATTCTTAAGTAAGGTTATGCATCAGTAATGAAATTATCAAAATTTGATACAGAAATCTGGATGACTGATCATGAAGGGGATTGTCTTTATAATCTTGCGGATACATGTGTTAAGCCAATGACCATCAAAGATCTCGAAGAACTTATTCATCAGGATCTGTCTGAAGATATCAGACAGATTCTCTTTGATTATGGTCCTATTACTGGCAGTGATGCATTGAAAGATGAAATTCTTAAAATGTATGAAACAGGGACAAGGGATAATATTACAATCACAAATGGAGCTGTAGCCGCAAATCATCATGTGATGATGACGCTGTTAGAACCAGGTGATCATATTGTTGCTTTGACCCCAGGTTATCAGCAATTCTATAGTTATCCTGCATCAATTGGGTGTACGTATGACCTGATTGAGCTTAAAGAAGAAAATCATTGGCAGCCTTCTCTTGAAGACTTCAAAGCTGTCATGAACGAAAATACCAAAATGTTCTGTCTGAATTCACCAAACAATCCTACAGGAACTGTCCTTAAGAAGGATTTCCTAGAAAAGCTTATAGCATTAGCGAGAGAATATGATTGTTATATCTTGATTGATGAAATCTATCGTGGACTCAAGAAGAATCCCGAACCAGCCATTTCAGATATTTATGAAAAAGGTATTTCAACGAATTCTTTAGCCAAACTCTATTCTTTTGCAGGACTGAGACTTGGCTGGGTCAAGGGCCCTCAAGAAGTTGTTGACGCCATAAACTATCGTCGTGATTATACAATGATTTCAACAGGTGCATTTTCTGACTATATGACAAAGGTCATCTTAGAAAATAAAGAAGCTGTTCTAGAAAAGAATAGAATGATCATCGATAAAAACAAAGCAATACTTCGTAAATGGCTAAAAAATGAAAAGAGAGTAACTTGTGTGATTCCTGATGATGGAACAGTATGCTTCTTGCATTATCATCTTGATTATCCTTCAGATCAACTATGTATTGAACTGCAAGACAAATATGGTGTCTTCTTTGTGCCAGGTTGCTGTTTCAATAAGGAATATCATTTACGTTTTGGCTTTACGAGTTCGCCTGAAAAAGTCGAAAAAGGCCTTGCGTTATTCTCTCAATATCTTGATCAATTAGCGGCTGAGTAATTCAGACGCTTTTTTAAAATAATGCTTTATTGTCATGCCTGAGTTATGTATAATTGAATGTTGTAGAAGGAAGTGTAACTATGGAATTGAATCCCAGACATTTGCCCAATGAGATCAATTTCCTCATTCATTCCAAAGCATATGAATTTGGAAGGGAAGGCATACAAAAAATAGATGCCAACGATATCAAAGATTATTTATATCACGTTTCATGGCGCAATAAAGAAGAAATAGAGTTATGTGATATGGTGGATGACATCATGTCTTTATCATTCTCTACGCTTTTTGATTACATGAAAGCTAAAGTCATTAAGGAAGCTCAAAGTAAGGATATTTCTGACTTTAATGACTTAATTTTCAAATAACTGTTTGTGCAGTTATTTTTTCTTTTTGGAGGCAAGATGAAATATATCAAAGATACATTACAACATACTGATCAAGTCATGCAGACTTATCATGTCAACTCTTTATTAGCAAAAGTTATTGAGAGTAAGAATATGGGATTAAGTGAATATGAGAAGTTTGTCTCACCCCATCTTATTTATCATGACTTTTCTTTATTTTCTGAAGCTGATCTCGCCTTAGAGCGTATTCAACATGCGATTGAACAACATGAAAAGATTGCCATTTATGGGGATTATGACTGTGATGGCATTCTTTCAACAGCGATTCTTGTTCAGGCTTTTAAGGAATTGGGTGTTGAGGTTGGTTTTCATATCCCAAATCGTTTTACGGATGGCTATGGCTTAAATGTCAAAAGAGTGAAACAGATGGCAGAAAAGGGCTATTCATTGATTATTACAGTGGATAATGGCATTAAGGCGAATGAGGCTGTTGCAGAAGCTAGTCGCTTAGGAGTCGATGTTATTATTACTGATCACCATGCTTTTAGTGAAAGTGATGAATTACCTGATGCTCAAGCAATCATTCATACAAAGATGTCCGTTGATTATCCGTTTAAGGAAATATGTGGGGGCTTTATTGCTTATAAGCTCGCAAGTGCTTTATTACATCATCATGACAAATATCTCTATAGCCTTGCTGCTATAACGACTGTTTCCGACATGATGCCATTAGTTGACGAGAATCGCAGTGTCGTAAAAAGAGGCTTGCAATTTATGAATGAAGAGCATTATGAAGCACTTGAGCTTCTTAAAGGTCAGGGTGACTATTCGACGACTATGATTGGCTTTACGATTGCACCAAAGATCAATAGCTTTGGCAGACTGCCAGAACAAATCAATCCTAACAATCTTGTCAAATATTTCTTAAAAGAAGCAGATCCAAGACTAAGAAAGGCAGTAGGAATGAAGGCTGTTGAAATTAATGGCTTGCGTCAGGTTATGACAACAAAGGCGTATCAGGAAGCTTTAAAAGAAGCCCATGATAAATGCATGTTCTATGCTTCAAGTGATATACATGAAGGCATTGTTGGACTGGTTGCTGGCAAATATGCCCGTGAATTTGAACGCCCAGCTTTCGTCATGCATTATGATGAAAAAAAGCATCTTTATAAAGGATCAGCAAGAGGTGTGAACGGCTTTAATCTTTATGATTTCCTGACTCAGAATGCGAATCTTTTAGAAGCATTTGGCGGACATGCCATGGCTGGCGGGTTTAGTGTCTCAGAAGAACATTTTAACGATCTTCGTCTTGCGCTCTTAGAATATATTGGCGACAAGACATTTAGAAATGAAGAGCTTGTCATCCCAGTAGATAAAGAGGAATTAAGTGTTCCTGCTGTTGCTTCTTTAAGCCTGCTTGAGCCTTTTGGCCAGCTAAATGAAGCACCTGTCTTTCTTTTGGAAGATGTTCATATTGATGAATATCGACTGCTTTCTGAAGGCAAACATTTACGTATGAATATGCATACGTCAAATGGTGAAGTTGCTGCTTTATATTTTAACCAAGGCAAACAAAAAGAGAGTCTAGAGAGTCAGGATTCACTTAATCTAGTAGGATCGTTGTCCATTAATGAATTTCGAGGTCATCAAACGGTTAATTTGATTGTTAAAGATGTGGTTAAAGACTTATAGGAATTACGTTGTTCTTATTCATCGTTCTTTCCTTTAAGAATAAAGGATGTTATAATACACAGTGTGTATAGGAGGAGAAGTTTTATGGATTTAGAAAAATATGTTGCCAGCATTCCTGGTTTTCCAAAAGAAGGAATTATCTTCAGAGATGTAACACCAATGTTACAGGATGCTGAGGCATTTAAAGAATCAGTGAAACAGCTTGCTGGTTTTGTTAAGAGTGAAGATGTTGATGTTGTTGTTGGTCCAGAATCAAGAGGATTTATTTTTGGTTGTCCAGTAGCCTTAGAACTCAATGCTGGATTTGTACCAGTAAGAAAGCCAGGCAAGCTTCCACGAGAAGTTGTTAGCTGTAAATATGATCTTGAATATGGATCAAATGAAATTCAGATGCATAAGGATTCTATTAAGAAGGGCCAGAAAGTCTTTATTGTAGATGACTTACTTGCAACTGGTGGTACAGTTGAAGCGGCTATTAAGCTTGTGGAAGAAATGGGCGGCGAGGTTGTCGGCTTGGCGTTCGTTATTGAATTAGTTGACCTGAAAGCAAAAGAAAAATTAGAATCTCAAGGCTATAAGGTTTATTCAATTCTACAGTATTAATTCAGGAAGAGACGGCATGTCTCTTTTTTGATAAGGGGGTGTGACATATGGAATATAAGCATGCAGGAGACAATGTAACATATGAAGACGTCTTAGGGTTGGTAAAGACATATATTACTGATCCTGACTCATTAGCAATCATCCAGAAAGCTTATGACTTCATCATGGTGAAACATGCCACACAGAAAAGAAGAAGCGGGGAACCCTATACAGTGCATTTGATATGGGTTGCCTATATCTTAGCAACATTGCAGACAGGTCCAAAGACGATTGCGGCTGGCCTGCTCCATGATGTCATGGAAGATTGTGATGTGCCACGAGAGGAAATGGTGGAACGTTTTGGCGAAGAAATCACAACGCTTGTTGAAGGGGTAACCAAGATCAACAAGATGCCTTATATGGAAGAAAGTGAAGTCTATGCCGAAAATCATCGTAAAATCTATATTGCGATGGCTAAGGATATCCGTGTCATCTTGATCAAGCTTGCTGACCGTCTGCATAATATGCGTACATTGCAATATATGCCACCAGCCAAGCAACAACGTATTTCACGTGAGACTCTGGAAGTTTATGCGCCCATTGCTCATCGTCTAGGTATCAATGATATTCGTATTGAGCTTGAAGATCTTTGTCTTTATTATCTTGATCCTAAGGCTTATAAAGAAATTGCTGATTTGTTGGATGAAAAGCGTAGTGAACGTGATGCGGCTATTGAGAAAATGAAAAAGTCTGTTGAAGCATTGCTTGATGAGCATCATATTTCCTACCACATTAAAGGAAGAGCAAAACATATCTATTCCATCTATAAGAAGATGGTCATTAAGCATAAACGATTCAATGAACTCTATGACTTAAATGCTTTGCGTATCATTGTCAAAGAGAAAGTCACCTGTTATGAAGTATTAGGCTTAATTCATGAGAAGTATCGTCCCTTACCAGGACGTTTTAAGGACTATATTGCGATGCCTAAGCCTAATATGTATCAGTCCTTACATACGGCTGTTATTGGTGATGATGGCTTGATTTTTGAAATCCAGATTCGTACTGAAGAGATGGATGAACTTGCTGAACGTGGTGTGGCTTCTCATTGGCGCTATAAAGAAGGTGTCAATTACTCGGCTAAGGAAGAACAGAAGGAAATTGGTGAAAAATTACAATGGCTTTCTGACTTTATTACCATCAGTGATGAAGTCAAGGACGAAAAGGCACAGGAATATTACAACACACTTAAACGTGATATTTTTGAAGCGAATGTCTATGTCCTCACGCCTAATGGAAAAATCGTTGAACTGCCTAATGGCTCTACACCAATTGATTTTGCCTATCGAATACATACCGAAGTAGGCAATCATACAACAGGGGCAATTGTCAACAATGTCATGGTGCCTATTGATACAACCTTGAAGACAGGCGACGTTGTTAAAATCATGACCAGCAATCAAGCCCATCCAAGTGAAGACTGGTTAAAGATTGTTCGCACAGGCAGTGCAAGAAATAAGATCAAACAGTATATTGTCAAACAGGAAGCAGAAGATAAAAAAGAAATCATTGATGAAGGACGCAGAATCTTACGTGAAGAAATCCGTAATCGTGAACTTGATGAAAAGACCTATCTTGATCCTGAGACATACCGTTCGAAATTCAGTGAAATTGGCTGTCGTAACTTTGATGAAGTGCTGGTTGCTATTGGCAAGAAACAAGCCACAGCAGGCAGTTTGCTTGACCATGTTGTACCGGAGAAAAAAGGCTTTATTGAAAACCTTTCACAGATTATTCGTAAGAATAATAATCGTGAACAGGCTGAAGCCAAACGCAAGAAATCCATTGGTGTTGCTGTTGGCAATTTGACAGGTGGTGTTATGATGAGCTTGTCAAAGTGTTGTAATCCAATTCCTGGTGATGAAATTGTTGGCTTTGTTTCTAAGGGCCAGGGAATAAAGATTCACCGTGCTGATTGTCCTAATGTAAAAAATGTTGATCCATCACGTCTTGTCGATGTTTATTGGGATTATGCAAGTATTGAATCAAAACGTTATAATGTTGATTTAGAGATCATTGGTTTGGATCGTCCTAATTTATTAAGTGATATTGTAACGGTTCTTGGAACTTGTAATGTTAATATTATGAATATTAATGCGGGAATTGCTGACTTGGATGCAGATATGAATATTACCATTTCTGTTGACTCGGCAGAAAAGCTTCAGAATACAATCGATAATTTGAATAAAATTCATGGTGTTGCTGAAGTTAAGCGTGTCATCCATTAAGTGTGATATTGCTTTTTAAACAACTTTATATTATACTGAGTGCATATTCGAGGAAGAAGATTAAATAGTGGATTTTTTCTAGAGACGTTATGGCTGGTGAAAATAACGAAAAAGAAGCTATGGGACACTTTGGAGAATGCTTTAAAAAAGCACGTGACTCGCGTTAAGAGTTAAAGGGCATACCGAGAGGTATGAACTAAGGTGGTACCGCGTTGAAACGTCCTTAGATAAGGACGTTTTTTATTTTGATGAAAGAGAGGAATGCAAATGAATTATAAGGCACCTAGAGGTACAGTCGATATTCTACCAACTGATTCTGGTAAATGGCTGAAACTTGAAAGAATTCTACGTACAATTGCTGATAACTACAATGTCAAAGAAATGAGAACGCCAATCTTTGAGCATACAGAATTATTCAATCGTGCAGTTGGTGATACAACTGATGTCGTTACGAAAGAAATGTATAGCTTTAATGACAAGAAGGGACGTTCAATCACATTAAGACCAGAAGGTACAGCAGGCATTGCCCGTGCCTATGTCGAAAACAAGATGTATGCCTGGCCAGAGAAACTGACTAAGGTCTACTATATGGGACCAATGTTCCGTTATGAAAGACCACAGTCTGGTCGACAGCGTCAGTTCCATCAGTTTGGTGTGGAAATGCTGGGTGTGGAATCCCCTTATGTTGATGTGGAGTGCATGCTGATGGCATTAACTGTTGTGAAGGCTTTGGATATCAAGGATGTTACATTGCATATTAACTCTTTAGGTGATGATGCATCACGTGAAGCTTATCGTACAGCATTAAAAGATCATTTCAGACCACATCTTCATGAATTATGTGAAGATTGTAATGACCGTTTTGAGAAGAATCCATTAAGAATTCTTGATTGTAAGGTGGATCATGACCATCCTAGTATGGCAACTGCGCCAAAAACAATTGATTATCTATCAGAAGGGGCAAAAGCACACTTTGATAAAGTATGTCAGCTCTTAGATGAATTAGATGTCGATTATGTCATTGATACGAATTTAGTAAGAGGGCTTGACTACTATTCACATACAGTCTTTGAACTCATTAGTGATGATCCTAAATTAGGTGCTGGTTCAACAGTAGGTGGCGGGGGACGCTACAACGGACTTGTTGAAGAAGTTGGTGGACCAGCAACACCTGGTGTTGGTTTTGCTTTTGGTATGGAAAGACTGATGCTGGCAATGGATGATGAGATGAATGAAGATGCTGGTATTGATGCCTATATCATGCCTCTTGGAGATGATGCTAAGGATTATGCTATGCAGCTTATCACAATCCTTCGTGCTCATGGCTTCTGCTGTGACATGGACTTTGTTGGCAGAGGGCTCAAAGGCCAGTTTAAGTCATCAGATCGTTTCCATGCAAAATATGCCTTAATTATTGGTGATGATGAAGTTAAGAATGAAATTGTCCAGGTAAGAGATAATGAAACAAAAGAGCAGGAAGCTGTCAAGGTTGAAGAATTAATTGCCTACTTAGATCAGAAGATGGGAGTATAGTTATGAAAAGAACACATAATAATGGCGAACTGAGAATCAATCATGTTGGTGAAAAAGTAACATTGATTGGCTGGGTTGCAAAGAAGAGAAATATGGGAGCTATTGTCTTTATCGACTTAAGAGACAGATATGGCTTGACACAGATTGTATTTAATGAAGAATTTGCTTCAAAGACAAAAGATATCAAGAACGAATATATTTTACAGGTTACAGGTACTGTTGTTGAACGTTCAAGTAAGAATCCACACATGCCTACTGGTGACATTGAAGTTGATGTAGAAGATTTCACTGTTGTCAATACAGCTAAGCAGCCACCTATTATTGTTGCGGATGAAACAGATGCAAGTGAAGAAACACGTATGAAATATCGTTATCTAGATTTAAGAAGACCTGTGCTTCAAAACAAGATTATGACACGTGCTAAAATCGTGAAATCCATTCATGAATTCTTAGATGGTGAAGACTTTATTGAAATTGAAACACCATATCTTAACCGTTCAACACCAGAAGGAGCAAGAGACTTCCTTGTCCCTTCACGTGTACATAAAGGATCATTCTATGCCTTACCACAATCACCACAGCTCTTTAAGCAGTTATTGATGGTATCAGGATTTGAAAAATATTATCAGATTGCAAGATGCTTTAGAGACGAGGATTTAAGAGCAGACCGTCAGCCTGAATTTACACAGGTCGATGTGGAAATGAGTTTCATGGATACAGATCAGATTCTTGATTTAGGTGAACGTCTTGTCGCTAAAATCATGAAGGATGTTAAAAATATTGATATCCAGTTGCCATTACGCCGTATGACATGGCATGATGCTATGGAAAAGTATGGTATCGATAAGCCTGATACACGTTTTGGCTTAGAACTTGTGAACTTAAATGAAACAGTGAAAGATGTTGATTTTGCTGTCTTCAAGAGTGCTTTAGAAGCAAATGGCCATGTCAAAGGTATCAATGTCAAGGGTGAAGCAAGTCACTTTAGCCGTAAGAAGATTGATGCCTTAGGTGAAATTGCCAAGAAGTATAAAGCTAAAGGCTTAGCTTGGTTGAAGGTCACTGATGAAGGCGTCAGTGGTCCAATTGCGAAATTCTTCAATGAAGAACAATTGGATCGTCTGCTTAAGGCAATGGATGCTAAGGCTGATGACTTATTGCTTTTTGTGGCTGATTCACATTATATGGTTGTATGTGATGCTTTAGCAGCTATTCGTAATCATTTAGGTAAGGAACTTAAGCTTTATGATCCACATACATTTGATTTCTTATGGATTGTTGATTTCCCAATGTTTGAATATTCTGAAGAAGATGGTCGTTATTATGCAATGCATCATCCATTCACACGCCCAAAGGAATCAGATCTTGATAAGATTCTTACTGATCCCGCACACTGTCTTGCAGATGCTTATGATATTGTCTTGAATGGCTTTGAACTTGGTGGTGGTTCACAGCGTATCTATGATGAAGAATTACAGGATAAGGCTTTTGAGGCTTTAGGATTTACTGAAGAACGTATTAGAAGTCAGTTTGGCTGGTTTGTTGATGCCTTCCAGTATGGTGCTCCACCTCATGGCGGTTTTGCCTTAGGTCTAGACCGTGTGGCAATGCTTCTGACTGAATCTGATTCATTAAGAGACGTTATTGCCTTCCCTAAGAATACAAGTTCAAAAGACCCAGTAACGGATGCACCAGGCACAGTTGATGATGCTCAGCTTGATGAATTAGGCATTGCAGTAAAGGAAGGTGTTCTTGATGGTGAATCAGAATAGATTGGAACGTGTTATAAAACGTATGCAGGCAAGACATATTGATCATATGCTTGTCACTGATCCAACTTCTATTGATTATTTGTTGGATTATCTCAATTATCCACACGAAAGAACCTATGTGATGGCGATTAGTGTGAATGGCCATCACCAGCTCTTCTTCAACAATCTCTTCTTTGTGGATCATGATTTAGGTATACCTATTACATGGTTCAGTGACGCAGAAGATTCGCTTGGTATGATTGCCAACTACTTAAGAGAAGATGGGGCAAAGGCTATTGGTGTAGATAAGAATATGGAAGCAAGATGGCTTTTACCGCTGATGAATGCATTGAGTGATGCCACTTTTACTGTTGCTAGTGAAGTTGTTGATTTAGTAAGAGGTGTCAAGGATGAAAAAGAAATCGCCTTGATGAAGGAAGCTTCAAAAATCAATGATGCAGCAATGGGTTACATGGCTCGTACACTAGCAAGTGGCCAATATACTGAAGCGGAAATGGATCCACTTCTTCTTGCTTTCTATAAAAGCCAAGGAGCAAGTGATCATTCATTTGAACCTATTATAGGCTATGGGGAAAATGGTGCTAACCCTCATCATATGAATGATGATACTAAGCTTAAGCCAGGGGATTCTATTATTGTCGATCAGGGATGTTTATATCAGGGCTATTGTTCTGATATGACACGTACATTCTTCTATAAAGAAGTCTCTCCAAAACAGGAATATGTTTATAATCTTGTCTTGAAAGCACAATTAGCTGCTGAAGCGGCCATCAAGCCAGGTGTAGCTTTAGCGAAGATTGATAAGATTGCTCGTGATATTATCACCGAAGGTGGCTATGGCAAGGAGTTCAACCATCGTTTAGGACATTTTATTGGACGTCTTTGTCATGAAGCGGGGGAAGTGAATGCAACCTCTCCAATCATAGCGGAGGAGGGTATGATCTTCTCGATTGAACCAGGTGTCTATATTGAAGGTGAATTTGGTGTGCGTATTGAGGACTTAGTCCTCGTGACAAGTGACGGCTGTCAGCCTCTTAATAGCTATCCAAAGGAATTAACTGTTATCGGCAACAAATAAATAAGAAAAAAGGGATTGCATTTGACAAAGTCATAGCGTAGGCAATCCTTTTTCTTTTGTTGAGATATATGTCTATGATAGAATAGAAACAGGAGGAAAACACATGAAAAGAATTTTCAAACTCTTCATCTTCATACTAATACTGATCTTCCAGATTCATCCTGCATATGCAAGTGGAGATGCTATCAATCAGCTGAATATTGATGTTGTGATTGATCAAAGCGGAGATGCTACAATTACAGAAACCATTGACCTCATGGCTTCACAGGGCTCAGAATTCTATCAGGTCATGAATCGCATGAATCAAAAAGAGCTTAAGATGATCTCGGTTGTTCGTGATCAAACAGTGCAATATGCCCCATTGGAAGACTGGGATCCTGATGCTCTTACACCTGAACAAAAATACAATCATTTTGGTATTCATGATAAGGGTAATACCAACTATGAATTATGCTTTGGCATTGATCATCAACAACATACCTATACGATGGTTTATCATGTCACGCATTTCGTCAATCAATATAAAGATGCAACAGGCATCAATTATAATTTCTTTGAACTCAGCATACCTGTCAAGAAAGCCAGCATTGTCATCAGTGCACCACAGGAATTCCACAAGAATAATACAGAAATCTATGGTTTTGGTTATGATGGACAGGCGAATTTTGAAGCAGGTAAGATTAAGATGGTTTCTTCAGGCGACATTAAGCGTATGCAGCTATTCTCAAAGACAAGTATTCCTTTTGCAAGCTATGATACAACATATGATCAAAAAACATATCAATCGCTTTTAAAAGACGCTAAAGAGGGCAGTGATTATGATGATGGTGTGAGTGTTCTTGCCATCTTTATGGGCATCTTTGTCTTTATTCTCGCTGTTGTTGGTGTGCTGCTTTATGCACTTGGAGAACAAGGAAATGAGCATATCAAAAAATATATAAAGCTATCTAAGAAAGATAAAGAGAATCTGCCTAGCTTCCATGACATCCCTACCCATTATCTTCTTTATGCTGATTTCTTAGTCAATCAGACAGGGCTTAATAAGAAATACCACAATCCTAAGCTTATTGCTGCTTATATGCTAAAGATGATCAGGGATCATCATGTTGTATTTGAAGGTGAGAAGAAACAGTATACTGTTGTTTTTGTTGAGCCACCAGAAGATGAAAATGCAAAAGAACTCTATGAAATCATGCATGAAGCAGCTAACGATGAAAATAAAGCTACTAGAAAAGCATTAGAAAAGCATATGAATAGTCGCTATAAGTTGCTTTATAACTGGTTTGATCATCTGTATTTACATCAGAAAACATATCTCCATGATCATGGTCTTCTTCATAAGAACAAGATTGATGCAAAAACTGTTGAAGATATCCATCATACTTATGGCCTCTATAAATTCTTAAAAGATCAGGATAATATGGATGAAAAGAAAGTGCTTGATGTTATGCTTTGGGATGATTATCTTATCTATGCAACACTCTTTGATATTGCTGATGAAGTTAAGAAACAGCTTGGTGAAGTCCATCCAGATTACTATCAACAAAGTGTCTATCAGTCTGACTATGATACCATTTACTGGTCTATGCTCTGGGCAAACAGTGTTATGCGTGCTTCCAATAGCGGTTATTCGCTCCATGAACAACAAGTTCGCAGCAGTGGTGGCGGGGGCTGGTCTTCCATGTCTGGTGGAGGCGGTTTCTCCTCAGGAGGCGGAGGCGGTGGCATTCGCTAATTGATTTGAATGATATGGTCCACATATCATTCTTTTTTATTGTTTAAAAGCACTAATTATGACCATAAAGACGTCTATTTCTAAGATGATTTTGATAAATGAAAGAAAATGAAAGAAACTTTCATAAAAGATTTCAATGCGTTTACATTTATGGTAAAATCTTTAACGAGGTGAATAAAACATTATGTATTATTTTATTGGAATTAAGGGCTCAGGAATGTCCTCATTAGCACGTATTCTTTATGATTTAGGCTATGAAGTAGCTGGCAGTGATATTAGTAAATATATTTTTGTCGAAGATGGTTTAAGAGAACGCGGGATTCCTATTTATACATTTGATAAAAATAATATTAAGGATGGCATGGATGTTATTATTGGTAATGATTTCCATCGTGAGACAAATGAAGAAGTGGCTGCGGCTTTAGATAATCCAAATGTGAAGACACATACATATTTTGGATTCTTAGGACAGTTTATGAATCAGTTTGTTTCAATCGGTATTGCAGGTACGCATGGTAAGACAACTACAACAGGTATGGCTTATCATTTGTTCAAAGATTATGCTCCTACATCTGTCTTGATTGGTGATGGTACGGGATATGCAGAAAAGGATGCAAAATATTTCATCTTTGAATCTGATGAATATATGGATCATTTCTTAAGTTATTATCCAGATTATTCTTATATTAATAACATTGAATTAGATCATGTTGATTATTTTAAAGATCAGGATGACTATGATGAATCATTTGAAGAATATGCGAATCATGCGAAAAAGGCATGTGTTGTATGGGGCGATGATCCACATCTACCACATTTACATTATACAAAGCCAGTCTATAAGTTTGGCTTAAAAGATGGCAATGATGTTCAGGCTAAGAATGTCATCAATAATGAAAAAGGTTTATCATTTGATGTCTATATTCATGGTGAGCTCTTTGGTCACTTTGCGTTACCTTTATATGGTATGCATACACTTTATAATTTGTTAGGTGTTATCACTCTTGGATATCTTGAAGGCATGGATGCTGCTTATATTGAAGAAAGAATGTCAACATTCAAAGGTGTTAAGCGTAGATATACTGTTCAGGAAATTGGCAATAATGTTTATGTTGATGACTATGCACATCATCCAACAGCTATCAAATATGTTATTGAAGAGACAAGAACACGTTATCCAGGAAAGAAGATTGTCGCTGTTTACCAGCCTGACCGTTTCTCCCGTGGTAAATATTTTGCCAAGGGATTTGCCCAAAGCATGGATTTAGCTGATTATCCATATTTCGTAGATTTCCCAGCTAATGCGCATAAGGAACCAGGCATTGATATCGACGTCACATATATTACACAGTATATTCCTCGCGCTAATGTTGTGAAAGAAGATCGTGAAGGTGCAGAGCTTCTAGCTGAATATGATAATGTAGTCTATATCTTTATGTCACCAAAAGACATCTACAAGCTTAAGGATCTCGTTATTGAAGTCAAGGCTGAAAAGGAAGGCAAATAGGAGGAAAAGACATGAGTACATTGGACGTATGCGTAGCCATCCTAGTTGTAGCTGGTGCCTTTGCCCTTGTCTCACTTGGCATACTCCTTTTAAAGGCTGCCAAGACATTACAGGATGTATCTATTATTGCCCATAATTTAGATATCACAGTCACAAAAGTGAATAAGACTGTTGATGATATCAATTACAAATTAGACTTGCTGAACGCCCCAGTTGAGCTTGTCAACAGAACTTTCACAAAGAAAAGAAACTTTGGAAGTAATCTGTTAGGATTTGTAATGAATTTATTTAGAAAGAAATAGGAGGAAATGCGATGAAATTAGGAAAATTCTTATTCGGAGCTGCTGTTGGTGCAATTGCCGGGCTACTATTAGCACCAAAAAAAGGCAGTGAATTACGTGAAGATCTTGTTGAAAAGTCTAAAGAGACTTATGTTAAAGTCAAGAATTTGACACGTGAAGATGTCGAAGCTATTTTAGGCGAAACAATTGAGAATGTAAAAAAGACTGTTGATGAATTTGATTCTGATGCCTTTAAAGATTCTACTAAAGTAAAGCTTAATGATCTTCAGACAAAACTTGAAACACTCGCTTCACAGGTTAAAGAAAGTGAGCAGTATGCGAAAGTAGCAGAAGGTGTTTCTCAGGTTGCTGAGCGCTTGAATACAAAAATTGCAGAAGCTAAAAATCAGCTAAATGAAACAGGCATTTTACCTGATAGTGATGCTATTGAAAATGAAATTGATGATGTTGAAAATGAACTTGATGAAATGATTGATGAAATTAAAGATTAACTATGAAGAAGAAAACAACGATTTATGATGTTGCTGAGGAAGCTGATGTTTCCCTTGCAACTGTATCAAGAGTAATTAATGGTTCCAATGTTGTTAAAAAGGCAACAAGGGACCGTGTTCTAGAAGCCATCAAGCGTCTAGACTTTAAACCTAACCAGGTTGCCCGTGGACTTGCCACAAGCAAATCAACAACGATTGCTGTTGTTTTTCCTCAGTCCATCTTTGCCCGTGTGAAAGACATGATTGGTGGTATTGGTGATACAGGTAGAACTTTGGATTATTCATTAACGATGTATACAACGGATGAACTTGGTGACAGCAATCCTCTAGAAGATGTCATCGAGAGAGTTGTCAAGTCAAGAGCTGATGGTGTTATTCTTTTCAACAGTCAGGATATCGAAAAAGGCTTACAGCTGACAAAGCAATATAATTTGCCTACGGCTGTTATCGGTCAGAAGACAAGTGATGATAATGTATGTTCCGTTTATGTTGATGCTAAAGCCATCGGCTATGAGCTTACAAAAAAGTATCTTGATCAAGGCATTGATGATATTCTCTTTGTCAAAGCACGTCAGAATTTAATTGATCTCAACAGTTTACATGAAGGAATTAAAGCAGCTTTTGTGGAAGCTGGAAAGACTTTTGAAGATGACCGTGTCATTACAACATCTAATGAATTTGAACAAGCTCATAATGATTTTGCCAAATACCTTGATAGCCATAAGACACCACGTGTTGTCATTGCTGGCTATGACAAGGAAGCAGTTGCCTTTGTACAGGCGTGTGATGAGAAAGGCGTTAAAATACCTGATGACTTAGAAATCATTGGTATGGTTGACTCTACTTATGCAATTATCTCAAGACCTAAATTGACATCTGTTCATTTGCCAATCTATGATATGGGGGCAGTGGCTGTTCGCATGATTACAAAGATGCTTAATGAAGAAGAAATTGATGAACGTGCTGTCTGTATGAAACATACGGTTGTAAAACGTGACTCCACAAAACTATTATAAGCATGAAGACGAGAAGGTAACCTCTCGTCTTTTTGTTTGTCCTAACGTGTGGTACAATGGTACTTGCGAGGGGGAATTTTATGGACGAATATAAAAAGCTTTTTGATCATGATCTCAAGGCTACATGGCTTTATATAAAGGTTGGAGTGAAATGGCTGGTGATGGCATTGCTGGTAGCGGCAGTGTGTGGACCTGTAGGAGCTCTTTTCTCACAAAGTATTGTCTATGTCACTAAGCTTAGACATCTCCATCCCTGGCTGCTTTATTTTCTACCATTAGCTGGTCTTGTGATTGTTTTTATGTATGAACGTTTTCATGTCGCAGGAATGGGGACAAATAATATTATCAAGGCAGCTCGACATGGTACCGTTCTTAATGCCTTGCTTATACCTGCAATCTTTATAAGCACAGTGATTACTCATTTATTTGGTGGATCAGCAGGCAGGGAAGGTGCGGCCTTACAGATTGGAGGAGGCATTGCTAATTATATAGGTCGTATCCTCCATATGAAAAAAGAAGATTTTAAAATCATGACCCGTGTCGGTATGGCAAGCTTTTTCTCGGCATTGTTTGGAACACCGCTAGCAGCAGCCGCATTTGGGACCATGGTTGTCAATGTTGGGGATGTTCCTTATTCGGCTATATTGCCGGGACTGATATCTTCTATTGCATCTGCCTATATTGCACGCAATCTAGGAGGGGAAGTTGTCCATTTTAAGGTTGTCGCACCACACTATGATCCTCTCATGTATATGAAAATCATGATTCTTGCTATTTTATGTGCGATTGTATCTGTATTCTTTGTGAAGACATTGATTCATGTCCATGAGCTTATGACAAAGTATATCAAAAATAGTTATATCAGAATTATTGTGGGTGGATGTTTGGTTGTTGTTTTGACATTACTAATAGGCAGTACGGATTATAATGGGGCAGGCATGGATATTATTGAAAAAGCAATCGTTCATGGTGAAGTCAAGCCGACTGCCTTCTTGATGAAAATCATCTTTACAGCCATAACCCTTGAATCAGGTTATAAAGGTGGGGAGGTTGTGCCATCATTCTTCATAGGGGCAACTTTTGGCTGCTTTGCGGCTAAAGTTCTTGGTATTCCAACAGGCTTTGGTGCAGCAATCGGCATGATTGGTGTGTTTGGGGCAGCTACTAACAGCTTCCTCTCACCACTTTTCTTAGCAATGGAAGTCTTTTCTGGTGTTGGCTTGCTTTATTTTGCCTTGGCAGCCATTATTTGTTTTATCTTCTCAGGTTATTCAGGCCTCTACACATCCCAACGTATTATTTTCTCAAAGGTAGGAACAATGCGTGTTGATGCCAATCCTAATCTCTATCATACTGGAGATAAGAAATGATTCTTATTGGCCTTTCCCTAGCTATTGTTGGCATTGTGGTCGCAATGAGTTATCAGCGCATACGTTATAAGATTTTGGGGAAGCGTGTTCCAGCAAGTATTGTTGGCTATAGGCTATTAGAGGAGAACAGGCATGGGGATGTCTATTGTTTTAAAGTGCTCTATCGTGATCAAGGCATTATTCATAAAGCCGATAGTCTTGAGACATTTACTTTGCCCCATGGGCATTATCCCTATGGTCATCGTAATGAGTATGTCCAGGCCTACTATCAGAAAAACAAGCCTAATCAGGTTATTATTGCTGATATTAGTTATCAGGAGACATATTGTTTAATCCTTCTTTTGTTAGCCTTTGTACTTTTGGTGTTAGGATTGAATGGCTTGTGATAGGATTATTGCTTGTTGAGTGTTGACAAGAAGCTTTAACTTGTCTAAACTATTGATATCGCTATGAAGAAGACAAGTAGTTATTGAATTTGTTGAAGAGAGCTTATGGGTGGTGGAAATAAGTACAAATGAGATAATGAATACACTTTGGAGCTTCTAAGTGCAAAGCTTAGACGGTGTGTGCATCGTTAACAAAGATAAGAGCCTGTTTATACAGGAATAAAGGTGGTAACGCGAGAATTCGTCCTTTGATGGGGGGATTCTCTTTTTTATTTAAGGAGGATAAAATGGGTATTTATGAAGAATTAGAATGGCGTGGGCTGATTAAGGATGTCTCTTCGCCAGAGTTAAGAGAAAAGCTTAATAAGGGTGGTATGACTTTCTATATTGGTACTGATCCTACTGGTGATTCCTTACATATTGGTCACTTCTCAAGCTTTCTTATTTCCAAGAGATTAAAAGAAGCAGGACATAATCCTATTCTTTTAGTGGGTGGGGGAACTGGTTTAATTGGTGACCCAAAGCCTACTGCTGAAAGACCTATGATCACATATGAACAAGTTCAGCATAACTTTGAATGCTTGAAGAAACAGGCAAGTGAAATCTTTGGCTTTGAAGTTGTCAACAACTATGACTGGTATAAAGATATGAACTTCATTGATTTCTTACGTGATTATGGCAAATACTTCAATGTCAATTACATGCTTTCTAAAGAAATCATAAAGAGCCGACTTGATGAAGGTATTACTTTTGCAGAATTCTCATATATGATTATGCAAGCCATGGATTTCTATGTCTTACATCAGACAAGAGGTGTGAATATGCAGGTTGCTGGTCAGGATCAGTGGGGCAATATTACAGCAGGTATTGAACTTACACGTAAGAAGACTGGGGAAGAACTCTATGGTATGACTATGCCATTATTGACAAAGAGTGATGGAACGAAGTTTGGTAAGTCTGAAGGTAAGGCAATCTGGCTTGATCGTGAAAAGACTTCACCATATGAAATGTATCAGTTCTTCTTGAATTCAGAAGATGAAAAGGTTATTGATTATCTCAAGTTCCTTACATTCCTAGATAAAGACGAGATTATGCGCCTAGAGCAATCTAATAAGGAAGAACCACACAAGAGAGAAGCACATAAAGCTCTTGCAAGAGAAGTTATTACCTTCCTTCACGGGGCTGATGCTTATGATGAAGCTGTTCATATTTCCCAGATGCTCTTCTCTGGTGAAATTGCCAACCTTACTTATGAACAGGTTAAGTCATGCTTTGCTTCAGTGCCATCAGTTGAAGTGGATGAAGATATGCAGATTCTTACAGCCTTAGTAAAATGTGGTGCAGCCTCTTCAAATCGTGAAGCACGTCAGTTTGTTAAAGGGGGATCAGTTCTTGTCAACGGACAGAAAGTTACTGATGAAAAATTCGTTGTCAGCAAGGCTAATGCCTATGGCAACAAAGCTACTGTTATTCGTCGTGGCAAGAAGAAATATTTTGTTATTAATCATAAATAAGGAAAAGCTCTCAAGTCTATCTTGGGAGCTTTTTTATATATTAAGAAATTGGTTTCGTCATTCAAAAAGTTATATACCCACTTACATATGAAGTAAATGGGTATATAACTTAGCCTTCCTCAGTGTCATATTGAGATGTTTTTTCGATATTAGGATTTTATTTTCATGTGTCCATGACATCTTGGACACTCAAAGCTTGCATCATCAGCACTGCCGCCAGATTCCACCAGTGCATCTGTCACCTCTGCCACCAGCCATCTTGGAACGTTCTCCTCGTGGCCGCATCTTGTGCATTTCACTCTTACTGGGACATCATCATCGCTA
>NZ_VUNM01000013.1 GCF_009695655.1 Sharpea porci
GTATATACCGCCAGTAAACCATCCTTGGAGACAGAACAGCTGGAAGTTATATTCTTCTTCAATCAAAGCTCATTTATATGGTGCTCATAATTAAAAATATTCAGGACATTTTCAAATTCGCTTGACAGTTCATGGCTAAAAATAAGGATAGAAGTTATAGTGTAGGATTGGATATAGGAACGAATTCTGTAGGCTGGGCAGTTATGGATGAACACTATGAACTGTTGAAAAAGGGAAATCATCATATGTGGGGATCAAGATTATTTGATGCAGCTAAACCAGCAGCAGAGAGACGTGCAAGTCGTTCAATAAGAAGACGCTATAATAAGAGACGAGAAAGAATAAGATTGCTTAGAGACTTACTTAGCGATATGGTTATGGAGATTGATCCAACGTTCTTTATTCGCTTATTGAATGTATCATTCTTAGATAAGGACGATAAAAAGAAGAACCTAGGTAATGATTACAAAGATAACTATAATCTTTTTATCGATAAGGATTTTAATGATAAGACATATTATGATAAGTACCCAACAATCTATCATTTAAGAAAAGAGTTATGTGAGAATAAAGAAAAAGCTGATCCTCGCTTAATCTATTTAGCGTTACATCATATTGTCAAATATCGTGGGAATTTCTTGTATGAAGGCCAAAATTTTAAAATGGATAATACCGATATTGAAGAAAGATTGAATGATGTTATTGAAAAATTCATGTCAATTAATGAATTTGATAATCATATCTCATATAACGATATCAACTCAATGATTGAAATATTATCTAAGATTTATCAAAGATCAAAGAAAGCAGACGATCTACTTAAAATAATGAATCCTACTAAAGAAGAAAAAGCTGCTTATAAGGAGTTTTCTAAGGCACTGGTTGGCTTAAAGTTCAATGTGTCCAAAATGATTCTTGTTCAAGAAGTGAAAAAAGGTGATGCAGATATTGTACTAGAGTTCTCTAATGCGAATTATGATAATACAGTAGATGATTTACAGTCAGAATTAAGTGAATATATTGAATTTGTTGAAATGCTTCATAATGTTTATAGTTGGGTTGAATTGCAAGCTATTCTTGGGGCAACACATACAGACAATCCGTCTATTTCAGCTGCAATGGTGGAAAGATATGAAGAGCATAAGGAGGACTTAAAGCTTTTAAAGAAGGTCATTCGTGAAGAACTGCCTGAAAAATATAATGAAGTATTTAAAAAAGACAATCGTAAGCTTCATAACTATTTAGGCTATATCAAGTATCCTAAGGATACAACTATTGAAGATTTTTATAAGTATATTAAAGAACTGCTGAATAAGGTTGAAACAGATGATGCCAGAAAGATTTTAGAACGTATTAATCTAGAAAAGTTCATGTTAAAACAGAACTCAAGAACAAATGGATCAATTCCATATCAAATGCAGAAAGATGAAATGATTCAAATAATTGATAATCAGTCTGTTTATTATCCACAATTAAAAGAAAATAGGGAAAAATTAATCTCTATTCTTGAATTTAGAATCCCATATTATTTTGGTCCATTAAATGCACATTCAGAATTTGCTTGGATCAAGAAATTTGAGGATAAACAAAAAGAAAGAATACTGCCATGGAATTATGATCAAATTGTAGATGTTGATGCAACTGCAGAAGGCTTTATAGAACGTATGAAGAATACGGGAACATACTTTCCTGATGAACCTGTAATGGCGAAGAATTCTCTTACTGTAAGCAAGTTTGAAGTCTTGAATGAACTGAACAAGATTCGTATTAACGGCAAGCTTATAGCAGTAGATACGAAAAAAGCAATACTGTCAGACCTATTTATGAAAAACAAGACAATTACTGATAAAAAACTGAAGGATTGGCTTGTAACACATCAATACTATGATACAAATGAAGAGTTGAAGATAGAAGGATGTCAAAAAGATCTACAATTCTCTACCTCTTTAGCTCCATGGATTGATTTCACAAAGATATTTGGTGAGATTGATTCCTCAAATTATCAATTAATTGAAAAAATCATTTATGATATTTCTATTTTTGAAGACAAGAAAATTCTTAAAAGAAGACTCAAGAAGGTTTATCAACTTGATGACCTGTTAGTTGATAAAATCTTAAAATTGAAATATACGGGATGGTCAAGATTATCAGAAAAACTCTTAACTGGTATTACTGCTGATAATAAATTTGGATCTAAAGCAACTGTTTTATTTGTATTAGAGAATTCTAATAAGAATTTAATGGAAATTATTAATGATGAAAAACTTGGATATAAACAAATCATTGAAGAGAGTAATATGCAAGATATTGAAGGACCTTTCAAATATGATGAGGTGAAAAAGCTTGCAGGCTCACCGGCAATTAAGAGAGGAATATGGCAAGCACTACTTGTAGTTCAGGAAATCACAAAATTCATGAAACATGAACCAAGTCATATCTATATTGAATTTGCACGCGAAGAGCAAGAAAAAGCAAGAACACAATCAAAAATAGCAAAGCTACAGAAAATTTATGAAAGCTTAAATCTACAGACAAAAGAAGATCAGCAAGTTTATGAATCATTGAAAAAAGAAGATGCAAAGAAGAGAATAGAGACAGATGCACTTTATCTATATTACTTGCAGATGGGAAAGAGTATGTATTCAGGCAAGCCTCTTGATATTGATAAGCTCAGTACATATCAGATAGACCACATTCTTCCGCAATCTCTTATCAAGGATGATAGTTTTGATAATAGAGTGCTTGTTCTGCCAGAAGAAAATCAATGGAAACTTGACAGTGAAACAGTACCATTTGAAATAAGAAATAAAATGATGGGATTCTGGCAAAAACTTCATGATAATGGCTTGATGTCTAACAAGAAGTTTTTCTCACTTATGCGAACGGATTTTAGTGACAAAGACAAAGAGCGTTTTATTAATAGACAATTAGTTGAAACAAGACAAATCATTAAGAATGTTGCAGTTATTATAAATGATCATTATACAAATACAAATGTTGTGACAGTAAGAGCAGATCTCTCACATCAATTTAGAGCAAAGTATAACATTTATAAAAATCGTGATATTAATGATTTCCATCATGCTCATGATGCTTATATTGCATGTATTGTTGGCCAATTCATGCATCAAAATTATGAGCATCTTGATGCAAAGATCATTTATGGTCAATATAAAAAGAATTATAAGAAAGATGCAAAACAACATAATAACTATGGATTCATTCTTAATAGCATGAATCATTTGCATTCTAATAGTGATACGGGTGAAGTGATCTGGGACCCTAATCAAATTGGCAAGATTAAATCTTGTTTCTATTATAAAGATGTTTATGTGACGAAGAAATTGGAACAAAATTCAGGTACTCTATTCAATGTAACTGTATTACCAAATGATGCTCATTCAGAAAAGGGAACAACTGCAGCAACGGTACCTCTCAATAAATATCGTGCAAATGTCCATAAATATGGTGGCTTCGGAAATGTACAATCTATTATCGTCGCTATAGAAGGAAAAAAGAAAAAGGGCAAGAAGCTAAGCAATGTGAGAAAGCTTACAAGTATTCCATTGCATTTAAAGAATGCCCCAGTTGAGGAGCAGCTTTCTTATATCGCCTCACCGGAACATGAAGATTTAACTGATGTAAAAATTATTAAAGAAATACTCAAGAATCAGTTAATGGAAATTGATGGTGGTCTTTACTATGTCACATCTCCCACAGAATACGTAACTGCAAGACAATTATCACTTAATGAACAAAGCTGTAAATTAATTAGTGAAATCTATGCAGCAATGTTAAAAAAGCGTTATGAGTATTTGGATGAAGAAGAAATTTATGATTTATATCTTCAACTACTACAAAAGATGGATACGCTATATCCGGCTTATAAAGGAATTGCGAAAAAGTTCTTGGATGGAGTTGAAGATTTCAAAAATATCGATGTTGTTGAGAAATGTGATGTTATAAAGCAAATTTTAATTGTTATGCATGCGGGTCCTATGAATGGCAATATTTCATTTGATGATTTCAAGATTGGCAATCGTATTGGTAGGCTTAATTCAAAAAATATCGACCTTAATAAAACAACCTTTATCTCAACTTCTGTTACTGGATTGTTCTCTAAAAAATATAAGTTATGAGCTGGCGGATAGTAGTTATCGATCATAAGGCAAAACTCTCATATAAGAATGGGTATTTAATTGTAAGAAATGAAGAAATAAAAAAGATTCATTTATCTGAGATTAATACAATTATTATCAATTCTACTGCAACCGTTATTACTTCCTACTTAGTTAATGAATTACTATGTAGGAAGATAAAGGTTGTATTTTGTGATGAAAAGCGTAATCCAGCAGGTGAAATTGTATCTTACTATGGTTGTCATAACTCATCCAAACGTATTCAAGAACAGTTATCTTGGGATAAAGAATACTCAACATTAATCTGGACACGGATAATAAAAGAAAAAATCTATAATCAAGCTAAGCTTCTTGAAATTGAAGACAAAGATAAAGCAGATATGCTTTATTCGTATTGTGATAATGTCAAGTTTAATGATGAAACAAATAGAGAAGGTCATTCTGCTAAGGTATATTTTAATAGTTTGTTTGGTCTTCAATTTACCAGGGATGCGAAGATAGATGTTAATGCGGCATTGGATTACGGATATTCAATCATACTTTCGCAGTTTAATAGAGAAGTTGTTGCTCAGGGATGTTTAACACAGTTAGGTATTAAACATAGAAATGAATTTAATCCGTTTAATTTATCATCAGATTTAATGGAACCATTTCGTCCATTAGTTGATCGAATAGTATATGAAAACATGAATGAAGTGTTTGATGGAACTATGAAGTTGAAGCTTATTGATGTGTTAAATCATCGTGTTCATATTAGTAATAGTAACCAATATGTATCTAATGCCATTAGTTTATATGTCAAGAGTGTTGTTAAGGCTTTAAAGGATAAAGATGTTGATGAAATAGAGTTTTTTGATTATGAGTTATAGATATATGAGAATGATATTGTTTTTTGATTTGCCTACACAGACTTACTTAGATAGAAAAGAATATACTCTGTTTAGAAAGTTCTTAATAAACGATGGATTTATTATGATGCAAGAAAGTGTTTATTGTAAGTTGGCACTTAATAATTCGATAGTTAAAGCAGAAAGAACAAGATTAGAAGCACACAAACCACCTAAAGGTGATGTAGAGTTGTTGGTTATTACAGAAAAACAGTTCTCACAAATAGACTATATTGTTGGTAAAAAGAAAAATGAAACTGAAGATAGTGAAAATAGGTTAATTGTATTATGAAATTGAATATTATGGGGCTAGATGAAAGTATTGAGTTTAATGACTGCTCCAATACTGTACTCATCATTAAAGAACCAAAATTCTATTCACACGTATTAAAAACAATATCAACAATAATCAATGATAAAAATAAAACCAATGAAATAGTATTACTAGATGATAACGATAAGAATATCTTACCCAAATCATTATTCATACTCAATCCATTTGAATTAGACTTAAATTCAAAGCCTTTATTAAAAGCTATCTATACAGACATACAGTCAAAGATTATTGATGATGGAGATTTAGACATTGAATTCAAAGAACATATCCAATTTCTTAATCAAATCATAGAAAATAGTTTAGAAGACTATAATCTTGATTTCGATTATGATCAGGAACTTATTGTTGAGAACTATCTAAAAGCAATTGGATTAAAGGTTGTAAAGAATATGGATGAACCATTGTATAATACATTCATAAATTATCTTGAATTAATCTCAGAATTACTTCCTGATTCAGTATTAATCATAGCTAATTGTCTAGAATACTTTGAACATGATCAAATAGTAGAAATCTGTAAATATAAAAATTACAAGCATTTAAATGTTTTGTTTATTGAATCTTATTTAAGTAACTTTGATGAAGCAACTAAATATATTATTGATGAAGATCTATTTCAAGTGATAGAATAATTACAAATCAGTTCATGATAACTAGCTTGTCGTTGGGCGAAAAAAACTCTAAATACATCAATTTGAGGTTTTAGAGTTGTGTTATTTTGGACTGAACTAAAACTTGCTATCGTTTCAGTATACATGATACTGAGTTTTAGAGTTGTGTTATTTTGGACTGAACTAAAACTGAAGCATATCCAGCGTTTGGAATCTCGTCGTTTTAGAGTTGTGTTATTTTGGACTGAACTAAAACACTTGCTGAATTATTTGACGCTACTGTTTTGTTTTAGAGTTGTGTTATTTTGGACTGAACTAAAACAATGGATGGTTGTCATCGACATGGCGACAAGTTTTAGAGTTGTGTTATTTTGGACTGAACTAAAACTTCTAAAATATCTAGTATAGGAGTTAATCAGTTTTAGAGTTGTGTTATTTTGGACTGAACTAAAACATGAGTAACCAATATTTATACTTAATAGAAGTTTTAGAGTTGTGTTATTTTGGACTGAACTAAAACGGTATCCAATAACCTTCATCAAAAGGATAAGTTTTAGAGTTGTGTTATTTTGGACTGAACTAAAACATTGGATAAAGAGTATTTAGAATGGCAGTTGTTTTAGAGTTGTGTTATTTTGGACTGAACTAAAACGCTGATGAACACGCAACTGGTGTTGTTGGCGTTTTAGAGTTGTGTTATTTTGGACTGAACTAAAACGCCTCTACGTTATTATACGTGTTACTCCAGGTTTTAGAGTTGTGTTATTTTGGACTGAACTAAAACTATCTACGATCCTGACGCTGTGGCTCTGTAGTTTTAGAGTTGTGTTATTTTGGACTGAACTAAAACAGGAGTGAATGTTATGAAACTGACAAGAAGGTTTTAGAGTTGTGTTATTTTGGACTGAACTAAAACAAAACCATAGGTAATTAAATCAATATCATCGTTTTAGAGTTGTGTTATTTTGGACTGAACTAAAACAAATTGGGCTATCAAACTACTGCGACATTGGTTTTAGAGTTGTGTTATTTTGGACTGAACTAAAACAAACTACGAAATATACGTTGTCGATAGCAAGTTTTAGAGTTGTGTTATTTTGGACTGAACTAAAACTCCAGTTCCTGGAACTCTGAACGATGCAGCAGTTTTAGAGTTGTGTTATTTTGGACTGAACTAAAACTGCTATATGAACCAGACAACACAAAACATTGTTTTAGAGTTGTGTTATTTTGGACTGAACTAAAACTAAGCTGATTGAATACATTGGTTGCACTGTGTTTTAGAGTTGTGTTATTTTGGACTGAACTAAAACAAAACGTGTCGATATCACATCTGTTAATGAGTTTTAGAGTTGTGTTATTTTGGACTGAACTAAAACTTCCAGACATGCTTCCATACGCATATCTTAGTTTTAGAGTTGTGTTATTTTGGACTGAACTAAAACAAAAAGCTTATCAGCTATCTTGAAGAAAGGGTTTTAGAGTTGTGTTATTTTGGACTGAACTAAAACGAAGTGGGAGTCGTTCAGCGAGTCAACTGAGTTTTAGAGTTGTGTTATTTTGGACTGAACTAAAACTGATGGAACACTGAGAGAGTTCCTTACTCTGTTTTAGAGTTGTGTTATTTTGGACTGAACTAAAACTCATACCAAAAGACCGTGGAAATTATGAATAGTTTTAGAGTTGTGTTATTTTGGACTGAACTAAAACGTCTCATGAAAATCATTGACGCAATTGGAAGTTTTAGAGTTGTGTTATTTTGGACTGAACTAAAACCGTATTAGTAAGTTGAATGATGAATTAGTAGTTTTAGAGTTGTGTTATTTTGGACTGAACTAAAACCCTTAAGTTCCTCAAGCGTGGCACTCATGAGTTTTAGAGTTGTGTTATTTTGGACTGAACTAAAACATAAGATAAGCCGTTATGGTAGATACATGAGTTTTAGAGTTGTGTTATTTTGGACTGAACTAAAACACCAGCACATAGATTTAATTTAACTGTTGAGTTTTAGAGTTGTGTTATTTTGGACTGAACTAAAACTTTATATGCCATAAATAGAGTATAATTAAAGTTTTAGAGTTGTGTTATTTTGGACTGAACTAAAACAATAGTACAGAGGAGGAAACATGAACCGAAGTTTTAGAGTTGTGTTATTTTGGACTGAACTAAAACCCTCGTGTACTGTTATTGATTGATGATTACGTTTTAGAGTTGTGTTATTTTGGACTGAACTAAAACTTTGCTGTGCAAAATTCACCCCTCACGCCAGTTTTAGAGTTGTGTTATTTTGGACTGAACTAAAACCAGCAAAGAATCTCGTTGATGAGTCAACCGGTTTTAGAGTTGTGTTATTTTGGACTGAACTAAAACCCTTGGCTTCGTGAACGCCTGGAACAGGCTGTTTTAGAGTTGTGTTATTTTGGACTGAACTAAAACGATAAGAAGAGCAATCGCAAGCAGCGGAGCGTTTTAGAGTTGTGTTATTTTGGACTGAACTAAAACTTTCAATGTGACTATTGATGATTTAGTGAAGTTTTAGAGTTGTGTTATTTTGGACTGAACTAAAACGAAGAGGGAGACGAAGTGGGAATGGAGGCAGTTTTAGAGTTGTGTTATTTTGGACTGAACTAAAACATATGTCATGTCAAGCTTTCCATGCATTCCGTTTTAGAGTTGTGTTATTTTGGACTGAACTAAAACGGGAATTACCGGAATAGAAGACATAGGATAGTTTTAGAGTTGTGTTATTTTGGACTGAACTAAAACTCAAGGCGGCGATCCACAAGGCTAACGCCGGTTTTAGAGTTGTGTTATTTTGGACTGAACTAAAACATAGAACTCAAAAGCGAAAATATCACTTTAGTTTTAGAGTTGTGTTATTTTGGACTGAACTAAAACAGTGGCATATTGCCAGCTTCTCTTCCATCGTTTTAGAGTTGTGTTATTTTGGACTGAACTAAAACACAAGGCTTCTGATATAATTAAGAGACTTAGTTTTAGAGTTGTGTTATTTTGGACTGAACTAAAACGAAGGTTCAACAAATATGCTAAAATCAGCAGTTTTAGAGTTGTGTTATTTTGGACTGAACTAAAACACTTCAATAATACGAAACTCAGCTATAAGCGTTTTAGAGTTGTGTTATTTTGGACTGAACTAAAACAAAAGGAAACCATCAAGCGATTGTATGAAGGTTTTAGAGTTGTGTTATTTTGGACTGAACTAAAACTAATTGCTTCACTTTGTTTAGGATTGTCAAGTTTTAGAGTTGTGTTATTTTGGACTGAACTAAAACTTTCTACTTGTTTCATAGACTTAGCCATGAGTTTTAGAGTTGTGTTATTTTGGACTGAACTAAAACCTCTCGCCGTAATTGAAGTCCCATGTCTCAGTTTTAGAGTTGTGTTATTTTGGACTGAACTAAAACTAAAAACAGTGAGCCTATATGGATACGAAAGTTTTAGAGTTGTGTTATTTTGGACTGAACTAAAACCGCCTGGTTTATTCAGCGACTTTTTCCGTCGTTTTAGAGTTGTGTTATTTTGGACTGAACTAAAACTCATTCACGTATTATCTGACGGTACTGTCAGTTTTAGGGTTGTGTTATTTTGGACTGAACTAAAACTGGGTGATTGTTTTATGAACCCGATTGAACGTTTTAGAGTTGTGTTATTATGGCCGAATAAAACCTATGTTTTACACTTGATGAAATTAACAGCAGTTTGTGGCTATAGAAGAGTTGTTTGTTTTTTCTTTTGTGCCTAGAGAAGATGATGATGTTAGGCTGTCATCTTGTTTAATTAATGATGAATGATAGGTTGGTGGATTCTTAGCAAATATATGTTTGTGACTGTACTTCAATTGTTTGCTTTGCTTCTTATTCCTGTAGAGTCATTTCGATTTCTTCTAGAATATTTAGTGTACACCTGTTATTTTCGAAATAATCAGATACTCTTACTGTTCATGGAATAAGTAGAATACGATGTTTATGCCTATTTTTACTCAAGAAATTGCCATTATCGATGCACTTGCTTACAAGGCAAAAGAAAAGATGTACGATAAGTTATAGAAGGAAAAACAAGATGACATTAAATAATAAATTGGGTATCACTGATTCTGTTGAATTAGCTAAAGTGGAAGAAAGGATCAGTAAAAGAAAAGCAGTAGAACTCTTTGAAAGTGGCATTTTAGATGGTCTTGAGCCTGGAACTTTTCAGTCATTAGTTGAAATACATAAATACTTGTTTGGGTCAATTTATGATTTTGCAGGAAAGATAAGATCTGTTAATATCGCAAAAGGTCATTTTCGTTTTGCCCCAGTTATGTATTTAGAAGCAGCATTACAAAATATCGAAAAAATGCCCCAATCAACCTATGATGAAATCATAGAAAAATATGTAGAAATGAATATTGCCCATCCTTTCCGTGAGGGAAATGGAAGAAGTACGAGAATATGGCTTGATTTGATTTTGAAAAAAGAACTGGGACAGGTTGTCGATTGGAGTTGTGTAGATAAAGAGGACTATCTTTTATCTATGGAACGTAGTCCCATTAGAGATATTGAAATCAAATATATTTTAAGACAAGCGTTGACAGATAAAATTAATGACCGTGATGTTTATATGATAGGTATTGATTGTAGCTATTATTACGAAGAATATACAACATTTAAGACGAGTGAGCTTTAAGGACAATATTTCTGTTAACTGAACAAGTTATAAGAAGGCAATAATCGAATCTCTTTCTTTTCGTTCTTATGTTATACTTAGGATAGTTGTTTGGAGGAGAATGTGATGGATGAAATACAAGCATTAATTAATAAATTTGTGAATGATAGGGATTGGGATCAATACCATCAGCCAGAGAAGCTAGCAATGTCTATATCGATAGAAGCAGCTGAACTGCTTGAACATTATCAATGGGGATATGATGGTGATGAGCAGGGTGTAAAGGAAGAATTAGCTGATGTTCTTATTTATTGTTTTCAGATGTGTGACAAGATTGGTGTAAGAGCTGATGATATCATTAAGATGAAAATGAAGAAGAATGAAGAAAAGTATCCAGTTGAGAAAGCTAGAGGAGTAGCTACAAAGTACGATAAGTTATGATTATTTATAAAGAAAGTAAGAAACAGTTTATTGCAGATGTTTTCAATGATTGTATTGAAGAAAAAATCAATAATCAGATGATTGAAAAAATGCATCGACATACAGGAAAAGCAGAATATCGTTCATGGGCGAATAGTATGCAATACATGTACAAGGTGATGGATACAGATAGTATTCCTGATGATGTTGATGTTGCAATTGAATATCGTATTCCTAACTCAAACAAAAGAGTTGACTTCATTGTGGCAGGAGAAGGTGAAAATGGTGAAGAGAATGCTGTTGTGATTGAACTGAAGCAATGGCAAAGTGCTCAGAGAGTGACGGATAAGAATGGACTTGTAAGAACTATATTAGGGGGTTCTTTAAGAGAAACAACGCATCCTTCTTATCAAGCTTGGTCCTATGTTTCTATGATCCAGGATTATAATGAAGATGTAAGAAAATATCATATTGACTTAGAACCATGTACCTACCTTCATAATTATATAAGAACAGAAAATGATCCTTTATTAGATCGTATTTATTACTACTATACAAGAAGAGCACCTGTCTTTATGAGAGGCGATGCTTTAAAACTAAGAGAATATATTACAAAATATATTAAGAAAGCCAATAATAAAACACTTTATGAAATAGAATTTGGTCGTATTAAACCATCAAAGTCCTTGCAAGATACAATGGTCAATCTATTAGCTGGCAAAGAAGAATTTAAACTGATTGATGAACAAAAGGTTATTTTTGAACAGGTTTTGTCTCTTGCAAAGCTCAATGACAATAAAAAGCGAACAGTCATTATTCATGGCGGACCTGGTACAGGCAAGTCTGTTTTAGCCATTAATTTACTGGCAAAGACAATGGGTGAACTTGCAAGCAACAGCATGTATGTCACAAAGAACATGGCACCCCGTAGTGTATATAGTGAAAAACTCCAAGATGGTAATTATCGTAAAACAACAATAGATAACTTATTTAAAGGTTCGGGGTCTTTTATTGATACCCCTTCAAATTTCTTTGATAGTTTGTTTATTGATGAAGCACATCGATTAAATGGTAAGAGTGGCTTATATTCTAATAAAGGTGAAAATCAGGTTAAAGAGCTTATTAATGCAGCTAAGCTTTCAGTATTCTTTGTTGATGATCACCAACAAGTTACTTTAAAAGATATTGGTTCAACAGAAGAAATCATGAAATGGGCTAATTTTTATCATACAAGTATTTATGAATATACACTTGCATCACAATTTCGATGTAATGGTAGTGATGGTTATTTAAACTGGATTGATGATGTTTTAGAGGTACAACCAACTGCTAATGATGTCTTTGATTTAGATTATGATGTGAGGGTCTATGATGATCCGAATGAAGTTTATCAAGAAGTTTTAAAACATAATGATAATAATAAGGCAAGAATGGTTGCTGGATATTGTTGGAACTGGATTAAAGATGGAAAGGGTGATAGCTCAGTACATGATATAGAGATACCAGAATTTGATTTTGGTATGTCATGGAATTTAGGCTCTACTTCTACATGGGCGATAGATAAAGACTCTGTTAGCGAGATAGGTTGTATTCATACTTGCCAGGGATTAGAGTTTGACTATGTAGGTGTAATTATTGGTGATGATATGCGCTATGAAGATGGGCATATTGTGACAGACTTTACAAAACGTGCTACCACAGATCAATCATTACGTGGAATCAAGAAACTTTATAAAGAACATCCAGAAGAAGCATTGAAAAAAGCGGATCGTATTATAAAGAATACTTATCGCACATTGCTGACGAGAGGACAAAAGGGCTGTTTTATATTCTGTACAGATAAGGCTTTATCTCAATATCTCAAAATGCGTCTAGACAATAAATAATTTAGTAAAAAAGATAACTCTTTGGAGATTACAAGCAAAAGACTTGTGTCTTAGAGTTATCTTTTTTGATTATTTGTTTGTCTTAGAAAATGCATCTAGACGTTTCTGCATTTCACCGATCTTGTCAACAGGCTCTTGATATTTCTTAATGATGATCTTGCATGTACTACAACGATAAGCATGAGGTACGATCACTTGAATTTGACTGATGGAATCTAACCAGATTTCTTCTTGTGTAGTTATGAGTGGATTTAGATGTTTCTTTGTTGTCCAGATAATAGCTTTCCCTGGAGCTTTTAGATAGCCATCTTCCATTTCTTGATGACAATAAGGGCATTCCATAAAACTCTCCTCCTTTAAGAGTATTATATCAAAGAATGAAAATAGAGAAATTATTTTGTTGTTTTTATAGAGCAATGTTGTTATTACAACATATTAGAATAGTAGGAAATGATAAAGTAGCTCTTGTTGGAGGTTAGAAAACAATGGAAAACAAAATGTTCTGTTATCAATGCCAGGAAACAGCACGTAATACTGGCTGTACTATTCAGGGTGTATGTGGTAAAACTGCTACAACTGCTATCATGCAAGATTTATTAATTTATGTCACAAAGGGTTTATCAGCTGTCACAACACAGTTAAGAAAAGAAGGCAAGAATGTTGATCAGGAAGTCAACCATCTTGTAACAGTCAACCTTTTCACAACAATCACAAATGCGAACTTTGATGATGAAGTCATCAAGGGTAGAATCAAGAAGACTCTTGAAGTCAAGAAAGCATTATATGCACAAGTAGAAGACAAGGATGCACTTGTCAAAGCTGCTGGTGAAGAAATTACTGATTATGACGCAAGAGCTAAAGAAGTTGGTGTTCTTGCGACTGAAAATGAAGATATCAGAAGCTTAAGAGAACTCATTACTTATGGTCTTAAGGGCTTAGCTGCTTACAGCAAGCATGCGAATGCATTATTAAAGGATAATGAAGAAGTTGATGCATTCATTCAGGAAGCTCTTGCGAAGACGTTAGATGATTCATTAACTGTTGATGATTTAGTGGCTTTAACACTTGAAACTGGTAAGTATGGTGTTGATGGTATGGCTTTACTTGATGAAGCGAATACAAGTGCTTATGGTCATCCAGAAATCACTGAAGTTGATATTGGGGTGAGAAAGAATCCTGGTATCTTAGTTTCAGGACATGACCTCAAAGACTTGGAAATGCTTCTTGAACAGACAAAGGGTACTGGTGTAGATGTTTATACACATTCAGAAATGCTTCCTGCTCATTACTATCCTTTCTTTAAGAAATATGATAACTTTGCTGGTAACTATGGTAACGCATGGTGGAAGCAGACTGAAGAATTTGAAAGCTTCAACGGTCCTATTCTCATGACAACAAACTGTGTTGTTCCACCTCGTGCAAGCTACAAGGATCGCTTATGGACAACAGGTGCTGCAGGGGTAGCTGGCTGTAAGCATATTGATGCACCATATGGTGAAACAAAAGATTTCTCTGCTTTAATTGAACAGGCTAAAAGCTGTGAAGCACCTCAAGAAATCGAAACAGGTAAGATTGTTGGTGGTTTCGCCCATAATCAGGTCTTTGCCTTAGCTGATCAGGTTGTTGAAGCTGTCAAGAGTGGTGCAATTAGAAAGTTTATTGTGATGGCAGGTTGTGATGGCCGTCAGAAGAGCCGTAACTACTATACGGAATTTGCTTCAAAACTTCCTCATGATACAGTTATCCTTACAGCAGGATGTGCTAAATACAAATATAATAAATTAAACTTAGGTGATATCAACGGTATTCCTAGAGTTCTTGATGCAGGTCAGTGTAATGATTCTTATTCATTAGCTTTAATTGCCTTAAAGCTCAAAGAAATCTTTAACTTAGATGATGTCAATGATTTACCAATCGCTTACAATATTGCTTGGTATGAACAGAAAGCTGTTATTGTCTTATTGGCATTACTTTACTTAGGTGTGAAGAATATTCATTTAGGTCCTACATTACCAGCTTTCCTTTCTCCAAATGTTGCGAATGTATTAGTTGAACAGTTTGGTATTGCGGGTATTGGTGATGTTGATGATGATCTTAAGCTTTTAGTTGAAGCCTAAGATATTTTATAGATAACTTGTCAATAGTGTGAAATGCACTATTTGATAGGTTATCTTTTTTTATAAGTGAGGAAATTTCATCGTTGCTTCTATGTGAAATTTGTTTTAAGATTGGCTAAAAGAAGGTAAAAGTATGCAGAAATATTTTGATATTAATAAAGAAGGATTCAGTGTACGCTGTAAGCTTTATTATCATAAGAATCTTCATGATCTTAATTGTATTGTTGTGGCAACATATGGTTTTGGTGGCAATAAAGACAATAAAGCTATTGAAAAATTCAGTGAGCGTATCACTAGTAAATATAAGCATTATGGCGTTATATGCTTTGATTGGCCAGCACATGGGCAGGATGCAAGAAATAAGCTTGTCATCGAAGAATGTATGACATATTTAAGTCTTGTGAATACCTATATACAAGAAGAAATGGGCATTACAGATCTCTATCATTATGCATCAAGCTTTGGGGCTTATGTGCTATTAAGAATGATTCATGAAGAAGGAAGCTGTTATAAGAAGATAGCTTTGAGATGTCCTGCTATCAAGATGTATGATTCCTTGACTCAGGATATTGATGAAAGTGAATGGTCAAAGCTAGCTAAAGGCAAAGAGATTATACGTGGATTTGATCGTAAGATTAAGCTTGATCAGGCATTCTTTGATGATTTAAAGCATCATGATATAAGCCAGTATGATTATCTTGAATATGCGGATGATATATTGATGATACATGGCACAAAGGATACAATGGTTCCTATTGAAGTCACACGTCAATTCTCAGAAAACAATGTCATTGATCTTTTGGAAGTTGAGAATGCCGACCATCCTTTTTCTAATCCTAAATACATGGATGAAGCTATTGATGCAATCATTCATTTCTTCAGTCCGATATCTCATTAACGAAGTGATCCTTGGATCACTTTTTTCATATTAATAAAATTTTATTAAAAAAATAATTTATAAATATCCTACACAGTGATAAAAAATTATTAATTATATTTAGAAATATTACAGTATATTAGTACTATATATTTCCTAAATCCATAAATAGCGCTCTAAATTTGTTAAAATGACAAAAATATAGGTATCAAAATCGCATTTGACAACAAAATAAAAGCATATATAATGAACTCAAGCTTAAGCAAAGAACACATGTGGACATCAAATAGGAGGAAATATTTATGGCTTGTTTTTTAGTACCAACAACAGAAGCAATCGTGACAAGTGTTGCTTCAAAGAAATTGAATGCTTATGTTGATGAAAGTGAAGCGAGTGATCTCACTATCCATTTCATCAAGAATATGAAAACGTTAAATAGCATGTTATTAGGGGGAAGTGCTCTTTTGATGTTTGAACATTTGTGGCATGGTGAGATTACACCATTCTTCCCATTCCTTACAGCAGCCTCTTCGCCACAGCAATTTACAGCAATGTTAAAAGAAATGGCAACTGTCGGGGTGACGATGGCATTGTTTGTGACATTTGTATGGGTTGTGATGACTTTGGTGACATTCAAGATGCAGCTTCCTTATACAAAAGTGTCTGAAGAGGTGCATTCATGACACTTCTTATATGTCTTATTGGTGCTATTTTATCGACAATTGTCTGGTATTTAAGCGCTCATGCGAGAAGGCTTTATATTGGCAAGCTTGTGCTGATGTTCTGGGGTGCAAGCTTAATGTGGATGGTGGATCTCTTTTATGAATATCTTGAAGTCAAGTCTAAGGTTTTCACACCAAGTTCTGCTGTTATGATCAACGATGCTTTTTTAGGGGTAAGTGTTGTTGTTCTAGCGTTAGTGATTTGGCTTGTGATGATTCTTGTGAAAGATCCTCTCCATGTCATTCATCCAATTTCCAATCAGGGGAGGTAAGGAAGATGTTGGGGTGTGTTTTACTCTATGTTGGCATTGTTTTAATTTCTAATGGCTTAGCAACAATTGAGGGCATTAATGATAAATCAATGGCTGTGATGAATATCTTTACCGGAGGGTTGAGCTTGATCTTGAATATTGTTGCTTTGTCCTATGGCATTATTACATCAAAGCCCAATACCTATTTCTTTGGTTCAGCAACGGGATTACTCTTTGCTTTTACCTATTTATATACAGCCATTAATACAATTTTCAATCTTGATAATCGTTTATATGGCTATTTTAGTTTATTTGTCGCCATCAATAGTATTCCAGCTGGAGCTTTATGCTTTAGTGGATTTGGGGGTAATGCGATTTATGGTGTTATCTGGTGGGCCTGGGGCGTTCTCTGGCTTACCGGCTTTCTTACAAATAACTTGAAGATGAATTTAGGCAAGTTTCCAGCATATTTAAGTGTTATTGAGGGTGTGGTCACAGCCTGGATTCCAGGTTTCCTGATGCTTATCAATATGTGGCCAAAATAATCAAGGAGGAACTTTATGCAACTAACAGAACGTGAACGTGAGAAGATGTTGATTTCTCTAGCTGGTATGATTGCTCAAAATCGTAAAGATAAAGGTTTAAAGCTCAATCATCCAGAGAGTGTTGCATTAATTACGAGTTATATTTTAGAAGGTGCACGTGAAGGAAAGACTGTTGCTCAGTTAATGAATGAAGGCGGACAGATTCTTAGACGTGAAGATGTCATGGAAGGTGTACCAGAAATGATTCCCATGATTCAGGTTGAAGCAACCTTTATCGATGGGACTAAGCTTGTAACCATACATGACCCAATTAGATAGGGGGTAATATTATGATTCCAGGAGAATTACATTATGCTTCAAATGAACCTGTTGATTACAACGAAGGCTATGAAGCAATCGAAGTAGAAGTCAGAAACTGTGGAGACCGTGCTGTCCAGATTGGCTCACATTTCCATTTTTATGAAGCCAACAGTGGCTTGTTGTTTGATCGTGAGAAGACTTATGGCAAACGCCTTGATATTCCAGCTGGTACAGCTATTCGTTTTGAACCAGGGGAAACACGTACTGTTTCACTCATTGATTTTGGTGGCTCTCGACGTGTCTTTGGCTTCAACAATAAGATCAATGGCTATCTTGACAAAGATAAACATGCCCATGATCAGGAGGTAGAAAAATGAGTTTCAAGATGGATCGTCAACAATATTCACAGATGTTTGGACCAGCTGAGGGTGATTCCATCCGTCTAGGTGATACGAATCTATTTGCTAGAGTTGAAAAAGACTATACGGTTCATGGCCAGGAAAGCAAGTTTGGCGGCGGTAAGGTTTTAAGAGATGGCATGGGCGTTAATGCCACTATGACAAGAGAAGGCAATAAGCTTGTTGCTGATACAATCATCTCTGGCGCATTGATCATTGATTATACAGGTATCTATAAGGCTGATATTGGTATTAGGGATGGCAAGATTCTTGCGATTGGCAAGGGTGGCAACCCTGATATCATGGATGATATTGATTTTGTCGTTGGGGCTTCAACAGAAGCTATCTCAGGTGAAGGGCTGATTGTTACAGCCGGAGGCATTGACTTACATGTTCACTATCTATCAACAGGATTAGGACATGCTGCTTTAGATAATGGCATTACAACACTCTTTGGTGGTGGGACTGGTCCTGCTGATGGCTCAAACTCAGCTACAACAACACCGGGTGCCTATCATATTCATCGCATGCTAGAAGCGGTTGACCATGATCCGCTTAACTATGGCTTTCTTGCCAAAGGGGCAGGGGCTACACCTGAAACCATTGCTGAACAGGTAAGAGCAGGTGCGGCTGGCATCAAGACCCATGAAGACTGGGGTGCTACTGCGAGTGGAATTGATAATTCCATTAAGGCTGCTGATGAATATGATGTCTCCTATGCTGTACATACTGATTCTCTTAATGAAGGTGGCTTTGTCGAGAATACATTGAATGCCTTTGCCGGAAGAACAGTGCATACCTTCCATACTGAAGGAGCAGGAGGTGGACATGCACCGGATATCATGATTGTTGCTGGAGAGAAGAATATCCTTCCTTCTTCCACCAACCCGACCAACCCATATACACAAAATGTCATTGATGAATTATTTGATATGACCATGGTTTGTCATAATCTTGATCCAAAAGTGCCTGAAGATGTTGCTTTTGCAGAATCACGTGTGAGAAAGCAGACAGTTGCTGCTGAAGATGTTCTTCATGATATGGGAGCTCTTTCGGTCATGACAAGTGATGCAATGGCCATGGGACGAGTTGGTGAAGTTGCTATGCGTTGCTGGCAGCTTGCTGATAAGATGAAGAAGCAGCGTGGTCCACTTGAAGGTGATTCAGAGTTTTCCGATAACAATCGTATTAAACGCTATGTCGCTAAATATACAATCAATCCAGCTATCGTCAATGGTGTCTCAGATTATATTGGTTCCATTGAAGTAGGCAAATATGCTGATCTTGTCATATGGGATCCAAAATTCTTTGGTGCTAAACCAAAGCTCGTACTTAAAGCTGGTGTCATTGCTTATGGAGTTGTTGGTGATGCCTCATCATCACTTCCTACACCAGAACCACGTATGATGCGCGATCTCTATGGCGCATATGGCAAGGGTATGGCGAAGACAAGCATTACATTCGTATCCACATATGCCTATGAACATGGCATCAAGGAAGAACTTGGGCTTGATAAGATTGTTTTACCAGTTCATAAGACGCGCAATCTTACAAAGCGTGATATGAAGCTCAATAACTATGCTCCAAGTACAATACAAATAGACCCACAAAGCTTTGTGGTTACTATTGATGGAGAAGAAATTACCTGTGATCCAGTCGATGAAATCTGTTTAGCACAGCGTTATTATTTCTTCTAATCAAGGAAAGAAGGTTACCATGATATTAACGAAAGTCTATAAAAATGTGAAAGATATTCCTGATCTTGACAGTTATCATATTGAAAGAGTCATGGTGAAGAGTGATGATTTATTAAAATCTATTTTAAGAGTCACAAGTGATCATCATCATGATTATGGCATTCGTCTAGAAGATGAACGTGAGGGCTTAGAAAACGGTTCTGCCTTTCTTCTTGACGAACATGATTTGCTTGTTTTAGAAGTCATTCCTGATGAAGTCATTGTCATTACACCAAAAGATATTGATGATATGGGCAAGAAGGCTCATATGCTTGGCAATCTACACAAACCTGTAACCATTGCCCATGGTAAGATTACATTGCTTTATGATGAAGTGGTGAAAAAGACATTGGAGAAGGAAGGAGCTGACTATGTTGTTGAGAAGATGGCACTAGATAGTCCAATGCAGTATCTCAATCTTTCTGCACATAGTCATCATCACCATGACTGATATCAAAACAATGATGCAAGTCTTTCAGGTTTGTGACTCAACATTTCCTATTGGAACCTTCAATCATTCCTTTGGAATGGAAAACTATCTCTTTGAACGTAAGATTAAGAAGGCCCCACAATTCAAGATGTGGATAGAAAGTTACTTTCATTCCCAGTATCGCTATGGTGAAGGCCTTCTTACATTACTTTGTCATGATGCAAGCTTAGAAGACATCCTGACATATGATGATATAATCACTCAATCAACACTTGCCAAAGAGACAAGAGAAGGCACAAAAATGATTGCCAGACAAATGTATATCCTCATCCAAAAGATGTATGGTGATACATTTAGCTTGTTGAATAGTTATGTCGCAAAGATTGAAAATGAGCAAGCTTATGGTAATCCTGCCATCATCTTTAGCTTATTTGCCTATGCCTTGGGTTTGTCTCCACAAGAAGTCTTTACAATGTATGGTTATTCGATTGTCTCAACACTTGTTCAAAATGGTGTACGCTCCATTCCTCTAGGTCAGCGGGAAGGACAGGTGATTCTTCATGAATTAATAACTTTAATCGATAAGCTCTATCATGAAGTGGCAACATATGACGAAGAACTGCTTGGTGCCAATGCACCAGGCTTAGAGCTTGCACAGATTCGTCATGAAGTGCAAGCGGCAAGATTATTTATGTCTTAGGAGGGTTTTATGAAACGTGCATTAAAAATTGGTGTTGGTGGACCAGTTGGATCTGGCAAGACACAGCTTATTGAACGTCTAACGAGAAGAATGAAAGATGAGTATTCTATGGCTGTGATTACCAATGATATTTATACAAAATGGGATGCCGAATATATGGCCAAGAATTCTGTTCTTGATGAAGATCGTATTATTGGCGTGGAAACAGGTGGCTGTCCCCATACGGCTATTAGGGAAGATGCTTCAATGAATTTTGCCGCAATTGATGAATTAGAGAAACGCTTTAATCATACGCTTGATATTATCTTTGTAGAAAGTGGGGGAGATAATTTAGCGGCGACATTCTCACCGGAATTAGTCGATTTCTCAATTTATATCATCGATTGTGCGGAAGGGGAAAAGATTCCTTCTAAAGCTGGACAGGGTATGATTAAGTCGGATCTTTTTATCATCAATAAGATTGATCTTGCACCATACGTTGGTGCAAACTTGGAGAATATGCGTAAAGTCTCAGCATCATTTCGTGGTGATGGCAAGTTTGTCTTTACCAATCTTATGACGGATGAAGGCTTGGAGGATGTAGTTGAATGGATCAAAAAGGATTGTCTACTCGAAGACCTTTAGCTGGTGAAATACGCATGCATTTCATCAGTTATGGTGAACGTACGATTGCCTATGAGCTTTATCGTCACGGCAATTCACGCATTTCAGCCAATTTGCCCAATGATGAGGGAGTTCCTTACTACTTCCTCATTGCTACAGGCGGTGGATATGTCGAAGGTGAACACTATCTTCAAAACATCATTCTTGACGATAACACGCATGCCATTCTTACAACCCAGACACCAAATTATATTTATAAATGCGAGCACAATCAAACAACCCTCCAACAATGCTTCTTAGAAGTTGGTGAGAATGCTTTATGTGAATATTACTTTGATGAAACAATTCCCTATCAACATGCACTTTTTCATCAATTGAGTGAAATCTCTCTTAAAGATCATGCAAAGCTTATTCTTACTGATGGATTAACAGCTGGATATGAAGAAAATGATGAACCCTTTTCCTATGACCGCATAGCAATTAAAACACGAATCTATCGTCACAAGCGTTTATTGTTGAATGATTTTCTTCTAGTTGATCCACGCTTTGATGAGATGAAGTCATTGGGCTATTTTGAAGGCTATACAAATTTCAATTCAGTCACAATTATTGATGAAGATCTGGATGCCACAAAAGTCGAGTCTTATCGTCATATTCTAGATGAGCTCTCTTCAAGCTCGCGTTATGGCTTATCGTTGATTGAAAGTGAAGGTATGGTATTACGTGTACTAGGGTTAAGTGGGGATGAGAATCACCGTGTGATGGAAGTGTTCATTCGTGCATATCGAAGTAGCCTTAATTTAACACCACTTAACTTACGTAAAGGTCCCCATTCTATGAATATCTAAGAGAAGTCCTATTTGAGGACTTTTTCTTTATGTGAATATTTTGTGAAATATATCAAAAACTATCTTAAATAGAGAGTTTTTTGGATGAGTTCACAAAAAGTTCACAAAACTTTTTAAACTGTATTTCGCGTGCTGGAAAGTCATGATGAGTCAAGCTTATAAGCTTCTTTACCCTTATAGAATAGTCTTGATTTGAATCTTAGTATTTCATTTATATATTAGATTATAGGAGAAAATACCATGAATCCTTCAACAATAGTCAAATTAGCCCTCATTCCACTTCTCGCCCTTTCTACTGCAAATTCTGTTCCCCAGCTTGTCAATGCTTCAACATCAATCGCTGGTGAAGTCAAATCCGTCAGCAAGATGACGGAAATCAATGCCTGGGGTGATTCGATGACGGAAGGTGTCAATGGGGATGGCGTTAGCTATCCTGCTGTTCTTGAAAAGCTAACAGGAATCAAAACAAATAATTATGGTATTGGTGGTGAAACAAGTGAGGAAATTATGAATCGCTCACTTAAGAAGGGAGACCAGTCCAATGACATCCTTATTATTGAGATGGGTGATAATGGTGGTTGGGATAAGGATATTGATACACTCATTAATCAATATAAGATAATGATTGCCAATGCTCATACTGATCGCTATATTATCATTAGTTCAACAGATGATCCAAATGACTCTGATCAGATCTGGGGCTATACGGATGAAGCTATTGGCTTAGAGGATACATGGTATGAAGAAGCGCTAGAAGAAGCATTTGGTGAACACTTGTTGAAGGGACGTCAATATCTTATTAAGCGTGGTCTGGCAATCAATGGCATTCCTTTTGATGATGAAGATATTAAACGTGCAAAGCAAGGGCTTATTTCTGAAAAATTAAGACATGTAGAAAAAGATAATACACATTTAAATAGTTTAGGCTATACAGCACAAGCTTATGGTGTTTATGAACTTGGCAGGAGCCTAGGCTATTGGAAATAATCAATCTTAAAACGAGCTGTGCTCGTTTTTTTGTTGCTTCAAAGAAAATTCTTCCATAGAACAAAGAAAAGGAGAAGGTTATCGGTAAGATTTATCATTATGTACTGCTTATTTTATCAATTGTCATGCTAGGATTTGGTTTATTTGTGATTGTAAATGGCAATATCAGACAGTTTGACATAGTAGTGATGTTTGTTTTTGTGGGGCTAGATAGTAATCCTTATGTGATTGATTATTTAAATCAGAACTTGCCGACAGCATTACAATACCTAAGCGTATAATATTTGCCGTATGGTTATTTGTGATGTATATGTTTATGCTGACAATGGTGAAGTAGAGTTCTAAGGAACTCTTTTTTAATAGGTGTGTGTTAATATGTAAAGAAAACATATATAATGAAGAGCAATAATATATTGTGAAGAAAGAATATATACTAAAAAAGGTAAATGTTTACATTTCTTAGTAATCAAAAAAATAAAGCAAATATCGCTATAAATGCGACTAAATAGAGGAGATTCCGGATTAATATTTTGTAAAAAAGATAAATGTTATTTCAAAATTATTGAATTAGTATTATAATAATGGTGCGTGAATTCATGTGCAATGATTTTGAAAGCTTCTGACGAGAACGCTTTCAATAAAACTTATTGGGAGGAAATACTAATTATGGTAGGAATTATCATAGCCAGCCATGGTGAGTTCGCTAAAGGAATTTATCAGTCTGGTAAGATGATTTTTGGTGAACAAGCTAATGTAGCTCCTGTTACCCTAATGCCAAGTGAAGGCCCTGAAGACATCAAGAAGAAGATGCTTGAAGCAATTGCTTCTTTTGATGACGACAAGGAAATTATCTTCATGTGTGACTTGTGGAGTGGTACACCATTTAACCAGGCTTCTAGCTTATTAAATGGTCATGAAGATCATTGGGCAATCATGACAGGTCTTAACTTGCCAATGCTTCTTGAAGCATATGCAGCTCGTTTTTCTAGCGAATCTTCACACGAAATCGTCGCTAAAGTTGCCGGCGTAGCAAAAGACGGCGTTAAAGTTTTACCTGAAACAATCAAGATTGAAGGCGAAGAAAAGAAGGATAAACCTGCTGATTCTATGCCTAAAGGTGCTATTCCAGAAGGAACAGTTATTGGTGATGGTAAGATCAAATACGTTTTAGCACGTATTGATACACGTCTTTTACATGGTCAGGTTGCTACAACTTGGACGAAGACTACAAATCCAAATAGAATTATTGCAGTCAGCGATAATGTAGCTCATGATGCATTAAGAAAACAGATGATTGAACAAGCAGCTCCACCAGGAGTTAGAGCTAACGTTACAACAATCGATAAGATGATTAAGGTCGATAAGGATCCTCGTTTTGGTAATACAAGAGCAATGTTATTATTCGAAACACCTCAGGATGCTTTAAGAGCGATTGAAGGTGGCGTTTCAATCAAAGAATTGAACTTAGGTTCAATGGCTCATAGTGAAGGTAAGGTTGTATGTACAAAAGCCGTTTCTATGGGTAAAGATGATGTCGAAACATTTGAAAAACTTCAGAAGTTAGGGGTTAAGATTGTTGTCAAGAAAGTCCCTGCTGATTCTGAAGAGAATTTTGATGAAATCATGAAAAAAGCTAAAGAAGGCTTAGGCTTATAATATTGGGAGGAAAAAGTCAATGTCAGCTATTTCTATCGTGCTGGTTATTGTCGTAGCATTCTTCGCTGGTATGGAAGGTATTCTTGATGAATGGCAGTTCCATCAGCCTCTAGTTGCTTGTACATTAATCGGCTTAGTTACTGGCCATCCAACAGAAGGAATCATGCTTGGTGGTTCTTTACAGATGATGGCTCTTGGTTGGGCAAACGTTGGTGCAGCCGTAGCACCAGATGCTGCTTTAGCATCAGTTGCCTCAGCAATTATCATGGTATTAGGTTTACAGGGTGGTACAACAGATCCTACTAAAGCTATCAATACATCTATCGCTGTAGCCGTTCCACTTTCTGTTGCCGGATTATTCTTAACTATGCTTTGTCGTACAATCGCTATTCCTATGGTTCATTTCATGGATAAAGCTGCTGAAGATGCAAACTTCAAAGCTGTTGAATTCTGGCAGATTGCTGCAATTTGCTTACAGGGTGTTCGTATTGCTATCCCTGCTGCTGCACTTTGCGTCATTCCTGCTAAGGCCGTTACAAGTGCCTTAAATGCTATGCCTGCTTGGTTATCAGGTGGTATGGCTGTTGGTGGTGGCATGGTTGCCGCTGTCGGTTATGCAATGGTTATTAACATGATGGCTACTAAAGAAGTATGGCCATTCTTCGCTATTGGTTTCGTATTAGCTGCTATTAGCCAGTTAACATTAATCGCTTTAGGTGTTATTGGTGTATCTCTTGCCTTAATCTATCTTGGACTTAAGGAATCTGCTAAGAATTCAGGTGGAGGCAATGGTGGATCAGGCGATCCTCTTGGCGACATCTTGAATGACTATGAATAATGAGGGAGGAAAGACAAATGGCAGACAAAATTCAGTTAACTAAACATGACCGTTTCTCTGTTGCTTGGCGTCATCAGTTCCTTCAGGGTTCATGGAACTATGAAAGAATGCAGAATGGTGGTTGGTGCTATTCAATCATCCCAGCAATCAAGAGATTATATCCTAAAAAAGAAGATCAGGTTGCCGCTTTAAAGAGACACCTTGAATTCTATAACACACATCCATATGTATCTGCACCAGTTATGGGTGTTACATTGGCCCTTGAAGAAGAAAGAGCTAATGGTGCTCCAATCGATGACACTGCAATCAACGGTGTTAAGGTTGGTATGATGGGTCCACTTGCTGGTGTTGGTGACCCAGTATTCTGGTTCACTGCACGTCCAATCTTAGGTGCCTTAGGTGCATCTATGGCATTAAGTGGATCAATCGTTGGTCCTATCTTATTCTTTGTACTTTGGAATGTGATTCGTTTTGCATTCTTATGGTATACTCAGGAATTTGGTTACAAGGTTGGTACAGAAATTACGAAGGACTTATCTGGTGGTTTACTTGGTAAGATTACTTCAGGTGCATCAATCCTTGGTATGTTCATCATTGGTGCCTTAGTACAACGTTGGGTATCAATCTCATTCACACCAGTTGTATCTAAGGTTACACAGCAGGCTGGTGCTTACATTGATTGGGCAAAGTTACCTTCAGGTTCTGCTGGTATCAAGGAAGCATTAACTCAGTATGCAAAACTTGGTGCTACAGGTCTTGATAAAGTAAAAGTTACTACATTACAAGGCAACTTAGACCAGTTAATTCCTGGCTTAGCAGCATTATTATTAACATTATTATGCTGTAAGTTATTAAAGAAAAAAGTCTCTCCAATCGTTATTATCTTAGCATTATTCGCTGTAGGTATTATCGGTAGAGTACTTGGCTTCATGTAATAGAAAGGAGTCTCTATGGCACAATCACAGAATACGAAAGTGGATTATGTGGTGAAAGCAAGCAGTTTTCTAGGTTTGAATTCTGTTGGTCAAATCATGATTGGGGATAAAGCCTTTGAATATTATAATGATCGTAATGTTGAAGACTATATCCAGATTCCTTGGGAAGAAGTAGATTATATTTCTGCCGGGGTATTATTCAATAAATGGATTGATCGCTTTGTCATCTTTACAAAAAGAAATGGCCACTATGCATTCTCCGCGCGTAATAATAAAGAACTCTTACGAGCCATGAGAAAATATGTGAGTGAAGACCGCATGTATAAGTCACTGAGTTTCTTTCAGGTGATTGGTCGAGGTTTCAAAGCTTTATTACATATCGGAAAGAAAGCAGCTGATTAATTTCAGCTGTTTTTTTTATACATCTCTTGTGATTGTGCTAAAATAGCTTTGGAGTTGATAAAATGAATTTAGAAGAGATCATAAATGAAGTCAAGAATGACCCACGTAATAGAAAATATACAGAAAAAGGTATTCCACCCATTCTCCAAGTGAACAAGGAAGCTAAGATATTAATTATTGGTCAGGCACCAGGAAGAAAGGTAGAAGAAAGCCTTATTCCTTTCAATGATCAATCTGGCATAACATTGATGGAATGGCTTGGTATCGATAAAGAGACATTCTATTCCAAACAGATTGGCATATTGCCAATGGATTTCTATTATCCAGGAAAAGGCAAGACAGGGGATTTACCACCACGTCCTTTTATGGCAGAATATCACGCCCAGATTCGTGAACTGATGGATCAGGTCCAACTCGTAGTTCTTGTCGGCAGTTATGCCATCAAACATTATTTAGGCAAGCAGGCCAAAAAGAATCTCACTGAAACAGTGAGAAGTTATCAAGACTATTTACCAGAATATTTTCCTATTGTCCACCCAAGTCCGCTTAACTTCCGTTGGCAGAAGATGAATCCATGGTTTAAACAGGATGTTGTACCTGTGCTTCAAGATCATGTGCATCATATATTAGATAAGAAGGATAAGTATGAAGAAAACTAGAAAGCCAAAAAGAGACCATTAGAAAAGGACTATCAAGTAGACACAATCATCATTTACCATAAATATCTCCTAATGCATTAGATTCTAAAGAATCAACAAATATATAGAAAAGAGCCGTGTAGAAGAACTAAGGCAGATTTGTTAATAAAAAAATTGATAAGCTTATCAAACACATATTATGGCAGTCTATAGAAAAAGTCATAGCAGAACATTTTGATGCTTTAACTCTAACTGAGCGTTACTCTAATGTTGATGAATTGAAAATCTTAATGGTGTGGATTTCAAGATATTTTATGTATTTTCACAATTTATCATCCATATGCATGAACAGACACTTAATTGTTTTTTCATGTCTTTATAAGACTATAAGAAGCAGTGAAACATATACAGGTACTATTTGCTTGGAAGATAGTTTTTCAAAAGATTATTCAGAATATGAAAATGTAAATTTGTAAGCATTATGTTTGCATGAAACGATATTCTATGGTTTAATGAAATCATGAAAGAGGTGTAACAAATATGATTACAGATGTATTAAAGAAAAGAAGAACAATTTATGCTTTATCTAAGAATATTGATTTAAAACAGGAAGAAGTAGAAGCTATCGTTAAAGATACTGTAGAACTTGTCCCTGATGCATTTAATATGAGATCACAAAGAGTTGTTTTAGCAACTGGTGCTAAACAGGATGAACTCTGGGATAAGATCTATGATGCTTTCGAAGGCAAAGTAGCAAGAGAAAAGATTGATGGCTTCAAGGCAGCTTATGGTACAGTGCTATATTTCATTGATGAAAATGTTGTAAAGGGCTTGCAGGATGCCTTCCCATTATATGCAGCTAACTTCCCAGTCTGGGCACAGCAGTCTAATGGTATGCTTCAGTTCACATTATGGAATCGTTTTACTGAAGCTGGTTTAGGTGCCAATATTCAGCATTACAACCCAGTTATCAATGATGCAGTAAGAACATTATTCGACTTACCTGAAAACTGGACACTTGTTGCTCAAATGCCATTTGGTAAGATTGAAGCTGAAGCTGGTGAAAAACAGGGCGAAGATGTCAACGAACGTGTTATTATCGCTAAATAATCCATCTTGAATGAAGAGTGGGAGTTTATCCCATTCTTTTTTTGTCTTATAATAGTTAAGAGGTGAGCGTGATGCATGATTTAATGAAGTTTAAAGGGATTGATCGTGATGAAGTGCTGTATCATTATACGAGCTGTAAAAGTGTTCAGGGAATCTTGAAAAGCGGTATTTTCTTTGCGACCAAAAGCAGTTTTTTAAATGATACAAATGAACTTGCTTATATTCTTGAACTTGTGGAATTGGTGATTGGTGAAGTGGAGAATGAAGCTTATCGACATCTTTTAAGACTTTCCATTATTGAAACAATGGAAGAATTCGCGAAAAGAAATATCTATGTGCTTTCCTTTTCAACAGCACCTGATTCATTAACTTTATGGGCTGAGTTTGGTGATAAAACAGGCTATAATATGGCCTTTGATGGTAAGCTGTTATTAACAGCTATTAAAGAACATCACCCCATAACACTTCATGGGCATATTATTTATGACAAAGCCTATCAGCTTAAGATCTTAAGAAACTTGCTTTTTGTAAAAATACCAGATGAACTTCATATTACTTTTAAGGATATTATGGAAGAGGAAATCAAATCACAAAATACCAAAGCCTTTCAAGAACTGACATCTAGATTCCAATATGATATGAGTCGCTTAGCGATTTTCTTTAAGCAAAATGAATTTAAAAGTGAACAGGAATATCGTATTGCCTTTGAAAATCCTGCTCAGGAATCATTATGTTTTCGTGAGAAAGACGGATTCTTATTGCCCTATATCCAGATCCATGTTGGTAAATTGCCACTGATGTCAATCACTGTTGCACCTAAGAATCATGTCGATTTAGCGCCAGCAGGCATGAGAGCTTATTTAGAATATTTAGGCTATGATACAACAGTCTATTTCTCACAGCTTAAGCTGCGCTATTGATAAGGAGAAGAAAATGGAATATTTTGATGAATATGATGAAAATGGTCATAGCTTACATAGAAAAGTGACACGAGAAGAAGCACATAGGCTTGGGTTATGGCATCGTACAGTACATATTTGGGTGCTTTGTCATAATGTTGTGCTCATTCAACAACGCTCATTACAAAAAGATAGCTATCCAGGCTACTATGATATCTCTTGCGCAGGACATCTTTCAGCAGGCAATACGCTCATTCAAGGCGCTTTAAGAGAAGTGGAAGAAGAACTTGGCTTAAAGCTAACAAGTGCAGATTTTCTTTCACTAGGTGTATATAAGATTAACTATGATAAAACCTTTCATGATCACCTGTTTAAGGACCGTGAATTTGCGCATGTTTATGTTGTAGAACTTAAGGAAAAACCACAGATCATCATTCAAAAAGAAGAATTAGAAAAAGCATTCTGGATTTCTTTAGAACAGCTTGATCGTGAGCTTACTGATTCTTCTCGATACTGTATTAATCAACATGATTATGTGTTGTTGGAAAAGTATTTGAAACATAGAGGAATTTATCGGGAAGAGTTGAGGAAGTTGCAATGATTCTTGCAGGTTATTATAATAGATGTGTACGATTTCGTACATAAGGATTGAAGCTTTGAGGGAGAGGCAGTATGGAATTTATTGAAGAACTTGATCAAGCGATTGAGTTAGAAAAGAATGCCTATGAATTAAGGGCGATGCGCAAGATTATGGAGGATGAAATAGAACGGCTGAATCATACAAAATATGATTTGCCTGAAGCTCCGGAGAATAAACTGGCGGCACCTCAACCACCAGTCAAGCCAGATATGACAATACATACTTTCATGACAAAGAAGATTGTGCTTCTTGTGGCATTAATAGTGGCTTTGATTGTGGTGCTTGTCTTTCATAAGACATTGCCAACACTTGTCTATTTTGGCTTAGTCATTCTTATTGTTTTAGGCTTAATTGTTTTTTTAAGACTTAAAAAACTTGAACAGCAAGAAATGATGGAAAAGAATGCTACGCAAGAACATTATCATAGTCAGGATAAAAAATATCAGCAAGAATTAGAAATCTATCAACGAAAGATGAAGCATTATGAAGAAGAAATGGAACACTATGAAAGAGAATGCGAAGTCATCAAGAATAGAAATAATGGCATTGATCTTGTCATCAAAGAGACAGAAAACAAGCTAAAAAGACTAAATCGTTTTCAAGAAAACAAAGTGCTTGAAGACTACTATTCACACCATGACATTCCAAGTCAGTATCGTAATCTATCAAGCCTTATTTTCTTAAGGGGCAATAGAAATCCTGAATCAGCATTCCACCAGCTTGATGAACTACACTTAAGTGATCAGCTTGATGAAAATATGGACAAAGTGAGTAAGCTTGGTATTTATGTCAGTCGGATGAATACAGAAATAGAAAAAGGTAAACATGCCTTTGAAGATTTCTATTTAAAGATGGAAAAGTGTTTTGGTAGGAAGAAGATGTAATGTTTTGAGAAATTTCTAATATGTCTTAACAAGCAAGCCTTTGATGAATTATAATATATGTATAGAAAACGCTTACCTTAATATAGGTAAAACAAGGAGGTTTGTATATGATCAACATTATGTTAACATGTTCAGCAGGTATGTCGACAAGTTTACTTGTCCTACATATGCAGGACGAAGCTAAGAAAAGAGGGCTGGAAGCCAATATCTGGGCAGTTTCTGAAACTACAGTAAGAAAAGAATATGCAGAAAAACAGATTGACTGTATCTTAGTTGGACCACAGGTACGTTATTTAATGAATCAGGTCAAGACACAGACAGAGAATAGTATTCCTGTTGAATTGATTGATATGCGTACGTATGGTATGATGGACGGCAAGAAGGCATTAGATCAGGCTTTAAAAGCTATTGAAAACTGGAAGAAATAATAAAGAAAGGCATAGTGGGACGTCTGTCCCACTTTTTAAAAATATGAATGTTAAGGAATTAATGAAGAAAGTCGAAACAGGAGATTTAGAGAGCTATGTTAGTCTCGCAGAGTGTTACTGGAATGGGGATGGCGTGAAGAAAAGCAAGACAAAAGCGAAAGAACTCCTCGATGAAGGGGCACAGAAAGGCAGCGGAGAGTGTGCCTACCGTCTTGGTATGCTTTATGAAAAAGGCTTGACTGTTGATCAGAGCTATGAAACAGCACGAAGCTATTTCATGTTGGCGGCAAGAAATCATCATCCGGCGGGGACATACAAGCTTGCCTACTACTATCAATATGGCTACGGCATTTATAAAGATCAGAACGAAGCTAAAAAGTATTATCAACAAGCTAAAGAACTTGGCTATCAAGAGTAAGCTATTATATGGCTTGCTTTTTTCTTGAGAAGAAGTATTTGCTTACAAATGCAAAGCGTGGTAAGATAGGTCCTCGAGGTGATTAAGGTGTTCAATGAATCATTAGTAGAGTCCCTTATTGGGCAGATCGATTCAATGGATCAGCTCAATCCAGAACTTATTGAGAAATATTATATGCAGCTTCGCAATGAAGCAGTAGCTGCCATCGATCGCAATAAAACGCACTACCAGCAGGCAAAGAAAACCTATGAAGGCTATGAACGTGATTATTTACATATTATAGAAAAAAGTGCTTATATTCCTTTTGCTGGCATAAAAACAACTCACAACAATCCACAATTTGAAAAAAATATCCGCCACTATAGACAATTAAAAGCCAGTGCCTATCGCAAGATGGAAAGAGCAAAGGATGATTATGAAGAGAGCAAGAATAATCTTATCCTCCTAGAAACAATTGCTAAGAAACTCTTACGTATGCAATATGAGTAGAGAAGTGATTTCTTTATCGTCTGATTTGAATATCATACAGCATTCTAGTATACTGTATGTAATGAAAAGAGGGATTTTATGGATAACAAAATCAGTGCTATTGTCAATGATATCCTCATTGATTATCAAGATGACCGAACAATCAACAAGGTCAATCTATTTGTTCAGCCAGATACGGTCATTGTAGAAGATATGCTTGCGAAGCTGATTAAGATTATCTTTCCAGGCTTTTTTAATGAACGTCGTTATCGTTTTTATAACCTGTCAAGCCAGTTAACCGTGCTTATTGAGGATGTCTTCTATAATATGAATAAGCAGATTGCTTTAGCTTTAAAACAATTACCTGAAAATGAAGACAAGCCAGAATGTACGGAAGAAATTCTTGCCAGTCGCATCTGTGAGAAGTTCTTTGAAAGCATTCCTAAAATAAGGGCGCTTATTGAGACAGATGTACAGGCAAGCTTTGATGGTGATCCCGCTGCTTTCAATAAGAATGAGATCATTCTTTGTTATCCAGGGCTTTATGCCATTACAGTCAATCGTATTGCTCATGAACTCTATAAGCTCAATGTTCCTATTATTCCTAGAATCATGACAGAACATGCGCATGGTCAGACGGGCATTGATATTCATCCAGGTGCAACGATTGGTGAATACTTCTTTATTGATCATGGGACAGGTATTGTCATTGGTGAAACAACAACAATTGGTAAGAATGTTAAAATCTATCAAGGTGTTACACTGGGAGCACTGTCATTACGGGGTGGCCAGAAGCTGAAAAACAAGAAGCGTCATCCTACTATTGAAGATGATGTAACAATCTATTCAGGGGCTTCTATTCTTGGCGGTGACACGGTTATTGGGCAAGGCAGTACAATTGGTTCCAATGCCTTTATAACGAAGTCTGTTGCTCCTCATACAAAAGTTTCTATTAAGAATCAGGAACTCAATATTAAAGGTGATCAATTACCAGAAGATGATAAGAGCTGGTTCTATATTATTTAAGTCTGCTTTAGCAGGCTTTTTTCGTATAAGAAAACATGAATCAGTGATTCATGCTTGAGTAAGATATGTGATGAGATTGATATTGGCAAGTTTCTTGTAATCATCTGATAAAGCTTCAAAATGCCATTCATCCTCACCAAAGACTTTTTGTGCACTTTCGAGTAAGTCAATATCGTTGATGGATATTGAATACATATTGGCCCAAAGTCCTTCTTCCTTTTTATCAAAGCTGATATCTAGCTGATGAACGTTACTAGCAAGAATCATAAGATAGCTTGCTAGGCTGCGGGCAAGAATATCATGAAGCTTATTGGGAAGATATCTGCGTGCCTGCTTTACATAAAAAGAATGTAAGGCATCGGGAAGGTTATGTAAAGTGGCATATGTTGCATCAAGTGCAATGCCTTCTTCTTCACAATGCTGCATAAAGGCATAAAAATAATCAAAAAGAATCTGAATAGCATTAATCTCATTCTGTGAGAGATGTTTCTTAAAGCCAGATAAACCTTCATTCAGTTCACCACGATCAAGTTCTTCGTAAAGATCTGCCATCATCTTAAGACGATGATTTTGAAAATATTGCATATTATCACTCGCTTTCCCATCTATTATATCATTCTTTACCATCAAACTAAAGCTATACAATTTTTCCTGATAGTGATACGATAGGTGCACAAGAGGAGAATGTTATGAGTAAATATTTAGATGAAGCAAGAAAATTAAGAGCGCGTACTGACCGTCATTATAACTGTGCCCAGGCTGTTTTAGTGCCTTTTGCGCAGGATGCCCATCTTGATGAAGAAACAGCCTTCAAGCTTGCAGCAAACTTCGGCTCAGGAATGAAGATGGCAAGTACATGTGGTGCAATTACCGGAGGCTTAATGGCCTTAGGATTATATGGTGTGGAAGATCCAGCAACAATAACCCAGTATTACAAGCAATTCAAAGATGCTCATGAAGGCATGATGAACTGTGCTGATCTACTTAAAGCGAACTTTGAAAAAGGTGGCGCTAAAAAGCCACATTGTGATGCAATGGTTTATGAAGCTATTGGTTATGTAGAAAATATTCTAAGAGAAAGACATATAATTGATTAAAGAGCAGGTATGCTCTTTTTCTATGCCATCACTAACCTGTTTTATCGCTCACGATTGACTTTTCGCCACTGTAATGGAGATAGCCCATAAATATTTTTAAAAGCACGGGAGAAATGAAGCTGATTTTCATAGCCAACAGCCAAAGAAATATCAGCAATATGCATTTCAGTTCTTTTTAAATACTCACAAGCTTTAATCATCCGGTAATTGAGTAAAAAGGATTGCGGTGTTTTACCGGTTTCACGCTTAAAAAGCTTGCCGAAGTAGGAACGGTTGAGACCAATGTTATTGGCAATATCTTCAATGGAGATATCGTACATATAGTTTTGTTCAATAAAGACCATTGTTTCATGCATATAATAATCAACCAGACGATTACCAGAATGTTGTTCAGTGATCTTGATTGAACGCATCATATTATCAAGTGCCAGATACAAATGACCAATTAAATCGAAAGGTGTGGAATTCTTACTTGTCGCAATATGTATCATATGTTTGACCATTTCTTTATGCGTATCTTCATAGATATAATGATAGATTGGCGAAGAAAGTGTTAAACCGACTGTATCCAATGCTTCTTTGACCCGTAAACCATCAAATTCAATCCACATATATTCCCAGGGATCATGTGCATCAGCAATATAAGTTGTAATCTGACCAGGAAAAATCATGAAGCCATCACCAGCTTCCAAACGATAGCTTACATCAGCCCCTTTATCATTAATAGCACGCAACACTCCTTTGCCTTTAAGAATGTAATGGAAAAGATAATGATTTCTTGTAGCTGGACCTAAGAGATAGGAAGGCTTGCAGACTTCACCGCCATACTGATAAAGCGTTAAATCAATAAATGTCTGATTGGGGAAAATGGAAAAATGTCTGTCTTGCATATATAATCTCAGATAGGATTCTTATTTGATAAAGCTACAGGAAAAGCTATTTCATAATATGTCATAGGAATGAAACATATTAAAATTGAGTATTGCTAAAAGATATCCTCTTATTTTCGATGTTTGAGAGAAATGATGAATAGAAAAAAATAATAATATCAAAGAGAAGAGTAGTCATGCTCTTCTCTTTTGTCTTATAATAGTCACAGGGGGGATTTATATGAATTTTGGAAAAATCGCAAAAGAAACATTAAAGATTGTCAATCAGGGCTATTATGAAATAGATCATAAAGCGCATTCACTTAAGCTATCAAGAGATGAAATCGATGAAGTCATTGTTGTTAAGCCGGAATTAGTTAGAGAACTGTCCGAGGAAGCAAGAGAATATGAAGGGGAAGGTGTTATTGAAGTTGTTGGAAAGGACAGCTTTGAAGCAGCAAGAAGTCTTAAAGATGATACAATTGTCCTGAATTTCGCTAATGCGCTTAATCCAGGTGGTGGCTTTTTAAAAGGAGCCAATGCTCAAGAAGAAGCTCTTTGTCGTCATTCAACACTTTTCTTTTCTATTGGCAACAAGAAAGCAAGTGAAATGTATCATTATAATTTTGAGAACCTGAATGGCTTTGATTCAGAATATATGTTGGTATCACCAAGAGTAGAAGTCTTTAGAGATGCGCAAGGAGTGCTTGTTGAAGACTCATTTATTACAAGTGTTATCAGTTATGCAGCACCAAATCTCAATGGCCGAGCAGGCCATATTTCAAAGCGTTATCTTATGCCCATTATGAAAATCAAGATCAGAGACTTATTGAATGTCTGCATTCATTTCAACTATCGCAATGTCGTGCTTGGGGCATGGGGATGTGGCGCTTTTGGCCATGATGCAAAAGAAGTTGCTAAAATGTTTTATAGTATTCTTGTTGAAGAAGAATATCGGAATCATTTTGATCAGGTTGTGTTTGCGATTCCTACATTTTCCTCATCACGCAAGAATTATGAAGCATTCGAGGAAGTCTTTCATCAAACACAATTATAATAAAAATAAAATGCCAATATTTGGCGCTTTATTAAGGTAAAGAAGCAGAATCTTGTTGGCATATGCCTGATCCTACTTCTTTCCACGCCTCTATCATAGAAGAATGACACCATAAATGCAGTAACTCAGGATGTTTTTTAAAATTTGCCTTCAAAATTTGCGTGAATGATTTTCTTTTCTTAGACAATTGGTGTATTCTCTTTTTTGAGGTGAAACTATGATACAGGATATTGAACCACATCAGCTCATCAATCCTTATGATCATGATTATGAACATGATGTAAGAAATGATGATGTTATTTTTATTTTTGACAATAAACGTGTTCTTGTCAAAGAGCATACGGACCATCTTATTTTTCCAGTCAAGAAGGAATTAAAAGAAAAACATGACTATATCTTTCTTTTCAAGATTGATGATATTCGTTGTTATCTTATTCGTGATAATGAAGAAATAGAAGGCTATGTCTTTAAGGATGTCTGGTCATTAAGAACGGATGACAAGCATTCAGCAAGTTTCCTTTATGCCCTTGTTACAGCCTATCAGCTTGCCAACTGGTATGACAATAATCAGTATTGTGGAAGATGTGGCGATAAGATGATTAGGGTGAAAGAAGAACGTGCACTTTCATGTCCATCATGCGGGCATCGTGTCTATCCACGTATTGTTCCTGCTGTCATTGTTGGCATTATTGATGGTGATCGTATCTGCATTACTCGATATGCTCAGGGCTATGGACATAATGCTTTGGTTGCAGGATTTGTGGAAATCGGCGAAACGATTGAACAGACCGTGGAGAGAGAAGTCATGGAAGAAGTGGGCTTGAAGGTAAAAAATATTCGTTACTATAAATCCCAACCGTGGGGATTTGTCGATGACTTATTGCTAGGATTCTATTGTGATGTTGATGGCGACAATACGATTCATATGGACCGTAATGAATTAAAGATTGCTCATTTTGTAAGACGCGAAGATATAGTCTTACAGCCTGATCATCTTTCACTCACAAATGAAATGATGCAAAGATTTAAAGAAGGCAAGACATGTTAAAAGGGACTCGTGATGAGCCCCTTTTGCTTACTTCATATCTCTTAAGAATGCTTCATATGCTCTTACTGCTTCATAGACATCAGCCTTTGAACTGATTTCAGCAGGAGAGTGCATACATAATACGGCAAGACCGGCATCAATAACTTCCATGCCATAGTTAGCCATGATATAGGCGATTGTTCCTCCGCCACCAACATCAACTTTACCAAGTTCAGCTGTCTGGAAAGCAACATTATTATCATCCATTACTTTGCGAATCTTAGCCATATATTCGGCATTGGCATCATTGCTGCCAGATTTACCTCTTGAGCCTGTAAATTTGTTGAAGACAATACCTTTGCCCAAGAAGGCAGAGTTCTTAGCTTCAAATTTATCAGGGAAGAGTGGATCAAAGCCAGCAGAAACATCGCTTGAAAGCATTGTAGAGTGCGCTAAAGTTCTTCTTACAGAAATATCACTTTCTTTACCCATTAAGTAAAGAATCTCTGCAAGCATGTTCTCAAAGAAATGAGAATGCATACCACTTGCCCCAACAGAACCAATCTCTTCTTTATCGACTAAAAGTGTACATGAAGTTCTTGTAGGATTTTCAACATTCAACATCGCAAATAATGATGTCCATGCACAAATCTTATCATCCTGGCCATAAGCAAGAACCATTGAGCGGTCAAAGCCTAAATCTCTTGCCTTATCAGCAGGAACAACTTCAAGTTCAGCAGATAAGAAATCTTCTTCTTCAATACCATACATATCGCTTAAAAGCTTCATTGTATTAGACTTTACACGTTCCTTAACATCTTCACTATTATCAGTGACAGAACCAACCAATAAGTCTAAGTTTTCACCTTCAATAACGACATTAGCTGTCTTTTGCATCTGTTCTTGAGCTAAATGTACAAGTAAGTCGGTAATTGTGAAGACTGGATCATCTTCCTTTTCACCAACACACACATTGACTACTGTGCCATCTTTTTTCACAATCACACCATGAATAGCGAGTGGAATAGTAACCCACTGATATTTCTTAATACCACCATAATAGTGTGTATCAAGATAACTAAAGCCCTGTGCTTCATAAAGTGGATTTTGCTTAATATCTAAACGAGGTGAGTCGATATGTGCACCAAGGATATTCATCCCATCTTCAATGGGATCAGTACCAATATTAAATAAAGCTATTGTTTTATTATTATAAGTCGTATAGATTTTACTGCCAGGCTTAACGTCCTTGACATCCTTTAAATTGACATAACCAGCTTCTTGCGCCATCTTTGTAGCGAGGGTCACACATTCTCTTTCAGTCTTACCAACATTTAAACAGTTTTTATAACGTTCATTCACTTCGTTCATGTTCGCCAACTGATTTTCATCATATGTTTCCCATAAAAATTTTCTTTCCATTTCAAATCCTCCTTGCCTATCTATTCTATCTTTTTTATACGTTACATTCAAGTAAATGAACCTATATGTTATACTTGGATGGGTGATAATAATGCAGGACAATACAAACTATCCACGTCCACAGTTAAGACGTGATCAATATACTACATTGGATGGCTTTTGGGATTATGGTTTTTCCATCAATCCTACAATTGATGACTATGATGGCAAGATTCTCGTTCCGTTTCCACCAGAAAGTCAAAAATCAGGTGTTGAACGTACTTTGCTTCCGGGTAATTATTTACATTATCGACGTACTTTTCATCTCACAAAACATGTGCATCAACGCCTTCTTCTTCATTTTGAAGCAGTTGATGAATATTGTGAAGTCTATCTGAATGGACATTTCGTTGGTAAGCATCATGGGGGCTATTTGCCTTTTAGCTTTGATATGACCGATGTGATTGTTGAAGGTGAGAATGAGATTAAGGTGGTTGTCCAGGACGATACGGATTATGGCAATCATGCCAGGGGCAAGCAGCGCCTTCATCATGGCGGGATGTACTATACGCCAGTAAGTGGCATCTGGCAGACTGTATGGTATGAATGGGTTGATGAACAATATGTTACAGATGTCTTCTTCAAGCCCGACTTGCAAAAACAAGGTGTTCATATAGAAGTCAGTACCATTGGTGATCTAGAAGATGTTGAAGTGATCATTCATAGACCAGATTCCCATGACATAACTACATTTACTATTCCTGTCTGCAAGAAGGCATTCATTGCTTTAAAAGATATTCAGCTATGGACACCTGATCAGCCATATCTCTATAATGTTGAACTCATTTATGGCAATGATCATGTTGAAAGCTATTTTGGTATGCGTACATTCAGCCGTGTAGAAATTAAAGGTCATCAATATATGGCCTTGAATGGAAAACCAATCTTCCATTATGGATTGTTGGATCAAGGCTATTATCATGAAACACTGATGACACCACCAAGTGATGAAGCTGTTCTTAATGATTTAAAGCTTGTCAAGTCATTAGGCTTTAATACGATTCGTAAACATGTCAAGATTGAAAATAGTCGTTTCTATTATCATTGTGACAAACTAGGCATACTTGTCATGCAGGATATGGTCAATGGGGGAGAGAAATATGATGACCGCTTTGTCACTGTTGAACCCAATCTATTTCCTGTTTTACAATCCAAGCGCGATGACCATAACTATGTTTTGATGAAACGACCAGATCCAGATAACCGTGCTGAATATTATCGTGAGGTCAAAGAAACAATTGACCATCTCAGACATTTTGTATCTATTGATACATGGGTAGCCTTCAATGAAGGCTGGGGCCAGTTTGATAGCCAGGAAGTGACAGATTATATAAAAAAGCTAGATCCGGAGCGCTTTGTTGATAGTGCCTCAGGATGGTTTGATAGGGGCGCAGGGGATTTTCTTTCCATCCATAACTACTTCCGTCCCCTTCATCTTAAAAAGAGTCAACAAATCATCATTTTGAGTGAATTTGGTGGAATGAACTATCTCATCAAGAATCATTTCTACGGCAAAAAGAATTATGGCTATAAACAAATTTCTAGCCGTAGAGATTTTATGATAGCCTACCGCAAACTGATGATACGTGATATCATGAAGCATATCCCCGACGGTCTTTCTGGTTGTATCTATACTCAGCTTTCTGATATCGAAGATGAAGTTAATGGCTTAATTACTTATGACAGACAAGTTATTAAATGTGATCAGGAGATCATGCGAGGCATTGCTCAAAGAATCTATGCACTCTTTGAGAGGGAGGTTGAACATGAATAATCTGATTTTTAGTTTAAATGCGACTATGCCAGTCTTTCTTTTGATGGTCTTTGGCTATTTTCTTAATAGAATTGGCTGGATGGATGATGAACTGGCTGCTAAGCTCAATACCTTCGTCTTTCGTATCCCTTTGCCTGTGCTGCTTTTCCATCAGCTAGCGACAACAAACTTCATTAAAGCCTGGGATACCAAATTTGTCCTCTTTTGTTTCTTTGCGACATTTGCGTCCATTTTAATCGTTACGATTTTATCAAGATTTTTCATTAAGCAGCGTGACCTTCAGGGAGAATTTATTCAGGCAAGCTATCGTTCATCTGCTGCACTTCTTGGTATTGCCTATATTAGTAATCTTTATGGACGTGCGACAATGGCACCGTTGATGATTATTGGTGCTGTGCCGCTCTATAATATCATGGCTGTTGTTGTTCTTTCGTTAACAGAGCCAGGAGCAGAAAAGCTCAACAAGGCTGTCTTAAAGAAAACCATTCTGGGTATTTTTAAGAACCCGATTATTATTGGTATTGTTTTAGGATTCTTTTATTCCATTTTAAATCTTCCGATGAGCAAGATTCCTGATAAATTCCTAAGTGAAGTGGCAGCTCTTTCTACGCCTCTTGGCTTAATGGCGATGGGAGCAAGTGTTGATATCAAGAAAATTGGTGGTCAGCTTAAGAATGCCATTGTTGCTTCCTTTATTAAGCTTGTTGGTCTTAATCTCATCTTCTTACCTATTGCCATCAATCTTGGCTTTAGATATGACAAGCTTGTAGCCATATTGATTATGCTTGGCTCGGCAACAACAGTATCAAGCTATGTCATGTGTCGTAATATGCATCATGAAGGTGTTCTTACAAGCAATACCGTCATTCTTACCACAATTCTCTCAGCCTTTACGCTTACTTTCTGGATTTTCTTGCTGAGAACAATGCATACGATTTAAAAAAAAGACTGTTGGCTTATTGGCCAGCAGTCTTTGCGTTTGTGATGAATTCTTGGAAGATGAGACGGCTCATTTCATCATTATGGAAACTATGTTCAGGATGCCATTGAATACCCCAGATGAATGATTTATTAGAAACGGCAATCGCTTCAATAAGTCCATCTTCACTTGTAGCCATGGCTTCTAAATGTTTCCCAAGTCGCGAAATAGCTTGATGGTGTCTAGAATTCACACCAATAGTCTCTTCATGTAAAAGTTTTTGAAGGGGTATGTCTTGTTGGAGAGTGACTTGATGACAAGGGACATCATATGGCTTAGCCATATCATGTTGAATATGAGAAGGATGCTGGGACGGCAAATCCTGATAGAGCGTTCCACCTTCAATAACATTTAAGAGCTGAAGCCCACGACAGATACATAAAGCAGGCAGATCTTGCTCAAGCACTTTCTTCATCAGCTTCATTTCAAAATAGTCCCTTGCTTCAATATAAGGTCCACACTTCTCGTTGACCTCCTCGCCATAAAGAAGGGGATTGATATCCTGACCACCTGTAAAAAGCACACCATCAAGATGGGGCAAGATGGCTTCAATATCAACATTATAAGGCAAAATTATGGGAATGCCCCCTGACTTATTAATCGCTTCTGTATATTCAGGTAACATCCAATAGCTATGAAGCTTTTCATCATATAAAGCAACAATGCCAATAATTGGTTTCATATTTTCACATCCTTTTTTGTCCATACATTATATCTTGATAGATATGGAGTCAAGAAAAAAGATAGCCACAGCGACTATCTTTTAAACAACTGTTTCACTTTTCCAGCATTAAGTGCTCCATAAATCATATAGAATGCAACCATATTCACAATCCCTTCAACAATCAGGCCAGGAGCCTGCGTAAGGCCAGTAGGCAGGGAATGATAAATGGTTGCACCAACAAGAGTATAACCAATTATACCTTCGAGTGTTCCTGTGAGTGAGGCGAGTAGAAGATAGGGTGAACGAAGTGAAGTTACCTCCATCTTCCCAATTTTACCAACAAGATAGCCCATCAGCCCTTTTAAGAAGAATGTTGGAATAGCCCACATACTCCAGCCTCCAAGCAAATCTGCCAAAGCAGAACCAACACCACCAATAATGAAGCCAGCTTTTTCATCCAAGAACATCGCAAACAAGAAAACAAAGCAGTTTCCCAGATTCGCATAACCTAGCGGAATAGGAATTTGAATAAACATTGTTGAAATAAAGACGATGGCAATACCTAATCCATATATGGCAATATGATAAGTCTGATTATGTTTCATGAGGAGGCCTCCTATGCAAATTATAGAAAAATCCTCTTTATTGTAAAGATAAATCTATTTTTTGCCTTCTATTTCATCATAGAATTCTTCTAAGTAGTTCTTCATGAACTGGTGGCGTTGATAGGCAAGTTCTTTCGCAGTGTCAGTATTCATCATATCTTTAAGAAGCAAGAGCTTCTCATAGAAGTGATTTATTGTGCTAGATTTGTGTTGGCGATAGCTTGCTTCGTCCATGTTGAGTACTGGGTTTTCATCATTGTAGAGAGGTCGGTTGTGGTTGCCGCCAAAAGTAAATGCACGGGCAATGCCAATCGCGCCAATGGCGTCAAGACGATCAGCATCCTGAACAATCTTGCCCTCAAGTGTAGAAGGGGACTTGCTTTGATTGCCCTTGAAGGAAACATCCTGAATAATCGCAATGACTTCTTCTTGTACTTTATCAATGCCATATTTATTCATCAATAAGCGGGCATTTTGATAGTTGATGCTTTGCGTTAGCTTGACATCATCGACATCATGAAGAAGAGCAGCTAAGCTGACAATTTCAAGATTGGCGTGCTCTTGTATTGCGATATTGTAGGCAAGCTTATAGACCCGCATTGTATGGTTATAGTCATGACCGCTATAATCATTTTTAAAGAATTCTTGAAGATCGCTAAGTAAGCCATCAAGAACTTCTTTAGTCATCAAGCTGCATCCTTTCAAGCTTCAACATTAAGCTGGCATATTCATCTTCATCAATCTTGCCAATTTCAAGAAGCTTGTCATCAATGCTTTTAAGAACTGTCTTGCGGTCTTCAAGAGAATTGACAAAGTCATATTGAGATGCATCAATGGTCATTTTTGGAGAAGCATCATAAGCTTCATACCAAGGTGTATAGTGTTCAAGCAGGTTGATATAATAATCTCTTAATGTTGGATCGTTCTCAATCTGTTCATAATCACGACCACGCTTCTTGATATGGGCAAGCATTGTCGTGATATCAATATCAATATGCACGAGAAGATCAGGGGCTTTCTTATGGGCTGCATAAGGAAGTTCTTCCATCATGTTTTCTAACAAGTCATCATAGACCTTGACTTCTTCTTCGTTGCAGCGCCCCATTTCAGCGTTCATATGAAAGAAGAGACTGTCTTCATAGATGGAACGATCAAGGACGTTGTTGTCGTTGGTCATGGCTTCTTTAATCATCGCAAAACGCTTATTTAAGAAATAAATCTGAAGTAGAAAGGCATAATGATTAGGATCTTTATAGAAAAGTGGCAAAATGGGATTATCGCCCACGGGTTCAAAAAATGCTTCTGTTCCAAGATGCTTGGAAACAAATGTTGTGAGATTGCTTTTACCTGCGCCAATGGCGCCAGACATAATTATCATCAATAGTTTAACTCCTTCTTTATGAAATCTTATTGAGTATAATATGTTTTGCATCATCAAACAACTAGGAAAATAAAGATTTCCTAATTTGGGAAGTTGCTTTTTGGATAAAGTAAAGCGTGTTATACTACAAAAGAAGAAGGTATAAGTATGGATAGAAAAACACAAGAACAATATGAAAAACTTGTCTTAACACCTATTAAAGTCATTATTCCTAAGCTTGCCATTCCGACAATTATTTCCATGATGGTATCAATGATTTATAATCTTGTTGATGCTTATTTTGTGGGCAAGATTGGGACGGCGGCAGCAGCTGCTGTTGGCATTTTAATGAGTGTTCAGGCAATCTATCAGGCAATTGGCTTTATGTGTGGCCATGGTTCTGGTTCGAATATTTCTCGTCTTTTAGGACAGGGGCGTGTTCATGAAGCAAGCAATTATGCTTCGACAGCCTTCCTTATGGCCATTGTCATCACGACAATCATCACGCTTCCAGCCCTTATTTTTATTACACCATTGATGCATATGTTAGGCTCAACGCATACAATCCTTCCTTATGCGAGAATCTATGGCTATTATATGTTGATATGTGGGCCTGCTTTAGCAGCAAGTTGTGTCTTAAATAATATCATGCGCTATGAAGGGAAAGCGTCATTAGCGATGATTGGCTTGGTATTGGGTGGTGTCCTGAATATGATTGGTGATCCAATCTTTATGTTTGGCTTCAAGATGGGGATTCATGGGGCCGGTCTATCAACAGCTCTTTCCCAATATATTTCACTTGGGATACTTTTCTATATGTTTTACTCAGGTAAGACCATCAGCAAGATTTCTTATCGACATTTTCATTTACGCAAACTTGCGATTGGTAATATTGTCTCAAATGGTCTACCAAGTTTACTGCGTCAGGTGCTTAACTCTGTTTCAACGATGACACTTAATATTGCAGCCAATCCTTATGGTGATGCAGCTATTGCCGCAATGACCATTGTCGGACGTATCGTCGCTTTCTTCGCCTCAATGATGGTCGGTATTGGCCAGGGCTATCAGCCAGTAGGTGCTTATAACTATGGTGCAAAAAAATATAAACGTATCCGTCAGGGCTTCTATTTTACATGGGGATTAGGCGAAATACTCTTGACAATTGCAGCTATTGTCGGATTGCTTTTTTCCAAAGAACTTGTTAGTATATTTAGAGATGATCAAGCCGTTATCGCAATTGGTGTAAGGGCATTACGTTTTCAGTGCTGTGCTTTGATTTTGCAGCCTTTAGGCATTGTCTGCAACATGATGTTCCAGTCAATTGGAAAATCAAAAATAGCGAGCTTGCTTGCTTCACTAAGAAGTGGTCTTTACTATATTCCTGCTCTTATTATTCTACCTTTCTTCTTAGGTATGACAGGGGTAGAAATCTCGCAGTTGGTTGGTGATGCCCTGACTTTCTTGACATGTGTCCCAATTGTCATACACTTCTTTAGGCAATTGCCAAATAAGAATATCGAAACGGAGATTGATCACGCCTATCAACAAGCAAAGGGGGAATAACATGCGTCGTTTTGAATTTGTCATGAAGATCCTCATCGGATTATTATTGCTGGCACTTTCTGTTAATGTCTTTGTATTGCCTTTTGGCTTTATTTCCGGTGGGACAACTGGCTTAGGTATTATAGGCCGCTATTTCTGGCACTGGAATTTCAATATGGTTGTTACTGCTGCCAATGTCATCATGTTTATCATTGGCTTCATCGTCATGGGCAAGAAGTTTGCCGCAACAACACTCTTAGCAACATTCATCTATCCAGTCTTACTTGAAGTCACAAGTCGTTTTACTGACAAGATTCATCTCACCAATGATCCGCTTGTCGCCTGTGTAATGGGTGGTATTTTAGCTGGTGCAGGGATTGGCTTGGTCATTCAAAGTGGGGCAAGTACGGGTGGTATGGATATCCCGCCCATTGTTCTCAATAAGTTCTTCCATTGGCCAGTTGCTGTTGTGATGAATCTTTTTGATTTAACAGAACTCTTGTTCCAGGCTACATTTTCACCTATCACCAAAACAGTCTGTGGTATTATTATGCTTTTTACAACAACGTTCATCATGAATCGTATTCTGACATTCGGTCATACAAGTTATCAGGTGCTTGTCATTTCAAGTCAGTATGCTGCCTTAAGAAATCTTTTCATTCATGATCTTGATAAGGGCCTGACTCTATTAAAGGTTGAAACAGGCTATCATTTAGATGAATCTAAAGCTTTGCTTTCTGTTGTCAGCCAGAAAGACTTACATCGGCTAAGAAGCGGTGTCTATGCAATTGATCCGCATGCTTTTATGATTGTCAGCAAAGTGACTGAGGTGAGAGGTGAGAACTTTACGGACTGGACTAAAATCAATCGAACAGAAAGATTTCTCAATTCTTAAGAAAAAATATTGCACTTATGCAATATTTTTTTATAATTCTTTTGAGGTATTGAAAAATGGAAAACACAATTGTAACACTTAAAAAAGGAGAAGGTAGATCTTTTAAACAAGGTGGTTTATGGATCTATGATAATGAAATAGAAACAATCAAGGGGAGATTCAAGAATGGACATTTAGTCGAAGTCCATGACTACAATGACTATCCATTAGGTATTGGATATATCAACCAGAATTCTAAAATACGCGTACGTATGCTTAGCCGCAATGTGCAGCAGGAAATAAATGATGCGTTCTTTAAGATGCGTCTGTCTCACGCCTGGCAGTATCGTAAGGATACAGTTGATACATCGAGCTGTCGTATTGTCTTTGGTGAAGCGGATTTCTTGCCTGGACTTGTGATTGATAAGTTTGAAGATGTTCTTGTCATTCAGGCCTTGACTTTGGGTATGGATTTATTAAAAGAGCGTCTTGTCAATTTAATGAAGGAAGTGCTGCAAGAAGATGGCATTGTCATTCGCGGCGTCTATGAAAGAAGCGATGCAAAAGAGCGTGATAAAGAAGGCTTAAATCGTGTGAAAGGCTTTATTGGAGAACCATTCGCGACAAAGTTTGATATTGTGGAAAATGGTGTACATTATCATATTGATGTGGAAAATGGCCAAAAGACAGGCTTCTTCCTTGATCAGAAATATAATCGTCTCGCGATGCAAAGAATTGTCAAAGATAAAACAGTCCTCGATTGTTTTACTTATATTGGTACATTTGCCTTAAACTGTGGTTATGCTGGAGCAAAGGATGTTCTTGGTGTCGATGCTAGTGATTTGGCTGTTGAACTGGCCAATGATAATGCGAAACTCAATCATCTTGAAGACAAAGTGCATTTTGAACAACATGATGTCTTTGATTTTCTTCCTGAACTTGTCGAAGAAGGAAAGAAGTTTGATGTTGTCATTCTCGATCCCCCAGCTTTCACAAAAAGCAGAAGTTCTATAAAGAATGCCATCAAAGGCTATCGTGAAATCAATCGTGAAGGCTTAAAGCTTGTCAAAGATGGTGGCTATCTTGCTAGCTGTACATGTTCCCATTTTATGGATAATGAGAATTTTGTGAAGGCGATTGAACAGGCAGCACGCTCTGTCCATAAGCGTTTACGTCAGATTGAATTTCGTCAGCAATCGCCCGATCATCCTATATTGTGGGGAGCAAGTGATTCAAGTTATTTAAAGTTTTATATCTTTCAAGTAACGGATGAAAAATAACAAGGGGAGATAATTATGCGTCTTGATGAAATGCAACATATTCTTGGTATTTCAAATGAAAACTTTGCACGTTATCAAGAAAATGGCTTGGTACCTGTCAAAGAAAGCTATGACCGTAAGGATTTAGAAGATCTTGAGCTTGTGACCATCCTGGATTCAACACATGAAGAAGCACAGGAAATTAAAAAGTTCTTACAAGACATCTCCGATGATACAAAGTATCGTATCTTAAAGAAAGCACGATATTCTTATTATGAAGATATCTATCGTCAGAATGATGAAGTCAAGGTAGAAGAGAACAAGCGTTGGAAAGCAAAGCAAACTCATCAGTGGTAGGCAAGCATTTCTATTTATGATATAATGCACCAAAAGGGAGGACAAATATGAAGTTGAAAAGATTAGGGACAATCCTTTTAGCAGGATTACTAGCTATTGGATTAACAGCCTGTGGAGGCTCTTCTTCAAAGAAGGCAGATACATTTACTGTTGGTTTTGACCAGAATTTCCCACCATTTGGCTACAAGGATGACAAAGGAAACTTTACTGGCTTTGATATTGATCTTGCGAAAGAAACAGCTAAACGCATGAACAAGAAAATTAAGCTTCAGCCAATTGACTGGGATGCTAAGGATATGGAACTTGATAGTGGGACAATTGATTGTATCTGGAACGGCTTTACGATGAATGGTCGAGAAAATAAATATACTTGGACAAAACCCTATATGAATAACCGCCAGGTTGTTGTTGTCAAGAAAGCAAGCAAGATTGCTGGACTGAAGGACTTAGCTGGTAAGATTATGGAAGTCCAGAAAGATTCATCAGCACAATCAGCTATTGATGCTAATAAAGCATTAAAGAATTCTTTCAAAAATTATTTAAGTGTTGCGGATTACAATACAGCCATGATGGATTTAGAAAGTGGTGCGGTTGATGCAGTAGCCATGGATGAATTTGTGGCAAAGAAACAAATTGAAGGTAAAGAAAACACATATGCTATTCTTGATGAATCTATTTCTTCTGAACAATATGCAGTAGGTTTCAAGAAGGGCAATACAAAACTTCGTGATGAAGTTGAGAAAACGTTAATCGCTATGGTTAAAGATGGCACTTTTGCGAAGATTAGTAAGAAGTGGTTTAAAGCAGACTATGGCATTTTAAAAGCAAATTAAACCAAGCGTTGCTTGGTTTTTTTCTAAGGGGGATATGATTTATGAATTTAATGGATTTATTTGTCCAGCTAGCAGGTGGCATGGGCACAACGCTACAGATTTTCTTTCTGACGCTCATCTTTTCTTTGCCTCTTGGCCTCATTGTCGCTTTTGGCAGAATGAGTAAACATCTCTTGCTGAAGAATATTGTGCGTGTTTATATCAGTATAATGCGTGGTACACCGCTTATGTTACAGCTTCTTGTCGTCTATTTTGGCCCATATTATATGTTTGGTATCATGATTTCCCCAATATATCGTGGTATTGCTGTTATAATTGCCTTTGCGCTTAATTATGCTGCTTATTTTGCGGAAATCTATCGTAGCGGCATTGAAAGCATGCCAAAAGGACAGTATGAAGCTGCCAAGGTTCTTGGCTATTCTAAAACACAGACATTCTTTGTCATTATTCTGCCTCAGGTTATGAAACGCATACTCCCATCACTGACAAATGAAATCATTACCCTTGTCAAAGATACATCGCTCGCATTCTCCATTGCCTATGCTGAAATGTTTACAGAAGCCAAGGCTATTGCTGCAACAAGTCGCTCAATGATGCCATTTGTCGCAGCTGCCATTTTCTATTATATTTTCAATGCCGTTGTGGCGTTTGTCATGGAGACGATTGAAAAGAAAATGAGTTATTATGAGTAAGGGAGATACTGTATGAAGATATTGGATTTACAACATATTAAAAAATCATTTGGTGACAATGAAGTCTTAAAAGATATAGATCTGACAGTAGAAGAAGGGCAGGTTGTTTCAATTATCGGTCCATCGGGCTCAGGAAAGTCAACTTTACTGAGAATTGCGACATTTTTAGAGACAATGGACGATGGTACACTTTCCTATAATGAAAAGCCTGTTGTGACTTCTGTTAATCATCATGCCAGCTATGATCATAAAAAAGCCATTGAAGAAGCTATGAATACCTTTGGTCTCGTCTTCCAGAACTTCAACCTTTTCCCACATTTTACCGTTCTTAAGAATATCATTGATGCCCCTGTTCGCAATCAGAAACGAAATAAGCAGGAAGTTATTCAAGAGGCACGTGAGCTCTTAAAGAAGATGGGCTTGAGCGATAAGGAAAATGCCTATCCCTGTGAACTCTCCGGTGGACAGCAGCAACGTGTTTCCATTGCTAGAGCGCTAGCCTTAAAGCCAAAAATCCTCTTCTTTGATGAACCTACAAGTGCCCTTGATCCAGAACTGACATTGGAAATCTTAAAGGTCATCAAAGAACTCGCAAAAGAAAAGATGACAATGGTTATCGTTACACATGAAATGCAGTTTGCGCGAGATGTCAGTGATGTGATTGTCTTTATGGATAAAGGTGTCATTGTTGAAAAGACAACACCGGAAAAGATGTTTACAAGTGACAACGAACGTACGAAAGCGTTCTTAGGTAAATATTATGATCAACAGGAAACACATTAGTTTCCTGTTTTTGCACATTGCTGTTAGAAAAGGTGCTGATTCGTTATAATCGTGTTGAGGAGTATTTATGAAAAAACAGTTTGAAAATAATCGTCAATTAATTTTCTATTTTCTAAAAGGCTCTAAAGCCTATTTTATTCTTGCTATTCTCTTTGCTGCTGCAGCTTCCCTTTTTGATCTTATCAATCCCCGTATCATAAGCTTTACGGTTGATAGTATTATTGGTTCTAAAGAAGCAGGTTTGCCAGCTTTCTTTAAGGGCTTTATCCAGGGAATCGGCGGTATCGCATATCTCAAAAGTCATATCTATTTTGTTGGGGTGTTTGTTGTTATTGTTGCATTGATAGGAGCATTGTTTCGCTATCTCTTCAGGCTTTTCAACAGCAAGGGGGCTGAGAAATTTGTCAAGGTGATGCGTGATGGCCTTTTTGAACATATTGTCCATTTGCCCTTTGCCTGGTTTACCCACAATCCAACAGGTGATATTATTCAGCGCTGTACAAGTGACGTGGAAACAATCAAGCGTTTCCTGTCTGAGCAGCTGACTCAGATGCTGCGTATTGTCATCATGATTGCTCTTTCCCTTTATTTTATGAGTACAATTTCTACAAAGATGATGCTCGCTGCAGCCATCTTCATTCCTATCATTGTGACCTATTCACTTTTCTTCCATAAGCGTATTGGGGAGACTTTTGAAAAAGCTGATGAAGAAGAAGGAATCCTTTCCTCGATTGCCCAGGAGAACTTAACGGGTGTCAGAGTCGTTAGAGCATTTGGCAGAGAACGCTATGAACGTCAGCGTTTTGAAAGCCAGAATACAATCTATACTAAAGCCTTTATGAAGCTTGATATCTTGATTACCTGGTTCTGGTCCATTGGTGATGGTATTTCTGGATTGCAGCTCTTAACAATTGCTGGATTAGGAGCTTATTTTGCTGTCAAGAAAGAAATCACAGCTGGTGATTATATTGCTTTTGTGTCCTATAATACCATGCTTGTCTGGCCGATCCGTTCTCTTGGCCGTGTTATTTCTGATATGAGCCGTGCTAATGTTTCTATTGATCGTATTCGTTATATTATGAATAGCGAAGAAGAAGTTGATGACAAGGATGCTATTGAGGTTGATATGCATGGTGATATTGTCTTTGATCATGTTTCTTTTCGCTATAATGAAGATAGTCCACTTGTCTTAGATGATGTTTCCTTTATCATTAAGAAGGGCACAACGCTTGGTATACTGGGTGGGACGGGCTCTGGTAAATCAACGCTCATGTATTTATTAGATCATCTCTATGATGTTTCAAGTGGTCATATCTCGATTAATGGTGTTGATATTCAACATATTAATCGTGATTATTTAAGAAAGAATATAGGCCTTGTTTTACAGGAACCTTATCTCTTTTCTAAAAGCATTGAAGAGAATATTGCCATTGGTATCCCAACGGCTACAAGGGATGATGTCGAAGAAGCCAGCAAGATTGCGAGTCTTAATGAAGCCATCAACCATTTCAAGAATGGCTATAAGACATCCGTTGGTGAACGAGGGGTCACACTTTCTGGTGGACAAAAACAGCGTACAGCTATTGCACAAATGGTCATTAGAAAGACACCAATCATGATTTTTGATGACTCTTTAAGTGCTGTCGATAGTGAAACGGATGCAAAAATTCGCAAAGCACTCGATGAAAATATCCATGATGCCACAGTGATCTTGATCAGTCATCGCATAACAACTTTGATGCAGGCTGATCAAATTATTGTCTTAAATAAAGGCAAAGTTGCTCAGGTTGGCAACCACCAGCAATTAAGAAGCCAGGAAGGCATTTATCGCAAAATCTGCGACATTCAGAATATTGGGGAGGACATTTCATGAGAAAATATCAATTCTTTGGCTTAGGAAAGATTATCCCTTATATTAAGCCGTATCGTAAAGAAATGGTGATCATGGTTGTTTTAGGGGTGGTTTCAAGTTTGTTTGATAGTATCTATCCTCTCTTTAATCGCTATGTGTTGAATCACTATATTGCCTTAAAGACACTTGATACAATTGTCTATTTTATTGCTTTATATATTTTTGTTTTAGTTTTGCAGGTTATTGCGAATTTTATCTCAAGTTATATGATTTCCAAAGTCGAACTCTATGTCGGCCGGGACTTGAAAAATGCCAGTTTCAATCATCTCCAGACCCTATCCTTCTCCTATTTCAATACCAACAATGTTGGCTATATCCATGCGAGAGTGATGAGCGATACGGATCGTATTGGGACGTTAGTGAGCTGGCGTTTAATGGATCTTGTCTGGAACTTATCCTACCTGGTCATTGTTTTTGTTATTATGGCAAGTATTCATTTGAAGCTGACATTGATCTTGATGGTGCTTATTCCTATTGCCGTAGTACTGATTATGTATTTCCAGAAACATTTAGTTGTCTTGAATCGTAAAATCAGAGAAATCAATTCACTTATTACCGCCAACTTCAATGAAGGAATAAGTGGTGCTAAAAGCATCAAGACATTAGTTGTTGAAGATACTGTTCAGCATGACTTTGAAGAAGATTCAAATGAAATGCAGAAAGTCAGCATTCATGCGACACACTATTCCGCACTTTTTGTAGCGACAATCTCTATTATGAGTTCTTTAGCTTTAGCTGTTGTTTTATCGGCAGGTGGGCGATTAAGTCAGGATCATCTGATGGCTATTGGCACACTTTCTGTCTTTATGAGTTATGCGATTGGGATGATTGATCCTATTCAGTCTATTGTTGAAGTTTTTTCAGCGATGATTCAAGCTCAGGCAAATATTGAACGCTTTAGTACTTTAATGGAAACACAAAGTGATGTCGCAGACCGCCAAGATGTCATTGAGCGCTATGGCGATACGTTCCATCCTAAGAAAGAAAACTGGGAAGAACTTTATGGTGATATTGAATTTAGAGATGTTTCCTTCCATTATCCAGATGGTGAAGAGATGGTCTTAGAACATTTCAACCTCAAAGTCCCACAAGGACAAAATGTTGCCATTGTTGGTGAAACAGGGGCAGGCAAAAGTACACTTGTCAATCTTGTTTGTCGTTTCTTTGAACCAACAAGTGGCCAAGTACTTATAGATGGAAGGGATGCTAGAGACCGTTCAACATTGTGGCTCCATTCCCATATTGGCTATGTTTTACAGACACCACATCTTTTTAGTGGCAGTGTCCGCGATAATATGCGTTATGGTGCTCCAGAAGCAACTGATGAAGATATATGGCAGGCTCTCGAGCTCGTTAAAGCAAGTGATATTGTCAAGAAGATGGGAAATGGCTTAAATTCTGATGTTGGAGAAGGAGGCGACCTGCTTTCAACAGGCGAGAAACAGCTCTTATCCTTTGCCCGTGCCATTCTCGCAAATCCCGCTATCCTCGTTCTTGATGAAGCCACATCATCAATTGATACAATGACGGAAAAAGCTATCCAAGATGCCATTCAGACAGTCATTAAGGGGAGAACATCCTTTATGATTGCCCATCGTCTTTCAACTGTTGTGGATGCAGATGTTATTCTTGTCGTGCGTGATGGGAAAATTGTTGAATCAGGTAAACATGCTGAACTGATGGAACAACATGGCTATTATTATGAACTTTACAGCCGTCAGTTTGAGGAAATACAGACAGAAAAGGCTCTCTAGTGTTCTTGAATTTTACAAAAAGATTTCTTTATAAGAAGAAAAATTGTAAAAGTTTTTTAATTGTTTATGCCAGGTATTGCAGTTTGTAATAAAATGATTATCATTAAAGTTGTAAAGAAAGAAGGTATGAAGTATGGATTACAAACAGATTGTTGAAAAGGCCAAAGAAAGTTATGCAAGATATTTTAAGAATGTTGAACCTCTAACTGAAAAGAAGACAAATGATGTTATTGTTGATCGTCAAAAAGTAGAAGAAGTCATTGCTCAGGGTGAAGCCCACATGGCTGCTATCAATAAGATTAAGGAAGAAATGAAAGAAGAAGCAACACAGAAAGCTATTGAAAGCGAAGAAAAAATCTTTGGTGTTCCAGAAGCTACAGATTCTCTAGATCATATGACGAATGACTATGTTGTTTATCAGGAAAAACTTAAAGACCTGAAAGCAAAGCTTGAAGCTTTGAAAGAAAAATAAAGAAATAAGAAGGATATCTTCATGATAGAATACCCTAAAGGTAGATAGTACAGATACACAAAATGTACTACCCTGCTCTTAGGGTTTTTATTATAAAAATAAAAATCCCCATTTGCACAGTGGACCTATATGATATAGAATAATTATGCATGTAATGCAATTATGCTTTGGCGGGTGACTGTGCAATTGTGATTTTGGCGATCCTCTGTACGGTCATCCACCAAAGCAG
>NZ_VUNM01000014.1 GCF_009695655.1 Sharpea porci
ACCATATGAGATGGTGTTTTTTTATGCCTGTATATTGCAGAAATCCTCTATCACTCATGGAATCGAAGATGAAAAAGAGATCTGCTTAGCAGACCTCAAAATATTTAGTTATTTCGGGACATTCCCTTTTTTCATTTAATGATGTTTTTTACGTATACTTAGCACAATCATACCACATAGAGATACCAATAATGCCCATACAAAAATCATAATTGGTGTTGTATCAGCCGTGTTAACTGATGATGCTTTTTGTATATTCTTTTTCGTATTTGTCTTTGTATTTGAGATATTCTTGTTATCTTGAGCTTTAAGTGAATGTGCTTCGTTCTTAACATCAGAATGATTCTCTTTTTTGACTTTACCTAAGGCATCAAATGACTGATTAAGGGCTTTTAATGCAGCATCAATATCTTCTTGTGAACTTGTCTTATTTAAAATATCCTTTGCCGCTTTTAATGAATCCTGTAAAGCTGAATATGAGGCTGGTGTGTAGTCTTCTTGATGAAGCGGTTCTAATTGCGCTACTCTTGTCTTAAGAGCCTCATTAGAAATTGTTCTTGCAGGATAAGTCAAGCCAAAACCACGTTTATAAACGATATCATTTGTATAGGAATCCTTATCAGAATCAAACTTGAAAACATTAACTGGAAGTTTTCCTGTAGCGCCATAAGTCCCCAAAGCGACTTCAACGCCAGCAATAATATTAGGCCCATAAGCCGCCTTCGAAGAAGTTACACCGCCAACTATCGCTTCTGTTGGATCAACTGACGATCCAGCATCTCCATAAACCGCTAACAGAGCATCAGCATCTGGATAAAGCTGTACATCATATGGTAAATGCACTGACATAACAATTGATTTTTTATTATTCTCTTTACAATATTGAGTAATATTCTTCACAGCTAAAGAACGCCAGTTTTTATAGGCTGTATCAGATGAACCATAAACTTCTGAATTAATAATCACAGTATCAGCCCAATCAAGATTATTCTTTACATAATCGACATCACTATGTCCCATGAAATATTGTGATTTTACCATTGCTCCATCAGGAATAAGTCCAGCACTCTTTGCTCTATTATAGCCCATCAACATCTGTGCTACTTCATTCTCATAAGGTGTCAGCATTAATATTTTACTATTCTTTTGGACATGCAATGGCAAGATATTATTATTGTTCTTAACAACTGTAACAGCTTTAGCAGTGATATCTCTTTCTTTTGCTCTATTTGCATCACTGCCTACTGTCGCAAGAGCATGTTCTAATGAATATTGATTTGGATTAAAGTCTAGAATGCCTTTATTTTCTTTGAGTGTAAGAATTCTTCTAACACCATCATTAAGGCGAGATTCTGAAATTTCACCATCCTGGACAGCTTTTTCAATACCATTGATAATAGCATCTAAATTATTAAGATCCGCTTTACTCTTTAATTCACAAGGCATACATAACATATCAACACCCGCATTAATTGCCAACTGAGCAGCTTGTACTTGATCAAATGTATTCGAAATACCTTTCATGTTCATTGCATCGGTCACTACAACACCTTTAAAGCCTAATTCATCTTTTAATAAGTCTGTAATGATCTTATGTGATAATGTGGATGGTAATTTTTCTTGTTGACCTGTCTTGTTAGAATAGACTGTTGAATTATCAAGCTGTGGATAAAGAATATGTGCTGACATAATCATATCAATGCCCTCATTAATAGCGACTTTATATGGCATCAATTCATTCTTCAATAACATATCCTTATCTTTATTGACAACAGGTAATCCATAATGGGAATCTGTAGCGACATCACCATGGCCAGGAAAGTGTTTGACACATCCAATCACATGATATTTTGCGAGTCCCTTAATTTCAGCCGCAGCCATATGCCCTACCTGGATGGGATCATCACCATAAGAACGCAAGCCAATAACTGGATTGGCTGGATTATTATTAACATCAACAACAGGGGCTAAATCTGTATTAATACCAAGTGAACTCAATTCACTTCCAATAATTTCTCCAGCTATTTGTGCATTATAACTATCATTTGTTGCTCCTAAGGCCATATTGCCAGGTAATGCAGTTCCTGATCCAAGACGATAGACCGAACCACCCTCCTGGTCTGTACTGATCAACAATGGAATACCAGCATCTTTTGTTGCTGCAGCCTGCAATGCCATTGATAACTCATAGCTTTGTTTCGTTTCTTTGATATTATTCGCAAATAATATTACTGAACCAAAATCATAATCTTCTACTATTTTTTGAACTTCTGCATTCATTTGTGTGAAATCAGATGCTTTACTTTCACCATCTTGTTGCCATTTTCTAAAATCAACCATCATCATCTGTGTTATTTTCTGTCTTAATGTCATTTGTGATAGCAGCTGATCCACACGCGTATTGCTTGCGCAAACCAGTGATCCAGACATCATAAAAACAACGACAAAAGAGATTATTGATGTGACTATTTTTGTTGCTTTTCCTTTCATTGCCTTCCCTCCGTAAGATGCACTTGTTGTCTAGACTTGAAGTACAACATGATTGTATCAAATATTTTCATAAAATGAAAGCCTTTTCGTAATATTATTTCATATATTTTATATTTTTATTGAAATTGTATTACATATATAACCAATAAAAAAACCTAGTGCTTCTGATATGATCCCCTAAAGGTAGACAGTACAAATACACAAAATGTACTGCCCTGCTTTTAGGGGGTTTTATTATGGGAAGAAAAGCAAAATATACATTTGAGCAGAAACTGAAAGCTGTACAGGACTATCTATCAGGAAAGAAATCAGCTGCTGAGATCGCATCAGAATTAGATATGGGGAAATATGGTGGCAATAGAATACGTGAATGGGCGAGTCTCTATGAAGCCAATGGGACAGAAGCTCTCAGTCCTAAGGAAAGAAATTCATCTTACTCAAAAGAATTCAAAGAACAGGTAGTTCAGGATTACGTACAGAACGGACTGTCACCGTACGAACTGGCAACAAAATACAATATTCCCAGTAAAACAGTCATCATTCAATGGATCAAAAGGTATAATAACCATATAGAACAGAGGGATTATCATCCCCATCCGGAGGTCTATATGGCAGAAAGAAAGAAAACAACGAAAGAAGAACGAATGGAGATCGTTCAGTACTGCATCAATCATGATCGCAATTACAAAGAAACAGCCGCAAAATATGGCTGCAGCTATTCTCAGGTCTATTCATGGGTCCGCAAATATGACAGACAGGGAACAGATGGCCTGAATGACAACCGTGGCCATCGCAAGGCGGAAGAAGACCTTACTGACAAGGAAAAGCTGGAAAGAGAAAACAAACGACTGAAGGAAGAACTGAGACGAAAAGAAATAGAGGTCAAGTTCTTAAAAAAAACTCAGCGAATTAGGGAGGGGGCGATAGAGAATGCGCCGAAGATTGCCCGGCCAGCATTGCGTCATAGGGGGAAGATACAGATTTATGAATCAATTCAAACAACGAGCAGTGATGAGCGATGTTCCATACAGTATCTGTGTCAGCTGGCTGGAATATCCAGGGCATCCTATTATAAATGGATCCATCGCAAGCCATCCAGAGTGGATATCGAGGACGCAAGGATAGTTCCCCTCATACAGGCCATTGCCGATGAAAACAACAGTTTGTTTGGCTATCAGAAGATGACCTATGCGCTCAATAATAACAGCGATATGAAGTATAATCGTAAGCGTATCTATCGCATCATGGCCATCAATGGCATAGAATCTCATTTCCGTATTGACCAGCGTCATTCCACTTACAGGAAATCAACACCACAGGAAACGAAGGATAACGTACTGGATCGTGATTTCAATGCCGAAGCACCTAATCTGAAATGGGGCACAGATATAACCGAACTGAAATACGCCGGTGATAAATTATATATCAGCACGATCCTTGACCTGTATGATCGATATCCTGTTGGCGTCGTCGTCGGCAGAAGAAACGATACCAAGCTGGTCAATGACACATACTTCATGGCCATCACCTTGAATCAGGGCGCCACTTTGCTCCTGCACAGCGACAGAGGATTCCAATACACACGCAAGGGATTTTCCAGGATGCTTGAGAATGACGGACTGACACAATCCATGTCACGGGTTGGCCACTGTATCGATAACGGACCAGTAGAATCCTTTCAGGGATTCATCAAGGATATGGCTAAGGTTTTGTTTGGCAAGGCACATACATATGAAGAAGCTGCAGAGATCATATACCGGACATATGAATACTATATCTACAGATATCCACAGAAACGTTTTCACGGGAAGACTGCGTATCAGGTAAGACAGGAAGCACTGGCCGCAGATACACCGGAACAGTATCCAATTGCACCAAACAGAAGAATAGAACGATTCTGGGAAAAGATTGAGAAAAGCAAAGCAAAACAGCAAGTGCAATTACAACAATAAAAAACAAGGCCAAATCTGATTGACCTTGCTTAGTAGTTATTTTGAATATTTCCACTGTCTACTTGACAGGGGTCATATCATTCCACACTAGGTTTATGCTTTATTTATTTAATGCTTTCTTTTCTACTTCTTCATTTAATAAAGCAACAAATTCATCAAATGGTACTGTCGTCTGTTCAGTATGACCATATTGTCTGTAAGTTACAGTGCCTTCATCACGTTCATTATTACCAAGAACTAATTCATAAGGAATCTTATGCATCTGAGCTTCACGAATACGATAGCCAAGCTTTTCATCACGGTTATCTAACTGAACTCTGAAATGTGCTTTTCTAAGTTTCTTGACAACTTCCTTTGCATATTCTTCATGATATTCGTTCTTAACAGGTAAGACAACAACCTGCTTAGGTGCTAACCATAATGGCAGTACACCCTTTGTTTCTTCAAGCAAGAAGGCAATGAAACGATCCAATGAACCAAGAATAGCACGATGAATAACGACTGGTCTTACCTTTTCACCATTTTCATCAACATAAGTTAATTCAAAGCGTTCAGGTAATTGGTAATCAAGCTGAATTGTTGAAAGGGTAACATCATGACCTAATGCACTCTTAACCTGTACATCCAACTTAGGGCCATAGAAAGCAGCTTCACCTTTTGCTTCATAGTATTTAACACCCATATCATTTAAGACAGCACGTAATTCATTTTCTGACTTTTCCCAAAGTTCATCATTACCAAAATACTTTTCAGTATCTTCAGGATCTCTTAATGATAATCTGAATTCATAATCAGTAAAGCCAAAGTCTTTATAGACATCAAGAATAAGCTTTGAAACTTCTTTAAATTCCTGAGCAATCTGATCTGGTCTTAAGAAGATATGTGAGTCATTCTGAGTGAAGGCTCTTGCACGTTCAATACCTGTTAAAGCACCACTTGCTTCAAAACGGAAGTCATTCGCAATTTCAGCCATTCTGATTGGTAGATCACGATAAGAATGTAATTGTGATTTATAGATCATCATATGTTCTGGACAGTTCATTGGACGAAGGACATAGGCTTCATCATCCATTTCCATAGCTGGGAACATATCATCTTTATAATGATCCCAGTGACCTGAAGTCTTATATAAAGCAACATTGGCAACTGATGGTGTCATGACATGTTCATAGCCTAAATCTAATTCCTTATCCATGATATAGTCTGAAAGAATACGTCTTACTGTGAAACCATTTGGTAACCACATTGGTAAACCTCTACCAACCAAGTCAGCAAACATAAAGATACCAAGTTCTTTACCTAACTTACGATGATCTCTTTCTTTTGCTTCTTCTAACAAAGCAAGATGTTCATCAAGTTCTTCTTTTGTAGGGAAGCAAACACCATAGATACGCTGTAAGACTTTGTTGTTTTTATCACCTTTCCAGTAGGCACCAGAATGCTTTAAAAGCTTAAAGTTCTTACATTTCTTAACTGTATCAACATGAGGACCACGACATAAATCAGTAAAGTCGCCCTGTGAATATGTTGAAATAACAGTACCTTCTGGCATATTGCTGATGAGGTCTACTTTATATTCATCATCTGCAAACTCTTTTAAAGCTTCTTCTCGGCTGACTTCATGACGAACAATACGCTTGCCATCTTTACAGATTTTTTTCATTTCTTTTTCAATCTTAGGTAAATCATCATCAGTAATAGTCTGATCACCTAAGTCAATATCGTAATAGAATCCTTCTTCAACAACAGGACCTACCCAGAACTTAGCCTGTGGATAGAGATGCTTAACTGCCTGTGCCATAACATGTGCACATGAATGATTCAAAGTATTTAATTCAACATCATTTACAAAATCTCTCATTTTCTTTCTCCTTCAATAAAAAAGAAGCTATCGTCAAGGACGAAAGCTTCGTGGTACCACCTTTATTACTTCTCTTCACTTCATAACGTCTGTGAACCGGTTTTTCTTTCGAAATCAGCTATTAGGGAGTACCACCTATACTATGTAGAAGTTTTCACCAACCACTTCTTCTCTAAGCCAATGATATAAGTGACATATCCTAAATGATTGCCTTTAGATTACGGCTCCATTTTCCTACAAACAAACTACTTTGTCAATGCCTGAATCAAAAAAAGAGACTGCATTTTGCAGCCTCTTACTAAGTAGATTTGCGAAATTATTTAACTGTTACTAATTCAAGATAGTTAGTCTGACCAGTAACACCTGGAGTACCACCAGTTACTAATACTTTTTCACCAGCAGCAACGCCAACTTCTTTAGCAACAACCTGTGCTAAGTTGACTAAGCCTTCCTTAGACTTCATTTCCTTAACTAATACTGGTTTAACACCCCAGTTAAGAGCTAAGCCTCTTACAGTCTTTAAGTAAGGAGTAGCAGCGATTACTGGACATTCAGGTCTATATCTAGATACACGCTTAGCAGTTCCACCTGTTTCAGTGAAAGCGATGATAGCAGCAACTTTGAAGTTGTTTGCAATCTGAGCAACTGACATACAGATAGCTTCTGAAGTGTTGTCATCTGAAGTACGGATGGCCTGTCTTAATAAATGACCATAATCTAACTGTTCTTCAGTCTTTCTAGCAATCTTGCTCATGTATAATACTGCTTCTTCAGGATATTTACCCTGTGCAGATTCACCTGATAACATGATTGCATCAGTACCATCATAAATAGCATTAGCTACGTCAGAAACTTCTGCTCTTGTTGGTCTTGGGTTTTCCTGCATAGATTCAAGCATCTGAGTTGCAGTAATAACGATCTTACCAGCAGCATTACATTTCTTGATTAATGACTTCTGAATACCTGGAACATCTTCAGCAGGAACTTCTACACCTAAGTCACCACGTGCTACCATGATACCATCAGCAACTTCGATGATACCATCCATATTTTCAACACCTTCAACGTTTTCAATCTTAGCTAAGACTTTAACATCAGGTTTACCATTTTCAACTAATAACTTCTTGATATCTAAGATATCCTGAGGTCTTCTTACGAATGAAGCAGCGATGAAATCGATATCCTGTTCACAACCAAATGTGATATCAGATTTATCTTTATCAGATAAGAATTCGAATTCAAGGATTGCACCTGGTACGTTAATACCACGTTTATTCTTAACTTTACCATCGTTAGCAGCAACAGTGTAGATATCACCATTTTCATCAACATGGTCTACAAGTAATGCTACCTGACCATCATTAACTAAGATGAAACCACCTGGCTTAACATCCTGATATAAGTTCTTGTAAGATACAGTGAAACGATCAGAAGTACCTTCGATATCTTCTCTAGTGATTACTGAAACCTGACCCTTTTTGAATTCTGTAGTACCACCTACGAAATTACCAGTTCTGATTTCAGGACCCTTTGTGTCAAGCATGATAGCAACATTAGTACCAAGTTCTTCGTTGACTTCTCTTAACTTCTGCATTTTAGCAGCATGTTCTTCATGGTCACCATGAGAGAAGTTACAACGCATAACATTCATGCCAGCCTTAATTAACTTCTTCAACATTTCCTTGTTGTCAGAAGCTGGACCGATTGTACAAACGATTTTAGTTTTTTTCATTTTTTCTTTTTGCATCTACTTAATCCCCCTGTGTCTTCTAGACACCGCTATTATCATACACAATTTTCAGCAACTTTCAAGATAGAATACCTAAAAATTAACGAAGCTTTAAGACATCTTCATATAATTCTTCAGGAACATCACGTTTAGAGTCAAATAATGTCAACATTGGTACTTCAGTAATGACACCACCCTGTTCACAGATGGCAAGACCACCTTTACCCTGTTCAAGTAATTCAACAGCACGTACGCCCATGCGGCTTGCAAGAACACGGTCATTAGCACTTGGACGTCCACCACGCTGTAAGTGGCCTAAAACGTTAGCTCTTGTTTCAAAGCCAGTAGCCGCTTCAATACGCTTAGCTAACTCATTTACATCAGTGACATGTTCTGTAATAACAACAATCGCATGCTTCTTGTCACCAGCTTTAGACTGACGTAATCTTTCGATCACTTTTTCTTCATCAAAGCCAGTTTCGCTTGTAATAACGATTTCCGCACCACATGCAAGACCAGCATTAACAGCTAAATCCCCACAAGTACGACCCATAACTTCAAGAATAGTACATCTCTGATGTGAACCAGAAGTATCTCTTAAACGATCCAATGCTTCAACAATTGTATTTAATGCAGTATCAAAGCCAATTGTATGATCAGTAAGTGGAATATCATTATCGATTGTACCTGGAATACCAATACAGTTTACGCCTAGTTTTGTAAGTTCTAGTGCGCCATGATAACTACCATCCCCACCAATAACAACAAGAGCTTCCATTCCAACAGATTTCATCTGTTCAATAGCTTCTAATCTTGTCTGTGGATTTTTGAATTCAGGGAATCTTGCAGATTTCAAGATTGTCCCACCAATATTGATGATGTTACGTGTTGAATGTCTGTTGAATTTGTAGAACTGACCTTCATGTAATCCCTTATATCCAAGCATGACGCCATAGACGTCAATCCCCTTATTAAGGCAAGTACGCGCAACAGCACGAACAGCAGCATTCATGCCAGGTGCGTCACCGCCAGATGTCAAAACACCAATACTTTTTACCATTTTATTCACCTCGTACATAAAATCTCTAAAAACATATTAACACAATTATATTTCAATGAGAATTATTTCTAATTTGATTTCCAAACTTTTAATAAAATTAACGACAGGAATACAACATGTGTAAATATTCTCATTAATATGTTCTATTTATACTCCTAAATGTATAGAAAAAGCAACAAATTTCTTTGTTGCCTGAAAATTAAGCTGGCTCGTTTAAGGCATCCTGTGCTTCACCCAGGGCATGGAATGAATTCAAATTCACCTTCCCTGAAACAGCCTCAAGAATATTCATTAAGTTAGCAGCAATACGATCAATATTAGATATAATTTCTGTATAAGAAAGAGTTAATTTGTCATTACATTCACCCTTAGCTACACGTTTCAAGTGATCCTTTAAGAGGCCTGCATTTTTACGTGTCAATTGTTCCTTTCGTTCCATCAAGCGATGAATACCTTCCGTATCACCTGTAATAACAACCTGTAAAACATCATAATAAAGCTTATAGACATCTTCAAGCATGACTTTAAGATCACTCTTAGCGACTGATGAATAATGTAAGCCATTTTCTAAATCTTCATCCGCAATTTCCTCTAACGCATGAATAAGATGGCGAATACGATCAATTTCATTCAGGATATACATAATACCCGCAGAACGAGAAGCCTGTTCCTCAATCAGTGAGCCATTGGAATATAGATTGGCAAGATAATCGAGAATCTGTTTATAGATATTCTTACTGTTATTCGCTTTTTCATCAATCTTCTTACGCAAGGCATCATTCTTGCCTCTAAAGACACCTGGTAATTCCACAAGCATCTCCCCTACAATATTTGCGACATTCATGCTTTCTTCAGCCACTAACTGCAATGCTGCGGCAGGCTGATTTAAGACTTTGTTGTCAAGATAAAGTGGTGCATTGGGATTGATAGCTTTATCAACATTGGACTCAGGTATGATCTTCATGACAATCTTCACCATTAACCAAACTAATGGTGTCCAGATAATCGTCATTGTGAGGTTGAAGCCCGTATGGGCATTAGCAATTTGTCTTGAGATGACCTGGAGTTCAGGACCATGCGTTGAGATAGCTTTAATAAGAGCTGCATATTGTGGAACAAACCAAATAAACAAGAGTGTGCCTGAAAGATTGAATATAGAATGAGCAATAGCCGTACGCTTTGCGTCCTTACTACCACCAATAGAAGCAAGCAAAGCTGTAATTGTAGTACCGATATTGTCACCTAAGAGAACAGGAATCGCGCCTGTTAAACCAATGATGCTATGACCATTAGGGCCTGCCTGCATCGCAAAATTCTGCAAAACGGCAATTGTAGCTGAAGAAGACTGTACAACAAGTGTCATGCACAAACCAACAAGCACGCCTAAAACAGGTATATCTGCAACCTTCTCTAAAGCATGGATAAAGATAGGTGATGAAGCTAATGGCTTCATGACTGTTGACATTGTTTCAATTCCCAAGAAAAGTAGACCAAACGACAAGATGACCATCCCAATGCTCTTTGTCTTTTCTTTCTTCGCAATAAAATTCACTAAGAAGCCAATAAAGATAATAGGATAAATATAATCGCCAATATCAAAGGCAATCAGCTGGGCTGTCATTGTTGTACCAATATTGGCCCCAAAGATCACCGAAATAGCTTGAGGCAATGACATCAAGCCAGCACTGACAAAGCCAATGGCCATAACGGTTGTTGCGGAAGATGACTGTAGGACAGCTGTGACAAGGGCCCCGGCAAGAACACCTTTCACTGGGTTGCTTGTCAGCATGGATAATATTTTCTTCATTCTCTCTCCGGCAGCCTTTTGTAAAGATTCACTCATTTGATTCATACCAAACAAGAAAATCGCTAGACCTCCTGTTAAACCGAAGATGATTTTTAATGTTTCGCTCATATCGATAACTCCTTCAAACAAAATCTTTTTTGTTCAAGTAAAGAGTAATATGATTCACTTGTTTCTTATATCTCGCTTTGTTAAGAGAGAGTTATGCTTATGTAAACATTGTTAAGTTTATGTTAATTCTTAAAAAGAACTTTCTTAATCACTTAACACTCTTTACATAAATAAAAGAAGAGTTTAACTAAAAACTCTTCTTATTACACCAAAGATAATCGAAGTAAAGTTTGTTTTGTTTTTCCCAATCCGCTTCACAATGTTTACCATTTTTCTGAATATAGATGGCTGTCTCAACACCTTTTTCTTCCAGTAGTTTTGTCACTTTCTTAGCACTTCTTGCCATCACTGTAGCATAGATATTCTTAACAGGCAGACTGCTTGCTTCCTTTTCACCAATTGAAAGATAGACGCGCGTATTGGCATCAATTGCATGGCCTTCAATATCCGCACACAGATTTTTAATACCTGGGCCGATAGCCGAAGAAAGACAACCAGCCTTAGAAAAGATATCATTGTGGGCAATTACGCCATAAAGTGCCATGAGTCCGCCCATTGAACTGCCGCAAAGACCTGTTGCTTCACGATGCGCATAGGTCGGAAAACGGGCATCAATCATCGGCTTAAGCGTATTAACCATCCAGTCAAGTGTTTCCTTCCCTCTTCCATGCAAGTCTCCCCAGAACTTGCCTTGATAATGATATGGACAATATTCTACCAATCTTTCATTACCGACATGACTGCATTCTAATCCCACAACAATAAATTCCTTATTGTAGTGATCCAAGAATGTCTTCAATCCCCAGCTCTTTCCATATGTGGCATCACTGTCAAAGAAAAGATTATGGCCATCAAAATAATACATCACTGGATATCTCTTATCACTTGTCTGATAATCATCAGGCAAATAAATATGTAACCCACGTTCACTTTGGGCTGGTGTAAAATAGATTTTTTCTTTTAGAATCATTTTGTTTCCCCCGTTGCTTTAATTATACATTCTTTCCTTTTGAAAAACATAAAAATCCTTATTTTTCATCCCCTCACTTAACATAATATGACCATCATTTAAAAGCCAGATAGCTTCAACATCATCTAATGAAGCAATAAGCTTTTGACCATCTTCATAGCTCATCAAGAAGAGTGCACTACTCAAATAATCAGCTAAACCAGAATCTTTTGTAATAATCGTCACCGAACGCATATAGTGTGCAGGATAACTTGTCCGTGGGTCAATAAGATGACAATAGCGATTGCCCTGTGCATCCAAGAAATAGCGTTCATAATCACCACTTGTCACAACAGCCTTATTATCAGCAACAAGAACAGCTTCATAGTCACTCTTTGTTGAGGCATAGTTGCCATCCTTTGGACTCGCAATACCAATACAATAGTGAGATTGGCAGGCTTTGTAGTCAGCCTCTTCACTTGCGACAAGTCGCTGACCAACACCAACAACATTACCGCCCCCATTCAACAAGAAGGACTTGACGCCTTGTTTGATTAAACCCTGCTTTATTTTTTCCATTGTATAGCCTTTAGCTACCGCTCCTAGATCAAGTGCCATCTCCGGATCTTCTAAATAGACACTGCGCCTTTTTTCATCGAGTATCACCTGATTGATATTGGTATGCCCACTTGCTTTTTCTAGTTCCTCTTTACTTGGTGGCTGACCAATATTTTTATGCTTACTTGCCTGCTCTCTCGCCTCATGCCAAAGCGTGAGCACACTGCCATAGGCAATATTCACCTGTGGTGATATGTTTTGATAGCGTTCTTTGGAGAGCTTTAGTAAATCAAATAATTCCTGATCAACAACAACAGCTTTCTTCCCCGCATTCTGATTAATAGTCATGACATTTACTATGGATGGATAAGTATGATAATTATCAAATAGCTTGTCATAATATTGCAGTCTTTTTTCAATATATTGACATTGCTTTTCAAAATCATCTTCTGAAGATGCATATGTTATATAGGTTGTCATTGTATCAAGATAATCAGGAAAGCTCTTGGTATAATATTGTATTTTGTTTGAACAGCCACTTAAGATAAGTGCGCAAATAAGTAAAAATATTCTCTTCATAATCAAAAAAGAACAGCCCTTAGGCATGTTCTTCAATACATCTTTCTATAAGTTTCTTAACATGCATAGCGAGTTCTTCAGAATTCATATCTTTATATTCATCATAGCTGATAGGCTTTAAGAAATGAATCTGACAATGCACTTTTTTCAAAGTGTTACGATCGAGCACTTCATAACAGTTAATATTGGCTACTGGAACAACAGGAACCTTGGCATCCATTGCACTCTTAAAGGAACCACCCTTGAATTCAAGTAACTGATTCCCATTCTTGCTTCTTGTTCCTTCGGGGAAGATCACCCAAGGCATTCCTTCGCCAAGTTCTTTTTTCACCTGACGAATCACCTTGACACTCTGACGCAAATTTTGACGATCAATAGCGAGATAATCCATGCTGTCTAAAGCATCAGCCACAATCTTGATTTTTCTTAATTCTTTCTTATAGACAATCTTAAATGGACGATCGATGGCATAAAAGAGAGCGACAATATCAAACATCCCTTGGTGATTTGGTGTCATCAGGAAGCCTCCCTTTGCAGGAAGATTTTCAACCCCATAGACCTTTAAATCCACATTAGCTCTTTTCACAGCCTTACGAAGTATCTTACGCAAAGTATCAATACGTTCATCAATACTTATTTGATCTTTATATTTTAATTGTTTGTGAATACGATGAAATATCCCTGGAATTTCAAAGAAAAAACGTATCACAATAAAAACTAATCTAATCATAACTATCCTCAATTCCTTCTTTTTAACTATAATCAAAATACCTCTTGAATACAAGAAAAAACGATAAGCATCAGCCTATCGTTCATAGATTTCTAAAGTAAAAGTATCAAAAGGCTTCTTTTTTGAAAGCTTTAAACCACTTTGATCAATATCAGGGAAATATGTATCTCCTACATGCTTACCTGGAATACGACTTAAAAGCATACGATCTGCAACACCTAAAGCCTGCTTATAAATACTTGCCCCACCACAGATCATCAAATCCTCATCGCTATTTTTAAATTCTTCAAATACTTCATCAAGAGAATGACGTACCTCAATGCGATTGTCATCCATTTCTCCTCTTGTGATCACAATTGTATGACGCTTTGGTAATGGTCGTCCAATTGCTTCATAAGTCTTGCGCCCCATAACAAGGGTATGATGAAGTGTTGTTTGTTTGAAATGCTGGAAATCTTCTTTATTGTGCCAAGCCATGCCATTAGCTGAATCACTTGTCCCAATAAGATTGCTTTCATCAACAGCTACAATAATAGTAATCATCTTCTCACCTACACCGCAATGGGGATATTCTTGATTTGAGGACCGTGTTGATAGTCTTCAACAATGAGATCATCCGTTGTAAAGGCATAGAAATCCTTAACATCTGGATTAAGGGTAACATGAGGTGCAGGATATTCTTCTCTCGTCAAGAGTTCCTTGATCATTGGCACATGGCGGTCATAGATATGGGCATCATTGATATAATGCACCATCTCCCCAGGAATCATATCAACACACTGTGCCACCATCATTAATAAAATGGCATACTGGCAGACATTCCAGTTATTGGCAGCAAGAATATCCTGAGAGCGCTGAATAACGGACATATTGAGCACATTGGCACCATGCTCATCTTTTGTGACATTATACATCACTAAGAAACAACAAGGCTCTAAGTGACCACCATCAAGATATTGGGGAATATACATATTGGTCATAATACGTCTTGAATAAGGGTTGCGCTTAAGTTCTTTCAAGACAAAGTCCATCTGATCAATCATTTCCCCTTTACGCATATCTTCTTGACCTATGACATAGCCATAACATGTTCCAATGCTGCCATTTTCATCAGCCCATTCATCCCATATATGGGAATGCAGATCTTTAATATTGTTGCTTTTCTTTTGGTAGATCCAAAGAATTTCATCCATGGCACTCTTTAAAGCAGTTCGTCTTAAGGTCAAAGCGGGGAATTCTTTCCGTAAGTCATAGCGATTGACAACACCGAATTGTTTAATCGTATAAGCCTTTTCGCCTGTATCTTCCCAGATTGGTCTAACAATCTCATCTTTTGTATCCGTGCCTTTTTCTAAGACATCCTGGCACATTTTCTTGAATACCTGATCGGCATAACTCATGCATCTTCCTCCTTCATCACATCAATAATCTTCTGACAGATGTCTTCAAGTGTCCCATCATTAATCAAATGATAATCACAGCTTTGCATATAAAGTGCACGACGTTCCCGGTCTAAGTCATAAAGCTTTTGAGCTCCATCTTTAAGCAATGGCCTTGATGATGTATCCACATCACTAACAATCTGATCAAGTGGACGATCAATGTAGAAGATAATGCCATTCTTCTTCAAATAAGCTATATTCTCAGGACGCTTAATCACACCTCCACCTGTTGAGATGATGGTCTGACTTTGTGTACTCATGTCCTTACAGCATGCACTCTCATGATCACGAAAATAGTCCTCAGAAATCTTAAACATATCCGATATGCGCATCTCATATTTCTTTTCAAGATATTCATCCATGTCAATAAAAGGCCTATTGAGATCAATACTGAGCTTTTTACCAATGGTTGTCTTACCAGCCCCCATAATACCAATTAACACAATATTTTTCATGCAATCTTCCTTTCATAATTACCAATCAATCTAAATGTATAGGTACATGCCCTTAATTCATCAATCGTCCTAACAACATTAGGATCATGTAAACTGCCATCAAAATCCAGATAGAAGTAATATTCCCATGGTGATGACTGAATCGGACGTGATTCAATACGAACCATATTGATTTGATGATCTTTGATAATCTGTAAGACTTCATACAGTGCCCCTACTTCATGTCTTAACGTGAAGACTGTAGAAATACGTGAAGCTTGCTTGCTTGATTCAAGATTATGACCAATGACAATAAAACGAGTATGATTGCTTTTATCATTATGAATATCGGATGCAAGAACATCCAAGCCATAAAGCTCTGCAGCCTTCTTACTTGCGATTGCCCCAATATGTTTATTATTGAGATGGCTGACATAGCTTGCTGCCATTGCTGTATTAGGATATGGTTCCTTGGCAATATGATGCTTGGCTAAAAACTGGGATGTCTGAAGCAAGCCCTGAGAATGGGAATAGACTGTCTGAATATCATCGATTGTACTTCCGGGAATACCAAGAAGATTTTGGGAGACGGATAAAGATAATTCTCCTACAATATAGAATCCATAATCATTAATAAAGTCATAATTATCATTAATTGCCCCAGTTGTTGAATTCTCTAGAGGCAGAATACCATAATCAATTTCATGTGCTTTAAGAGCCTTAAAGACATCTTCAAAATGGGGATAATTAACCTTAAAAGCTACACGATCACCAAAATAGCTTTCCATCGCCTCATAGGAGAAGGAGCCTGGTACACCCTGATAGCCCACGATCAGATTCTCTTCTTTAGCCGGCTTGAGATCAATGATTTCTCCAGGAAGGAAGGTTGTCTGGTAGCGTTTAGAAAGATTCATATTCTGCAAAACAAAGTTACGCACATAAGGGGCAAGTTTCTTGTCCTGGACACGTTTGAGATTCTTCTCAATAACCTCTGTCTCACGCCCACTCTGGAAAATTTCCATATGATGTGCCATTTTGTATTCAATGACATCTTCACAGATATGCATACGCTCTTCAAAAAGAGCAATCAGTTTCTGGTCGATAGCGTCTATTTCATCACGGCATGTTTTAAGATCCTTCATACGTTCACCTCATCCATAATCGCAATCGCAGCCATGGCTTCAACAACAGAAGGTGCACGCATAGCAATACAAGGATCATGTCTGCCAACAATCGCAAGCTTGGTATTTTCATGTGTCTCAACATTAATCGTATCCTGTTCTAAGGCAATCGATGATGTTGGCTTAATGCCAAGCGTAAATAGAATAGGCATTCCATTTGTAATACCGCCAATAATACCACCATTATGATTTGTCTTTGTCTTGACAATCTCACCATCATAATAATAAGCATCATTCGCTTCAGAACCATAATATTGCGTAATATCATCAAGATCACCAAATGAAACTGATTTCACAGCTGGAATTGAAAAGAACAGCGTTGACATTCTTGATTCTAAAGAATCAAAGAAGGGTGAACCAATTCCGGCAGGAACACCTTTAATCATACATTCAATCTTACCACCCACACTATTACGATTCTTTCTAGCGCTAAGAATAAGTTCACGCATTGCTTCAAATTTCTCATCAGAAAGCACCGAGAATTCTTTCTTGGCAAGAGCTTCTAATTGTTCATCAGTGATATTCACACTAAAATGATCATCCTTGATATCCTTAATGGAAAGAACATGGGAATAAATATGAATGCCTTTTGTTGCGAGAATCTGTTTGCAGATAGCCCCTGCAAAGACAATTGGTGCTGTGAGACGTCCAGAGAAATGACCACCGCCACGGACATCATTAAAGCCATGATATTTGATATAAGCAGGATAGTCTGAATGGCCTGGTCGCATCTTGATTTTTAATTCTGAATAGTCGTTGGAATGCTGGGATGTATTATAAATCATACCTAGTAATGGGGCACCTGTTGTTATTCCGTCGATAAGTCCGCTCATGATTTCAACTTCATCGGGTTCTCTACGTGATGTGGCCATTAAAGTCTGCCCAGGGGCACGGCGTGCCATTTCTTTCTTAACAGCTTCCATGTCAATCTTAATGCCTGCAGGCAAATTGCCAATATTAATGCCTAATGCTTTTCCATGAGATTCTCCAAAGATGGAGAGTTCGATATTTCTTCCCCAGTTTGCGCTCATTCCACTTCTCCTCCTAGTTTCACATAATCATTAAAGAATTCTGGATAACTCTTGCTGACACATTCACGATTATCGATGCTAACAGGTTCTTTTGTGACAGTTGCGGCAATAGCTTCCATCATTGCCATACGATGATCATTGTAGCTTGAAAGTCTGACACCCGTTAAATCCTTTCTGCCGACAATAGTGATGGCATCTTCATGCTCTGTAACATCCACATTCATTGCCTTCAGCTCTTCACAAATGGCATGTAATCGATCGCATTCCTTAATGCGTAAACGACGGGCATTTGTGATATGACTTGTACCTTCTGCCAAGGCCATGGCCAAAGAAAGCACAGGGATGACATCTGGACAATTGGAAGCATCGACATCCGTTGCAACAAGCTGATCTGCTGTCATCTTATAGCCTTCTTCTGTTTGAATAAGCTTTCCACCCATGCGTTCAAGGATCTCCACAATGGCTTTATCACCCTGATGGGTCTCCATATTGAGATTGGTAATCGTAATATCATTGCCTAATACATCAGCCACAAGATAGAAAGCTGCCTGTGAGAAGTCTCCTTCAACACTGCTCTTTTGTGCTTGATAGACCTGATGCCCAGGTACATGATAGCCTTCTTCTGTTTGTTCTATCTGAATACCATATTCTTTTAGAACATCCAATGTCAGATCAATATAACCAGAGGATTCTAAAGGACTTGTTACAATAATATCGCTATCCCCTTCTAAACGTGGCAGGGCAAATAACAAGCCAGTGATAAACTGACTGCTGACATCTCCAGGTACTTCAAAGCGCCCTGGCTTAAGATGCCCCATAAGATAAAGATCAAGAGCATTCTCACGATAAAGATAGACAACTTTTTGTGAATCAAAGATTTTATAATAGACATCAAGTGGTCGACTGCCAAGTTTCCCCTGACCAGTAAAATGCACATAGTTATCATGAATAAGGGAAATAGGAATTAAAAAGCGTAATGTAGAACCAGATTCATGGCAATCAATATGAGCATTACTTAAACCATTCGTAAGAGCTCCCGTAATATAGAGCTTACCATCTTCTTCTTTAATTAATGCACCAAGAGCTTTCATGCCTTCAATTGTTGCAGTAATATCATCACTCATGGATACATTAGAAATAATGGATTGTCCTGGAGCGAGAGAAGCCGCAATGATTTCTCGATGGGCTAATGATTTACTTGTGGGTACAGCAATCGTACCTTTGAGTTTTTTAGGTTGGATCGTGATTGATGACATTTTACATCTCCTCTACTTCTAGAATCATTTTGGCATCATGTCTTAAGATGGCACTTTCGCCAATCTTGTTTAATACCACAAAAGCAAAAGTATTATCAATATTCTTCTTATCATGGCTAATAGCTTCAAGCAAGTCCTTGGACTTAAGGCCACAATGCGTAGGCAAGCCATAATGTTCAAGAGCTTCGATAATGCGCTGAGTTGTACCTGGGGCACTGATACCTCTTTGTTCGCTAATTCTTGTAATATCCACCATGCCTACTGCAACCGCCTCACCATGACTATAGTGCTCATAGTGATAGTACTGTTCAATAGCATGCCCAATCGTATGTCCAAAATTAAGTGCTAAGCGATCGCCAAAATCAAAAAGATCCTTTTCTACAACATCTCTCTTAATATCTACACATTGATAAATAATATCATCAATATCATGATAGAGTTCCTCAAAATTCTTATAACGCTCTAATTTCTCAAAGAGACTTGCACTCTTTATACAGCCATACTTAATCACTTCACCCATCCCATCACGGATAAAATGATCATCAAGTGTCTTTAATGTCAACGGATCAATAAGTACTAATAAAGGATGCTTAAAAGCTCCCACTAAGTTCTTACCTTCAGGTAAATCAACGGCTACTTTTCCCCCAACAGACGAATCCACCTGAGCAAGCAAGCTTGTTGGAATCTGAACAAACTTTACACCTCTTAAATATGTTGCAGCAACAAAGCCCGCCAAATCACCAACAACACCCCCACCTAGGGCAATAATCATATCACTACGAGTGAGATGTGCCTCAAGCAATTGGGAATAAAGAGATGGTAATATATCAAAACGTTTACTTAATTCACCATGAGGAATCACAATAGATGTCACCTCATAGTCATTGAGACTTGCCACTAAATCTTTACCATAGAGTGGAAAGACGTTATCGTCACTGATTACAGCTATTTTCTTACCTTTATAAAGCTCACCAATATATTGATAGGCTTTACTTAAAATACCTTGTTCTATATATATAGGATAACTATCTTTACCCAAATTCACATTTAATTCCATGAACACCCCTACCTTTCATTGCGTACATTATAGCAAAAACTTCTCTTATTCCAAATAAAAACTCTTCAATATGAAGAGTTAAAAAGCATAGTAGTCTAATAGAAATTGTCGGCCATCATTAATAAAATCATGAAAGAAATCATAGCTGATCTCTATTTCCCGTGAAAGCGCACTATAGTTCAAGACAATATGATCTTGATAATAGAACGCGAGATCATGATCAATCATAATAAAATTACGATAACTAAGCACTTCAGCAATCAATGACGGTGTAACATCAAAATGTTCGCTCTCATCAAAATTTGAGAAACAGACATAATCACATCGCCGTAATTCATTGACAATACTTTGAAACAATTTCGTATTTAAACACTCAATAATAAAAAGATCCCTCATACATAATATCCCTCCACTCTTATTTTATCGATTTGTGACGTCTTTGACTATCTACTATAGTTATCTTTACAATACCAACTATAGATGCCCTTAATCCCTAAGGGTATACTATGATTTAATCGATAAATCTTATATCTTTCCTGCGTATTCTATAAAAAAGACATATGCCAATTCAGCAAAATGGATTTTTTAAAATTGGGAGTTGCTTTTGAAGAATAGTTTATGTATAATGAGTGAGCAACGTAAAGCCCTGGTGGCGAAATTGGTAGACGCAGCAGACTCAAAATCTGCCGGCTTCAAACCCGTGCCGGTTCGAGTCCGGCCCAGGGCACCATCCGTCAATAACGAAGATGTAAATCTTCGTTTTTTTATTTTAATGGAAAATAAAAAACGGTGTTGCCACCGTTTTAACGTTTACAAGCATCAAGAACAAACTTGCCAACAACCAGAATACCTAAACCGGCAAATAATCGCACGACAAGATGTATATGAATAAGAGTTGGTGTAAATGACCAGTAATAGAAAACTTGTCCATATAAGAATGCTCCTACAAATGATGTAATTGCTAATGAGAGAAGCATCTTATTATTCTTCTTTAACGCAAGGACAAAAAGTACAAGGGCTAGTCCAAAGTCGCCAAAGCATAATGCAAAGACAAGATTATAAAGAATGGCATAACCAAGTGTGACATCACGTTTACCTGCTTCTGGCTGAGAAAGCACTTCAAATGCCTTTAAAACACCTGTATTGTTGGTTTCAGTTGGGACTTCAAGCTTCTGATCAGTGATTGCATCACAAGGTAATTCTGTGAAGTTTATATCCTCAATATTCCTAAACAACTGCTTAAATTCATCAATATGATTTGTTGTAATGAAACCTGATAAAGAATATTTTGTCAATAAATCTAAGACATACTCTTTTTCTTGTTCAAGCTTATTTAAATGTAGAGCTGTTGCATAGATTTTCTGTAACTGAAGTGTCTCTTGATCTTTGATCAGATCAAGCTTGCCATCCATATGAATAACATATTCATCCATTGCATTCTTTTGTTCATTGAGTGCACTAAGGGCATCCATATTTGTCCCATGAACAATTTTAGGCATTTCAATTTTCTTGAAATTGAGTGCTCCAAAGATATTATCAATTTCACCAATATCCTTATTTGTCGCAATATAGTAGAGCCAAGTCTCTTTAGCACCTTTCTTAAGGAAATCATAAACAAATGGACGTTCTAAATAATATTTAAGATTATCCATTTGGCTATTCTCTAATGAGCCAAAACGTACAGTAAGATAATTGGCATTCATGAGATCTTCGACATTAATATTTTTGGTTGTACATTTATCAAGGAATCCAATAACATCCTTATTTTCATCCAAGTCATGAATAATATCTTCTTTAATTTTATCTATTTCATCAATCTGAGCATTAATATCATTTAAATACTTCTTTGTGGCATCTAAATCTATTGCTGTATCTGCACATAATTCAGTATTTAAATCTAAATGTAGTCTTTTTGCGGTATCAACAACTTCCCTTTGTAAATCTTCATAGTCTCTTGTAGGCGTAAGTGCATGAACATCTTTAAGTTCATGTGCAAGCTGACTTGAAGGGATAGGATGATAAAACTTTGAATGATCCAAAATATCTAGGACTTCCGTAAGGTTTTCCTTAGGGAAGACAAGGTTAAGAATCTTCGTTTCAATAACTGCCATATGTCTACCTTCCTTCTAAACGTATTCATTTAACTCCACCTTTTTTCAATAGTCAAGCGTAAATATTCTAAATACAATAGATATATATCTATCATATTTTAACAATATATTTATTTGGATAAAGGCAAAAACTATGTATAATGTTAGCGGTGATATATATGAAAGAATTCCAAGAAAGAATGAAAATACTTTTAAAAGATGATTACAATCTCTTTGTCGAAGCATTAAAAAAAGATGATCAAAAAGCTTTATATCTTAATATCAGAAAGGACAACGGGGAACATGTCCTCAAGTCACAATATATCCAAAAACATCCCTATGTTCCCTTAGGTTACTACTTCGATGAAAAGAACTATCATCCAGGTCGTTCTCCTTATTATCTTGCTGGTCTCTATTATATCCAGGAGCCAAGTGCAATGCTTGTTGCAACAAAGATGCCCATCGAAAAAGATGATTATGTCCTTGATATGTGTGGAGCCCCTGGTGGTAAGAGCTGTATGGTAGCTAATAAGCTTGGACCCCAAGGTCTTTTAATTGCGAATGATATTAATTTATCACGGGCAAAAGTCTTAAGTGAGAATATTGAGCGTTTTGGCGTTGATCAAGCCATCGTGACCTCAACTGATCCTCAGCGCTTTTCAAGCATACTTCCCGGTTTCTTTGACAAGATTATTCTTGATGCACCATGTTCAGGAGAAGGTATGTTTCGTTCAAAAGATCTTGCTGAAGCAACATGGTCACTTGATAAAGTTCATGAATGTGCTGCCATTCAAAAGAGACTTATTGATACAGCCTATAAATTATTGAAGCCTGGTGGATTATTGATGTATTCAACATGTACTTATTCTGTTGAAGAGAATGAAGATAATGTACGTTATGCGATAAATCAATATGATATGGAATTAATACCTCTAGTACATGAAGGTGGTATGAGTGAAGGTATTGATATGCCTGAAGCTATACGTTGCTATCCTCATCGCTATCAGGGTGAGGGACAATTCATGGCATTACTACAAAAACATGGTCATGAAGAGAATCATAAATATAAGGCCATTAAGCCAAAAATTAGCCATGATGTTCAAAATGTTGTAGCAAGATTTTATCAGGACAATCTCAATGTTGCTTTGCCACAATCGCTTTATGAGAATAATGGACATGTCTATAAAATTCTGCCCCAGTTCCCTGATTTGGGAAAAATTCAAATATTGCGCCGTGGCCTTTATTTAGGAGAAGTGCGTAAAAACTATTTTATTCCTAGTTATTCCCTTGCTCTCAGTTTAAAAAAAGAAGATTTTCAACATTATTATGATTTTTCTGAAGATAGCATGGAAATCAAACAATGGATACATGGTGAAGCATTACCAGCACGTGGTGGAAAAGGTTATGGAGCGATTCTTGTCGATGGCTACCCCCTCTCCTTCTATAAGGAAAGCAATGCGATTAAAAACCTCTTTCCTAAGGGGTTAAGACGTTAACTGAATTGTGTGAATTATGTGAAATCTTAAAATCTTAAGATATTTCTTAATTTTCTTAAGAATTATGTTATAATGAATCGCGAAGGAGTTGATTCGTTTGAAGAAAAGAAAGATTATTGGTTTCGTTTTAGCCTCAGCAATGGTCGTTCCTTTTGCCGCAGGTTCAGTAAAAGACGCAAATGCAGAAAACTTTAGTGGTAAAGAAAAACAATATTATACATTATGTTCATCTAGTTCATTAACAGTTGCAAATAAGAAAACTTGTAAGGAATTCAATGAATATTTAAAGAATAAAAATGCTGATCTCAAAAAGAATATTGATACAGCAAGTAGTACAATTTCATCAAGTGAAGATAGTATTAATGCTATTGTAAAGAAAGTTGAAGATCTAGATAAGCAGATTTCAAGCTATGAAACACAGATTAAGGATGTCACTGCTTCTATTGAACAGACACAAAAAGATATTGAAGCAAGCAAAGAAAAGCTTAAAGAAAGAATCTATGCTAACCAGTCTAATGTGAATTCAAAAGTGAATGTTAGCTATATCTTCGGTGCTAAAAGCATGACAGATTTCTTCTCAAGAGTTTCTGCTCTTGCTGATATCAAGGAATCTGATGAAGATTTAATTAATGAAATCAAGGCAAAAGAAGCACAATTAAAAACACAGCAGGAAACACTTACAACTTCTAAGCAGGCTTTAGAAGCATCAAAAGCGTCTGCTGAAAATGATAAAGCTGTTCTTTATCAGAAGATCAGTGGTGCAAAAGCATCTTTAGAAGAAAGTAAGAAAGCTTTACAGTCAAATACTGACTCAATCACTTTAATTGCAAGCAATATGGCTGCCATTCAGGAAGCTACTGCCAAGGCAACTGTCAGCAAGGCTGAAGTGCAGAAAACAACTGTAGCTTTAAGTGGCAACACTTCTCTTGGTGCAAAAGTTGTTTCCCTTGCTTTAAGTAAACAAGGTTGCATGTATTTATGGGGTGCTGCTGGACCTAATCGTTTCGACTGTTCTGGTTTAGTCAGCTGGGCTTTAAATAATGCTGGTGTTAATGTTGGTCGTATGACTTCTGGCGCCTTCGCATCAGCTGGTCAGGCTGTTGATCGTAGCCAGTTACAGCCAGGTGATATTATTACATTCGGTTCACCTGTCCATCACGTAGGTATCTATATTGGTGGTAATCAGTTTGTTCATGCACCATCTACTGGTAAGCCTGTTCAGGTTTCATCATTAACTGGTTATTACAGCAACAACTATCACAATGCAAGAAGATTATTCTAATAAATAGGAATTTGGGTGACCAAATTCCTTTTTCTTTAAACAAATCAAATGTTATTTTCAAAGAGCAGGCTCCCTGCTCTTTTTACTTGTCTGGTCAATAAATAAAAAGTGATGAGCTCACTGTTAAGTAAGTTCATCACTCTATCTTCCAAGACACTTTGATAATCCAAGGTGATTATTTAATTTCAAGACATTTACCATCAGGTCCTGGGGTTGTATTCAGGTAGTCGGCAATTTCTTTTTTCGCTATCGAAGATGCAACAACACACTTATTAGGCGTTGTAACCTCCCCTTCGACAAGTGCCTCAGCTAATCCATGACATCCTGGATATCCACAGCCACCACAGTTTACCCCTGGCAGTTTATCTGTTACAACATCAATTCTTTCATCAACTTCAACCTTAAGATATTTATGTGCAATACCAAGCATCAATCCTAAGATTCCACCAATAATCATTAATGCAATAACCGCATTCATTTCTTTTCACCTTCTTTATAATGTCCACAGGCTATATTGGCACATCCCTGACAGGCCTTAAAATCTGTTTGGCAGTCTTTAGGGGCTTTTGTATGTTTGTTTAAAAGATATGTACCGATATAAAGAATAACAAGTAAAACAAACCAGATGATTGCATAAAGCATTAGACAACACCTGCAATTCCCATAATGGCACAAGCCATAATACCTGCTGTAATTAGAGCTATTGGTGCGCCTTTAAATGATGTTGGTACATCTGCTATATCAAGTCTTTGACGTATTGTCGCAAAGATATAGATGACAATTAAGAAGCCCAATGGTACTGCAATACCAGCTACAGCAGCTTCAAGTAAGTTATAATTTGCGGTAATATTATCTAAAGCTACACCAAGAACAGCGCAGTTTGTGGTTATGAGAGGAAGATAAACACCCATGGATTTATAGATATCCGGACTTGTTTTCTTTAAAAACATTTCCAAAAACTGCACCAATGATGCAATGACAAGAATAAATGTAATAAGATCCATATAGGTAATATCAAGTGGTACAAGGACATAATAATAAAGCAGCCAGGTAATAATAGATGACAAGAAAATAACAAAGATAACAGCAATTCCCATATTCAGAGCATTCTTGGGATTCTTCGACAGTCCCATTAAGGGGCAAATTGCATAGAACTTCGAGAGAACGACATTATTGACAAATGTCAGGGCAATAAAAAGCCCAAAGAGCTTCATCATTTCTTCACACTTCCCTTCTTCTCAAGATTCTCATCAACCTTGATTGCTTTCTTCATTTTACGGCTATTGATGAAGGCAAGAATACAGCCAAGGGTCAAGAAAGCACCGGCTGGTAATTTAAATAATGAAATCGCATAATCATCAAATAAATGCAGATCAAAGAAAACCTGTGTACTATTGAATGGATTATAGAATGATAATCCCCCTGTTCCAATGATTTGTCTGAAAAAGGCAATAATGAAGACAGCTAGCGTATAGCCAATCCCCATCCCCAGGCCATCAAGAATAGAATCAAAAGGATGGTTCTTGCTTGCGAAACTTTCAGCCCTTCCAAGAATAATACAATTGACGACTATCAATGGGATAAAGACACCTAAACTTGTATAGAGCGAAGGTGTATAGGCATTCATTAGAAGCTGCACGCATTTCACAAGTGTGGCAATAATAATGATGAAGACGGGTATACGTATTTCATCAGGAATAATCTTACGTAATAGTGAAATGATGAAATTACTTGCCACTAAGACCACTGTAACAGCCATGCCCATTCCTATCGCATTAGTCAGTGAAGTGGAGATAGCGAGTGAAGAACACATGCCTAGCATCATGACAAAAATAGGATTTTCTTTCCATATTCCATTGGTCAATATTTTAAGCTTTTTCATATTCTCCCTCCTACTTATAATGCTTTTGATAATGTGCGGTAGCCTGTTCAATACCTTTGACAACGGCTTTAGAAGAAATTGTTGCACCTGAAAGTGTATCAATGCCTGATCCAATTTGTTTCTTATTAATACGATCAGCCATTTCTTTCGTCCCTACACGACTACCAAAGCCACTTGTCTCCGTAGTAACATCAATAGGTGAATAGCCTAAATACCGACCACTTTGATCAAGAGCAACAAGATAAACAATATGACCACCATATCCAGGTGTAGAAATCTTATAAACATAGCCTTCTCGCTTCTCATCTTTTTTAGCTTCATAGATATTCTCAATTAAAGGATATTCTTTATGATCAAAAGAAACAGATTGAAAGTGACTTTGTTTATAGATAGCATTAAGTTGTTTTGTTTCGGCTTCTTTTTGAGCCTGAGTGATAATCGGATGAGTGAGCTGGAAAACATAGCTCATAGCTCCAGCAGACAGTCCTGCAACAAGCGAAAGAAATAAAGCAAGCTTAATAATGAGCTTCATAGATTTCACCTACTTTACTTTGTTTTGGTGGCTCTAAAGTCGTACTGACACCACCAATAATTCCTGTGCCCACACATAGTGCCACAAGAACAATAATGAGCTGTTTTTTAAGATGTTGATTAGTTCGACCGAGGATGAGTGTATCAATCCAAGGTGTCAACATATTCATAATAAGGATGGAGAAAAGGACACCTTCAGGATAGTTGGCTTTTAAGCGAATCAGCATTGTCAGAAAGCCAAGACTGATGCCATAGATAATTTTACCTAGCGGTGAACTTGGTGAGGTAACAGGATCGGTTGCCATCAAGATAGCCCCAAGCATCAGGCCACCAAGCATCAAGTGTCGTGCTATATTGACGCATGGATGAATGCCTAATACAAGCGCACTTACCAAAGCGAACAAGGCCACACTGCCAAGATAGCTAATTGTAATACGTGGATCATAGACATGGCGAAGTGCTAAAATAATACCGATGATTACCAATAGAATAATCAATCCTTCGCCAAGAGCTCCATCATGCATACCAAACAATAAATCACTTAATGAATAATGGAAAGCCGATGTTCCAAACCAATTTGTTTTTGCGAGAGCAGTAGCTGGCGTTGGGGATGTTGTTGCATCCACAAAGGATAAACTATTCGTCAGCTTTGAAGCAAAGGAAAGATGAACAACAACACGTCCTACAAGAGCTGGATTAAAGATATTCTGACCAAAGCCCCCATAAACAAGCTTACCAAAGAATGTCGCAATAAAAGCACCAATAACTACAACATAATAAGGAGTACCAATAGGCAATGTCAGTGTAAAGATAATTGGAGTATTGAGACAGAATGAATCGGTAACAATACTTTTAAGTGGCTTTTGGTGAATAGAAGCCCATATGCCTTCCGTAATAACAGCTGTCATAATCGCAAAGAAATACATGCCTAATGCTTTGAGACCATAATTGATATTATGGCGATATATCTGCATGATGATGGAAGCTATTGCAAGCGTTCCTTCAGCAATCAATAAATCACGCATGATGGTGGCTGTTGACTGAGGCTGACGATAGGCAGGCGTTGTGCGTTTCATTTTAATAATCATGCTTTTTTCCTCCTTAAAGTCAGTCCATAGCGACGTTTGCCTTTTGCGACAAAATCCGTCACTTCAATTTTACTTGGACATATATAAGAACACATGCCGCACTCTACACAGCGCATAACATCGAGTTTACCTAATAAATCACTATCATTGGCCTTTTCTGCCTGCATAATCCGGACAGGCTGTAAATGCATGGGGCAATGTAATGTACATTCACCACATTTAAGACATGCGACCGTATGTTCTTCCTGCTTCTTGAGAACGGTTATCGCATTCATATATTCAGAAATGACAAAACGGTCATTCATGATTGAACGGCCCATCATCGGTCCTCCTGCTAGCACATAGCCTTCACCATCAGCCACATATCCACCTATAGCTTCAATGATTTCATGAACCGGTGTTCCTACTCTTACATCAATATTTGTAGGATATTTAATACCATTGCCACTCACTGTCACAAGACGGGAAATAACAGGCATCCCTGTACGTATCCCCTGACTTAAGCTAATAGCACTAGCGGCATTATCAACGATGACATGAGCTTCGCTAGGTAAGCGGTCATATGTACGTTTCGTGAGTGTTTCAATCAACAAGCGTTCCCATCCCATTGGATAGACATCAGGCACTTGAGTGACAGTTATATGTTCATAGTTCTTCGCTGTAGCCTCTAATTTTGCATAGAGTTCTGGCTTACCAACCTTAATCGCAATAATAACTCTTTGAGCCTGTGCTGCTTTTCGAAAATACTCTGCCCCATCACATAGTGCTTGCGTCTGACGCATCATTTCATGATAGTCACTTGTGATATAAGGTTCACACTCAACACCATTGATAATAATTGTATCAATATCTTTGACAGCCTCATATTTTTTGTAGGCAGGAAAGCCTGAACCACCCATACCAACAATACCAAGCTGTTTGATTGCCTCAATGATATCCTGTTGTGTCATATGATCAGGGTCCTTGATATCAATAACTTTGACTTTCTCGTCTAGATGATTATTCGCAATAATCACATGGTTTTGTTGGCGCTTAGTCGCATGCATGCGCTTTTCTATTCCCGTAACTACGCCTGAAACAGTTGCATAAAGAGGTACATACATACTTTTGCGGAGTGCCAAAAGTGTCCCAATCTTCACTTCATCTCCTTCTTTAACACATATTTCAAAATCGGTTGCAGTTCCATCGACTAGTGGAATGGCAATCGTATCACCAACTGGACATTGTGCAATTTCTCCATGCATGGTCAAATCTTTATGACCTGCAAGGTGCACTCTCCCTTTGCCGGTAAACAATCCCATACAACCCCCTCCTTTTCACTATAAATATTATTATAGCATTGAAATTAATAATCGTAAGGGGTTACAGTAAGATTTATTTTTCACAATAAAAGGAGAAGCTATGCTTCTCCATCATAGATTTGACCAATACGATCATCAATTTTATGAACTGAAATACCGAGTTCTCGATATTGTCTTTGTAACGTTTGTAAGGTGTTTTCTACTTTCTCATAACGATCACACATCCTTACACTATTCTCTTTTAAAGCAAGAATCTCCTTCTCTACTCTTTCTAAATTCTGTGAACGTTTGAAGTCTTTGGTAATATTGATGAGTGTAAAAGCAACACCCATTAAAGTAGAAGGTGATGTAATAAGAACATGGGCTTTATGCGCCTCGTCAATAAGACTGCTCTCTTCTTGACAGATATAGAGATAAATGGCTTCACTTGGAATAAACATCAGCGCTTCTTCAACAGTATCCTCATTGATATATTTTGAAGCAATATCATGAATATGTTTTTTCACATCCTGACGAAATGCCTTCTTTGCATCTTGGTTATTATCAATCTGAGCAAAGTGATCGACAGGAAATTTACTATCGATAGCGAGTATTCTATCACTCCCTGGAATATGTAATGCCGCATCAACAATCCTTCCATTACTAAGATGATATTGTGTCTCGTAGATGGATTCACTTTCGCCAAAATAAAGTGATAATAAATGATAAAGCGTATATTCACCAAAATTACCGCGTTTCTTATTATTGACCATAATATTGTTCATGGCATTCACACTTGTCGCAATACGACTAAGTTTAGCATCAGAAACACCAAGATATTCTCTTGTTTTCATTGTTTCCGAAAGAATCATCGCAAAGCTTTTTTCATAAGCTTCTTTATTGGCTTTGTCTTCTAATAAAGTACGGGTATTGTCTTCAATTCCCTTTTCAATTCTTGAAAGCTCTCTTGTGTGATCCTTTTTCAATAAATTCATCAACAACAATACAATCACAATACCAAATCCAACAACAATCAATATATTCGTCATATGATTCCTCCCGACAAAAACCGATAGCTTTCGCTACCGGTACTACTTTCTGATAAGTTTAACTACAGATCTTACTCTTGCGGTATAAGGTTCATGATCTAGTGCTATATATTGATCAAGCTTATAACGTTTTGATAATGCAGTAATGGTTTTAGCAGCTGTAGCGACATTATCTGAGATAAAGATAATGGATGGTATCAGTGATTTAATGATGGATTCTTGTAAATCTTCATCAAGTGCTTCTTTATTGAGATGAATGAGCAATGTATCAAAGTCATTCTTCTTGCTTTGATAAGTGAATTCCTCAACAACATCGCCCTTCGCAAACATCTTATTCATCATCCCATTCTTAAGTGCATTTCTATTTGCATCTTCAACATGCCAGCTTTCATCCTCAAGTGCAACAGTATCATTCTCTAGTTCTGACTCAATAATCCCATTACCAGCATAGAGCGATAACAACAAGTCTTCTTTTTTCATCAGGCGTTTAAGTACTTCGAGAAGTTTTAAATCCATCACTGGATTCTCTAAGATATCACTTTTAATAGAAAGTGCATATTCATGTTCACCAAGATGATAAGTCTGTAAATGATCACCATAGATACGTTTATACCCTTTTTCTTCAAATTCCTGATATTTTGCCGTATTCACAGTATAATAAACGCTTGATACATGAGGAAGTTTTTCAATTTCATCACTAGCATTCTTCTTAATACCATCAGTACCTGTCACAAAGACAATGGACAATGTTTCTTCAACCTGTTTAATCATAATGAAACGTAACCCTCTTTGCAGCCGGTCATTATAGTCACGACAGTTATATTTATTTAAGATATCTTCGATGGATACTAAAGTTTCATTGATGATATCTGTCTGTAAGAAACAGTGGTTCATGAATGTAAAGTATCGATTGCCTCGCTGATAGACCCCGATAGCGAGCTTTCCTTTATAAAATCCAATTGGAAAGCCAATTTCATGACGATAACCAGTTGGTGTTGTTGATTCAATAACTGGTTTAAGATCGATTGTATCTAAATCGATATCAGTATATTTTGTAAGAGATTCCTTAATCATCTCACGTTTATAATTTAATTGATCATTATAGCGCATATGCATAAATGCACAGCCCAGGCAATTTCTTGATTCACGACATGGTGAAGGAATACGCTGAGATGACTTCTTATAGAACTTGACAATATGTCCAAGCATATAGCGTCTTTCTTCCTTATCGATTTGTATATCGACTTCATCCCCAACAAGCCCCTGGCTTACAAAACAAATTTTCTTTTTGATATAACAGATTCCTTCTCCATTAATACCTAGTCCTTTAATAGTCACTCTTTCGATACGCATAACTTCCTCCTCAAATCTTCTATTCTCTCAAGACTATATCACATTTTAAGTCTTTAAAGAAATATTTTAGCGAAAAGAAAAGAAGAACTATTCTTCGTCCTTCTTCTCTTGTTGTATTTCTAATACTAATTCCGTAATACGATTATTCACAACTTTACGTATTGTAAATGTGCAACAATCAATCGTCACCTTTTCTCCTTCTTCCGGTGTCCCATTCACTTCACCAAGCACCAAGCCACCAATGGATTCAAAGTCTTCTGTCTCAAAATTCGTTCCACATGTTTCATTGACTTCATCAATATCTACAGAACCATCAAGAATATATTTATGTGGACCAATTTCATGAATGACTTTTGACGAATCATCATCATATTCATCATCAATTTCACCAACAATCTCTTCAACAATATCCTCCATTGAAACAATTCCACTCATAATACCATATTCATCAAGAACAATAGCGAGGGAAACATGTTCTTTACGCATTTTCGCAAAGACATCATTAATAGGATTGAATTCATAAACAAAGAATGGCTGACGCATATAGCTCTTTATTCTAAAATTCTCACGATCTACACCAAGTGCCATCAATAGATCCTTGACATTTAAGACCCCTATGAAACGATCCAAGTCATCGGAATGAACAGGAATACGTGAGAACTGATTCACTCTCAGGACATTCATTAATTCATCATATGTGACATCATCTTCCACAAAAGCTACTTTAATACGAGGTGTCATAATTTCTCTAATTTCTGTATCACCAAATTCAAAGACATTATGCAGCATTTCTTTTTCTTCATCTTCAAGCACGCCTTCTTCATGACTGACATTGACTATCGTCTTTAAGTCATCTTCAGTCATTGTTGGTCCTTGATCCTGTTGATCGCCCAAAAGCTTAATAATGCCTCTTGAAATAGCTGTCAAAAGAATAACAACGGGGGTAAATAATATGCGATTAGCCCTCAAGATCTTACATGTCGCAAGAGAAATGGACTCCGCCGAATTGCTTGCCATTGTCTTAGGAGTTATTTCCCCAAAAACAAGAATAACCAATGTTACAACACCTGTCGCAATCGCTACACCAATTCCCTGATTGCCTAAAAAGCTAATCACAAATGATGTTGTCAAAGCTGAAGCTGCTGTATTGACAATATTGTTTCCTACAAGAATCGTGCTTAATAGCTTATCAGAATCTTGTAGTAGCTCATCCACAATCTGCGCACGTGCCTGTTTCGGATCACTGTCATCTTCTGCTCTTGTTTTAATACGAATCTTGCTGACAGACATGAACGCTGTCTCAGTTGAAGAATAGAATGCCGATAAGCCAATTAATATAATAAATATCACTAACATTGATATCTGACTCGAGTCCAAAATAATGATTATCTCCTTTAAATTGAATTTCTTTTCTTCCCAATTATAGCAAATATCCCTATTCATGTAAAATAAAGAAAGCCCGTATAGGCTTTCTTTATTTTACATGCTCTTAACAACGTAGTGACTTTAAATTACGATAATCAAATGTCCATCCACTTCCTAATGGATTAAGACGTTCCATAATAACTGGTATAGATTGTTCATCACATTGTAAGAGAAGGAAAAATTGATTTTCTTCAAACTGTGAAACACAATCACCACTTCTGAGATGATGGAGAAGATTAGCTTTAACATCATCAATAACATAACCATCCATTGTATAAGTAATGGCAATGACATAATCATTCCATTGACCTCTTCTTAACTGGCGTCTACGAAGCTGGCAAAAGCGTCCAAACTCTCTTGGTGTGCATTCAAAGGCTTGGTCATTTGGATCATGCGTTAAGACGGCTTTAAGATCATTTTCTTGATGGCCATTCTTACCTGTAAGTTCGTCAATAGAATGTATCGTAGCTAGACTTAAACACTGATGATAAAGCGGTCTGACAACGGCTAAATAGTCATGCAATAGTGCATCCTGATTTTCTTTCACCAATTTACGAATAAGAGACAATTGGAGATAATCATTATTCCCTTTCTCTTTCAACAGGCTTCTTGCCATTGTAGAAAAAGCGATACTATGAGAATCATAAGAAAGAAGTAATGCATAAGCCATTTCGCTTAATGCAAGATCCAAAAAATTATCACGTCTTGTATATTCTGTCTCACCTTCAATCATTGGTAATAAGGCCCCATGATAGAGTGATAGTGCTTTTCTAGCATAACTTAGATCATGATGATTCTTTTGAAAATCTTCATAGTTCTTTATAAAATCTTCATAGTCAATCACATATGTTATATGATTGGTCAAATAATAATAGCCTCCCGTTGAACATATCAGCTGTTCACCATTGAAGTGTTCCCTGAGGAGTGTGCGTGTTCGATAAACAAGTGCCTTGAGTCCATTCAAAGGATTTGAATCAGTTCCTTTGAAGATATATGAAGCCAATGTATGATTATCAATCTTTTCATTGCGATTTAAAAATAGATAACTCAATAATCTCGTCATTTGTAATGAATGAAGCTCTTCATATTCTAAAACTTTGTCCTGATATTCAATCCTGAAGTTCCCAAGCATACTTATCTTCATGATTGTCTTCATGCTTTCATCCCTTTCAATATCCCTTTTTACAACACTATTATAAAAAGTACAGGTCACACTAAAGTCACAATTATGCATAATCCAAAATAAAAAGACTAGTAGATTTCTACTAGCCTTAGTCAACTATTACTGAGGCATTACTTTTCTGATTAATGCTCTGAAGTCATCCATTGAAGGATCTCTTGGATTACCAGGAGCACATGCATCAGCAGCAGAGTCCTTAGCAAGCTGTTCAACATCTTCTTCTTTCAAGCCCTTAATTGATTCTGGAATACCAACATCTTTACCAAGCTGTCTTACTGCATCAATGGCTGCCTGACGATATTCTTCCTGAGTCATATCATCAACACCCTGAACACCCATAGCACGGGCAATTTCTCTGAATTTTTCGCCTGTATAATCCTTATTGAATTCCATAACAACAGGTAACATAACAGCACATGCAACACCATGAGGTGTGTCATAGTGAGCTGAGAATGTATGAGCGATTGAATGAGCAATACCCAAACCAACATTTGAGAAGCCCATACCTGCAATATATTGTGCTAAAGCCATATTTTCTTTAGCCTTTGGTTCCTTCTTAACCGCATCACGTAAATTTTGAGCAATCAACTTAATAGCTTCAAGATGGAACATATCTGTCATTTCCCATGCAGCCTTTGTCGTATAACCTTCAATGGCATGTGTTAATGCATCCATACCAGTAGAAGCTGTTAATGCTTCTGGCATGCTCATCATCATCTGTGGATCAACAACTGCATATGTTGGAATGTCATGTTCATCAACACAGACAAATTTTCTTTCTTTTTCTGTATCAGTAATAACGTAGTTAATTGTGACTTCTGCAGCAGTACCAGCTGTTGTAGGTACCGCAATAGTAGGTACCGCATGGTTCTTTGTAGGCGCAACACCTTCAAGAGATTTCACATCAGCAAATTCAGGATTTGTGATAATAATACCAATTGCTTTAGCTGTATCCTGGGCAGATCCACCACCGATAGCGACAATCGCATCAGCACCAGATTCCTTGAATGCTTTCACACCTGCCTGTACATTTTCAACTGTTGGATTAGGTTTCACATCAGAGAATAATGCATAAGGAATATCATTCTTCTCAAGTAAATCTGTAACTAAAGATGCTACACCAGCTTTCACTAAGCCATTGTCTGTTGAGACAAAGATTTTCTTATATCCCGCTGTTTTTATGATATTTGGGATTTCTTCAATCGCACCTTTTCCATGATAAGATACTGTGTTTAATACAATTCTATTAGCCATTTTCTTTCTCCTTTTTTCTCTTTTTCTTATGTGAATATTATAACATTCTCCCTTTTCAACTTGAAGTTACACATTTTACGAAGTGTCACTTTCGCATTATTCTTTTCATATGTGCTGTTTTGTATTAAACTAGATGAGGGTGATGAATATGGAAAAACGTGTTGTTCAAAGTGTGTATTATGATGATAATGATATTAAATATGATATGGTTGAGTGTTATTATGATGATTTTTTTGTCTATGTTATTGATTATGATCATCTCTCTCATGGCCACTTCAATCTAGAAAAGATATATGAACATATGGCTTATGATGTGCCTCACCATGCCATCCCTGTCGGTATGGGTTATGGTGATAATATGTGGCTTGTTGACTATGCCTACTACCTGGATTTCCATCCACAGGATCAGTAATATTGACATTTTTTACAATCACATGATTCATATTTTAATAGAGATTTGTTAATATTAATGAAAAAGAGCTATCATCATGATAGCTCCTTTTCATTAATATTTCTTATAATTCTTAGCTTTTTCAGCAATAATATCTTGCATATTTTCGATATCGATTTCGATATCATTGTAGTCCTTTACGCTTGGTTTAGACTGTAAGTCCTTGAAAAATTTATGATAAGATTCATTTGATTTTCTAACGATTTCTTTGTAGTTCAACATTGAATTAATCTCCTTATTGAATACATCCCTACTATACACATTTGCTGTAGACTTGTAAAGAAAATGGTTATATTCATTAATATTATTAACACTTTCTTGTTAATGTAAAGAGGTTACATGTAAAGATGTGAGAATATGTTATTTGAGATGCTGGAGATAGTATTCTAATTTAGGTGGTAATGCTTCAATCAGTAATGCCGCTAATTCCTTAGGAGCCATCTTCATGCCGTTAATAGCCCATTCGACTGTCATTGTAATCGAAGCATGACAATACATTTCCAGTAAGAATTCTAAATCTTCAGGAATAGGTCCTTGGAGCTTCTTTTTAAGTATGTCTTTGTAAAAAGCAAGAATACAATGATAATCATAATTTTCTACATTATTATAGTCCTTGCTTTTAAAAGCTGCTGCAAAGAATGTCTGATCATTTAAAATGAATTCAAATTTCTTTGTCAAACCTTCAAAGAGCGTCTCCTGTGCCCCAATCTGATAGAAACTCTTATCCGCAAGTCTTTCAAAATACCAGTTCACTAAATCATATTTATCGCTAAAATGACGATAAAATGTCTGTCTTGTCATACCTGCTTTTTTTACGATATCCGTAACAGTAATCTTGTCAAGTTCCTGTGTTTTTAATAACGATTTGATTGCCTGAGCAAATATATATCTTGTATCATCCATCAATATCACCTTGTTTATTATATATCGAAAGCTTACGAAAACACAAGTCAGCAAAAAAAGCTCATGGTCATCCATGAGCTAATTTCTATTCATATAATGGTTTTTTTGCAATTTTTGCAGCATAGCCAATATAGCTAGCAGGTGTCATATTGACAAGTGTGGCACGATCTTCATCACTTAATACTTCAAGTGACTGGGCGAATTCCAAGATTGCTTCTTTAGAAATATTCTTACCACGGGTGAGTGCTTTTAACTGGTCATATGCATCAGCAATACCATATTTTCTCAGCATTGTCTGAATTGGTTCAGCCAAGACTTCCCACTTTTCATTAAGATCGTCTGCTAATTTAGCTTCGTTGACAACACACTTAGCAAGGCCAGCTGTTGTTTCATTGATTGCCTGTAAGCTATAACCAAAAGCTAAGCCGAGGTTACGCTGACTTGATGAATCAGAGAGATCTCTCTGCATTCGTGATTTTGGTAGCTTATTGCTTAAAGCAACACAGATATTGTTTGAGAAATCTGCATTGGCTTCAGAGTTTTCAAAGCGAATAGGATTAACTTTATGTGGCATTGTTGATGAACCTACTTCACCAGCAACAGTAATCTGTTTGAAATATTCCATCGAGATATAAAGCCACATATCCACATCTAAATCCATCAAGACATTATTGAAATGTCTAATACCATCAAGAATATGACAAGTATAATCATGGGATTCAATCTGAGTCGTAAATGGATTGAATGTAAGACCAAGATAGTTTTCTACAAAGTCCTTGTTGGCTTCTTCCCAGTTGATTTCTGGAAATGGTACTGAGATAGCTGAATAGTTACCTGTCGCACCATTGAATTTTGCCTTGATCTGGATGTTTTCGATATTCTCAATAGAACTCTTGAAACGATAAGCATAGACTTTGAATTCCTTACCCACTGTTGTAGGTGTGGCTGGCTGACCATGTGTATGGGCAAGCATTGGGATATTGGCATCCTTGATGGCTAATTTATCAATGTGTTTCGCAAATGCTTGTGCTGCTGGTAACCAGACATTTTTCAAGCCATCACGAATCATACAGCCATAAGATGTATTATTGATGTCTTCTGATGTACAGCCCATATGGACAAAGGATTCAAGATGTTCAAAGCCTAACTCCTTAAGCTTTTCATCAATGAAATATTCGACAGCCTTAACATCATGTCTTGTCGTCGCTTCAATTTCCTTGATGCGTTTATAAGAGTCTTCATTGAAGGCTGTATCAATAGCCAATACACCACTCCAATCTCTCTTCTTTGCTTCTTGCATGACTTTTGTATCAACATTATCTCTTAAGTACTTGAGCCATTGTATTTCTACATGCACACGATATTTCACCAATGCATATTCAGAGAAATAATCTCCTAAAGCATCCTTGATTTTCCCATAACGGCCATCAAGTGGGCTTAGCGTCTTGCTTTCAAATTCTAGCTTTTCCATTCTATTGCTCCTTCTTAAAATATGCTACACCAGCTTCAAATAATTTCTGATCCATTTCACCGTAGATATTCAAATTACGATTTTCACCCTGACGTTCGGAATGTCCCATCTTACCAATGACACGACCATCTTTAGAAACAATACCTTCAATCGCATACATTGAACCATTTGGATTATATGGAGATTCCATTGTTACTTCGCCCTTTTCATCAACATACTGGAAGGCAACCTGACCATTCGCAATTAAGTCATCCAATACTTCCTGTGGAGCAACAAAACGTCCTTCACCATGGGATACTGGAATGACATGTTCATCGCCTACTTCAACATATCTTAACCAAGGTGACTTCACACTACCGACTCTTGTATGAACCATTTGTGAGACGTGACGATGAATTGTGTTGAATGTAAGAGTAGCATCATTTTCATTCATATCACGAATATGGCCTGTTGGCAATAAGCCCGTCTTAATAAGAGCCTGGAATCCATTACAGATACCAATAATCAAACCTTCACGATGATCCATTAAATCATCAATAGCTTCTTTGACTTGAGGATTACGTAAGACTGTCGCAATGAATTTACCTGATCCTTCAGGTTCATCAGATGCTGAGAAGCCACCAGGGAACATGATAATCTGACTTTCGTGAATTGCTTCCACAAGTTCAGCAACACTCTTCTTGATATCTTCTTCTGTCTTATTGCGAATAAGCACAATACGAGGTGTTGCCCCAGCTCTTCTAAAGGCACGAGCTGAATCATATTCACAGTTTGTACCAGGGAATGTTGGAATGACAACCTTAACTTCATCATATTGCTTATCCGCATGCATCTTTGTACGTTCATGACAATCTGCAACCTTGATATCCTGTGTTGGGGCTTTGGCTGTTGTTGGATAAACATCATCAAGAGGTCTCATATTCCATTCATAAGCTTCATTGAGACTGACATTTTCGCCTTTATAGCTGACCTGGGCACTTTCATTTGTCTTACCGACAAGGCGCACATTGCTAAATGGCTTAATGACATCTTCATCTTCAACTTCCACAAGAATATGACCATAATTCTTAGCTAATAAGTCATTAAGTGTCAATTCTTCATTAATTTCAACACCAATTTCATTCCCAAAGGCACTCTTGAAGATAGCTTCAATCAAGCCACCATCCTTAATAGTATAAGCTGCTTTGATCTTACCTTCTTGCATTAAAGCATGAATCGTATCATATGTCTTTCTTAAAGCATTAAAGTCATAGACTTGATATGCATCCTTTGGCAACATGAATTCTGCTAAAACATGATGGCCGGCCTTTAATTCAGGTGTAATAACATCACTTGTATCAGCACCCGTAATCGCAAAGGAAACAAATGTAGGAGGAACATCTAAGTCTTCAAATGAACCTGACATAGAATCCTTACCACCTATAGAAGGCAATAATAATTCTTCCTGAGCACGATAAGCACCAAGAAGTGCCGCAAATGGCTTGCCCCAGCGTTTAGGATCATTACCAAGTCTTTCAAAGAATTCCTGGAAACTGAAGCGAATCTTATGCCAATTACCACCCATAGCCACAATCTTAGCTACCGATTCAACAACGGCATGAATGGCACCATGGTATGGAGACCATTCCGTAATCTTTGGATTATAACCATAGGCAAAGAGTGAACATGTTGTTGTTTCTTTATTTAATACAGGAATAAGACCTGCCATTCCTTCTGTTTCTGTTCTAAATGTCTTACCACCATATGGTGAAAGAACTGAACCATTACCAATTGAAGAGTCAAAACGTTCTACTAAGCCTTTTTGTGAAGCAACGGATAATGCACTTAAATCATCCGCAACAGTTTCTCTAAAGCTCTTTGTGGCCTCTGGATAGAATGGTAATTTTTCAAAGTCAGGGCTTGCAACATGGATAGCCTGATAACGCTTTGCACCATTCTTGTTGAGGAAAGCACGGCTGATATCAACAATAGTCTTGCCCATATAATGCATCACAAGACGTGGTTCTTTTGTCACTTCAGCAACTTCTACAACTTCTAAGTTCTCATCCTTGCAGGCTTGCATCATATAGTCCTGATCTTCCTTATTGATGACAATGGCCATACGTTCCTGAGATTCAGAAATAGCCAATTCAGTACCTGTCAAGCCTTCATATTTCTTCAAGACGGCATCAAGATGAATATTCAAGCCATCAGCTAATTCACCAATGGCTACAGAGACACCACCAGCACCAAAGTCATTACATCTTACAATCTTTTCAGAGAATTCAGGATTTCTGAATAAGCGCTGAATTTTACGTTCTTCTACAGGATTACCTTTTTGTACTTCTGCACCCGCAGTTTCTGTTGTTTTGAGCTCATGTTTCTTTGATGAACCTGTAGCTCCGCCAATACCATCACGTCCAGTACGTCCACCAATCAAGAGAACAATCTGACCTGGCTGTGGTTCAAGGCGCTTAACCTGTTTTTTAGGTGCAGCAGCCACTACGGCACCAAGTTCCATACGCTTTGCGAGATAGCCTTCATCATAGATTTCATGGACATAGCCTGTTGTTAAGCCAATCTGATTACCATAGCTAGAAAAGCCAGCCGCTGCTTCACGACAAATCTTACGCTGTGGAAGCTTGCCAGGCATCGTGTCACGAATAGGTGTACGTGGATCACCAGCCCCGGTAATACGCATTGACTGATAGACATAGGCACGTCCTGATAATGGGTCACGAATACAGCCACCAAGACATGTAGCTGCACCACCAAATGGTTCAATTTCAGTAGGATGGTTGTGTGTTTCATTCTTGAACATCAATAACCAATCTTCGTATCCCTCATCCGTATGCACTGTGAGTTCTACAGAGCAGGCATTGATTTCTTCAGAAACTTCCATGTCATCAAGATAACCACGCTTACGTAATTCTTTCATGCCAATTGTTCCTAAATCCATCAATGTCAAAGGACGATCAGTATGAATACCATAAACAAGATGACGACTTGCCTTATAGTTTTCAATATCTTTTTCTAAGATTTCTTTAAATGTACCATTCTCGATATCAATATCCGTAATAACTGTTGAGAATGTTGTATGACGACAATGATCAGACCAGTATGTGTCAAGGACTTTGAGTTCTGTTTCAGTCGGATCACGTTTTTCTTCATTCTTGAAATAATCCTGTGTGACTTTTAAGTCATCATAGTTCATGGCCATACCATTTTGTGTTAAGTAGTGCTCCAACTCTTCTTTAGTGAAGTTTGTAAAGCCTTCAATAACAGGTACAGGCTTGATATCAATATTAGCATCATCAAGACTTTCTGGCTTATCAAGTGATGCAAGACGTGAGTCAACTGGGTTAATCAGGTAGTTTTCAATAACAGGGATATCCTCATCTGTAACACCTTTAATCAGATATAAACGTGCACATCTCACCTTTACACCCTTTTCCTCCGTTAAGAGCTGGAAGCATTGTTCCGCAAAGTCTGCACGAACATCATACTGTCCTGGTAAGTATTCAATTGCGAATACATGATAATGATCAGGTACTGGATAATCTTCTAAATAGACATCATCAACCATTGGTTCCGATAAAATGGTATGAATGCCCTTATTTAAGACATCTTCACTCATTCCCTGAAGATCATATCGATTCACTACAATAACATCATCAACATTCTCCATCATTAACTGATGACGAAGGTTATGTCGGATTTCTTTTGCTTCAACCGCATTTTCTTTTCTTTTGACAACATAGACACGATAGACTTTATTCATACTGTCCTCCTCTAATGTAAACCAATATCTTTTCGACAGTACATACCATCAAAATGAATCTTTTCAATTGCCTGATAAACTTTGTCTCTTGTAGACGTTAAATCCTTACCTTTATTACAGATATTCAAAACACGTCCACCATTTGTCACAAGCTGACCATCTTTAAGCGCGGTTCCGGCATGGAAGACAACAATATCATCATCAAGCTGATCTAAGCCTGTAATCACTTTGCCTTTTTCATAGCTGCCTGGATATCCGCCACTTGCAAGAACAACACAGGTAACAGTATCATCACTCCATTTGACTTCGACATCTTTAAGCTTCTTGTTAGCACAAGCCCACATGATATCAAAGAGATCACTATCTAAGCGCATTAAGATTGCCTGTGTTTCTGGATCACCAAAACGGACATTGAATTCAAGGACTTTAGCTTTTCCTTGATCAACCATCAAACCGATAAAGACAACACCACGATAATCCATCTGATCTTCTGCCAATCCCTTCATAAAAGGATCAAGAATATCTTTTCTAAATGTTGCTTCAACTTCTTTTTCAAGGAATGGATTTGGGGAAACACTACCCATACCACCTGTATTAGGTCCTTTATTATTATCATAAATCTGTTTATGATCCTTAGCTGAAACCATTGGAACTATTGTCTGTCCATCTGTAAAGCATAAAAGCGAACATTCAAAGCCTTTTAAGAATTCTTCAAGTACAACCTTTTTACCAGCACCACCAAGAATTTCTCCCGAAAGCATTTCTTTCAATGTTTCTTTCGCAATAGCTTCATTTTCCGCAATAACAACACCCTTACCAGCTGCTAAACCATCAGCCTTAATAACTACAGGATAGCTGAATTCACTTAGCTTTTCATATGCATCATTGAGCTCAGTGACTTCTTCATACTTTGCCGTAGGGATATTGTGACGCGCCATAAAATCTTTCGAGAAAGCTTTTGATCCTTCAAGAGTAGCTGCTTTCTGACGTGGACCAAACACCTTATGACCGGCATTTTCCAACTGATCAGCCAAACCCATGCAAAGAGGAACTTCAGGCCCAATAACTGTCAGATCAATGTCATGTGCTTCAACGAAAGCAAGAATACCATCCAGGTCTTCAACACTGCCTTCAACACATTCACCAATTTGTGCAATACCAGGATTACCTGGCCATGCATAGAGTTTATCCACTTTATCGCTTTTGACAAGGGACCATGCGATGGCATGTTCTCTTCCCCCGCTACCAATGACAAGTACTTTCATATCGTCACCTACTTTTCTAATTGTGTCTCAAAGTAATGAGAAATCATAGTATCATATGCAGCTGTCTTACTATATGCCTTATAGGCAAGACGCATCCTAAAATGAAAATCATCATGATGATTCTTAATGGCATCCAAGACTTCAGGATAATCCTTTGGTTCTGTAACAATTAAGACATCCTTAAAATTCTTAGCTGCTGAACGAATCATTGAAGGACCACCAATATCAATATTCTCAACCATTTCAGGTAAATCAGCACCCTTCTCCAATGCCTTGTCAAAGGCATAAAGATTACAACATACTAAATCAATAGGATGAATATCCATCTCTTCAATTGTCTTCACGTGTTCAGGATTATCACGTTTATAAAGCAAGCCGCCATGAACTTTTGGATGCAATGTTTTTACTCTGCCATCAAGTATTTCTGGAAAACCAGTCACTTCTTCAATACCAATAGCTTTGACACCACCATCTTTAAGTGCCTTCAAAGTGCCTCCTGTTGAAACAACTTCAAAGCCCAATGCTTCTAATCCTTTCGCAAAATCAACAACCCCTGTTTTATCAGTTACTGAGACTAATGCACGTTTCATTCTTCGATTTCCACCCTTTCATCAACAACTTTTAATTTACCATCACAGAATAACTGCACTGCTTTTGGCAAAATCTTATGTTCTTCTTCTAAAACTCTTTCCTGAATTTCTTCAGGAGACTTCACATCATAAATATCAACAGCCTGCTGTAAAATGATTGGACCTGCATCCACATCTTCTGTTACGAAATGTACAGTACAGCCTGAATATCTTACCCCACGCTTATAAACTGCATTATGAACATGCATGCCATACATGCCAGGACCACAGAAACTTGGAATAAGCGATGGATGAATATTGATAATACGATTACGATATGTCTGAATCGTTTTTTCTCCTACAATAGCAAGATAGCCAGCTAAAACAATTAAATCAATTTTCTCCTGCGCAAATCTTTCTAAAATAGCCTCTTCATCACGAATCACTTCAGCTTGAATACCATGATTTTTAGCCCGCGTTAAACCATAAGCATTTTTACGATTGGAAATAACAAGCTTAATAGCCCCATTGATTTCCCCTCTCTCACAGGCATCAATGACGCTTTGAAGGTCTGTACCTCCTCCAGAGATACAGACCGCAATATTTAGCATAGAGTGACTCCCTTGTCACCCTGTTTGATTTCTCCAATCACAAAGCTCTGGTCACCTGTTTGTGCCAATAGTTGCTGTGCTTTTTCAACATCTTCCTTCTTTAATGCAAGAACCATACCAATACCCATATTGAAAGTATTGTACATCATCTTTTCTTCAACCTGACCATTCTTGGCAATGAGTTTAAAGATTGCAGGAACTTCATAGCTGTCTTTATGAATATAAGCATGAGCATGTTCTGGAAGCATTCTAGGAACATTTTCAAAGAATCCACCACCAGTAATATGTGAACAGCCCTTAACCTGGATACCATTATTCTTTAATGCCTTTAAAGCTTTGACATAAATGCGCGTTGGAGCCAACAAGGCCTCACCAAGAGTCTTGCCTAATTCATCATAGTATGTATTTAATGATTCCTCGCTCATATCAAACACTTTTCTGACAAGTGAGAAACCATTAGAATGCACTCCTGTTGAAGCAATACCAAGAAGAATATCACCTTCAGTAATTGATGATCCATCAATAATTTCATCCTTTTCCACAACACCAACTGCGAAACCAGCTAAGTCATAATCATTTTCTGGCATTAAACCAGGATGTTCAGCTGTTTCACCACCAATAAGTGCACATTCAGACTGTTTGCAGCCTTCTGCAACACCTTTGACAATTGTGGCAATCTTTTCTGGATAATTCTTTCCACATGCAATGTAGTCAAGGAAGAAAAGTGGTTCACCACCAGCACATGCAATATCATTGACACACATAGCTACGGCATCAATGCCAATCGTATCATGCTTGTCCATGACAAAAGCCAATTTCACTTTTGTCCCACAGCCATCTGTCCCAGAAAGAAGAACAGGATTCTTGTAATTCTTAATCGCACTTAAATCAAAAGCACCGGCAAAACCACCAAGTCCACCTAGAACTTCTGGACGCATTGTTTCTTTGACATATTTTTTCATTAATTCCACTGATTGATAACCAGCTTCAATATCAACACCTGCTTTTTTGTAATCCATGTGTATCTCCTATTTATTTTGCATTCTCGCTAAAACAGCTTTATATGTTTCAATAAGATCACCAATATCCTGTCTAAAGACATCTTTGTCATATTTCTTATTTGTATTAACATCCCATAAACGACATGAATCTGGAGAAATTTCATCAGCTAATAAGATATTGCCATCTTTGTCCTTACCAAATTCAATCTTGAAGTCAACAAGCTTTAAGTTTAATGAAAGGAAGAATTCCTTTAAGAGTTCGTTGATTTTTAATGTTTCTCTCTTAATTTCTTCATATTCTTCTTCTGTACATAAGCCCATTGCACGTGCATGATCTTCATTAATTAATGGATCACCATATTCATCATTCTTATATGAGATTTCAAAGATAGGCTTATCTAAAACTAATCCTTCTGGACAGCCTGTACGTTTACAGAAAGAACCTGTTGTAATATTACGAACAATAACTTCCAATGGGAAGATTTCGACTTTCTTAACTAAGTCATCACGATCATCTAGCTTCTTGATCAAGTGTGTCTTGATACCAGCTTCAGTCAACATATCAAAGATAATACCTGAAATAGTATGGTTTAAGACACCCTTACCCGCAAACTGATCATGTTTTACTCCATTACCTGCAGTTGCATCATCTTTATAGTGCATGATGATTTCATCATCTTTGTCAGTTGCATAAACCTGTTTAGCTTTTCCATCATATAATAATTTACCTTTTTCCATTGTCTTCTCTCTCCTTTTGGTTTCTGGTTCATTAATACTTCTTAGAAATTTCTTCATTTGTCTTAAGACAAGCTTCATTCATCTGTTTGCGATGTGCCAACAATTGTTCTTTTAAATCAGCATGCTTATTAGCCATAATCTGTAAAGCTAAATAAGCCGCATTCTTACCACCATTAATCGCAACTGTTGCCACAGGGATACCGCTTGGCATCTGAACAATTGATAATAAAGCATCCATCCCATCTAAATTGCTTCCCGCAATTGGTACACCAATAACAGGCAATACTGTTTGGCTTGCGACAACCCCTGGTAGGGCTGCTGCCATACCTGCGGCAGTAATAATGACTTCTGTACCATCATTATTGCATTCTTCTACAAACTGGCTTAATGCCTCATGAGCACGATGTGCTGATAGTGCTCTCACACTGACTTCAACACCAAAATCTTTGAGAATCTGGATACATCCCTCTACCTTGGATGCATCACTTGCAGATCCCATAATCACTGCAGCTTTCATTCGTTTACCCCCTATGAATTTTCCAAGTGATATTTCTTGACAGCTTCGTCAACAGCTTCTCTATCTGAAAAGTGTGTTTTGACACCATTTACATCGTTATAATCTTCATTTCCTTTACCAATAATCGCAATCATATCACCTATTTCATGATGACTTAAGGCATATTCAATTGCTTCTAAGCGATCATCTATCTCAATATATTGACCACCAAGAGGTACTAACGTACTCTTGATATCTTGAATAATATCTGTCGTTTTTTCAAAGCGTGAATTATCGGCAGTCAGGATGGAAAAATCAGCCTTCTTAGCAGCTACCTCTCCCATGCCATAACGTCTCTCTTTTGAGCGATTGCCCCCACAGCCAAAGACAACGACAAGGCGATGAGGCTGATATTGTCTTAGCGTATCTAGAAGCGATTCCATCGCTAAAGCATTATGGGCATAATCGACAATAACAGTCATCTCCTTATTACTAAAGGCAATTTCCATACGTCCAGCGACAGCTACTTTCTTCAATGCTTCAAGAATCGCATTTTCATGAATTCCCAACATGTCACATAAGGCAATTGCACATAGCGCATTATAGACATTATATTTGCCAGGCAGGGCAAGCTTGACATCTAGATGGCATTGTCCTGTGACATTGAATTCTACCCCAACAAAGTCTGCTTCACGCACATAATGCATATGGCTTGCACGATATGTGGCCTCACGATCAATCGCAAAGGTTGTCATTGGGCAATCTGCACCATTCTTTAACTCATCTGCGTAATCCGCATCCATATTGATAAGGCCTTGTTTGCTTTGGGCAAAGATACGACTCTTATAATATTTATATTCATTAAAGTCTTTATGTTCATGAGGACCAATATGATCGGGTTCGATATTCGTAAATAAACCATAATCAAATATAATGCCATCAGTACGATGCATTTTAAAGCCCTGGGAAGAACATTCCATCACCAGATATTCAATACCAGCATCCACCATTTTTCTAAATGTCTGTTGTAATTCATAGGACTCCGGTGTTGTATTATTGGTCTTTTCAACCTTACCTGCATATTCAATACCATTTGTCCCAATCACCCCAACACGCTTACCAGCTGCTTCAAGAATAGCTGAAATCATATGTGCTGTTGTTGTTTTACCTTTAGTCCCTGTAATCCCAATCACACACATTTCGCGAGATGGATGATGGAAGAGTGCCGCTGACATATAGGCCAGTGCCTGACGAGAGGCTTCCACCTTAATCAGCGTGACATTCTTTGCGACATCAACATCTTCTTCTACAACAATCACTTTACAGCCCTGTTCAATCACTTGTGGGATAAATTTGTGACTATCAACATTAGCTCCCTTCATGGCAATAAAGAGATTAGTATTATTTGCTTTGCGGGAATCAAAGACAACATCTTCAACATCCCCATCCAGTGATCCTTGAACAAGCGTATAATTCAGCCCTTCAAGTAAATCAATTACTTTCATAAAACATAAGTCCTTTCAGATTAGAATAGCCCAACAATCTTTCCATCCTCATCAATATCCATATTATTAGCTGCTGGCTGTTTTGGTAAACCAGGCATACGCATGATACTACCGGCAATCGCAACTAAGAAACCTGAACCAGTATTAGGAATAAGATCAGAAATAGTAACTTTAAAGCCATGAGGTCTTCCAAGCAATGTTGGATCATCAGAAAGTGAGTATTGTGTTTTCGCAATACAGATTGGCAAATGATCTAATCCTTGTGCTGTATACTTCTTGATTTTATTAACGACTTTCTTTGCCAGAATGATATCATCAGCCCCATAGATTTCCTGTGCAATTGTTCTAAGTTTATCTTCAATTGAACAATCAAGTTCATATATAGGATGATAATGTGATTCTTTTGTTTCAAGAAGGTGCAATAGCTTGTTGGCAAGATCAATACCGCCTTCTCCACCTTTTGCCCATACTTCAGAAATTGCGACCTCAACACCCATGGCATCAACCTTCTGCTTCAACAATTCTAGTTCAGCCTGAGTATCTGTTGGGAAAGCATTGATGGCTACTACTGATGGTAAACCAAACTTACCAATGTTTTCAATGTGTTTCTTTAAATTTTCAATACCTTTTTCAAGTGCTTCAAGATTTTCTTCACCCAAATCTTTCTTATTCACACCACCATGCATCTTTAAAGCTCTAATTGTAGCAACTATGACAACGGCATCAGGATGTAAAGAAGCTTGACGACACTTAATATCAAGGAATTTTTCAGCCCCTAAATCAGCACCAAAACCAGCTTCTGTAATCGCATAATCACCAAGCTTTAAGGCAAGCTTTGTGGCCATGACAGAGTTACAGCCGTGGGCAATATTCGCAAATGGTCCACCATGAACTAAGACTGGCGTATGATCAAGAGTTTGGACAAGATTTGGCTTGATGGCATCTTTTAAGAGAAGTGTCACCGCACCTGTTGCATGTAAGTCATCTACAGTGACTGGTTCACCATCCATATTATAAGCCACAATCATGCGGGCAATGCGAGCCTTTAAATCAGGAAGGCTTGTTGCAAGGCAGAGCACACCCATCACTTCACTAGCGACGGAAATATCGAAGCCGTCTTCACGAGGTACACCATTGGCCTTACCACCTAAGCCAACAACAATATGTCTTAAAGCACGGTCATTTAAATCAACGCAACGTTTCCAGACAATCTGTCTAGTATCAATATGGAGGAGATTGCCTTGCTGGATGGAATTATCAAGCATGGCTGCAATGAGGTTATTAGCTGTTGTAATGGCATGAATATCACCAGTAAAGTGCAAATTGATATCTTCCATTGGTACAACCTGGGCATATCCTCCCCCAGCTGCCCCACCTTTAATACCAAAGCAAGGACCTAAGCTAGGTTCACGCATAGCAACAATCGACTTCTTGTTTAATAAATGCATAGCCTGTGATAAACCAATCATTGTTGTTGTCTTACCTTCACCAGCAGGTGTTGGATTGATTGCTGTTACAAGAATAAGCTTACCATCCTTCTTATTCTCAACCTTTTTTATCGTTTCCAAGGAAATCTTAGCTTTATATTTACCATATAATTCTAAGTCATCCTCACTAAGACCAATGCGACTTGCGACATCTTTAATGTTTTCCATTTCTGTGCTTTGAGCAATTTCAACATCTGTTAACATAATCTCACCTATCCTTTTTTCATTCCCATTATAATACAAATCTGTAGAACGACTAAACACTTTCGTCAAAACCAAAAAAAGAGCTCAATCGTCCTGGGGGTGGCCCAGACGGTCGGCTCTTCAACAATCAATACTCCCTGTGGTAAACTCCACTTCCGTCAGTCGTATGACACGAGTATATTACCATGTAATATACAATTTGACAATGTCATTTCTCAATTCTTATAGACATCTGTGAAGAATGTTTTCTCTTGAATAAACTTATTGGAAATTTTCGCAACATGCCCATTACATAAATAGAGCGAACTTCCCTTTCTCTTCGCAATATAATGCAAATTAACATATTGTGATCGATTAACACGCAAGACAATACGTGGATTGGCTTGTAAGAATTTTTTGAGATGATGTGTGCTGACATCGAGATGATTGTTTGTTGTATAGAATGTGGATTGGCCATTATGTTTCACAATCTCAATAATGCTTCGTGGGTTAATATTGACCTTCCCAAGAGCTGTTGAGAGAGGAACTGTATGGATGAGTGTGTTATTGAGTGATGAGAGGATATGTCGTAATTCATAGCGGTCAATATCATGGTTGAGAAAATAATCAGCTTGCCAAGTGCGATAGAGATTAGAAAAACTGCCCTGTTTAATCACAACGATTTTATTGCCACACCCTTTAAAGACTCTACAAGCATAAAAGAGTTTTTCATCATCATTGATATCAAGAAATACGAGATGGTAATTCATTTCATTGGTGAGATAGGACGTTAAATTATCATAACAGTCAACAATTGTATCAGGGAGAAAGGCAGTTATTTCATTAATGAGGTGGGTCTGTACATGCATGTTTGGGGTAATAATTAATATGCGCATATAAGCTTCTCTCCATAATTTTTCTTATTTCAATTTTATCAAATTCTTAAATTATTTCCAATATAAATACCTTTTTCCGAATTATTTATCGATTTTGTTTTGCTTTTTTCAGGTAATTGAAAGATAATATGAAAATATAAGAAGAGGAAGTGAATTGTGTGTATAAATCAAATCGTATGAATCTCTTTGGTGAAAGTATTTTCACCACACTCGCTAATATGCGTACACAAAGGCTACAGGAAGGTAAAGATGTGATTGACCTAAGTATAGGTGCTCCCAACATCCCACCTCATCAGGCTATTCTAGAAACCTTAAGCAAGGAAGCAAGTAATCCTAAAAACTACATTTATGCGATAACTGACTTGCCGGAATTACAGGATGCTGTACAGCAATGGTATAAACGTCGTTATCATGTTGATATTGATGGAAAAACGGAAATGACAAGCTTGCTTGGTTCACAGGAAGGCTTATCCCATCTTGCCATGACACTCGTTAATGATGGTGATGTCATTCTCGTTCCTGACCCTTGTTATCCTATTTTTAGAGATGGGCCACTCTTAGCAGGGGCAAAAGTTGTCTATATGCCATTGTTGAAAGAAAATGATTATCTTATTGACTTTGATGCCATCAATCCCGATGATGCCAAAAAAGCTAAGCTCATGATTGTTTCCTATCCAAACAATCCAACATGTGCAATTGCTAATGAAGCTTTCTATCACAAGCTTATTGCGTTTGCGAAAAAATATGATATTCTCGTTCTTCACGATAATGCCTATAGTGAATTATTGTTCGAAGGTGTTGGTCATAGTTTTTTAGAATATGAAGGTGCTAAGGATGTTGGTATTGAGTTCAATTCATTATCAAAGACTTATGGCATGGCTGGGGCAAGAGTTGGCTTTGCGATTGGTAATGCAGTAATCATCAGTCTCATAAAAGCACTTAAGTCTAATCTTGACTACGGCATGTTCATCCCTATTCAGAAAGCTGCCATTACAGCTATTACTGGAGATCAGTCATGTGTTGAAACGACAAGAGAAGCTTATCGCCATCGTCGTGATTTCTTGTTGGAAAGATTTAAGAAAATCGGCTGGGATATCGATGTTCCTAAGGGTTCCATGTTTGTCTGGGCAAAAATACCAGATCATTATCATCAAGATGATGAACAATTTACCTATGATCTCTTTAACGAGACAGGTGTCCTTGTTGTCCCTGGTTCGGCATTTGGAAAACACGGCAAAGGATTTGTCAGAATGGCGCTTGTACAAAATGATGACCAGATTGCTCATGCTAGTGAACTCATGGGTCATACAGATCTATTTAAAAAAGCTTAGGAATTTTTCCCAAGCTTTTTTATGATACAAAAAGTGAATATATAATAAGGATAATAAACAAAAGTAAAAGAGGTGAAAAAAGCAAGCCAAGAGTAATACGAATAATACCTTTTACTAATGCAAACAATAAGCTTAAAAAGATAAAGAATAAGAATAACGACACAAATAACATAAGCCACCTCCATATATAAAAAAAGAAGCACTTCGTACTTCCTCACATTCATCATGGTGGAGCTTAGCGGGATCGAACCGCTGACCTCCTGCGTGCAAAGCAGGCGCTCTCCCAGCTGAGCTAAAGCCCCATCTTATAAAAAGAAATGGTGGGCCTGAATGGATTTGAACCATCGACCTCACCCTTATCAGGGGTGCGCTCTAACCAACTGAGCTACAGGCCCATTTCTTGCAATCTTAGAGATGGTGGGCCTGAATGGATTTGAACCATCGACCTCACCCTTATCAGGGGTGCGCTCTAACCAACTGAGCTACAGGCCCGTCTTGAAGACTGCTCGTATAATATACCACCCGTTCATATATACGTCAATAAGAAAAACAAGTTTTTTCACATTTCAATCACAAAAAAAGAAGTACATTGTACTTCTTTGAAATCATTATGGTGGAGCTTAGCGGGATCGAACCGCTGACCTCCTGCGTGCAAAGCAGGCGCTCTCCCAGCTGAGCTAAAGCCCCATCTTATAAAAGAAATGGTGGGCCTGAATGGATTTGAACCATCGACCTCACCCTTATCAGGGGTGCGCTCTAACCAACTGAGCTACAGGCCCATTTCTTGCATCAATTAATGGTGGGCCTGAATGGATTTGAACCATCGACCTCACCCTTATCAGGGGTGCGCTCTAACCAACTGAGCTACAGGCCCATCAACTGACTGCTCGTATAATATACCATTTTCACTTAATCCCGTCAACACCTTTTTTTCTTGCGGTAAAAAGAAAAAACAGAGCCAGGGTAGCTCTATTCATTCATGTGTGTGTAATTATTTAGAGGTTATAGTTAGTATTTACTAACTGAATAAAATATAGCATACAATGTTAGCCTTGTCAAACTGAATATTCATCATTTTCATCGCTTCTGTGAGTCAAACATGATATTGTCTTTATGTACCAAGAAAGAAAGTGTCCTGAATGATAGATCTGAAAAAAGCATGTTACAATAATCTCCTAACTATTCTATAAGACTTGGAGGTATTGCATGAGAAAGGTAAATCTGAACTATATGGAAGAATACAAATACAAAGTTATCAAGAAGCTCGTAGAAACAAACGGGAACAAGAAAAGAGTGGCATTAAGGCTCAATTGCACTGTCAGGAATGTGAACAGATTAATCGCTAAATACAACGAAGGAGGAAAAGCTGCCTTCCAGCACAAGAACAAGAACCGCAAGCCTGCTATCACTTTCTCTTCCGAAGTAAAACAACAGATTATTGACTTGTACAAGGAGAAATACAGAGATACTAACTTCAGACATTTTACTGAGATTGTTCATGAGGAGCTTGGAGTGAAAGTGAGTGATACGACTGTGAACAAGTGGCTGAGAGAAGAAAACATTCTTTCACCAAAAGCACGTAAAAAAACAAAAAAGCAGCATAGGAAACTGATGAAAATGAAGCTTAAGAGTGCAAAAAGCGAAAAAGAAAGAAACAAGATCAAGGAAGTAATCTACAAGGTGGAAAAGTCTGAAGCTCACCCAAGACGCCCTAGATGCAAATATGCGGGTGAAATGATTCAGATGGATGCAAGTTCCTTCAAATGGAACGGCTCTGATATATGGCATCTGCACGTTGCAATCGATGATGCCACAGGGGAAATCGTCGGCGCCTATTTTGACCTTCAGGAGACGCTTAAAGGCTATTATGGCGTTGTCTCACAGATTCTTCTGAACAAGGGCATACCAGCCCTCTTCTATACCGACAGACGCACTGTATTCGAATATAAGAGAAAAAATGCGCCTTTAGACAACGAGGATACTTTCACTCAGTTTGCCTACTCAGCGCATCAGCTAGGTATAGAAATAAAAACAACGAGCGTGGCTCAAGCTAAAGGCCGTGTTGAAAGAGTTAACCAGACACTACAATCACGATTACCAGTAGAATTAAGACGCG
>NZ_VUNM01000015.1 GCF_009695655.1 Sharpea porci
TTCAGACATTAAGATTCCCCTTCCTAACAGGAATTATCCTCATGCCAAGGGACAAAAAGCATTCATCAAGCAAATGATATGACAGTCAAAACATGCAATTTTTACCCACAGATGTTAATGAAGAGCCTATTTTTTCGTATGTTTTCTCTTTTTTGCCTCAAAGATTCTTATTTTCATAAATTTCGTCATCAAAAAAAGATTTCCAGAAAGGAAACCTTTAGCGTTCTAATGCCAATTGAATCAGACGATCAACAAGTTCAGTTGTAGGAATACCTGCATCTGCCATCAACATTGGATACATAGAAATATTAGTAAAGCCTGGTAAAGTATTGATTTCATTGAGATAAACTTCACCTGTATCATTATCTAAGAAGAAATCGCAGCGAGCTAAGCCATGGCCATCAACAGCCTTGAAGGCAATTGGCGCCATTTTACGGATATAATCCTGAACACTCTGATCAACGCGAGCTGGAATGCAAGTTGCCGACTGTTTATCTTCATATTTACTTTCAAATGTATAGAATTCCCCATGAGGAAGAATCTGACCCACTCTTGATACAATAAGATCATCATTACCCAGTACGGCACATTCTAATTCTGTCGCATTGATAGCTTTTTCAATTAAGACTTTACGGTCATACTGACCAGCTTCTTGTAAACGTGGGAGAATGTCTTCTTCACGTGTGACTTTATAACAGCCTACTGATGAACCAGAACGGCTCGCTTTAATAAAGACTGGTAAGCCAAGATCATGTTTCACTCTTTCGACAATCTCGCGATCTTCGCTTGTATCATCATTGATGATGACAAATTCTCCATCATAACGCTTAAACGCATAGAGAGATGGAACTTGTTTAATGTTGGCAGCATTAAATAGCTTTTTCGCAACAACCTTATCCATTGCGGCAGCTGAATCAATAACGCGACAACCAACATAAGGCACGTTGCACATTTCTAGAATACCCTGAATTGTCCCATCTTCGCCATAAAGACCATGTAAAGCTGGGAAGACAACATCAAATGATTTCAAATAGGCAAAATTATCTTTGATCTCTGTTGCCCCTTCCAACCAATTCTCACTGGCATAATCACGTACTTCATCAGCTAGCTTGTACCAAGAACCTTCCTTCGTAATTCCCATAACTTCAACGCTTATTTCATCTTTAATAGATTTACGAATATTAGTACAAGACATTCTTGAGATACTATGTTCTGTCGACTGACCACCACATATTAATAATAATTTCATGCTTCTTTCTCCTTAAGTGCACCAATAACTTCTTTAAGCTTCATACCATTGCTGCCCTTGACAAGAATGACATCACCCTTCTGCAAGTTTGGCAATAAATATTGTACGAGAGCATTATTATCCTCAAAGTGCTTTGTGTCAATACCATTTGTCTTACAGACATCACTGATATAGGCTGCTGCCCTGCCGACAGTCAAAACAACATCCACATGCTTGTCACAGCAATACTGCCCAACTTCGCGATGAAGCTTTTCTTCATAGTCCCCTAGTTCAAGCATATCAGCTAAAACAGCAATCTTTCTGCCATGATATTGGGCAAGTACATCGATACTGGCTTTCATCGAATCTAAGTTGGCATTATAGGTCCCATCAAAGACTTTAATACCACCTTTTAAAACAAACATATCAGCACGATTTTTTGTCAGTTCAAAAGTCGCAATACCCGTCTTAATTTTTTCCACAGGAATATGGAGACTTAAGCCGACCGCTATCGCACTTAGGGCATTGTAAATAAAATGCTTACCTGGTTCATTGACAATAAATGTTTCACTTCGGCCATCAATATCCACTTTAAATTTTGAACTACTTTCATTCAAAACAAGATCGTAGGCCTTTAAATCAACTTCACTATCAATGCCTACTTTATAGACTTCATAGTCATCAGTGCTATGAACAGTCGCCAACATGTCATTATCGCCATTGACGATTAAACGGCCACCTTTCTTGAGCCCATGCGTAATTTCCATTTTAGCCTTAAGAATGTTTTCTCTTGAACCCACTTCCCCAATATGAGCTGTTCCGACATTGGTAATAACAGCCACATCAGGCAAGGCAATATGGGTCAGATAATCAATCTCACCTAAATGATTCATGCCCATTTCAATCACCATTGCTTCTTCTTGGCGATAGTTGAAGATTGTGAGCGGAACACCAATATCATTATTAAAGTTACCCTGAGTCTTGAGAGTTGTATAACTTTGTGCTACGACGGAAGCAATCATATCTTTCGTACTTGTTTTACCAACAGATCCAGTTACCCCAACAACCAATGCCTGTGATTTTTTTCTGATATAACGGGCAATATCACCCATAGCTTGATGGGTATCTTTAACTAAGATGAGATTATGCTTTAAATCATCAATGGGATGATCAGTCAGTGAAGCGATTGCTCCTTTTTCAAAAGCCTGTCCAATAAAGTCATGGCCATCACGCTTGCCCACTAATGGAATATAAAGATAACCTGGTTCGACATGACGTGTATCTTGCGTCAATCCAGTCACTTCATCATTTTCATTTCCAGACAATAACTGTCCCTTTGTCGCCTTGACAATTTCCTCAATTTTCATAATTTTCCCCTATTTAAATAAACGTCCTTTTTTATGATTTGTCGTATTAACAGAGACCCAATGGCCATTTTCTTTCACAATCAAATTATTGTCAATAAGACTATAGTCATAGTATCCTGCAATCATACCTTTATAGACATATTCCTGTTTCTTATCTTTTAAAGATATTCTCACAATCCCCTTACCACCAACATAGCTATAAGCATATTGATCATTAATAAGGGCACTGCCCATAAGTCCTGAAGCAATCGTATCGCTTGTCTTCTTCTTTAAGTCAAGGACAATCAAACTGCCATTATCATCCACATAATAAAGACATTCTTTATTGTAGACAAGCGTATGAGCACGGGTCTGTTTTATCAAGGCAATCTGTCCTGATTTTGTATCATAAGCACATATAGCTGTCTTTGTTGTAAAGTAGATGAGATCACCCACAGGATTAATACAATAGACATGATCATTGACAAGTTTCTTTGATACACCTGAAGCAATATCATAGGCATATAAAGATTCCTGGTCACTATCATTTTGATAGTAGATGACATCTTTGGTAGCTACAACATAGTAACTATTATCTTTGACAATGATTCTTTTTTCTTGTGTCTTCAAGTTATATGAACAGATCATATGTGAAGCATTCGTATAATACAGATAATTCCCCACAACATTAATATAATTCACAGCTTCTGTTGTTATTTCTTTAGGATGCTTGAAATTCTCATCAACCCGAATCAAATAACCTGCATCATCTGTCATATAGACATATTTCCCGCTTTTTGCCATCAAGCCACTACCTGCAAGATTGGACAGTCTCTCTGCTTCACTCATCTTGTTTGCTTTAAATGTCGCCGCAATGGTCACACCATCTTCATTGGCTAGGGCAATTTTAGGTGAAGTAGCGAGATAGTAATAACTAGCGCCCCAGGCAAGAATCATGACAAGAAAGGCAATGATGACCTTCTTCCAGTGAATTGTATGATCAATATGGGGATCATCAATGATTTCATTGTTGACCTCTTCCTGGCCAACAACTTCCCCTTCATAGAGATCTTTAACTGGCTGGTAATGATAAGGTGACTGATACTGAGGAACTTCTTCTTTAAGCTTGTGGCCACAATGCTGACAAAAGTTCGCTTCTTCTAGATTCGGTGCATGGCATTCAGGACAGCGAATAATCTTCATTCCACAATGAGGACAGAAGTTGGCATTCTCGTCTAGCTCATAATGACATCTAGGACATTGCATTACTTGTCACCTTCTTTCTTCTCATCAACCACCTTATAATCCACATCAATCACATCAGGATCATCTTGTGATGTATTCATTGTCTCATCATCCTTCTTGTCTTTTCTCAACGCATTGACAATCGCATAAATAATAGCAGCCACAAGAACAACTGGCCAAATGACAATAAATATGCGAAAGAACAATCCTAAAATAGCAAGTATAATAATCACAACCGCAAACAATACCAAAATATCCATAATATCCTCCTAGTATCTAAAAAGTTCAACAAGATTGACATTAAGCCCATGGGCAAACTTCTCAATCGCTTTAAGACTGACATTGCGTCGGCCTCTTTCTACATCTGATACATAGTTCTTAGAAAGCTGGCAGCGAAAGGCGAGCTCTTCTTGAGACATATGCTGGAGATTACGCAATTCTCTTATGCGCATCCCAAATCTTTCTTCAATCGTAATACTTTTTTCCATAATCATGACTCCAATTGTCTTAATCGTTCGGCTTCATCACTTATTTTCTTAAAACGATGATGAAGACCGGATTTACTAATTGTCTGCCCTGTTTCATCAAAATAGACATCCGTTAATTCACTTAGTGTCAGTTCAGGATTGGCAAGACGGATTTTAGCGACAATCTGTGTTTTTGAATCCAGAATCTCAATACCTGCCTTATCAATGACATAAGCAATATCATCAATTTGTTTCTGACTTGCACTCATCGCTTTCATCTCATTGGCAATATCACAATTGTTCCATCGATTGACAGTATTAGCCATGGAACGATCAATGCGGGTTGTTTCAAATTCCATGACAGAATTACTTGCTCCAATAGCTCTTAAGAAGTCACCAATCTTCTCCGCTGACTTGAGATAAATGACATATTTACTACGTCTTTTAATAACTTTTGCATTCAGTTCATACTCATTCATTAGCTGCTGAATATAGTAGGCCTGTTGTTCGCTATCAGCACTCATTTCAAGATGATAGTTTGATGTATCAGGGTTGTTGACAGAGCCTGAAGCAAGAAACATACCAGCAAGATAGGCACGCTTTGTATCGGGCGTATTGATAATCGCATCGCTTGGCACTTCCGGAAAACCAAGACCATCCATGAGATGGAGATCATCTAGTATGACTTTCGCTTTTGAGACACGTAAGACATAAATATTGTTTTTGGCGAGTTTCATCTTGCGTGAAACCATGAATTCAATACTTGGATGATAAAGCTCTTTGAGGAGCTTATGGACAAAACTTGCGACCTTGGCATTTTCTGTACGTATCGTTAAGCTCATGCCATTGCCTAAATGCAATGTTCCAGTAACCTTGATCAATGCTGTCAACAAAGCTTTTGAACAAGGAATATCAAAGTCATTAAAGACAATTTCTTCTTTGACTTTTCTTGAAAAAGAGAGCATGAAAAAACTCCTTTCTAATGATCGGCATCACGGTGCCATTTATAAACCTGGTAGAATTGTGAATAGTAATCATAGAGATAATTGGTCAAAGTGACAGAACGATGCTGTCCTCCTGTACATCCAATCCCTACAATAACCTGCATTTTACCTTCTTTTTCATATTCTTTTAATAAGTAATTATAATAAGTGGTTGTTTTTTTAATGAATTCCTGTGTTTCTGGCTTTTCCATGACATAGTCATAGACTTCTTTGTCATTGCCTGTCTTATGTCTTAATTCTTCAACATAGAAGGGATTAGGCAAGAAACGTACATCAAGAACAATATCAGCATCCTTAGGAATACCATATTTGTATCCGAAGGATACAAAGCTTACTCTAAAGACTTCCTGGGCAGAATCATTGAATGAGGATTCAAGTACTTGTTGGAGCGTTGTTGGCTTTAAAAGTGTGGTATCAATGATTCTATTGGCACTTGATGAAATCTGTTCAAAAATCTTGCGTTCAAGCTCAATCGCTTCCGTCAGAGAACTTGCCTTATTACGGATAATAAGAGGATGTGAGCGTCTTGTCTGCTTATAGCGATGAATAAGCTTACCATCAGCACAATCTAAGAAGACAATATAGAGATTAATCCAGTCTAAGTTATCAAGCACACGGATTGCCTGCATAGCATCATTGAGCGAAACTGCCATTGCAATTCTCTGATAAGGTGAATGTCTCAGATAGTCACCAAAAGCTTCCAATAAATCAACAGGATAATTATCAATGCAATAATATTGCATATTTTCAAATACAGCCATGGCCTGTGTTTTCCCAGCGCCTGACATACCAGTGACAAGGACAACATCAGTTTTATGAATATTTGTACTCTTTTCCATAGCGAAGCCTCCTTTTAGTCAACACATTATACCATCTCTTTCATCATTTTCCAATTATAAGTGTACATATTACAAAGAAAAAAGATAGGTTGCCCTATCTTGAAAGAATTTCTTTGACACCTGTCATAAAAGCATCCATCTGTTCATCCGTACCAATTGATACACGTAAATAGTTTTGAATACGATCCGCATTGAAATAACGTACAATAATCCCTTTCTTACGCAGTTCTTTAAAAATATATGCCGCTTTCACTCTAGGATGAGAAATAAAAATAAAGTTGGCATAGCTTTCAGGAATAATAAAGCCTAGCTCTCTAAGTTCGGCCATAATGCGTGTACGTGTGGCCATGACTTTCTTCGCATTCTCTTCGATATAGGCACTATCGGCTACACTCGCTTCACCAATAGCCTGATTGAGGGCATCAATAGGATAAGAGTTGAAGGAATTCTTGACATCATAGAGATGAGAAATCAGTTCCTTGTTGCCATATGCCGCACCAAGACGACTGCCAGCTAAACTTCTGAATTTAGAGAATGTCTTCACAATCAGTAAATTCTCATAATCCTTCAATAAACCAAGACAGCTCTGTCCCCCAAAATCAATATAAGCTTCATCAACAACAACCACAACATCTCTATTATGATCCAAGATATCTTTAATATCATCAACACTCAACAACAAGCCAGTAGGCGCATTAGGATTAGGGAAGATCACTCCCCCATTATCGCCATAATAGTCTTCTTTATTGATTGTGAAATCATCACATAAAGGAACTTTATGATAATGAATTTGATACAACTCACAATAAACAGGATAGAAAGAATAAGTAATATCAGGGAAGAGAATTGGCTTTTCGCCATTAAAACATGTCAAGAATGTCAATGCCAGTACTTCATCACTGCCATTACCAATAAAGACCTGTTCATCGTCTAAATGATGATAACGAGCTAATGCATGTCTTAAATTCTCTGCATCGGCATTAGGATAAAGTCTTAAGCGATTGGCATCAAACATTTGAATAGCCTCTCTTACCTTTTCTCCTGGATCATAGGGATTTTCATTTGTATTCAGTTTAATTAAATTCTTCATCTTAGGCTGTTCCCCAGCTACATAGGGTTCAACCTGTCTTAAATTATCTCTCCAGCTCATAATACCCTCCTAAGATATCATCAATAAATTCATAAACGTAGCTATAGCTTTTTTGCGCTTTTTCTTTAATACTTAGATCACTAAAATGAAATGTTGCACCAACATCACACATCTCAATCATTGATAGATCGTTGTAAGAATCACCAATGCCAAAAGTCCGATGCTTATCACCTAAATAATGCACAAGATCTTTAATGCCTGTTCCTTTAGAACAATGGGCTGGTACGATATCGAGGAAGATTTCATTACGATGGGCAATAGCTTCATCCCGATAGTTTTCATTAATGATATCCATATATTTCTGTGTAATAGAGAAATCATCAGTATCCTGATGTGTACAAAGAATGGTAAAACCATGAGAACGATGATATTCATCGATGAAATCTAGATCTGTTGGTTTGTGGGAAGGGAAGTAGGCACACTTGCCTTGATAATAGGACAGCTGCTCATCATCATTCGCAAAATAGCTATATAAATGCTTCTCTTGCACAAGCATATCCAGAATTTCTACACCTGCTTTTTGACTTATACGATGTTCAATAATAGCTTTTTCCCCATCATAGATTTCCCCACCATTATTAAGAATCATATAATTATATGGCAGTCCTTGTTCAATTGCCGGAACGACTTCAAATTTGCTTCTTCCCGTGCAGATTGCCACAATGCCTCCAGCATCTTGAAATTTATGTAAGGCATCAATATCTTTTTGTGTCTTGACTTTACCATTTTCAAGTAAAGTACCATCTAAATCGGTAAAGAGAATCACATCAGCACCTCCCTATCTCTTTTCCCTTATTATATACATTGTATACACTTATGCCAAACAACTTTTACAAAAAAAGAAGCCACAAAGACTTCTTCATCATGCCTATTCACATTCTAATACAACATTCGATTTTCTTTCAAAAATTAAACGGAAAATCCATCTTACTAAAGGTCCCCCAAAGAAAATCTGCCAGGCAAGGGCCATTGGGAAATTAAGGGCTGAAACCTGTAACCAAGTACCTAGTAATCCAGTCTGCCCATAATCTTTAAACAATAATGTGGCAACAAAGCTCATTGTTGGACACATCAGACATACAGTTAAACTTGAACGAATAAGGATCACCCATAATAAAGGCATATGATCATCAATAATTCTTTCAAATAAATAAATGACAGCTCTTTCTAAGACAAAGACTTCTAAAACAAAGGCAATCGGCCACATCAGCTTCAATTCACCTAAAGCCATCACAAAGACTTCATTTGTCATCCCACCAATGTTCAATGCAATGTTGTAACAAATTATGGCATAAACCATAATAAAAGTCATCATTAAAGCAAAGACAATATTTTGGAATTTCGTTTTTGGCATTTCAATACTCCTCTTCTATTATTTACGTGTTGTTCATACCAAAATGTAAGTTGCCAATTTTACCGCATTGATAGGACTATAACATAAAAATAATGTTCATGTAAGAAAAAAAGATAGGTTTTCCTATCTTTTAAGAGAGTGATCACCATTGGTTGTTATGCGCAAAGTGCTTTTATAATAGTCACCATCTTGATAGATGACCAGGGAAGCATTTTTCAGATAAGCACCAATACCATAATGACCAATCCTATCTTTCTTTTCTTCAAAGACATCTTTCTGTTTCAACATTTTTGTCACTAAGGCATCATATGTTTGAACCGGCATAAATGTGCTGATCCTTTCACGTTCATTGCCTAATGTCAATTCATCAAAATGAGAGAGATGACTTTTTGTATAAGAAATTGTCTGTTCATCTTCTTGCTTTCGATCATAGATACGATTGATAGTAAGAAGTTCGGTATCAGATAAGTGTGCTTTTTCAACAAGATTAATGCGCACATCATAATCGGAATAAATGACAAAGCTAGCCTGGGCAGTAAACTTTGTTGCATATTGTTTATTAAGTGTTGTGGTGTAGTTGTTGATGGGTTCAAGAAAATCATCCGCATTACCGACATTCTTTTGAAAAGAGGCAATAGAATCAAAGCTATAGAGCTTCCCTCTTGTCTCATTTTCTTCAACAGGCTTAATTGTGAATGTGGCTGCATCTTGAAGGTCATCATGTAAAATATTGACTGTTGAATAAATTGATGATGCTATTGGCAATACAACTACTAAGAAAACAATGAGTAAAAGTGGAAGGAGTGGATATTGAAACGGTGTAACCTTGGCACGATTTTTTAGATCATAGCCACAATAGGGGCAAAAATGGTCTTCTTGACGCACGTCATGATGACAACGTGGACATTTCATACTATCCCTCCTTGTAATAATCTTTCATAAAGTCTCTAAATTCTTGTTCAAAGGCTTTTCTCTTTTCTATTTGTTTTGCACGATCCTTGATTTCATAATAGTCTTCATTAAGATACATATACTGCTTACCAACCTTGCCATTCGTAATGACTTCTAATGTTGGTGTCCAGTTAAACTTTAGTTTCTTCTGAAGATTTTCATAAAAGGCGATATCCTTCTTTTGTGCATTTTCTGCCTTGGCCTTTGCCCGGTATGTCTTGGTGTTAATATAATAAACACCTTCATTTTTATGCTTGTTTAAGTAATCTTTGAGCAATGGTTCGAACTGCTGGCAATCACCACAGTCTGGTCGACCGATATAAAGAATAAATTGTTTATCTTCTTTCATCAAGCTCATGAGTTTATCATAATTGACTTCTTCGATTCCTTTTACTTGCACACGTGTTGTCTTTGTGTTTGACGCACAGCCTGCTAGAAGCAATGCTGATAGAATCATAAGAAAAATCTTTTTCATATAACCCCTCCTTTTATGCCTCCTATTCTAACATATGTCTCTTGAAAGACAAAGAAAAAAGCCTAGGTTTCCCTAAGCTAAAAAAAAACTATTTTTTCCTATCCATGGACTTATTCGCATCAATAAGAGTCACATCTTTTTCCTTAAAATGAAGTACTGTTTTATATTGTTTAATATGATTTTGATCTGTCTTTTTGACTTGTAGATATGTCCCAAATACTTCTATAGCAGCCTTTTTATCGGTTGGTTGAAATTTTTGTTGATAGGTACCACTCTTAATGAGTTGATCATCATAATAGAAATCATATTTCATATTCTTTAGATCAGGTTGATTATAGATATCGATGCCATGTTCCTTTGAAAAAGCAGGTATATTGATTCTTAGTTTGAAATACAGATAGTCTGTCACTTCTGAACGTGTGAATGTATAGAGTGTATCTTGATGAAGGTAAACTTTATTTTTATCATATGTCTCACTAAAGGTTGGTTTTGCTTTATTCTCAGCTTTCTTGTTTGACGTTGTACATCCAGTAAAGAGCAATATCGTTAATATGCATACAAATAGTCTTTTCATACAATGTTCCTATCTTTCTCTATTCATCAATGAGCTATGATAGCTTCATGTGATTCTTTCCATTTCTTCTTAATAATTTCATACGTTACTAAAAACATTCATGAAACTAAGTCAAGATTCCTTCCCATCTAAATCACCTCTCTATTTCAATGTTACCAAAGTCTAATTTTTTTACAACATATTTAAAATCTTGTACAAAAAAAGCCTAGGTTTCCCTAAGCTTGAAATCTTACTGAAGACTTTCTGGATCATTTTCAATTAAGACATTACCTGTCATTTCTTCAGGGATTGGCTGTCCTAATAATGTCAAGATTGTTGGTGCTAAGTCACCTAACTTGCCGCCTTCTTTTAATGCGATATGTGAATTTGTGACAATTAATGGAACTGGATTAGTTGTATGAGCTGTGAATGGGTTACCTTCTTCATCAAGTTCTCTTTCAGCATTACCATGGTCAGCAGTAATTAACATTGTACCGCCCATTTCTAATACCTTTTCATAAACTTCACCAACAACTTCATCAACAGTTTCAACAGCGCTAATAGCAGCAGGAATGATGCCTGTATGACCAACCATGTCACAGTTAGCGAAGTTTACAACAACAACATCAAATTCACCAGAATCTAATTCTTCGATTAATTTATCTTTAACAAGATATGCAGACATTTCTGGCTGTAAGTCATATGTAGCAACCTTTGGTGAAGCGATTAAGTCACGCTTAGCTCCTTCGATTTCCTTATCAACACCACCATCGAAGAAGAATGTTACATGGGCATATTTTTCAGTTTCTGCAATTCTTAACTGCTTTAAGCCTCTTTCTGCTAAGTAATCACCTAATGTATTGCTTAAAATCTGTGGCTTGAAGGCTATATGACCCTTAACGCTATCAGCATATTTCATCATTGATACAAAGTATACATTAGATAGCTTTGTAGCAGGTGTATAACCCTTATCAGCATAGAATTCTGGATTAGTAATTAATGTAGCCATCTGGATAGCTCTGTCTGGACGGAAGTTAGCGAAGATGACTGCATCATCATTAGCAATTGTTCCATCAACAGTGCTGTTATAGCCTGGTACTACGAATTCATCAAATACATCTTCCTTGTAAGAATCTCTTACAAACTGTACTGGATCAGTGAATGATTTACCAGCATGATCAACCATTGCTGTATAAGCAAGATCAACACGATCAAATCTCTTATCACGGTCCATTGCATAATATCTACCAGAGATAGTAGCAATTGAACCTACACCAATCTTCTTGATCTGTTCTTCTAATTCTGCAATGAAATCTTTACCTGAATCAGGAGCAACATCACGACCATCAAGGAAGGCATGTACATAAACATTTTCCACACCCTGAGCTTTAGCAAGTTTCAATAAAGCATAGATATGTTCATTTGATGAATGAACACCACCTGATGAAAGTAAGCCCAAGATATGTAATTTACTATTATGCTTCTTAGCATGGTCAATTGCAGCTAAGAATTCTTCATTCTTATTGAATTCACCATCACTTACAGCCTTATTAATTAATGTCAAAGACTGATAAACAACTCTACCAGCACCGATATTCATATGGCCAACTTCTGAGTTACCCATCTGTCCTTCTGGTAACCCAACAGCATTACCAGATGCCTGGATTGTTGTTGTTGGATACATTGACATTAAGTCATCTAAATTTGGAGTGTTCGCAAGCTTTACAGCATTGCCGTCAACACGATCAGTTAATCCATAACCGTCTAAGATACATAAAACGATAGGTCTTTTTTTCATAGTTATTTTTCTCCCTTTCTAAACATTGAAATTTTAACATTATTACCTTTTAAAAACAACACACACGCTAAAAAAGAAATAAACCTAACAAAAAAGGTATGCCTCTAGTACATATTTTGTTACTAGAGTTCATACCTTAATCTTGTTGATTCATAGATTGAAGAATAGATCGTCCAAAATCCAAGAGATGATCCAAATCCACATCTTCTCTTCCTCTTGCCGAATAAACAATAATTTCATCATCATAGTATTCAAAACGATTGGAATGAATAATCGAATTAATATCCACTCTAATCGCATCAGGATAAGTAATAAAATGATTTTCCTGCATCTTTCTAAGTAGAATACAATATGTTGATAAAGCTAATTCAAGAGAAAGAATCGTTTTAATACGATCTTTTCTTAAAATATGCATAGCGACAACCTTATTCTCATCGGACAGTCGTTCAAGATGATTTTCAATCATCTCCACATTCGTTATCGCATCTTCAAGTGCTTCTAAATAGACATGCTCTTTGACATCACGACTCGCCATTTCTCAGTGCCCTTCCTTCTCTATAATAATGAAAGAGTTCTAAGCTATAGCTCATACAAGCATAAGCCATAAGAAGTGTCATAACAGCAATCATCATCGTAGAAATAAGCGAATGGCTTAAATCAAAGGCCGCTAAGAAGATGGTGAAGACAAAGTAGACAGCACTCGCAATCTTACCTGGCATTTTAGCTTGAGGAATATGACGCTGATATCTTGCATAGACATAGTAGCCAAAAAACAAGAGCATCGCATCTTCAATAGCCATGATAGCAATCACGATTCCCATTAAAGGATAATGATACATCAGGACTGCTGCTAATGTGAATTGATAGATTTTATCCGCAATAGGATCAAGAATCTTGCCTAAATCCGTAACCATATTGAATGTACGGGCAATCTTCCCATCAAGAAAATCACTAATTGAAGCAAAGGCAAGAATACAAGTAGAAACAAGGTGGAATAATGCACTCTCAACATTGAGATAGACATGTACGAAGATTGGAATCAATGCGAGTCTAATATAGCTGAGAATATTAGGAATACTGAAGATTTCTTTTTTTGAATAACGCATCATTCTCACCTCTTTTTATAATTTTAAGAACTTTCTTACTGAGAAGAAGGCCCCAATAAGACCGACCCCAGCTCCTAGCAACAAGAGAATACCACTAAGCTTATAGACAAATGGGAATGGCGATACAAAGGCAACAAGCCCTGCCCCCATCATCTGCGTCAACTGCTCATAGGCAAATGTATAGCCATAACGTAAGGCAATAATTGGAATGATCGCCCCAAAGAGTCCAATGAAGGCCCCTTCAAGCATGAATGGAATACGGATATACCAGTTAGATGCACCAACCATTCTCATAATGGCAATTTCTGTTGACCTTGCTGTAATTGCCATCTTGATTGTATTCGCAATCATAAAGAGTACAACAACAATCAATGCTACAACGAAGATAGCACCACCATTACGAATATTTTCAAGAATTTTAACAAGTTTATTAGTAGAAGAACCACCATATGTTACTTCATTGACATATTGAATATGTTCAATCTTCTTAGCCACTGAATCAAGATTTTTTACATTCTTGACTTCAACAGTGTAAGCATCACCTAATGGGTTATCATTACGGTAGTTTTCGAATAATTTCTTGTTGTTTTTATCCTGTGATGCAATTAATTTATTTAATTCCTGATCTTTTGAAGAGAATTTAACACTCTTAACACCCTTCAAAGCTTTAAGCTGAGGCTCAATCGCTTTAGATTGTTCCTCGGTCGCTGCTCTGTCTACTTTGACATAGATAGTTAAGCTATTTTCAATATTCACAGTAATCTTATTGACATTTAAGGCAATTGTCATAACAACAGCAATCAATAACAACGTAATTGTTACGGCAAAGATGGATGAAAAAGACATCACACCATTACGCCATATGGAAACAAGCGCTGTTTTACAATGTTTAGGGAAGTTTTTAATCCCACGTAATATCATCATATGTTATAACCTCCTAAACTTGTATCAGTTTTAATACAACCATCTTCAATTCTAATCGTACGTTTCTTATACTTTTGAACGATATCACGGTCATGGGTTACAACAAGAACAGTTGTTTGATTAACCTCATTAATTTTTTCTAGTAATTCAATAATTTCTTTTGAAGTATCAGGATCGAGGTTACCTGTTGGTTCATCGGCAATAAGCACTTTTGGATTATTGACAATAGCTCTTGCGATCGCAACACGCTGCTGCTGCCCACCTGACAATTCATGTGGGAAAGCATTGGCTTTGTCTTCTAGCCCAACAAGTTCCAAGACTCTTCTCACTTTCTTACGGATTTCTACCTTTGGTGTATCCGTGACTTCCAAGGCAAAGGCAATATTTTCAAATACTGTCTTTTTAGGTAATAGACGATAGTTCTGGAAAACGACACCAATCTTTCTTCTAAAATAAGGAACTTTCCAGTTCTTTATCTTTTTCACATCCTGTCCATCTACAAAGACTTTACCACTTGTGGCAACTTCTTCACGATAAAGCAATTTAATGAAAGTGGACTTACCAGCACCAGTAGGTCCAATGACGTAAACAAATTCTCCAGGAGCTATATCTAGGCTGACGTCATTTAATGCTCGAACGCCAGTTTTGTAAACTTTCGTTACATTTTCAAGTTTAATCATTTCTTTCACACTCCCTCAAGCATTATATCACAATACAATAATATGTATCACTTTTTTTCAATTTCACATAGTTCACCAAAATTCATATTTCAACTTCTTTCCATTTATCATTTATGTTATGATAAAAAACAAAGGAGTGTTTTACCATGCGAATATGTCCAATATGTCACAAAGAAATGCATGAAGATGCCTATCTCATCAATAAGGCTAATTTCCTTAATGATTTATATATCGTTAGACGTGATGAGAACTTTGTCAAACATGAAGCACCTGTTGAAGCTGCTGTTTGTCCTCATTGTGGGCATATTGAACTTTTCTATAATTCTATTAAATACCATTTAAATGAGACAGACAAGTAAGCCTGTCTCATTTTTTTATAAATCTATACTTGGTAATGTAAAGCCTCTTCCCTTTACAGAATGGACTTCATTCGTAATGACAAAGGCATTAGGATCAATCTGCTGGATGCGTTCTTGTAATTTTGTCACCTGTCTTCTTGAGCAGACAACCATTACAGCTTTTGTTTCCTTTTTAAAATAGCCTGTTGTAATATTCAGATAGGTTGCCCCACGATCAATCTCTTTAAAAATCATATCAACAAGCTCTTCTGGCTTAGTAGAAATAATGGTTACCTGAATATTACTTTCACCAATCATCATAGTTTTATCTATACAGTACCCAGAAATAATCGCATTGATAATACCATATAGAATACCTTCCATATTCACAAAAGGAATTTGCGCCAACAAAATCACAATATCCACTAAATAAACAACCGTTCCGACTGGAATACTTGTAAACTTATTAATAATAAGAGGAGGTATATCCAAGCCACCTGTTGAATAACCAATACGAAAGACGATTCCAACACCGATACCCTGTAATCCTCCCGCAAATATTGCAGCCAAAAGACGATCATTGGTCAGATTGTTTAAGCCAGGTGTCTTTGCGACAAATTCCAAAAACAATGGGAAGGCAAAGGTGGACACAATCGTGCCCACAATAAAGCGTTTGCCTAGAAAAATCAAGCCAAGAACTAATGCCACAATATTAATAACCAGAACGCTGTAAGAAAGTGATACTGGAATAAAATGTCCGATGACAATGGACATACCTGATGCTCCACCAACAATGATCTTAGCTGGTACTGCAAAACTTTGTACACCAATCGCAAGAAGAAAATTACCAGTTAACACAATGATGGCATGCATGATTAATCGCAGTATACGATTCTGGCTGAACTGATTATACATTCTCTTCGCCTCTTTTTTTCACATAAGCCTTTAAATAAGCATAAATCATATCATCAAGATTGCCATCAAGAATCGCTTGGGGATCATGGGATTCATAACCCGAGCGATTATCTTTGACAAGGGAATAGGGATGAAGAACATAGGAACGAATCTGTGAACCCCATTCAATAGCTTTCTTTTCACCCTGAATTTCTGATAGTTCCTTGGCATGTGCCTCTTGCATCAAGAGATACAAACGGCTTTTCAACATGCGCATTGCTTCTTCCTTGTTTTGCAGCTGACTGCGTTGTGACTGACAAGTAACTACAGTATTGGTAGGAATATGGGTAATACGAACAGCAGAATCCGTCTTATTGATATGCTGTCCGCCAGCCCCACTTGCACGATAAGTATCAATGCGTAAATCATTAGGATTGATATTGACTTCAATATCATCATCAATCTCTGGCATAACATCGACTGAAGCAAAGGATGTATGACGTCTTTTTGAAGAATCAAATGGTGAAATACGAACAAGACGGTGAACACCTTTCTCACTCTTCAAGAGGCCATAGGCATTCTTGCCACTAAAGCGCAGCGTTACGCTCTTAATTCCCGCTTCTTCACCTGCAAGATAGTCAACAACTTCAATCTTCCAGCCCTTCTTTTCACCATAACGCATATACATACGCATCAGCATTTGCGCCCAGTCCTGCGACTCCGTTCCTCCAGCTCCAGGATGGATATCCAAGAGGGCATTGTTATGATCATATTCTTCATCAAAAAGAAGTGTTTTTTCATACTCATCAAGATGCTTCTCAAAAGCCATATAATCACTTTCCAGTGATTCTCTAAAATCAGCATCATCCGTATCCTTGACATAATCATAGACTTCTTCTAATTCATCAAAGCTATTCTTCAACGCTTCATAACCATCTACGATAGCTTTCATATCATTCATCTTGCTGTAGATTTTGGTTGCACGTTTCTGGTCATCCCAGAAATCAGGTGCTTCACTTTTAACTGTTAAGCCTTCTATTTCTCTTTTTAATATTTCTATATTTGCAGAAACAAACAATTCATTCAATAAAGAGCGAGCTTTTTCAAGCCCGCTTCTAATTTCATATAATTCCATTATTTAAATTCAAGCTCTACCTTGATCTGTGGAATGTTCATTTCTGCTTCTGTACCTGGACGGATACCCATATGTACAATCGTCTTAGAGATATCTTGAGAAATAGATTTAGTCATCTCTTCAAACATATAGAACCCTTCTTCAGTATATTCCTGAAGTGGATCACGCTGGGCATAGGCTCTTAAGTAAATACCATTTCTTAACTTACTCATTGCATCGATGTGGTTAATCCAAGTATGATCAATAACACCAAGAAGAACACGGCGTTCATAATCAAGCTTGATTTCATCAGGTAAGTCTTTATTGAATCTGTTTTCATACTGAATAGAACAGATTTCACTTAAGGCATTGACAACCTTTTCTGGTTCATGTTCAACAGCTTCGATATTTGAAGGTTCAATTGTTGATAAAAGCATATAATTCTTAGCCACATGATTCACTAAATTCTTTACATCAACAACTGGTTTCTTGCCAGAATCATCTGTGTAATTCTTAATATCTTCTTCAATAGCTGTCTTAAACATACCTTTGATGATTTCTGTTAAATCCTTAGATAACATAATATCATCACGTTCCTTGTACATGATTTCACGCTGCTGACGCATAATATCATCATATTCAAGAAGCTGTTTACGAATATCAAAGTTCTGTCCTTCTACACGCTTCTGTGCTGATTCAATCGAACGAGACACCATCTTAGATTCAATGACATCATCACCAAGGAAGGAATCAGTGAAGGCCTTAACACGTTCATTCGCAAAACGCTGCATCAATTCATCTTCAAATGAAACATAGAAAACTGAGCAGCCTGGATCACCCTGACGGCCAGAACGTCCACGCAACTGGTTATCAATACGGCGTGATTCATGTCTTTCACTACCAATAACCATTAAACCACCAATTTCAGGTACGCCCGCACCTAGTTTAATATCGGTACCACGACCAGCCATGTTTGTTGCGATTGTTACTGCACCCATAACCCCGGCATTAGCGATAATCTGAGCTTCTTTGGCATGGTTTTTCGCATTCAGGACATTATGTTTAATGCCTTCTTTTCTTAATAAATTACTTAAGACTTCAGAAGTTTCTACGGCAACTGTACCAAGCAAGATTGGCTGACCATAAGCATGACGTTTCTTTACTTCTTCAACAATAGCTTTATATTTAGCACTCTTTGAAGCATATACACGGTCAGGCATATCTTCTCTGATAACTGGCTTGTTTGTTGGAATTTCAACAACACGCATGTTGTAGATTAAGCGGAATTCTTCTTCCTCAGTCTTAGCTGTACCAGTCATACCTGCAAGCTTATCGAATAAACGGAAGAAGTTCTGATAAGTAATTGTGGCAAGGGTTACAGTTTCCTCCTTGATTGGAACACCTTCCTTTGCCTCAATAGCCTGATGTAAACCATCAGAATAAGCACGACCTGGCATTACACGACCAGTGAACTGATCAATGATCATGATCTGAGCATTACGAATATCATGCGTACCATCATCAGTTGCTACCATGTATTCGACATCCTTTGTCATTGTATAGTTCGCTTTTAATGCCTGATTAATATAATGTACTAAAGCTGTATTCTTTGGATCATAAAGGTTTTCAACCTTAAACGCTTTTTCAGCTTTATTGATACCTTCATTTGTAAGGGTAACAGTCTTGCTTTCGACATCTACTTCATAGTCTTCTTCATTCTTTAAGCTCTTTGCGAAATGATCTGCAGAAACATACATACTAGCTGTATGCATCTTTCCACCAGAAATAATCAATGGTGTTCTTGATTCATCAATCAAGATTGAGTCAACTTCGTCGACTAAAGCATAATGTAATGGTCTTAAGACTTTTTCTTCATAGCTTGTCACCATGTTATCACGTAAGTAATCGAAGCCAAGTTCAGCATTTGTTGTATAAGTGACATCACAGGCATGCTGTTTACGCTTATCATCAGCATCAAGTTCACGCTTATTAAGACCTGTTGTTAGTCCTAAGAAACGGAATACCTTACCATTCTGTGTACAGTCACGTTCACTTAAGTATTCATTGACAGTAATGACATGAACCCCTTTGCCTTCAAGGGCATTTAAGTAAACAGGGAAGATACCTGTTAATGTTTTACCTTCACCAGTCTTCATTTCTGCGATATCACCATTGTGTAAAGCAATACCACCCATTAACTGAACTTTAAATGCTTTTAAGCCAAGCACACGGTATGTTGCTTCACGAACAACGGCAAAAGCTTCTACAAGAATATCATCCAATGTTTCACCTTTTGCTAAACGTTCCTTGAAGAATGTTGTCTGAGCAGCAAGTTCTTCATCCGATAATGCAGCGACCTGATCTTCCATAGCAAGAATTTCATCAGCCTGCTTAGCTAATTTTCTGACAATTAAACGATCCTGTGAAAAAGCATATTTGACTTTTCCAAAGAATCCAGGATGTTCATCCTGTGGTTTTGTAGAAAAAGGCAATGGTTTAGCCTTTGTCTTAATATCATCAAATGTCTCAACAACAATATCATCACCACGGTTATCGCCAAGATCGACGATATCTGCCTGCTGGTTCAATTCTTGATGTTCAGCACCTTCTTTTGCGATTTTCTTTTTATACTGTTTCTTTATTTCAGCTTTCTTTTTAGGCATAGTTAACCTCCCATTTGCAAAAACACAATCATTATAACATAAGCTATCTTAAAGAACAAACTTATATACTACGAAAGAATATCAAATATTCGCCAATATTCAAGCTTTTCTTTATTTTTTTACGTAAATCAAAAGTTTTTTTCTAAATGAAAGGAACGTGTCGCAAGAACAAGAATTTCTATTGAAGTAGGATGATAAAGACAAATCAGCTCAAGACATTTTTCAAGTGTTGATCCTGATGTAATGACATCATCAAAAAGCAATACCTTCTTCTTTCTTAAAACATCACCATTCTTAATATCAATGATATCTTTAATCTTCTGACGTCCTTCAAAGCTTTGTTCAGCTTGTTTAAAGGGGGCTTTTTTATAGAGACCGGTAAAGATATCAGAAGAAAAAGAAGAGGCTATACCCGCAGTAGGTATAAAGCCTCTCTTTTGGTTGGCAATATCATCACTTGGTGCAACGACAACGACATGGTTATGAAAATATTGGGAGAGAAAATGATGAAAATTGACAGTAAAAGCGTTTCTTAGCTCGTAATCATATTGCCCCTTATAGCGAAATAACAGTGTTTGAAAGAAGGCATTATAACGATAAAGAATCGTTATTTTTACGTCATGGAAAAGACCGACATAATGGATCGTCTCAAACTGTGATAAACAGGATGTACATAGGGGGGTATCATAAACTAGAGTGAAGAGACTAGGCTCTTTTCTTACTGGTTGGTGACAGATGAGACAGAGAGGTTGTTGAGATAATGGATTGTGGATATGCATTTTTTCATCTCCTGACTGATTGTTTCTGCAATAAAGATCACTTCCCCCTGATAATGTTCCATTGAACGCCCCACCCTTCCTTCGATCTGCATAAGCGTACGTTCATCAAAGATTGGATGGGAGGCTTTCATAACAATCACCTGCACATCATCAACAGTGATCCCTCTTTCAAGAATTGTTGTAGTAATGATGACATCAAGCTGATGATTTCTCAGCTGATCGATATATTGATTTATATGTGGGGTAGAAGATGAAACGGTCGCACTTCTGACATGCTTTAGTTTATGCTGATAATAGGGAAGATCTTCAATGCGTGGCACATAGATCAAGACCACTTTACCTTGATGAATAAATCGCTGTACAATTTGTTTCATTAGCAGCCAATCACATTGTTTGGGGCATCGTTTAATCACCGGTAAAGGGAGATCATGTTGATGATAACGGCGATTCATAACCAAGACATCTTCGTCATGAATATCACTTGAGATCAGTGTTGCACTCATCTTGATAAAACAGCGACAATAACATCTGTCAAAGATGGCATTGAGTACTTCATCACCATAAAAAGGAAAAGCATCTGCTTCATCCATAAGCAGTAAGCCAAAAGGTTTGTCAACATAGCGATAGAGCTGGTGGGCTGTACATATAATAAGAGGGGCTTCTTCATTTATTTTCTTTCCGCCATAAAGACAACCAATTGTAATACCATGAATAGCTTTCAACATACGTTCATAAAGTTCTTCCACAAGGGCTTTGCGTGGTAAGGCAAAACATACGCGTTGACCAGAGTTAATAACATGGCATATGACTTGATAAGTCATTTCTGTTTTGCCCGAACCACAAACCGCCATAACAAGCGTATTAACCTTGCGTTCATAATTTGCCACAAGCGCATCAGAGATTTCCTGCTGTCTTTTCGATAAGGTAAACTTGAGTGAATAGGAAGCTTGCATTCCTGAAATATGGACATCCTCCCTTTGTTGTTCATCAATGAATACCCGGTTAAACTGAATGCATTTACGACAATAGATACGTCCATGCATTTGTGCAAAGTAGCGTGGGTCCTGATTCCCACAACGAGGACATTTCATTTCTACCACCCAAGTACATGATAACGTAAAAAGACCTCCTGAGAGTCTCAAAGTTGTCTCAAAAAGGTCTCAAAACACTTATCCTGCACTTTCAAGATTATTCGGAGATGAGATGCTGATATAAAGCACCAATAAGATTCGCATCATTATTAAATTGACAATTCACAATTTCTACCTTCGCCCAAGGGAAAGCATATTGTTGATAATAATGATAAATATCATCATAATTCTTTTGAATGAGTTGAAGTAATAAAGGCTGAACAGAAATGCCACCACCAATTGCCACACGCTCTAAATCCACAATCGTATTGATGTTGATAATCTGAATAGCGACTTCCCTAGCAAAAGCATCAATTCCAGCAATGACTTTTTCATCACCATGATTTGCACGTTCAAAGATTTCAATACCAGAAAGCTGAATCTCTTCACCAAGTGCTTCTTGTACATGTTCCAGCAATCCTTGAATTCCACAACGTGTTGCCCATACATCTTTCACATTTTTTGGATGATGATAATCGGTCAAGAGACCGCTGACTTCACCAGAAGCAAAATGCTTACCAGGTACGACTTTATGATTCATGACAAGACAACCACCAATACCTGTACCAAGAACAATCACATAGGCATCATCAACATCCTTCAAAGCTCCATAACCTACTTCAGCATTGGCAGCACATTTTGCATCATTACCAATTGTAATAGGAACAGGAATATAGGCACTTAATTCTTTCACGAATTCAGTGTTGTTGTAATAGCCTAAGGCACCAGATGTATAAGTATAACCTCTTTCTGGATCAATGGCACCAGGCATCGAAATAGCCACTCCAGCAACATCATCATAATGTTGATAGATGGATGTCAACGTCTGATAAAGCTCACCTAAGCTTTTTGGTGTAGCAATTTTCCCTTTATCAATAAAATGCCGCTCTGCATCCATTAAACCATACTTGATACTACTTCCACCAATATCACATACTACATACTTCTTCATAACTTTCCTCCACTTTAATCAATTCCATATTGTTTAAGCTCATTCGCAATAGCTTCTAGATAATAAATCACAGGCACCTGTGTCGCATTGGAAAAGAAATATTGATCACGAACACTTGGCATATAATAGCATAATGCCTTATCACTACTTCTTGCCGCTAAGGAAGTGGCTAGATTAGTAATAGTGATTGTCGGGATATGTCTCTCTTTCAACAATGTAATCACTTGAATCATTTCCGGTGTCTCACCAGAAACAGTCAGCACAATAGCGACATCATCTTGATGAAAGACATCAATACGACTCGAAAAATCTTCAACATGAATTGCATTCTTGCCATGACGATTAAAAAGCATAGCCCCGGCCTTGGCAATACCATCAGAAATACCCAGTCCATAAAACAAGACCGTATCCGCCTTAGCAACCATTTTCCCTGCTTCTCTCACATTTTCATCAAACTCGCCATCATTGACATGTTGAAAGAAGTCCATGATGTAGTTGAGATTGGATTCATTGGGTTTGACATATTCATTGTTGTCAATCTTTAAGGCAATCTTCCACTCTGCAAACCCGGCATACCCTAGTTTCTTAGCGACTCTTGAAATCATCGCTGGAGAGACATGGAGAATGGCTGATAAATCTTTCATCTTCATTGATGTGATTGTCTCTTTATGAGATATGACATAATGATAGATTTCAAGCTCTAAATGACTTAAGTATTTAATATTATCCATTCACTTTACTCCTCTTTATTAAAATGGACCTACTAGGTCCATTTTAACAAGAAATACAGTTTTTCATACGTTTTTTCTCTTTTTGTAATTGAATGAGCTGATTTTTATATTCTCTTGATGAAATATCAACAACAAGAGTATGACAGACAAGATCATGCAAAGACTGATGGGACTTCGTCAAGACCAAAAGAACAACGGAAAGAATTGTAAGTATAAGACCTACAATCGTATAGATCTTAGTGAAAGTTGCTCCTGATAAAAGACGTAAGAGCTGGTGGAAAGTCGCTGTTGAGGCATAGATGCTTCCTTCAACAAGCATCATCATGACCACTTGTCTTATCACTAGTGTCTTCTTTGATAATGCACTATAGTCCTCATTGACTATTTTAAGTTTCATAAGCTTTTTTCCCAATGTCTGTCCATCATACTTATAAGGAATGAAGACATAATAGAAGAAGATCACAATAAAACAAAGTAACGCCACAATGATATTCACTGGATATTCAAAGAGTGCTATTTGATTAGGGATGACTTTGATATGATCATGCATCGTATAATAAATCACCATTAAAGGAAGGGATGCCAGTGCTGCTCCTAAATACCAGTCAATACCATAGGCTATAACACGCTTGATAAGTGATGTAGGATTAGCTTTCTTATTGAAAATCTTCTTCATTGTATAACTCCTTATTTAAATTTCTTCACCATTCGTCTTAATGACTTTCTGATACCAGTAGAATGAGTCCTTCTTGTAACGCTTCAAGCTACCACTACCATCATTATTTTTATCCACATAAATCATGCCATATCTTTTCTTCATTTCTCCCGTTGAGAAACTGACGCAGTCAATACAGCCCCAGACAGTATAGCCAAGAAGGTCCACACCATCGATATCGCAAGCTTTCTTCATTTCTTGAATATGTGCACTTAAGTAATCAATACGATTTTGATCATGAACAGTATGATTTTCTAATATATCATTTGCCCCAAAGCCATTTTCCACAATAAACATTGGTAACTGATAACGATCATATAAATAGTTCAATGTATATCTTAGTCCCTTTGGATCAATTGGCCAGCCCCATTTTGTCTCCTGCAAATAAGGGTTCTTACATAAATCACGTGATTCATCATAATCAAGATAGACATCACCATCTCCCTTAGTCACAAAAGACATATAATAACTAAAGCCAATATAATCAACACAACCTTCTCTTAATGCCACAATATCATCCTCAGTGATATCAAGATGGAAGTTTTTGCGCTTAAAGAATGTCTTCATATACCCAGGATAATAACCTCTAACCTGGACGTCAAGATACCAGAAGCGTTTATGATTCGCACCAACTGCCTTCAACATATCATCAGGATTACATGAATAAGGATAAATAGGTGTCATTGCCATCATACAGCCAACCTGTAAGCTTGGATCAATTTCATGAGCCATCTTAACCGCCATTGCAGAAGCAACAAGTTCATAATGTGATGCCTGATAGACTACTTCTTCCTTGTCTTCACCTTCTTGAAAGATAATACCTGAATTAGTAAAGACAGAACCCTCTGATTTATAATTTGCCTGATTATTAATCTCGTTGAAGGTCATCCAATACTTAACTTTTTTATGATATCTTTCAAAGCATACTTTCGCAAAGCGTGTAAAGAATGTGATGAATTGGCGACTACGCCATCCGCCATAGTCTTTGACAATGCCATAAGGCATTTCAAAGTGGGATAGGGTAATGACAGGCTGAATATTGTTGGCAAGCAGTTCATCAAATAAATCATCATAGAACTTCAAACCTTCTTCATTAGGCACTTCTTCATCACCATGGGGGAAGATTCTTGCCCATGAGATAGAAGTGCGAAAGCATTTGAATCCCATTTCTTTAAATAAAGCAATGTCCTCTTTATAGTGATGATAGAAGTCGATGGCTTCATGGTTGGGATAATAGGCATCAGGTAAAAGTGTTTCCGTAATGATACGCTTGGTATTCACATTACCAGCTGTCATCATGTCAGAGACATTTGGCCCCTTTCCTCCAACATTCCAAGCCCCTTCGACCTGATGGGCTGCAACAGCGCCACCCCATAGAAAGTCACTACGCATTTTCCTGCTCCTGCTTGATAGCTGCTCTTGTACTAGCCACAACGAATGGTAAATAGATGAGTGTTGAAACAACTAAACAAATCACCCCAACAATTAATGACATAAGATTAGTGGCTCCTGAGCCTAAGAAAGGTGTCAAGATTTCTGGTGTTGTCCATGCAACGGAATAAGCAACCGGTGGAATAATCTTCGTTACGACAAAGAAATAGCCAATTAAATCACATACAAGTGGGGCAAGAATAAATGGAATAACATACATTGGGTTCATAACAATTGGTAAACCAAATATAATTGGTTCATTGATATTAAATAGTCCAGGCATGAACGACATCTTGGCAATTTCATATTGTGATTTATTCTTTCTACCAACAATGAAGATAGCAATAATAAGACCAAGTGTTGCACCAGATCCACCACCATTACCAAAAGCATCATTGATTGAACCCCAGTTAATTGGGAAAGGTGCACCCCAGGCAGATCCATGCTGAGCAACATAAGCTAAGTTCGCATTGCCCTGTTCTGTCCAGATGACTGAACGTAAAGCTGAAAGTGTATTAGGTCCATGAATACCAAGTACCCATAAGAGCTGCTGAACAATGACAAAGACAATAATTGTCCCCATTGATGAGCCAAGAGAAGTAAGTGGAGCTTGAATTGTAGAGTAGATGATAACCTGAATACCATCAGTTGTAAGCTTTGAGAAAATAAAGTTTAAGATAGCCATTACAGCTAAGACAATCATGATTGGGATTAATAAGTTAAATGACTGGGAAACTGCAGGTGGGACCATTTCTGGCATCTTGATTCTTAACTTGTCATTACGGCCTAAACGTGTTAGGAGTTCAGCAGTAATCAAGCCAAAGATAATCGCAACGAATAAACCCTGAGCACCAAAATATGTCGTTGTAAGACCTGTACCCGCTTTACCTACAAAGTTCTTAGCAGCAGGATAGAGAATGAAATAAACAGATAATGAAGTAATACCACATAATACTGCATCACCCTTCATATTCTTACCAAGTTCATAAGCAACTAAGAATGCTATAATCAAGGCAAGGATATTTGTCGTACCATTAATAACTGAAGCTAATACTTTCTGATAACTTGCTAGATTAGGAATAAGTTTGTCCAAATGTAAGAGCGAAGCAATAAATCCTGTTGGATCAAGAAAGACATAATTGATTAATAAAACCATTGAACCTGCCATTGTCAATGGAAATGACAATGTGAAGGCATCACGTACAGCTGCTACATGGCGCTGTGAGTTAATTGCTCCGGCAAGCGGAACAAAATACTTTTCCATAAAGTTCTGCATCTTTTCCATAAATAATTTCCTTCTTCTTTCTTTGAAAACGTTTTCTTTTTATCGACAATTCCATTGTATTCTTATACGAAGAAAAAGGAAGAGCATCAGTCCTTCCTTAAACGCTATCATTTTCTTTAAAAAGATGACATTTTTGTAACAGTTTGTAACATGTTGAATGAACAATGCATTATTCCTTAATCTTCTGATAAAATACTTTTATTTGATAGATCAAGGCAAATGGTCCTAGTATGGCAAAGAAGATATTCACAGCATCATAAGTAAATGTCTGCGTATAGATTCTCGCCACAGTCACAACATTCCAGATAGCAGTATTGACCAGCCAGAATACACGAATAAACATAACGAAATTCCTCCTGTTATCAAGATAAATTGTTATTGAAAATCATCCTAAATCCACTATATCAAAAGGATTTATGAAAGACAATTTGAAAAAGCCTTCAAAGATATCTTTGAAGACTTAGAATAGTGTTTTAATGATATATGTAAGCTTTTCGATAATCGCAACAGTGACAAGCTGGGAAGTACTGATAAATTGTTGATCTCGTTTGATTGTGAGTGGATAGGCAATTGTCCAGTCACATAGCTTGGCAATTTCACTCGATAAATTTGCCGTAATGGCAATAGAGAATTGTCCATTATCTTTATCCTTGGAAACAAGTGTTGCGAGATCTAGAATTTCCTTTGTATTGCCACTTATTGATAGAAAGATATCAGCTCTTTGTTTGAGCATGGAAGAATTGAGAAAGAAAGGATCACTAGATGAAAAGGCAAAGAGACCAGCTTCAGCTAGTTTTCTTGCTCCATAGGCTGCTATGGATGCCGATCCACCAATCCCATGAAAGATGACTGCTTTCGACTCTTTCAATAATCCTGCTATCTCATAGAGCTTCTCTTCATAATAATCATCTTCTAGATGCCTAAGAGCATTGATGATTTCACTTAAATCATAAGAAAGATCAACTGTAGATTCTTGTTTTAAAGAGAATTTATATTCCTGAAAGCTATTATAGCCTAATTTAGTGATTAATCTTAGGATAGTGGCTGTAGAGATATGTGTTTGATTGGCGATATCTCTTAAGGACATATAGCTGACTTGTTGCTGATGGGTATTGAGAAATTGATAAGCTTCTAATTCTTTATTTGTAAGCTTAGATAGATCAGGATGCATGATGAATACCTCGCTTCAGTCTTTTTGTCGCAATTTCACTGACCTTACCAGTTAGGACACCAGTAATGATGGACATGATGATCATAATGCCTAGATAAGGCATAAAGGCTGATGATGTTAAGAAGAATGAAAGGACAAGAATTTGCCCTGTACTATGAGCGATGGCACACATGACCCCTGTAAAAATGAAGGAACTATGTTTATAAAGCATCATCAACATAAGACTTGATAAAGTCACGCCTCCAACACTCATCCACCAGGGATAACTGAGAATTATGCCAGAAAGCAATCCTGAAGCTACCACTCTCAACATATTCACAAAAAGCATTTCTTTCACACCATAAATATGTACGACAATCAGAGCGATAATATTTGCCATGCCAATACGTATACCTAATGGCAATGCAAGCATATTTTCTATCATATTGAAAACAATCGCCATGGCTGAAAGCATGGCAAGAAAACTCATTGTTCGTGTTTTACTCATGAATATAACGTAATGCTTCCTGTCTTAATGTTTCATATTTCCGGCGCACTTCTTCTCTTGCAGGAGTAAGTCTGTTGAATGAACGATTGATATAATCATTCTCTAAGATATATTGCTTGCTTTCAGGAAAGTTAAAATCATAAATAAAGGCAACAAGGGAAACCCACATATCAATATGACTCTGACGATCAGGACCATAGATGAGATGATGATGCATAAAGTCATCATAAACTTTATCTGTAATATCTTCCTGTAGAATGGTATCAAGAGGAGCATGTAATAATGTTTCCACTTTCTCTGTCTCTTTGACTCTGAAGTTATCGAGTTTATCCGTATCACGTATTAACTGAATATAAAACATTGTTCGATTATCATAGGATGTACTGACTTTAAATTTATTGTGCTGTTCGATGGCATGACGAATAATATCATCATATTGAACATCTTCCACAAATGTGCGAATAAGCCCATCTTTAAAAAGAATATCACTACCTAGCTGAGCGTGGTCGATGGTCTTATAGTCGATATAACTGCCATAGCGAACAAATTGTTCAAAACGTCCAATATCATGCAATAAGGCAATCAGTTCACCAAGAGCTTTATCCTCACCAGTGACATTTCGCTTTTCACAAATATAATCTGTTAATTTCATAACTTCATAAGTATGAACAATCTTGAGCCTAATTTCATCAACATGAACATCATAATGTCCGACATAGTCTTTAAAGGCGATTCTCGCCTTCTGCATATCAATCACAATGGAGCTCCTTTAAGAACTGATAAAGTTCTTCTAGCGCAATTTGTCCTGGTGCACTCGCTTTGCCAGCTGTTCCAAATGTCATCACGGATCCTGTTATTTCCCCGGAAATACGGGATATTTTACCTAAGTCACCCATGCTCATCGTGATGAGGGGACGGTTGATTCGCTGGCTCATTTCTGTCGTTACTTTCATCAAACGCATCACATCAATACGGTCACGTGGCATCACGGCAAGCTTTAAGATATCTCCACCTAAGACATGCATTGTCGAAAGCATTTCACGCATATCATCATTGCTTGGTGTTTCTTCGAAGTTATGGGATGAAACGACAGAAATGACATCATGTTCCTCACATAAATCACAAAGACTTAAGACGACACCATGACTATGACTAGCTTCAATATCGACTAGGTCGGCTGCATGGCTAGTAATAATGGATGTTAGGGCTAATGAATAATGATCATCATCAAGATCAACTTCCCCACCTTCTTGCTTAGTGCGAATAGTTGCAAGAATTGGCCGTGTTGTCTCATGTCTTATTTTCCCTAATAGTTCAACGGAATCCCCGAAAACAAGTCCTTCATAATAATCAAAACGTACTTCAAGTATGTCCCAGTGAGAAAGACTTTCATAATATTCAACTGTTTTTAGGATTTCTTCTTCTGTTTTCCCCACTACCGGTAAACAGATTTTTGGCATGCCTTCGCCTAAAATAACATCTTTGACTTGAACAACTGGATGATTAGTTTTGATGACTTGCATATAGGAACCCCCTGATTTCTTTTAATACATTTTGATAAGCATCTTCAAGTAGAAAATGTGAAGAATTCTCCATCACATGACTAACACAATAAGGCAGACTTTCCCCAATGAATGTGATATCACTTGCTTTAATCATGTCATTTTCTCCTGACATAAGTAACGCAGGTATCTTTAAGCTATGAAGATAGTCATAGTCAAAATGTGGTTCATTCAACATAAACTTTGTCAGCTTAAACATGCGTCTTGCCTTTTGATTATAGATCATGAAAATAGGTAAAAGGATAAGTTGTAAAATCATCCCAATACGATAAATCGCTTTGATTCCTTTTGGTGTGCTATTGGGTGAAAGCAAGATCATACTCTTCATGCGTTTATCCATGCTTGCGAGTGTTAAAGCAATATTAGCTCCATCACTAAAGCCAATGACATCATAAGCTTCTAAATGAAGTTCATCAGCTACACTTTTGACATCTAAGGCAAATTGATGCAAGCTCACTTCTCCACTCTTGATCGATTTGCCATGATATCTTGTATCAATCGCAATGAGACGATAGTGATCTTCAAGATCACTAATCAATCGATTATAGATTTTTCGATTTTCTTGATTGCCATGTAAAAGCAATATTGGAAAGCCTTGGCCATGGTCTTCATAATAAATATCCATTCTATCACCTTATGGTTTATTGTACATTTCTTTACGCTTATAGACAAGCTCTCTTCTTTCCTCAACCAAAAAAATCAGCACTAAGGCTGATTCTTATTTCATCTTAACAAAACGCATAATATATAGTGATGATACCAACATATGTAATCAGACTCATCCAACCATTTTGACTGACATTCAAGAAGAAATAAGGAAATGGTGAGGCTTTTCATGAGGAATGGAACAATTCATAAGTCCGGCAAAGACACTTGCGATACAATAAACCATTGGAAAAATTGCCCAGATCAATGGATCACGATGACGATAATATGTCTTGCCATCAAAGATTATCTAGTCAAGAATGACCATTAAAGGCACAATTTCATGCATAACAAGATTTCTTATTTGAAAGATTTGATGTGTTGTCTGTTGTGGCAACAATAAAAGATTATCGATCACAAAGTTCAATGTGATGGCAACGGTCACACCTGTCATGATGCGAAGTTCGAAGTTCCATAAAGGCTTATTATTTATGACAAGATAGCCATAAAAGTACATGACTACAAAATTCGATAAATAAATATAAAAGCGAAAATGATAGAAGTCACTTGGAAATAAGGCCTCTAAGCCAATAAGTCCTAGTAATACGACAATCCAGCGATAAAGATATTCTTTGATATTCATAATGTCTTCCCTAAGCACCCTAACATGTTCTATTTGAATATCAAAGCTCTAGATAAAAAAGAAAGAGCTATTGTGCTCTTTCCTTCTGTGATTTGATGACTTTTTGTACTGAGAAACTTTCTCTTTCCTTTTCTTCAAGCGATTCAGAAATCATCTTAACGGTCTTTTCAAATTGAGGAATAGAAATATTCTTTAAGGCATTGGATCTTGTAGACGTCTGACGAATGGCATTTGCGAGACGATAAACTGAGTTTTCAATTTCTGCTAGCTTTACTGTCAATTCTTTGACATCACGAAAACATTTATATGCATAGTCTACTTTAGAGTTGGCCTGCTCAAATCCATAGCCTAAATTCAATTTACTTTCCTCATATTCAATACGAGGCAATTCCACACCCATAACCGAACGATATTTGACATGAATACCATAATCCACTGGTACATCTTCAACAATATCAGAAATAATACCAAGTGAAATATTCGCTTCCTGAAGAGCATGATAGGCAAGATTATATTTATCCGTAATCTGATCACGGATCAGTTTAACATCATCTAGTAATCCCATCATTTCCTTAATCAATACATTTCTCTTCTTATCAAGAAGATTATAACCCATCTTGGCAAGCGCTAGAGATTTCTGGGTTGCCATTAAATTGGATTTTGTAGGTGTTACATTTTGTGCCATTATTTAACTGCTTCCTGTAGTTCTTTGATGACACCGTCTTCTTGTAAATTAAAGCTACGAACAGCCTTATCATGATCATAGAACTGATCAAGAACTTTGTCATCAACACGGTCTAAGGCATTTCTTGGTAATACTGAAAGGAGATTCCAGCCTAGATCCAATGTTTCTTCAATACTACGGTTGGCTTCAAATCCCTGATTAAGGAAATATTCTTCGAATAAACGACCAAATTCCATGAACTTCTTATCTGTTGCACTTAATTCATCTTCACCAATGACGGAAGTAAGTGAACGCACTTCCTGAACATGGGCATAAGCCGCAAATAACTGGTTGGCAACATCCTGATGGTCTTTTCTTGTATAGCCTTCACCAATACCATCCTTCATCAAACGGGAAAGAGATGGAAGAACATCAACAGGTGGGAAAATACCTTTCTGATTGAGTTCTGGTGATAATGAAATCTGACCCTCAGTAATATAGCCTGTTAAGTCAGGTACTGGGTGAGTAATATCATTATTAGGCATTGTCAGAATTGGAATCTGAGTTACTGAACCCTTGGCATCAGCTGAAATACCAGCTCTTTCATAAAGTGAAGCTAAATCAGAATAAAGGTAACCTGGGTAACCTTTACGTGAAGGAATTTCACCCTTAGAAGATGAGAATTCACGAATAGCTTCACAATAAGAAGTCACATCCGTATAAATAACAAGAACATGATAATTCTTTTCAAAAGCAAGATATTCTGCTGCTGTTAAGGCACAACGTGGTGTTAAGATACGTTCGATAATTGGATCATTTGCGAGATTTAAGAACATAACAACATGATCCATAATACCAGCTTCTTCAAATGATTTTCTAAAATAGTTAGCCACATCGTTAGTGACACCCATAGCCGCAAAGACAACCGCAAATCCCTGATTCTTATCGGCAATCTGTGCCTGTTTGACAATCTGTACTGCTAACTGGTTATGTGGTAAACCTGAGCCTGAGAAGATTGGTAATTTCTGACCACGAATTAATGTCATTAAGGCATCAATTGAAGAGATCCCTGTATTAATGTAGTTTCTTGGATAAACACGGGCAACCGGATTCAATGGCTGACCATTGATATCCTTGCTTTCTTCGGCATAGATTTCGCCCATGCCGTCAATTGGCTTACCGGCACCAGAAAATACTCTTCCAAGCATTTCCATTGACACTGGTAATTCCATTGGATGGCCTAGAAGTCTTGTTCTTGTATTCTTAAGTGAAAGGGCATTTGTACCTTCAAATACCTGAATAACAACTCTTTCCCCTTCAACTTGAACAATACGTCCAGATCTTGTAGAGCCATTTTCTAACTGTAGTTCGACCATTTCATCGTAATGTGCATCTTTGACATGATCCAATACGACTAATGAGCCATTAATATCATCTAATCCGATATACTGTAAAGCCATATTATTCCTCCTATTCAATTGATGCACAGATCTTGTCGATCTTTGTATAGTAGTTATCAAAGAGTGCTAAATTATCATTTGGCACATCATATTTCATCTTAGTAACTTCATCAAAGATACCTGTTTCAACAACTTCACGAATTGGCTTACCTTCATCAACAACTTCCTTGGCTTTCTTATAAAGGTAAAGAATAACTTCCATCATCTTGAACTGTTTTTCAAGAGGAACGAAGGTATCATCCTTATGGAAGGCATTCTGCTGAAGATAGCCAACACGGACAACTCTCGCAATTTCAATCATCAACTTCTGATCATCTGGTAAGACATCAGAACCCATTAACTGGACAATTTCCATTAATCTTGCTTCTTCAGCAAGAATTTTTTGTAATTCCTGACGATCACGCATGAATTCAGGATCGACATTCTTCGCATACCATCTTTCGACATCAGGAATATATTCTGAATAACTCTGAGTCCAGTTGATGGCAAAATAGTGACGCGCATAAGCAAGAGCTTTATCAAGAGCCCAGAATGTACGTACGAAACGTTTTGTATTCTGTGTAACTGGTTCAGAGAAATCGCCACCCTGTGGTGAAACGGCACCGATAATCGTTACGGAACCATTTGTACCATTGAGGTTTTCAACATAACCAGCACGTTCATAGAACTGCGCTAGACGTGATGGTAGGTAAGCTGGGAAACCTTCTTCAGCAGGCATTTCTTCTAGACGACCAGAGATTTCACGTAATGCTTCTGCCCAACGTGAAGTTGAGTCAGCCATGATAGCGACATGATAGCCCATATCACGATAATATTCAGCAAGTGTTACACCTGTATAAATAGATGCTTCACGGGCCGCAACTGGCATATTAGATGTATTGGCAATAAGCACAGTACGGTCAACTAATGGATGACCACTCTTAGGGTCAATCAGTTCCTGGAATTCTTCAAGAACCTGCGTCATTTCATTACCACGTTCACCACAACCAATATAAACAATGATATCGGCATCACACCATTTAGCAATCTGGTGCTGAGTCATTGTCTTACCAGTACCAAATCCACCAGGGATGGCTGCCGCACCACCTTTAGCAATCGGGAAAAGGGTATCAAGAACACGCTGACCAGTGACAAGTGGCATGGAGATAGGCAATCTCTTGTTGACAGGACGGCTTGTCTTAATTGGCCATTTCTGACAAAGTGTTAATTCTTTGTCACCATCTTCAGTTTCAAGAACAACAACAGTATCATGAACATGATACATACCATTTTCTTTAACTGATTTAACAGTACCTTTCATATAAGGAGGTACCATTAACTTATGGGTAATCAATCCTGTTTCAGGAACAGTCGCATAGACATCCCCACCAACAAGATGATCACCAGGCTTTACTGTTAAAGTCACATCCCATAACTTCTTAACATCCAAAGGATCAACAGCACTACCAGTAGGAATAAAAGCCCCACTGCTTTCTCTAATAGCCTGTAATGGTCTCTCAATACCGTCATAGATATTCTTTAAGATACCAGGACCTAATGTTAAGGAAATAGGTTCACCCGTTCCTTCAACAGGTTCTCCAGGCTGAAGCATACTTGTCTCTTCATAAACCTGGATTGTTGTTTCATCACGGCTGACAGAAATAACTTCCCCCATCAGCTTCTTCTTACCTACATAAACCATTTCCATCATTGAAAATGATTTTGTATTTCTGACCTTGACAACGGGTCCGTTAATTGAATAGATAACATCTTGATTATTCATTTAATACCCCCTTCTACTTAATGACAAGTCCAGAATTTTTATTAAACCATTCACGCTGAGCTTTTAAAGCTTCATCCAATGTTTCATTAACAACTAAAGCAGAAAGCTGGTCTTCAACAATCAAACCACCTAATTGAATACGCTCTGATGCTTTGACTTCAATCTGTTTGCCATAAGCTTTGACTAATTGATCAGCTAACTTAAGATCAGCCTCGCGTACATACATCACAGCTTGTTCAAACTGTGCTTCACTTGCCTGCTTAGCTTTCTTTTCTAAATAAGTCACATATTCATCTGATCCTACAAAAGCATGAAGTTGATCTTCTACAGCTGTAAAGATTGTATTGACATATTCATCACGCTTTTCAATCAGCTTTTTCATTCTTTCGCTATTCACCTGAGAAATTTCTGTGGCAGCTTCGGAATGCATTTCTTCAAGTTCTTGTTTTAAACGTAAATCAGCATTCTTCTTTGCTTCTTGCTGCATTGTGACTAAAGCATCATCTTCAGACTTCTTGACATCTGCTAAGATTTCATTGACTTCTTCTTTAGATTCTTCAGCAATTTCTTTCTTCATGTCAGCGAAGATTCTTTCTATATCCTGCATTTCACATCTCCTATAGTTTTACACCAATCGCTTCAGATACATAACCATCAATAGCTTCACCAATCTTGCTTTCGCCATGACGGTCAGGAATTTCTGTAATAAGCGGTTTAGGCTGTTTCAATTTGATTTCAGAGATAACATCGGGTGCCAATTCAATCAGTTTGGTTGTCACAAGAATGATGGCAATATCTTTTTCCTGCATTTTCTCTTTCAACAAATTCAGGAAATCATGTCTTGTATGGACAACTTGTCCTTCTATACCAACTAATCGCATACCTGTTAAGGTATCGATGTTATCACTGATTAAATAGAACTTCAATTTGATCCCCTCTTATAACTGGTTGATAATCAAGATAGAGATTAATAGACCATAGATGGCAACACCTTCACCTAAGGCAACGAAGATCAATGAACGACCGAAGTTTTCAGCATTTTCAGAGAATGCACCAATAGCAGCAGGAGCAGCAGCAGCAACGGCAATACCAGCACCAAGAGCTGACATACCAGTTGCTAAAGCAGCAGCTAAGAAACCAAGACCTTGAGCGATTGTACCAGTGATTGCTGAACCAGCAGCGAATACAGGTGCATTCGCAACACCTAAAAATAAGACTAAAGCAGCAGCACCAACAACACCTGAGATATGTAAGCCAAGTCTCTTCTTCGCACTATTGACACTTGCTTCTCCTTTGAACACCTTGATTAATGGTAATGATAATGCAATAACAACGATTGCAGGTAAAATAAATGTTAACATGTTTTTTTCTCCTCTTTTTCCTTTTTATTTGGCTTTATCTAAAGCCTCTTTCATACTTTCAAATGGTCTTCCGCCACCTTCATAGTAACGTGAGAACATTTCATAGAATTCTAATCGTAGAACCTGAATACCAACGATCATACCTTCAAGCACCATGACAAAGATATTGCCTAGCACAAGAACAATCCAGTAGCCAAAGCCACCAACCATACCAGCTAATGTATAAACAACGAGCATCATGCCTGCATGGGACAATACGAAGCCACCCACACGAAGATAAGATACTGTATTGGTAATAAATGTAAGAAGGACATCAAAGAGTTCAAAGAATCCTTCTGTAAAGAATGCCCCAAATCCATCTGGGAACATAGGATAACCACCAAGCTTTCTTGTCAGTGGTTCCTTTAAGAACATCAATAATATTGGTACAACAACGAAGAAGACCACAAATGGACGACCTAATGGTAAATGTAAGTTAGCAAACATATTAATAATCAAGGCAATGACAGCCAAATAGAATACCAGGCCGGCAAGACCATTTTGTGAGAAAAGGAATTCTCCCCAGTTCTTCTTCTTACCATTCATATAAGTATTAAAGCTAATAGTAATAATGATGAGGACAGCCCCAATCGCAACAGCTGTTGCCAGCAAAGTCATGGTATTGGAAGCTTTAAGAGGAACGAAGAATGGTTTAATCATCGTTTCATTCCCAAAGACTGAACCAAAGATAATACCCATAATAATGGAGAATATCCCAATTCTTACCCCCACTTCACCAAGTCTGAAGCCTTTGAATTTACTCATCAAATAGCCAAAGAGTATCAACATTGCCCCCTGGCCAACATCACCAAACATGATGCCAAAAAGAATACAGTAAGTCAGGGCCACAAAGTTTGTCGGATCCATATCCGTATAATTAGGAACACCATACATCTCCACAAACATACCAAATGGTTTCGCAAACCAGTGGTTGACAAGTTTAGTTGGTGGTTTGAGTCGATAGTCACTCATTGGTGGTGTTAAATCAACACGCACACGGTCCATCTTTTCATATTCTTCTTTAATCACATTGGCATCTTTAACAGTCGCAAAGCCATAAATAGCAGCACTCTTGCCAAAGACAACAACATATTTCTTAGCTTCCGTAATGCGGTTAAGTTCACGTGCTGAACTATAGAGTTCAGAAAGATGAGCTTTGTTTTCTTCAATAAAGTTTGCCCTTCTTGCTTTCAGATCTTCAAGATAGGCTGTGGCAGTATTGGTTTCTTCATCCAGTTTCACAATCGCATCTTCAACTGAGCCATGGACGAATTCTGGAATACGCACACGTTTGAAGAACAATGTTGAGAAAATATTATCAATTTCAGGAGCCTTATTACGGGTTGTAATATACATGATATAACATTCCTGAGTATCTTCTTCAAAGACCTTATACAGGAATTCCTGATTTTCATAATATTCAAGTTTTGTCAGTGATGAACTTGGCATATGGCCAATTCTAATTTGTAGATAGTGTGAATCGAACAAATAGTCGAAGTTAATGCCGGAATTCACCATGTGGCTGATTTCTTTCTTAACGGCCGCATTTTCATCCATCATTTCTAAGAGTTGACGTTTTGTTTCATCGAAGTCATCAAACTTCTTCACAAAATCATTAAGAAATTGTACTTCTTTTTCAACATCAATTTCACCAACATGCCCTTCATCAAGTTCAAGATGATGGTTCTTACAGGCATCTTCGATACGATGTGCGATATCTCCATAAGGGTTATCGACATTCATTACCGTGATGTCTCTTACGCCATCCGCAAACTTGCTGGCAAGTTCTGGATGAAATGTTGTTGAATCAACAAGCTTATCCAATATAACATCAACATTTTCGACAGGGAATTCGATTTCAAGTAATTTCAGTTTCGCAATAGCCATGCTTCAATATTCCCTCCCTTTTATTGAATGATTAGTTTTCGAATACTATCTGCATCTTGATTATATCTTACCCCTTCCACAATATGTTTGAGGTTTTCAATTTCAATATTATGTACAATGACATAAGTCATGAAGACAAGTGGTGCACTTGTTGAAAACATCATATATTTCTTAGCAAGGTTATATTCAATACGCTGTGTATAGTATTCAATATAGACATAATCATGATCACCAACATCAATCCTATAGGCTGATGTTGATAACTTCGCAAGCATATCATCTGCATCCTTGGCATTAATGAGTTCTTTCATCATGCGCTTAGAGATTCTTGTATGATCAAGAAGCAAGAGTTCTGTAATTTCGACAGGTGATGCATTAAAGTATTTCTTTAAACGATAGATCTTTGTGATATTGTCTAATTCAACACTTGTTTCAAGCATCTTTAATAATTCTTGTTGTGTTTTCCCTTTATACAATGACTTTACAGTTTCTTCATAATGATCATAGTATGCTCGCTTTAATTCGAGTTCGATCTTGTTTACGTTGATTCTCTTACCTCTTTCAGGCAAGCAAGATGCAATGACCTTGGCATAATCTGTCTTTGCGATTAATTTCATCAGGTCATCAATGTTATGTACATTTAATAGCCCATTGATATCAAATGTCGTATAACCTTTCAAGTAGGATGGTAGGATGACTTTGAGATCTTCTAAACGATTAGCGTTGATTAATCTAAGGACATGGAGAAGAATATTCACTTCTCGCCCCATAATATTCAACATATAGAAATCTCTTTCTTTACCTACACCATAGCGTGCCAGTCTTGAAATACGCATGAATGACTCTTCACTCAAGAGTGCTTCAAGCTGTCCACGATGGACATCATTTTCGCGAATATCTCCAAGAATACTACTATAGTCAGTATTGTTTTTGAGATAATTCACAACTTCACTAACAGACTTTAAAGACAATAAAGCCTCATAATCCGATGAAGTAAGATGTCCTCCATACATCGATCTTGCTTTCGCAAGAATCGCATTAGAAGCAAATGTCATTCTTACTCCTTACAAGCGGCAACCATTTTGGCAATCCATTCATCTTTATGGGCTTCAAAATAGGAAGAAAGTGAACTTAACTGCTGTCTATAGTGTTCATCATTTTCTTTCTTTGTTGCTTCAATAGAAGCTTTCAGTTCTTTCTTCTTTTCATCAAGTGTCTTCTGATATTCATTTATGAATTGATCATAGACTTCTTTCTTACGTGCGTTCATATTTGTAGAACTAAGAGCACGCTGATGTTTGGCATCTTCTACTGATGCTGCACATTCATGGTCAAAATTAATGATATCTTGTATCAGTTTATCCATGTTATCACTCCTATCAATATCGAATATATGTTACTCTTCACATAATCAAAATTCAAGTTCTTGAAGAGCTAAAAAAGCCTTATATAACGCCATTTTTTAGATTATACCAAAAAAGTATAGTTTGCATTAATCCTAAATATAGTTCATCATATAACACCCTTCTATCGCTATTTTATCACGATTTCATCACTATTTTTTCAAAAAAGAAAAAAATGCATGAAAATCATGCATGAAAAAAGTACTTTTCGATAAACTTTGCGACACCATCATCATTAGCTTCCTCTTCAGTCATCATATCCGCAACATTCTTCACATCTTTCATCGCATTCTTCATAGCAACGCCTAACCCCGCATCCTTGATCATCGATAAATCATTATCACCATCACCAAAAGCAACAACTTCACGCATATTTATTCCTTGCGTCTTAATATAAGCTTGAATACCACTGCTTTTTGTCGTCTTTGCATCCTGTATTTCAAACAGAAAATTGACAGACTTGGTGGCCGAAAGATTGTGAGGTAGATAGCGAGAAACAAGCTGATTGAGTTGTGTGCTATCTTTTAAATAGTGTGCTACAACAATCTTATGAAAAACATGTTGAGTCAATTGACTTAAAGAGATTTTATTTACTTCTGTGGCATGAGCCTCTGCCATAAAGAAATCAAGAACAGCCTGATCACCAATTCCATAAGGCTTGCCTGCTTCATTGAAGAAGGCTGCCGTAGGTATAGTGCTGAGTTTCTGATAGAAATGAACAAACTGATTGCTGTCAACTGGCTCACTCGTTAGTGTTTCCTTATTAGTATGGAGATCAATAAAATGGGTGCCATTCTCTTCAACGACAAAATCCATCAATGAGGCAAGCTTTTGGTAGTTTGATGCAATATGAGCATAATCTCGCCCACTCGCAATCCCCAAAAGCATACCCGTCTCTTTAAGACATTTTAAGGCATGAAGATTTTTTGGAGAAACTTGACTTTGGTTGTTGAAAAGTGTGCCATCTAAATCAAATACAGCGACTTTATAACGATTCATGTTTAACCTCCTGCTTTTTCTTATAGGCCATTGGTGTCATATGATATTGCTTCTTAAATGTCTTATAGAAATAAGATTCATTTTCATAACCCACTTCGTTAATAATTCTCTCAATGGAATACGATGAATATTCAAGAAGTTCAATAGCTTTTTTGAAACGCATATCTTTTAATAGCTGAATAAATGTTGTACCTGTCATTTTCTTAATGAATTTAGAGAGCTGATAGTCTTTCATATGCACCATTTCACTCAGTTCACTAAGTGAGGCATTATTGTAATTCAGCGTGATATATTTATAGATTGTACTCAGTAAAACTTTATCATAAGTACTTTTTGTATAGGACTGAATGGCTTCAGGATGATTCATCAGTTCACTCATCAATAGCCCCATTAATAACTTCAGTTCAATCTTGTTGTTGAGGGTAGGTTCATAGAGATGGGTAATAATAGCTTCTACATAGGAAGTCACCAAGTCATTCTTCTCTAAATCAAAAATCAGATATTCCCCAATATTCTCTGTCGAATAGAGTGAATGAAAGATAAAATCATTCAGCTTATATTCACTCCCCATGACACTTGATAAAAAAGAAAGCATTTCCTGTTTAATAATAAAGTTAAAGATAATATCATTTTCCCCACTTGGAGCAATGGAATGTTCAATCGCTTGATTGACAAGAAGAAGCTGACCAGTCTTTAAATGAATATCATGATCATCTATCGTTGTTGTCATCGTCCCACTATAAACATACATCAACTCAATATAATTATGTTTATGGGCTGGATAGGACATAAAACGGGTATGCTTCCTCACCCCAATCAGTGCCCCCTCATCAAGAATCTTTCTTGCATCAATCGTTTCTTCATCAAGATAAATACTGCGATCAATATTCACTTTACCATTTAGGGCATCAATCTCTTCATCACTATATGCCAGCAACTTCTCTAAAATAGCCTGACTCAGCATCTCGTTATCCTCCCTTTGTCTTATATTTTATTGTTTTTTCTCTTGTTCGTCCACTTTCATAATAGAGAATTTATGATATTCTATAATAGTGATGGAGGTAATGTTGTGATTCTTGCAAGTGATTTTGACAATACATTATATTTTAAAGGGCATTTTAAAAAAGATGACCTCAAAGCTATTAAAGCCTTCCAAGAAGCAGGTGGTAAATTTGGTGTCTGTACAGGGAGACCATTACTTGGGATTGTGGCACCAACATTAGGTAAAATCAAATATGATTTCTATATTTGTAATAGTGGTGGAGCGATTTATGATCAAAACAAAGAAGTGCTGATGATGAAGAAGATCCCTCTTGCATTAGCCCGTGAAGTGATAAGCAAGGTCCATGTGGATGTATCGATTATTCATAATGAAAAGATGCTGTTCTATTATTATAAGAAGATTCCAAAAATCTTTCACCCACACCAAAGAGTTCTTAAGTCACTTGATAGTATTGATGATGACTTTATTATGGGAATGAGTTTTCACTTTCCAAAAGGACAGCTAGCTGAAGCGAAAGCATGTGCTGATACGATCAATGAACAATATTGTGATCATATGAGTGCTTTCCAGAATAATGAACATGTCGATATTTGTGCGAATGGATGTTCTAAGGGCAAGGGATTGAAATTTATAGAAAATTACTTTCAAACACCTCACCATGAAGTTGGAGCCATTGGGGATAGCTTCAATGACATTCCCTTACTTAAAGCAGGTGGGATTAGCTTTACTTTTGATTATGGGCCTAGTGATTTAAAGAAGGAAGCTGACTATATTGTTGATAGTGTCGGAGAATCTCTAAAGTATCTCTTAGAAAAGTAGTGAATCTCTAAATTAATATATTAACATTTTATTTATTCATAAATATGTGTGTTAAAAATTGACTTTTAAGAGTATGTTTGTTAAGGTGATAAAAATATTGAAAGAAGGGAGAAGCAAGTTTATGCAATTGATTGAAAAAGACAATGGTAAAACTGGCTTCTTTTTGTATTAGAGGAGGATAACTTATGATTATTGGCGTTGTGGGCCTTGGTACTGTGGGTTTTGGTACTGTTGATATTCTTGTCAAAGAAAAAGCACGTCTTGAAAAAGAGATTGGTGAAGAAGTTAAAGTGAAATATGGCTGTTCTCTTGAAGATGTTGATTTGCCTGAGGGCATTATTTATACCAGAGATTTCAATGATATCATTAATGATGAAGAAGTTGATGTTGTTGTGGAATTGATTGGTGGGGTCACGATAGCTAAGAAGATTATTCTTGAAGCCTTAAAGAAAGGCAAACATGTCGTTACAGCCAATAAAGCTTTATTAGCTCATGATGGTGAAGAACTCTTCAAATGTGCTACAGAAAACAATGTGAATTTGTATTATGAAGCAGCTGTTGGTGGTGGTATTCCTGTTGTTGTGCCAGCTAAAGAATCTTTAATCGCAAATAACATCTATAAGATTGAAGGTATCCTGAATGGGACAACAAACTTCATTCTGACATTAATGGAAAAAGAAAATCTTGATTTTAATGAAGCACTCACAATTGCTGATGATCAGGGCTTTGTGGAAGCCGATGCATCTCTTGACTTAGATGGCTATGATGCCGCCCATAAGATTAAGTTACTAGCTATGAATGCCTTCCATATCTTCTTTGACTTCGACAAGATTCAGCTTGAAGGTATTCGTAATGTCACAAAGAAAGATATGGACTATGCCAAGAAGCTTGGCTATCGTATCAAGCTTATTGCTCAGGCAAAAAAACTAGAAAAGGGCTATGGTCTAGATGTTGCTCCTACCCTTGTTCCTATAAATGATATTGTCGGAAATGTCATGGAGGCCTATAATGTAGTGGAAATTACCTCAGATTACCTAGAAAATGTCTTATTCTATGGCAAGGGTGCAGGTCGCTATGTTACAGCAAGTGCGGTTGTAAGTGATATTATCAAATGTCATGATGATAAGAAATGGACATATCATTATGAACATACCGATGAAATCTATCCTATTACTTATAGCAGCTATTATATCCGCACAAATAAACCTATTGATGTTGATTATGATCAGTATCTTACTCTTGGTAATGATCATATCTATATCACAAGAGCCTATGAAAAAGATGAACTATTAAACAAACTAGGTAATCAGGAATATCATTTGTTTAAAGTGAGATAGAATATGCGTATTATTGTTCAAAAATATGGTGGTACTTCAACACGTAACAGAGAAACACGTTCAATGATGTATGATAACATCATTGATGTGGTTAATGCTAAAAACAAGGCAGTTGTTGTTGTAAGTGCCATGGGTCGCTATGATGACCCTTATGCAACTGATACCCTTTTATCAGTTGTTAGAAAGAAATATTTGAATGACGAAGAAATTGATCGTCTTTCAAGTATCGGTGAAACACTAGCAACACTCGTTATTAAGAGTGAACTTGCTTCACTAGGATACCGTGTTGCTTCTGTTTCAAATGAAGAATTAGGTATTATGACTGATGACTCTTTCACATGTGCTTCCATTGAAGCAGCTGAGGGTGAAGCCATCTTGAAGAAACTTGAAGAGGCTGATATTGTCATTGCTCCTGGCTTCCAAGGCCACAACAAAGAACATGTCATTACGACGCTTGGTCGTGGTGGTTCTGATTTATCAGCGGTAGCTATTGGAGCAGCCATTGGCGCAAGTGAAGTCGAAATCTACAGTGATGTCGATGGTATCTATACAGCTGATCCACGTATTGTACCAAGAGCTATGCGCTTAGATATGGTGAGCTATGAAGAAATGCTGGAGCTTTCCAACAATGGAGCAAAAGTACTTAATCACCGTTGTGTCGTGCTTGCGGCAAAGACAGGCATTAAGATTCATTGTTGTTCATCATTTCGTCATGGCAAAGGGACTTATGTGGTAGGAGAAGAAGATATGAAAGATATCAATAAATTCGCAATTAGCGGCATTACAGGCACTCAGAATGAAGCACGTTTTACTTTAGTGGGTGTGGAAATTAAGAATAATGTTGCCGGAAATTTGTTTAAGAAAATTAGTGAAGCAGGCGTTAATGTCAATGTCTATAATCAAGCACTAACCGGTGGAGGACATATGGATATCTCCATCATTACCCAACAAGAAGATATTGATACTGTTCTTGCTGTCATCAATAATATGAAACAAGAATTACAGCCTAAACGTACCATTGTCCGTGGTAATATAGGGAAAGTGGCTGTTGTTGGTCTTGGTATTCGCAATCGTCAAGGTATGTTTGAAAAAGTCTATAATACATTAGAAAACAATAACATTCATGTAGAAATGGCAAGCTGCTCAGAAATTAATATTAGCTGCTATATTGATCGTAATGATGTCAATGATGCACAAGTATTATTACATGAAGCATTCATAGAGAATAATGAGGAGGATTAATATTATGAGTGATAAATTAAGAGTTGGTATTCTTGGTGCAACTGGTATGGTTGGCCAGCGTTTTATAGCTTTATTGGAGAATCATCCATGGTTTGAAGTAACAACAGTTGCTGCTTCACCACGTTCTGCTGGTAAGACATATGAAGAAGCTGTTGGCAGTCGTTGGAAGATGGATACTCCTATTCCTGAAAGCGTTAAGAATCTTGTTGTGCATAATGTTAATGAAGTGGAAGAAGTCGCAAGTCATGTGGATTTTGTCTTCTCCGCTGTTGATATGAGCAAAGATGAGATTAAGGCTATTGAAGAAGCCTATGCTAAGACAGAAACACCTGTTGTTTCCAATAACTCAGCGCATCGCTGGACACCTGATGTACCAATGATTATCCCTGAAATCAATCCAGAAGCAACAGATGTCATCAAATATCAGAAAGAAAGACTTGGCACTAAGCGTGGTTTCATTGCCGTAAAGCCAAACTGTTCGATTCAGTCTTATACACCAGTCTTAACAGCTTGGAAGGAATTTGAACCTTATGAAGTAGTTGTAACAACTTATCAGGCTATTTCTGGTGCTGGTAAGAACTTTAAAGAATGGCCAGAAATGGTTGGTAATATTATTCCTTACATTGGTGGCGAAGAAGAAAAGAGTGAAAGAGAACCATTACGTGTATGGGGTCATGTTGATGATGAAAAGAAAGCTATTGTTCCTTTAGGCGAAGATACAATCACAATCACATCACAGTGTATCCGTGTACCTGTCCTTTATGGTCATACAGCTGCTGTCTTTGTGAAATTCAAAAAAAATCCTACAAAACAACAGTTAATTGATGCCATGACTTCATTCTCTGGTGAACCACAGAGACTACAGTTACCAAACGCTCCAAAACAGTTCATCCAGTATCTTGAAGAAGATAATCGTCCTCAAGTCACATTGGATGTCAACTATGAAAATGGCTTCGGTGTATCTGTTGGTCGTTTGAGAGAAGATAAGGTTTATGACTGGAAGTTTGTCGGCCTTTCACATAACACAATCCGTGGTGCTGCAGGCGGAGGCGTGCTTTGTGCCGAACTTCTTAAAGCCAAAGGCTTCATTACAAAGAAATAAGCTTTTAAGATAGCGCTATTGATACGATCCCCTAAAGGTAGACAGTACAAATACACAAAATGTACTGCCCTGCTTTCAGGGGGGGTTATTATGGGAAGAAAAGCAAAATATACATTTGAACTGAAACTGAAGGCTGCACAGGATTATCTATCAGGAAAGAAATCAGCAGCTGATATTGCCTTTGAATTAGGTATGGGGAAATATGGTGACAACAGAATACGTCAATGGGCGAGTCTCTATAAAGCCAATGGGCAAGAAGCTCTCAAGCCTAAAGAAAGAAATTCATCTTACTCAAAGGAATTCAAAGATATGGTCGTTCAGGATTATGTACAGAATGGGCTGTCACCGTACGAACTGGCAACAAAATACAATATTTCCAGTAAAACAGTCATCGATCAATGGATCAAGCGGTATAATAACCATATAGAGCAGAGGGATTATTGTCCCCATCAGGAGGTCTATATGGCAGAAAGAAAGAAAACAACGAAAAAAGAACGAATGGAGATCGTTCAGTACTGCATCAATCATGGTCGCAATTATAAAGAAACAGCCGCAAAATATGGCTGCAGCTATTCCCAGGTCTATTCATGGGTACGCAAATATGACAGGCAGGGAACAGATGGCCTGAATGACAATCGCGGACATCGCAAGGCAGAGGAAGACCTTACTGATAATGAAAAGCTGGAGAGAGAAAACAAACGACTGAAGGAAGAACTGAGACGAAAAGAAATAGAGGTCAAGTTCTTAAAAAAACTCAGCGAATTAGGGAGGGGGCGATAGAGAATGTACCGAAGATTGCCCAGCCAGCATTGCGGCATAGGGTGAAGATACAGATCTATCAATCCGTTCAGGAAACGAGCAGTGACGAACAATGTTCCATACAGTATCTGTGTCAGCTGGCTGGCATATCCAGGGCATCCTATTATAAATGGATCCATCGCAAGCCATCCAGAGTGGACATAGAAGATGCAAGGATACTTCCCCTCATACAGGCCATTGCCGATGAAAACAACAGCCTGTTTGGCTATCAGAACATGACCTATGCGCTCAATAATAACAGCGATGTGAAGTATAATCGCAAGCGTATCTATCGCATCATGGCCATCAATGGCATAGAATCTCATTTCCGTATTGACCAGCGTCATTCTACGTACAGGAAATCAACTCCACAGGAAACGAAGGATAACTTACTGGACCGGGATTTCAATGCCGAAGCACCGAATCTGAAATGGGGTACCGACATAACCGAACTGAAATACGCTGGTGATAAATTATATGTCAGCACGATCCTTGACCTGTATGATCGATATCCGGTTGGCGTTGTCGTCAGCAGAAGAAACGATACCAAGCTGGTCCATGATACATACTTCATGGCCATCACCTTGAATCAAGGCGCCACTCCGCTCCTGCACAGCGACAGAGGATTTCAGTACACACGCAAGATATTTTCCAGGATGCTTGAGAATGACGGACTGACACAATCCATGTCACGGGTTGGCCACTGTATCGATAACGGGCCAGTAGAATCCTTTCAGGGGTTCATCAAGGATATGGCCAAGGTTCTGTTTGGCAAGGCACATACGTATGAGGAAGCTGCAGAGATCATTTACCGGACATATGAATATTATATCTACAGATATCCACAGAAACGTTTTCATGGGAAGACTGCGTACCAGGTAAGACAGGAAGCACTGACTGCAAATACACCGGAACAGTATCCAATTGCACCAAACAGAAGAATAGAACGATTCTGGGAAAGGATTGAGAAGAGCAAAGCAAAACACCAGGCGCAAGCACAACAATAAAAAACAAGGCCAAATCTAATTGACCTTGCTTGGTAGTTATTTTGGATATTTTCTCTGTCTACTTGACAGGGGTCATATCATATGCGCTATCTTTTTTCTTATAAAAAAAGAAGTAGATGAGTCCTACTTCTGATAAAGTGATAAAGCTTTCTTTAAGTCCTGTTCAATTTCTTCTTTAAGCGTTATTGGCTCATCGACATGAACATTAGCTCCCTGCATCAAGAACCACATTTTAAGTCCATCATTCATTAAGACATGATCAACTGATGCCTGATACCAGTCTTCTTTGAGTTTCTTGACAGCGATTGTATGGCCAAAACGCGATACAACCTCTCTTAAAAGCACCCCTTTAAAACTGAAAGTCAGCTGCACTTCTTCCCCACTCGCAAACATATGGAATCTCTTTGTAATAAAGCCAGCAAGGTCATATTGATCTTGAATATCGACATATACCCCTCCTATTCTTCTTACATAACGCATACGGTCAATACGATACATGGATAGGTTAGTTTTACGTTTAGAGAAGTAACCTATAAGATAATAATGGTTATTATCGAGATAAATACGATAAGGAGAGACATTATAGTCTTCCTTAGTCTTACCATTACCATTCTTTGATGTGATTTCTACAGGATGGTAATTTGAGATGGCATAATCAATGTAATTAAAGGTAATATTCTTATGTTCATCAATGGCATGGAGGATGGTGGTGAGGTTAAGGATGAGTGAAAAGGGCTGTTCTGTTTTTAGTAAGGGCATCATGGAAAGACGTTCTTTCTGATAGATGGATGAGAAGCTAAGAAGCTTTTTAAGCAAAGCTTCTTTTTCTTTGGCTGAAGCATCTTTGTTGAAAAGAATGGCATCGACAAGAAGCTGTAATTCACCATCTTCGTAATATTCATTCTCAATAACATAACCCCTTTTGGGTTTACCATGTATTAATGGATAACCAAGAAAGAGAGTAAAGAAGTCATTCATATCATGAACAAGCTCCCCTACTTCCTTACGATGGCTTTTTAACCCATGTTCTTTCAAGTAATTCACAATTTCTTCGTTCTTAATACCAATTTTTCGACTTGTCAAAAGTAATTGTAAAATCAAAGCCATCTTTTCACCCATATCTTTACCTCCTAAGCATAAGCATAAGAAAGAGGTTTCTTGTTTGTTCTATGATATGTTAAGCGCATCGCACCAAGTAAGTCATAAGAAGCATAAAGGGCAAGTAATGCTTCACTTGGTTCATGATCCAAGCGACTTAAATAAGCATAAGCATCTTCGATTTCATTCTCTACAATACTAAAATAAGCCGCATTTTCCAAACTAATATAACCTTTAACATAAAGCAGGCTAATAAGACTACGCTTGTCGAGATTCATGATATGTCTTAAAAGACGATACATAGAAATAGGATTCTTTAATACCAAAACAAGTTTCTTCATAGCTTTCTTAACTGAAACAAAGGCTGGAGCATCATGGAAAAAATAATTCATCATCACAAGTTCTTTTTCCATTAACTCATAATCATGCACTTCATATAAATGATGAATACCAAGCTGTAAATAATAATCATATTGTTCATAAATCATATTCTTAAACTTCTTGATATTAAAACAAGAGACCAGTTTCACCTGATTGGCAGGATCAATCTCAATAAAATAAGATTGCATATCCTCCACTGTAATATTCATTAAATCTAAGTAATTGTCCAACATATTTCATCTCTCCTTTTCTATCTCTATTCTAATAGATTTAAGGAAAGTCTGCTGACAAAAGCATCGATATAATCCCTATATAGGGATTATATCGCAATTTATGAATTTTTTCAGTCTTTTCAACAAAAAATCTAGCACAATGTGCTAGATCTTATGCGAATGGATATTTCTTTATAAACTGTACACCAACACCACCAATACCCATATGAGCACCAACCACAGCAGGAAGTTCTCTTACCAGGATATCAGCAGGTCCAATCTTTTCTTCAAGATAGGCTTTAAGGCTGTTAGCTGATTCTTCGGCTAGGACATGTTCAATCGCAAAAACATAATCTTTACTATTAACACCTAGCTCAATCATGCGATCAGCCAATGTCTTGATAGCTTTCTTAACTGTACGTACTTTACCAAGAGTATCAATCTTGCCCCCTAAATCATGATTTAATTCCATGACTGGGACAACTTTTAATAAACCCGCCAACAAAGCTACAGCAGGTGTGATACGGCCACCTTTTTTTAAATGATCAAGATTTGGAACCATGATGATTGTTCTTGAATCTTTGACCATATCATCAAGAATAGCTTTGATTTCACTACTTGTCTTGCCTAAATCAGCTAACTTACGGGCTGTAAGTACAAGTTCTTTCTGGATTCTTGCTGTGGCATGGGAATCGACAAGGGTAATGGGGATATCCACATTATCAGCCGCAATCTGCATGCTTGTCATTGTTGACGATAGACCTGTCGCAATCGATACGCCAACAACTTCATCGTAACCATCTTTCTTGATTTGGGTTAATACTTCAATCATTGAACCAAGAGGTGGTTGGGAAGTCTTGACAATCTGGTCAACACGATCCATTTCCTTAAAAACGTCTATACTATTAATTTCATACTGGTCTAAATAGGCACGATCATGCATTGTGATGCATAATGGTGCTACATAAATACCTGGGTGATCACCCTTTATTTCAATCTGACATCCGCTATCTGTGAAAATGGCTATTTTACTCATAATTTTTCACTCCTATTACACCGCTTTATTATAAAGCATTTGCTATATTTTGACAAATCCAAGACATGTTTTATAATAAATATTAGGAGAAAAGGTATGAAATCAGTAAAAAACATAACCCAATCAACATTAGTCATCAAGAAATCACAATTTATCACAACATTAATTCCTTGTAATGACCCCTCTCAAATCAACAAGCTCATTGAAAAATATCGTACTGATGATGCAACGCATAACTGCATTGCCTATATTGTTGGTAGTAGTATCAAGGCCGATGATGACGGTGAGCCGAGCGGGACAGCAGGCCTACCAATGCTTAATGTCCTGGAGCGTCAGGAATTGAGCAATATCATTGTCATTGTGACAAGATACTTTGGGGGCATTAAATTAGGTGCTGGTGGGCTGACAAGAGCCTACAGCAATGCTGTTGCACAAGCTCTTGATGAAGCTGAAATTGTGGAGAAGACGCTTGTCAAGAAATACCAGATTGCCTTAGATTACCACTTTACCAAGAAAGCAGAATACTTGATGAGGATGATGGATGTTAAGCTTATCGACACAACCTATGATGACAAAGCTCATTACACACTTTATATCAAAGATCCTGCCTTTCTAGAACAACTTAAAGAGCTTACAAGCAACCAATTCTATTGCCAGGAAATTGGCGAAGATTATATATAAAGAAGGTGAAAGTATGAATGAGGTCGCAAAGTTATATCAGTTAGTTGTCAATCGTGAACTTGCAAAAAGCAAGAATAAAGTCTTGGATGTTGTAAGAATTAAGAAGAAGCTATTAGCTTTTTTACAGAGTGTAAGTGAGCTTGGTGAAATTGCCCATATCTACACATTCTGGGATGAAAATACTACAATTCATCGCAATGAGCTCCTTGATGCCTATACAAGCGGGATGACAATGCTGATGAGTGTCGCATATGATATGCGTATTGATGAAATCAAGAAGTATGAGGAAATACCTGATCGTGATGACTTAGTGGACTTACTCCTAAAGATTGATGAAGACATCGTTGTCTTAAAGAATTCCTTTAAGCCTATTGATCTAGAAAATGCTTTAAATGATTATTTTCACTTAGGCTTCCTTTTTGGATTCTCTCTTGATGAAATTATTGAACAGCTTAGTTAAAAGATATCTCTAAAAAAATAGAGAAAACGAATAAAACTGTGGAATCATATACATACTGATCCACAGTTTTTTATTCTAAATATCATTTCTATCATCAAGCTTTCCACTTACTTTTCACATATGGAATAATATCACAAAGATGGTAGGAAAAAACCAAGCATGATATCAATTGTACTAAAGCAATCACAATATAATTAATGACTTTTATCGCATTCCATGAAATATCCGTATTAAATATTGAATCTCTAAAGGCAACAAGAGCTAAACAATAAGCTGCGAAAGCTAAGAGTGATTTGTTGAAGAGAGTATTTTTATTTTGTTTCAAGCTCATCAAATAGCGAATAAATATCCATGCATAGAATACCATCAATACTACAAGAAGCGCTATTCTAGAAGATTGTGATAGATATATTATTCTTAAGCCGAAATCTCTATTAGTTAATTCTAAGTAAAGCATGTAACTCAAATAATAGAGTGGCCACAACCCAATGAATATATGAACTAGCGGTAATATTTTAATGATATTTCTATTTTGTGTTTGATTGCTCTGTTCTTCTTGCTTTCTACTGTCCCTTGTTATCTTCATTACATGATAATCGATGATGATACATGTTATGGAAATGGCAAGAAGAAGAAAGAAGGTTGGCATTAATCTCGATATCATCTTATGAACTGGCCATGATTTTATATCAATAGATTGATCAGATAACACACTTAGTAAATAAAGATTTGTCATACCTACTAACATAGGCATGGCAAAAGCTTTATTAATTCTTTGATTCTTTGATGAATAATCAATGAGTTTCTTTGTAATAAAGATGAGGAGAAATATCAATAGTAATATGACAATAATTCTTATCGGTTTACCTAGAAATGTCATTTGCCATTGATAAGGATGATTAATAAATTCTTTGTGCAACGCACCTAATAAATAATAAAAACTCTTACCTATTGCCAATACAATAATAGTTTCAATAAATTCCATAATAGCTCAATTTCATAGGGGGGTGCGGACAAATTCTTGGACCTTGTTATTTCAAATCAGTCCCAGACTTTGCCTGTACTCCATAGGGCTCAAATAGCCCAACGATGCCTTTATTCTTTTGGTATTATACCATATGATATAATCATTGATAATTTCTATAAACGTTTCAATTGTGACTCCAACAAAATTTCTGCCATAAAACATCTCATTCTTCATTCTGCCAAAGAATCCTTCACATGCCGAATTATCCGGTGAACAGCCTTTCTTAGACATGCTTCTGGTATATCCATACTTATTCATTCTATTAATCCATCCAGGCCATCGGTAATGGCACCCCCGATCGCTATGAACTATTGGTTTGTCATCTTCTTTTAGCTTAGAATGATAATCATCCAACATGCTATTAACTAAATCTGCATTAGGGTTGGTACTTACTGTCCAACTTGGTATCATTCCATCAAAACAGTCTACTATTGGTGAAAGATATACTTTTCCTGCAGGTATTGAGAATTCTGTGATATCGGTCAGCACCTTTACATTGGGCTTTTCTGAATGAAAATCTCTATTGATAATATTCCTTGCCGCTTCACTTATTTCTCCTTGATAGGAGCTATACTTCTTGTGTTTTCTGACTTTTACTACTAGATTATTATCTTTCATGATTTGTCTTACTATTTTTTCAGATACAATGATATTATCTTTTCTCAGTAGTGAATGAATCCTTCTATAACCGTATCTTTCCTTATTTTCTTCGAATAATTTAATAATTTTTACCTTTA
>NZ_VUNM01000016.1 GCF_009695655.1 Sharpea porci
TTTCTCATGCAATACCTCCAAGTCTTATAGAATAGTTAGGAGATTATTGTAACATGCTTTTTTCAGATCTATCATTCAGGACACTTTCTTTCTTGGTACATAAAGACAATATCATGTTTGACTCACATTCTTATTTGAATCAGGATATACGCTGTTGTCAATATTCCTGATTAATGATAATGTATATTTTGAAAGCTTTTGGGAGCGCCACGAAAAACTAAAAGCATTTTTCATTAAAACTCAACATATAAGCATTTTGCTTATCATTGGAATATAAACATTTGTGCAAATCATCCCCACGATGTCTGAAAACAAAAGCGACAATAGCGCTGAACGAAAGCAGTATTTAGAATACGCAAGGAACAACATTAGAAAGTTTGATGAAATGAAATTCGAGACAAAGATGCTTTTTCCCATAGATGTTATATCTATTATAATGATTGCCCTTATTTCTTTTAATGTTTTCACTGAAACTGTTATATGTTGGATTCAAGAAATACTTAATGTGGGAGTATCAATTGTTGGTGTAATTTTTGCGGTTATTAACACAAAAGAAGCTCAAAGAAAAAAGGTGTAACGAGATTGAATCTCGTTGCACCTTTTTTGACATTATAGAGACAGGTTATTAATTACAATTTCTGTGGCTCTGCTGCGGATGTTATTCATCCGAGCAACACACTCCATTTGATTGACTGCTTTGAGTTGTTCAGTCACGCCTTCACGCTCTGCCATCTGTTTTACGAGCCAAAAAAAATATACTCGGCCTGCTTGTCAATGTCAGAAAGGTAGCCGTTTAACTTACCGCTTGTCAGAAGATTAGTGTATCGCACCTTGTGGTGTTGCTTGATGTACCGTAAATGTCGTTGTCCCCATACACCAATAGGATGTTCTTATTATTCAGCAGGCAAAGGATTAGGCAAGTAATAATCGCCAACCTTCGTGTATGTACCGCCCATTTGCTCAAATATAGTCTTTTTCATAATCTTAGTCTTCCGTATATCTAATCTTAAATCTCTTTTGTTTTGCGTTAATGACTTTCAGCAGGACTTCGTCAACTGCATCGGTATATCGCCCCTCTTTAATGAGATCGTTCCGTTTGTCATTAAGAGCGTCGATGATAATGCCTCTTTCGTATTCGTCAAATACTATGTAATACTTTTTATTATCATCACTCCTTCAAGAGATCCTTGAGTGGATCATCCGTTCCGATAAAGGTGTCGTATGTAAATTTCGCACCCAACCGAAACCTATTATTAAACTGTCTAATGTTGATTCGCCGTTTACAACACTCCAAGCGTTTGCAAAATCAAGAAATAGCTTCTTGTTTTCTTCATCCAATGCCGCCGTCAGCTTTTCCTCGTTGTTCATCAAAATTTCCATCTGCTTCTGAACAGCCTTGTTTTGCCTTGTTCTGCGTGCCTGTGGATCAAGATTTCCGTAGAAAAATTCTTCAATAAAGTTTGCCATTGTGTAATCCTCCGTTATGAATTGAATCATCCTTACAATACAATCATTCTGGCTAATTACAAAAGTCAAAGGGAGACAACTTCGTTACGAAGTTTCTCCCTTAGGATGCTTTCTTCATTGGTAAGGAAATTGTAATTTGTGTGCCAACATCTAGCTGTGAGCGTAACTGAATTGTGCCATCATAATAGGAAACAATATGTTTAACAATCGCAAGTCCTAGTCCTGTCCCACCAAGTGCTCTTGAACGTCCTTTATCAACACGATAGAAGCGTTCAAAGACACGTGATTGATCACCACTTGGAATACCAATACCAGTATCTGCAACAACAATAATCATATGATCATTTGCTTCATGGAGACTGATATTGAGATCACCATTTTCTTTATTATATTTCACAGCATTGCTGACAAGATTGGAGATGAGGGTCTGAATTTGTTGGTCATTACCAATATAGATAACATCCTCCAAATCCGTATGCACATGAATATTCTTTTTGATTATACTTGCATCATAGTTTTCTAGGACATTTTCCACTGTTGTTTTAATATGGAGTGGTACTTCTTCTACAAGTAAATCACGGCTATCAAGTCTTGAAAGCATGAGAATATCATTGATGAGATTGCTCATGTTTCTTACTTGGTCTAGGATTTTGGTGAGAACTTCTTTTTGTTTTACTTCATCCGTAATTACGCCTGCTGACAAGAGTTCAGTATAGCCTCTAATAGATGTAATAGGCGTCTTAAGCTCATGTGATACAGAAGAAAAGAAGTCTTCTCGCATCTTTGTGGCATTATGTGCCATTGTGATATCGACAAAGAAGAGCGCTTCCCCAAATGGTAAGTTTGAAATATAACAACGATAATAATAATCACCTATTGGCATTTCAATATGAAGATGCTTTTCTTCGCTCCTTAAAGCCTCTAAGAGTTCAGGATGAGTAACATGTTCAATAAAGGACTGCTTTTCTTCTAGATTGCCCAATATTTTACGTGCTGCCTTATTAATTGTCAGAATACAGCCATTCTCATCAAGAAGAATAAAACCTTCACGCATCTGACTAATAATTTCATCCTGTTTATCACGTTCGAATGCCGTTTCACGCATGGACTTACGTAAGCGGTGTGTTAAGTTTTCAAGAGTACTTGTGATTGTTTCTACTTCTTCATAGTCATATTCTTTTAATTCAAAACGGAAATCATCGGTCATATTATTTAATGCATCAACAAGTTCATCCAATGGTTTAGTAACATGTCTCGCAAGCTTACGTGACATGATGAATGAGATGGCAAAGGATATGATTGCTGAGAAGAGTATTGCCGGGGCAATAACGGATGCATATTCAAAGATGGAGTGATAAGGCATTGAAAGCCTAATAATCCGAGTTCCATTAAAATAAGCAACATAGAGCATTCTTTCTCTTGTTGTATCACTCTTTCTAATAGCATAACCATAATGATCTTTTTGATGAAGTGCTTCCTGTACTTCTTCACGATGCAAATGGTTTTCAGAAATAATACTCTTGTAAGTGTCAGCTAAAACCGTTCCATTCTTGTCAATAATGGATATACGTGTCTGATCTGAATAAGCAAATGGCGCAAGTTCTTCAATCTGACTTATCAAATTTCCCTTATAATCAATTGAATGAGAAATCAAACGTACTGAATAGCCCATTTCCTTTTCCGTATTGCTGAGCATTGAGTTTGAAATAAGCGCAAAGCTTAAGCCAAGCGTAATGACCATACTGATAAGTGTAACCGTAATGAAATAACGCAATATGCTTTTATACATTTTGGTCCCCTACAAAACGATAGCCAACAGAACGAATCGTCTTAATATAATGACTGCCATCATCACCAAGCTTACTTCTTAATGAACGAATATGGACATCCAACGCCCTACTCTCGCCCATAAAATCATAGCCCCAGATACTATTGAGAAGTTCTTCTCTTTCCACAACTCTTTCTCTGTTATCAATTAAATAGACAAGTAATTGATATTCTTTATGTGTTAATTCAAGCTGTTCATCATTCTTTTTAATAATATGTTTTGATTTATCAACTGAAAGATCAGCTGTTTTAATCAGCTTTTCTTCTTTCTTCGTACGTCTTAGCAGTGAACGTACTCTTGCTGAGAGTTCAAGAACCCCGAAAGGTTTTGTCATATAGTCATCACAACCACTATCTAGGCCTTTGACTTTATCGATTTCACGATCTTTAGCTGATAAGACCATAATAGGTAGGGTTGTATTTGTTTCTCTAATCTTCTTAATGGCAGAAATGCCATCAAGTTCTGGTAACATTATGTCGAAAATAGCCATGTCAGGCGTGTCATCATGAATAGCCACAATGGCATCAATCGCATTATCAAACTGTCTTATTTCATAGCCATTGCTTTCTAAAGCTAATTTGATAATTTCCTGGATATTCTCATCATCTTCTACCACATATATACGTTCATTCATAATTACTGCCTCCTTGAGGACTATTTTAGCACTAATGTTGAGGATATATGTTAAGAACAGGTTAAGAAATTAACAATTCTTTCCTACTGTGTATCCTCAATTTCACCTGTCATTAAGAATTCTAACCATTCGTAAATATTTGTCGCATGATCACCAATACGTTCTAAGTATTTCGCAATAATTAAATAATTCAGGCAATCATCAATATTCTCTTTACCTTCTTTTAATATTGCAACAATCTCAGCCTTCACTTCACTAAAGAGAACATCAACCTGATCATCCATTGCATCAGCTCGCTTGCCTCTTTCAAGATCTTTTGTAACATAGGCACGGATTGCTTCATGAACCATTTCACGACATACTTTCATCATTGTTGGGATATGTTCAACTGTCTTATAAGGATATTTGCCATTAAAAGATAAAGACATTTCACTAATATCAGCTGCCTGATCACCAATTCTCTCTAGATCAGTTACAACCTTTAATGCTGTCGCAATGACTCTCAAGTCAGTAGCTACAGGCTGTTGTCTTAACATCAGCTTAAAACATAATGCTTCAATATCATGTTCAAGATTGTTGATGCTTTGATCGCCTCTGACAATATCTTCAGCCAATGTCTTATCCTGCTCTTTGAAGGCCTTCTTGCTTTTTTCAAGAGAGATTTCTACAAGATTACCCATATCTACAAGCATATCATTTAATTTCTTTAAATCTTCATTATATTGTACACGCATAGTTTATCCGAACCTTCCTGTAATATAGTCTTCCGTACGTTTATCTTCTGGGAATGAGAAGATCTTTTCTGTATCACCATATTCAATAATTTCCCCATGTAAGAAGAATGCTGTCTTATCAGCAATACGACTTGCCTGCTGCATATTGTGTGTAACAATAACAATCGTATACTTATTCTTTAATTCCATAAGCAGGTCTTCAATCTTGCTTGTTGAAATTGGATCAAGAGCACTTGTTGGTTCATCAAGAAGAATAACTTCTGGTTCAACGGCAAGCGTACGGGCAATACAAAGACGTTGCTGCTGTCCTCCGGATAAGCCAAGAGCTGATGAATGAAGACGGTCTTTGATTTCATCATAGAGTGCTGCACTCTTTAAGCTTTTTTCGACAATCTCATCAAGCTTCTTTTTATTCTTAATGCCATGAATTCTTGGTCCATAGGCTACATTGTCATAGACACTCATAGGGAATGGGTTAGGCTGCTGGAAAACCATTCCAACCTTTTTTCTTAATAGTGTTGGATCAACACCCTTGCCAAAGATATCTTCACCATCAAGTGAAACAAGTCCTTCAATTCTTACCCCTTTGACATAATCCTGCATTCTATTGAGGGTCTTTAAGAATGTTGACTTACCACAACCTGAAGGACCAATGAAGGCTGTTATTTTGTTTTCTTCTATTTCCAGGTTGGTATCTTTTAAAGCATGCTTCTCTCCATACCAGAGATTCAAATGCTGTATTGATATTTTACTCATATTAAAACTACTCCTTTGTATTGACATCGAAATGCTTAGTAATCCATTTCGCTAAAGCATTCATCAGGAAGATTAAAATAATCAAGATCATCCCAATGACGAAAGCCTGGCCATATTGGGCATTTGTCATAGCGATATAGAGCTGAATTGTTAATGTGCCACCACTTTCTAAGAAATGCGAGAAGAAATCTCTTGGCATTAAATAGGCAGAACCGGCAGTAAAGAGCAATGCAGCTGATTCGGCAATAATACGTCCCATTGCCAGAATGACACCAGTTAAGATACCTGGTAAACAGCTTGGGAGAATAACCGTATGAATCATATACCACTTTGTTGCCCCAAGTCCTCTTGCCGCTTCACGATAGCTTTCAGGTACTGAAGCCAATGCTGTCTGTGTGCTTCTAATAATAATAGGAAGTATCAACAATGTCAGTGTAAAACAACCTGTTAAAATGGAATACTTGAAGCCAAGTAATTCACCAAAGAAGATCATCCCAAACAAACCAAAGATAATCGATGGAATACCGGATAAGACTTCCGTCGCAAAGCTAACAGCTTCAACGAACTTCTTATTCTTAGCATACTCATTCAAATAAATAGCTCCACCAATACCAATTGGACAAGCAAGAAGCAATGTACCTAAGATAATATAGAGCGTATTGATAATATTCCCTAATAAGCCATTTGGATTCGTAAGTGCTGATTGAGGGGAAATGAGATCTTTAAATTTGAAGAAAGGAATACCTTTAGAGAAGACATAGACAATAATGACAACAATCAAGGCTGCTGAGAAGAATGTACATATGCCAATAAGAGCAAGCAAGATATTGTCTGAAATACGTGTCTTTTTTGCAGTAATACTAGTCATCTTCTTCTCCTTTCTTCAATATACGTGACAAGATAATATTGATAACCATAATAAATACAAAGAGTACTAAGCCAATCGTAAAGAGTACTTGTCGATGCAAGCCTTGTGAATAGCCCATTTCACTGACGATTGCGGTTGTTAAGAAACGAACAGAGTTGAATGGCCAAGGGGCTTTAACGGCATTACCAGCAACAAGCAAGATCGCCATTGCTTCACCAATTGCACGACCAACACCTAAAACGATAGCTGAGAAGATCCCATTCTTAGCAGCGGGAATGACAACTTTGAAAATTGTCTGAATTTTTGTTGCCCCAAGTGCTAAGGAAGATAAGCGTAAATGCTGAGGTACTGTTTCTAGCGCTGTTTCTGAGACATTGACTAGTGTTGGTAAAATCATAATCACCAGGACGAGAATGGCAGCAATAAGATTGGCGCCACCTGTCATCTGATGATGTGGATTGCCGGCATAGATGGATTTCTCCAAAGCATACATCGCGGGGTTGATAATAAGGATACCAAGCAGTCCATAGACAACGGATGGAATACCTGCTAGCATCTCAATAGCGCTCTTAAGCACTTTCTTGAGTTTTTCATTGACAAGTTCACTTAAGGCAACAGCTGTCAGCAGGCCAATAGGCACGGCTAATAAAACTGCAAACAATGTACCAATAATAGATGTAAGAATAATATAGAGTATCCCGAACTTACCAGCAGTTGGCTGCCAGGTAGTTGAAAAAAGAATATCAACTAAACCAACCTTAAAGATAGCTGGTGTACCGGAGATAATCATATAAGCAGTAATGGAAACAACAGCAATGATAGAAAGAGCGGCACACGCAATGAAGATGTATGCCGCTGCTTTCTCTTCCCTTGTCGTTGTTTTATTACTACCGACAATTGAATATTTCATATTTATTTTGCTGAGATTAAACCAACTTTTTTAATGATGGCCTGGCCTGCATCACTATTAATGTAATCGAATAATGCCTGAACTTTTTTATTCTGTTTTGAGATTTTACCTTTAGTAGCCATAACGAATGGACGCTGTAATGGGTATTTACCTGCTTTGATATTTGCTACTGTAGCTTTAACGCCATCAAGTTCCATTGTATTAATAGAGTTATCTACTGCATCAAGTGAGACATAACCGATTGCTCCTGTTGTAGCTGCACATTTAGCAACAACAGCACCTGTGTTATCAAGTTCCTGAGCATATTTACATTGGTTTTCAATCTTTAATAATTCTTCGAAGGCACTACGTGTACCTGAAGCAGCTTCACGACCAATAACAACGATCTGTTCATCAGCACCACCAACATCTTTCCAGTTTGTGATCTTGCCTGTATAGATATCAGCTAATTGCTGTTTTGTAAGAGATTTAACTTTGTTCGCTTTGTTAATAGAAACTGCAATACCATCAATAGCAACAACATTTTCAATTAAGCCACTATTCTTTTCATCATCAGATAAAGCTCTTGAACTATCAGCGATATCACAAGTACCTTTTTGAAGAGCGGCAATACCAGCTGAAGAACCAGTGAACTGTGCTTCTACATTGACATTTGGATATTTTTCCTTGAAGCTTTCACCAAGTGCTGTTACAAACTTCTGCATAGAAGTAGATCCATTTAATGAGATCTTACCACTTAAATCACCTTCATTAGATTTTGTAGATGTGCTTCCTCCACCACATCCTGCAAGCGTGAATGCCATAAGCATTGCCACAAATATAGAGACGACCTTTTTCATTGAATATTCCTCCTTGTCTCTTTTAGACACGTATATCTTAGGATATGAACAATTATGGAAAAATCCTATTTATGTATTGATTCAATAAAGGTTCTCTAAAGATTGTTAAGAAGAAAGAATGAATGTAAAGTAAGTGTTAAATATGGGAAGAAGAGTGAGAATCATCACTTTCAACTGCATGAAATAAGCAAAATACACTTTTACTTATAAATTTTGAGTAAAATAAAAACAGGATTACATCCATCACAAACATAATCCCGTCCTATAAATTATCGTGTTTGATTCACATATTTAGCCCTTCAATTTGTTTTTAAAATCAGAAGCACTATATAAAACATCTGTTACAATAACTTGATTCTCTTAAATAATAAAGAATACAGAATAATGATCTACTAAAAATCTTCTTATCTTTTTGCTATGTTCAGGTTCTGATTCCATAACATGAATTCTCTCTGCCATTCTATCCAAAGTCAAAATAGCATTTGCGATACGGTTATACTGGTTCATTGCTTTTTCAGATTCTTGAAGAACATAAGCAATAAAATTGTATAGTTTCTCCATATCATCGCTTCATTTGTAATCTCTACCGCATAGTGTTTCATATTAATGATTTTCCCTAAATTTAGTAAATGCTTCCGCTGCATTCTGTACTCTTCCTGCAGCTATATCGTCATAACCTTTTTCCAATTTTTGGTGTAATTCTTCTGATGTCATAAGATCAGCATTAATAGGTGCTGGTGCATTTGGTAAAGAAATAGGAAACGGAATTCCACCAGTAAGAGATATCTGATTTAAATATATATTGATAGCTGTTGACATAGGAATACCTAATTGTGATAAAACTTTTTCTGCTTGTTCCTTAACCTTTGGATTAACTCTTAAATTTAATGTTGCTGTTTTTTCCATATTTTCGCACCTCTTCTTTTATTAAATTGTAACGCATTTGTCATTACATCTCAATGAGTTTTTTCGTTTTCTCTTCATTGTTTGGAATTCTATAGATTCACATACATAATTATAAGAGACTACCAGTATTTAAATGACTTTTCAAAAAAACTCTCCAGCATTCTGCACTTTCTGCAACTATATCGTCATAACCTTTTTCCAATTTTCTAATGAAGTTCTTCTCGTACATAAGATTTTCATGCATAGATACTAGTATTTCTAGTCATGTCGTTGGTTTCAGGGCTGCACTTTCCTGTATCTTGATGTCCTTTTTATGACGGTGAACTTCTCTCGGTTATATGCTTATTAGATCTTGATAAATGAGGGCTTTTCAATATTCTTGAAACTTGTTTCTTATCAAAATGTTTTTATTGTGACAATCCTACTAGTTTCTTCCATATATCAATAAAACTCACTTATAGCTTGAAGGAATTAGTTAAAGAAAAATGAAAGTAAACATACTCTAGGATTATACATTTTTTCATGTTAATATCTTAGTAGAGAAGGAGAAAGTGGCTTTTTAACGTGAATATTCAGTAAATATTCATTTTTCGTATAAAAAGAGAAAAAAAGAATTGTATTTTCTTTTGTACAATAGTAGAATGCTCATTTGGGTGGTTTATATGCGTGACAACATCTTAAAAACAATCGATCAATCCACTAATAAAAAAGTAAAAACCATACGTACAATTGTTTTAGTAACGATAGCTTCCCTAATCATGTCTATCAATATTAAGACCTTTGTACATTCAGGAGGATTACTTCCTGGTGGTATTACTGGACTATCATTACTGGTACAACGTATCTTTATTCGTTTCTTTAATTTAACTTTACCCTATTCTTTAATTAATATTATCTTGAATGCAATACCTGCAATAATTGGGTTCAAGATGATATCAAAACGTTTTACGTTCTATTCAGTACTTATGATTGTTATGAACTCTCTCTTAGTCGATGTTATCCCGGCATATACAATCACCAGTGACCCCTTATTGGTTGCTTTATTTGGTGGCTTGTTGAATGGTATTGCGATTGTCATAGCGCTATATGGAAATGCAAGCAGTGGTGGTACAGATTTCATAGCCGTGTACCTTAATCGCCGTTTTAATATTTCTTCCTGGAATATTATTCTCATTTTCAATTCCGCAATCCTGCTCACAAGTGGAATGTTATTTGGCTTTAAAGCTTCTCTCTATTCTATTATATTCCAGTTTGTCTCTACCCAGACAATCTCTACGTTCCATAAAAGCAATCAGAAAGTTACAATGTTGATCATTACAAACCACGCTGATGCCATTGAAGACGATATCCTGAACACTACCCATCATGGCATTACGAAGTTTGTAGGCGAAGGTGTTTATGACAAAGCACCACGCGCTATGCTTTACACTGTTGTCTCAGCCGATGAAGTCAACACTGTTGCTGACATTGTGCATATGCATGACCCCCATGCCTTTATCAATGTCCTTAGATCAACATCTGTCAAAGGCAAATTCTATCAAAAGCCTTTAGACTAAAAATATCCCTCAGCACAAATAATAGCTGAGGGATTTTTTATTTTGGTGTATGTGTCATAGAAACTTTAACATTCAAATTTTCAGCATGTTTCACAGTCGTTGTTGTGACAGTATAAGAACAGTCATGTCCTTCTTCTTTAGTCAAAACATACATTTTTTCATAAACCATTTTAGCAACTTCTTCTGGGAAAATAGCTTTACGGTCAATCGTTTTCTTGATCCATTGATCAAGTAATGAATAAGAGAACTGTATAGGATCAAAATCTTCGAATACAACAGTAATCAACAACTTGTATTTCTTATTCTTGGCATCAAAGCATTCAACTTCCTTATTGAGTGTAGTGACTAATTTCGCATGATCATTCAACATAAGCAACCCTTCTTTCATGTTATTTCTAGTGTTATTATAACACACTTATAATGAAAAAAGCTCCCTTTACCGCTATGTGGGAACTTTTTTCAAAGGATTTTGGGAAGTTTTCGGAAATTAGAAAACCGCTTTGGCAATGACGCGTGCACGAATAACACCATCATGCTTTTCAATAACTTTCGTGATATCTTCACTTAAATCATCTGTATCAATAATTGTATAAGCAATATCATCACGAGCCTTATTGACCATATTTTCAATGTTCATACCTTTTTTCGCAAAGGCATTCGCGAACACTGCCAGCATATTAGGAATATTCTTGTGGATAATGCAGACACGATAATTTGTTGCACGGGCTTCCACAACAGTAGGCATATTAACAGAATTCTGAATATTACCATTCTCTAAGAAATCTTTTAATTCAGCTACTGCCATTCTTGCACAATTCTCTTCTGATTCTGGTGTTGAGGCACCTAAGTGTGGGATGACAATGACATTTGGTGTATTCACCAAATCCTTGTTACCAAAATCAGTAACATATTTCGCTACTTGTTCTTTCTTAAGAGCAGCAATCATATCTTCTGTATTAACTAAAGCATCTCTTGCGAAATTCAATATACGTACATCACGTTTCATTAACGCAATGGTTTTCTTGTTGATCATATTCTTTGTTTCTTCGTTGGCAGGAACATGAATTGTCAGATAATCTGCTTCACGATAGACTTCTTCAGGTGTTGTGGCATGTTTGACCCACTTTGATAAGCCCCAAGCAGCCTTTACAGAAATATAGGGATCATAGCCAACAACATGCATACCAAGCTTAATAGCTGCATTGGCTACAGCGACACCTATTGCGCCTAAGCCAATAACCCCTAATGTCTTGCCATCAATTTCTGGCCCAACAAACTGTTTCTTGCCAGCTTCAACAGCCTTACCAAAGTCATCATCATTGATTGTCTTAGCCCATTCAATACCTTCAACAACCTTTCTTGAAGACAAGAAGAGTCCACATAATACTAACTCTTTCACGGCATTGGCATTAGCCCCTGGTGTATTGAATACAACAATACCCTTCTGTGTGCATGCATCAACAGGAATATTGTTGACGCCAGCACCTGCTCTAGCGATAGCCTTTAAATTATGTGGTGGATCATAGTCATGAAGCTTTGCACTTCTGACAATAATCGCATCCTCATCTTCAAACTGATCATCGACTTTATAAAGATCTCCAAAAAGCTTCAAACCTTCATTAGAAATCTTATTCATTGTTTTTATTTTATACATGACTACTTATTCTCCTCTTCGAATTTCTTCATAAAGTTCACCAAGTATTCCACACCTTCATAAGTCATCGCATTATAGATAGAAGCACGAATACCTCCCACTAAACGATGTCCTTTAAGATTTGTCATACCAGCTGCAATACTTTCTTTCACAAATTTCGCATCTAATTCTTTAGATGGTGTTGTGAAAGCAACATTCATTCTTGAACGACTTCCTACTTCTGTAGGATAGTTATAGAAATCCGATTGATCCAAATAATCCTGTAAGAGTTTCGCTTTCTTTTCATTACGTCTTGCCATTTCTTCAAGACCGCCCTGATCTTCAACCCACTTAGCGACTAAGCCAGCCATATAGATGGCATAAGCAGGTGGTGTATTGTACATAGAATCTTTGGCAGCCATAGTATCATATTCGGCTAAGACAGGAATATTGGCTTTATGTGGCTTGATGAGATCTTCGCGAATAATCACAACCCCCAAACCAGCAATACCCATATTCTTCTGAGCACCGGCATAAATAACACCATATTGAGAGACATCAATAGGACGTGACAAAATATCCGAACTCATGTCCGCTACAAGTGGTGCCCCTTTCGTATCAGGAACATAATTCCATTCTGTACCATAGATTGTATTATTTTCACATAAGTGAACATAATCCACACCTTCTCTAATATCGAGTTCATCCTGTGTTGGAATATGTGTATAGTTGTTAGCTTTGCCATCATAAGCAATATGAACATCACCAAATTTAGCTGCTTCTTTAGCCGCCTTGCCTGAGAAACTACCTGTGACAATATAATCAGCCTTTCCTGTCTGCATTAAGTTTAAGGCAATAGCACTAAATTGCTGAGTAGCACCACCATGTAAGAGTAAGATTTTATAGTTATCAGGAATCTTTAATAATCTTTTTAATGTTGCTTTTGTTTCATCAAAAATTTCCTGGTATGTGGACGAGCGATGACTCATCTCCATTACGCTCATGCCTGAGCCTTTATAGTTCAGCATTTGTTCTTGGGCAGTCTTTAGGACTTCTAATGGAAGTGTTGAAGGACCTGCCGCAAAGTTATAAACTCTCTTTTGATCAGTCATTGATTGACTCCTCCTTTTATAATTTAAGTGTATACTATATGTTTTTCATAAATTTGTCTAGCTTAATTATAATTTTTCACAAATATTTTATATATTTTATTATATTGTATACAATTCTTTAGTATATTCCTTACTTATCTCATGATATTCCTAATATAACAATCACAGTAATAAACAATTATTATTTCAATCACTGCTTATTGATAGTTATTTTATACAATTTTAGTTATAATATTGAAGTTGGAGGTCCCTATGTTATTAAAAACAATTCTCATAGCCATCATGGTTATTCATACATTCTTTGATTTCATCCTACAATATATCGCCATCAAGCATCGTGAGCTTCCTTTGCCTGAAGAAGTCGCTGATATCTATAGTCCAGAACGTTTTCAGAAATTCAAGTCTTATAAGAAAGATTATTTGATCCCAAGTATTATTCAAAATCTTCTTTCCCTGACAATCAATATTATTATCATTGTTTCTCCTTTCTATCATCTGATGGAGATTCTAGGAAAACATAATATCTATCTCATCTTTATCGTGACATTGCTTTGTACAACCCTTATTGAAGAAGTAATAAGTCTACCCTTTGATTATTATTCAACATTCGTCATAGAAGAAAAATATGACAAAAATAAAAAGACCCCTCTCGTCTTCTTTAAAGATGAATGCTTAGGTCTTGTTTCTAATCTTGTCATCATGTCAGTTATTATTTTACCTATTACCGCACTCGTTCTCCATCTCATCCATCATACAACACTCACTTCCTTCACACTTACCAACAGCATCATCTTCACCCTTATTCTCGCTTTAGGGATTGGTGTTGTTATGTTGTTGGCTATGGGATTATCCTATCTTGTCCTCAACATCCAATATAAATTCACTGACTTAGAGGATGGTGAACTCAAAGATAAAATCAATTATCTCATGCGTGATTCTAAGAAGAAAGTCAAACATATCAAAGTCTATAATGAATCTAAGAAATCTACTGGCAAGAATGCTTTTCTTTTAAAGATGTTGTGGTATAGAGAATTTGGTATTGCCGATAACTTTATCACAGGAAATGACGAAGATGAACTCTTAGCTGTCTTAAGTCATGAAATTGGTCATCTTAAACATAAGAAGACTGTTTATAACTATCTTAACTATCTCTTCATCATTCTTCTTTTCATCATCTTAATTGCCATATTAACACACTTGCCTTTCTTCAACACCCTCTATCATTACATCCTAGAATCCTTCAACATCCAAACCCTCAACATCTTGCTTGTTGGCGAAGTCATCGCTATACTTCTTAAACCTATCATGCTTCTTATAAGCATCTTCACTAACTATGTCTCAAGAATAGAAGAATATGAAGCGGATGATAATACCGTTAAGGAAGGTTATGGTGAAGCACTTATTCGTACCTTTAAGACATTGAGTTCTGATGAGCTTGTTGATGTCAATCCTGCACCTATTATTGAATTCTTAGAATTTGATCATCCTGGCATGTATAACCGCATTCATCATATTCACCAAAAAATGCACAGTTTATCTCAGCAATAAAAAGGAGAAAGAAATGAAAAACACATACTTACCTATTCATACAAATGTCATCTATCATGACGATTGTATTGAAGTGATTAAAAAAGGCAAGACTGCTCCCGATGAAAATACTTATCTCAAGAGTACCTTATATGATTTTCATAATGGCACTATTGAAGTCGATGTAAAAAGCAAGCTGACTAAGGATGCTCCTGAGTATGCCAGAGGATTTATAGGCATTGTCTTTCGAGCCAATGAAAATGATAGTGAATTTGAATCATTCTATATTCGACCTACAAATGGCATGCATTGTATAGATCCAGTGAGAAAGTCGCATGGCTGTCAATATTTTTCATATCCTGGCTATACTTTTGCCTATTTTCGTGAATTCGATATAAACGAGTATGAAAATGCAGTTGATACGATTGCCCTTGAAAAATGGGCCCATATTAAAGCAGAAATTGATGATGACAAAGGCACTTTCTTTGTTGATCAAAAAAAGGTTTTAGAAGTTAATGGCTTTAAGCATGGAGCTGATGCGAGAGGAGCTGTTGGACTCTATGTTGATATTGGGACAGATGGTTTTTTTAAAAATCTCAAAGTGACATGTAAGGACTAAAAAGGGTATCCTTTAAGAATACCCTTTTTCATAGCTTAGAACTGATCAAAATAATCAACTGCTTTAAGAGAAACAGGATTATTGAGATAAACATAATTGAATTGATGATAAATGATATGATCTTGAATATGAAAACTACAAAGATCATGATCATGCTTTAATACGGATTTATAGGCAAAGGTAATACCTTTAAGTTCTTTAATAAGATGCATCATCAGGCCAAAGTCACTTATTGTCGTTACTGTGCTGAATTCATTTAAATCGTGATTATATTCTTTCAGGATGTTTTCAAAGACATGTCTTGTCCCTGAGCCTTCCTCACGCAGAAACAAGTGCTCTTTAAACACATCTTTAGGAAGTACTGTTTTATTAGCGAAAGGGTGATCCTTAGCACACACGCCGACAAACTCCTCTTTCTTATACATCCTGCTGGCATACTTATAACAGCACTTTATAACATCATATTATGTGTAAGCACATATATTATTAAAGAAGAAATATTTGTATGGGGAATTAGTGAAAATCTCTTTTTTAAAATAGCTAATTTAGATAAATGAACGGGGATTTGCGTAGAATATAAGATTAAACGAACGGGGATTTGCGTAAGAAAAGCATTTATATGAACGGGGATTTGCGTTATACTTTCTATAGAAAGGTGGAATTAAGCATGAAAAATCCTGTATTTAAAAGAAAAATCTATAATGAAATTCTTGAATGGAAAAAAAATAGAAGTGATAAATATGCTTTGTTGATAAGAGGAGCAAGACGAGTCGGTAAATCGACAATAGCAGAAGATTTCGCAAAAAGAGAATTTAAATCGTTTATCATGATTGACTTTGCACACACCAGCAAAGCAATCAAAGATTTATTTGATGACACTTACGATCTAGATTTTTTCTTTTTACAGTTGCAGCAGCTAACTGGAACCAAATTATATGAGCACGAGTCAGTGATTATTTTTGATGAAGTTCAATTACTTCCTAAAGCAAGGCAAGCGATTAAATACCTTGTTGCTGATGGTAGGTATAAGTATATTGAAACAGGGTCGCTTATATCGATTAGGAAGAACACTAAAGATATTTTAATTCCAAGTGAAGAACATAAAATATCTATGTATCCTATGGATTTCGAGGAGTTTCTGTGGGCAATTGGTGACAGGATTTCTGCTGAAACGATAAAAATGCTTATAAAAAAAAAGCAGCCAGCAGGAAATGCAATCCACAGGAATCTTATGCGAAAGTTTAGGCTGTATATGTTGATTGGAGGAATGCCTCAGGCTATAGAAACATATTTAGAGCAGAATAATCTACAAGCTGTAGATGAGACAAAAAGAGACATAGTAGATCTTTATGAAGAGGATTTTACTAAGATTGATGCTTCTGGATTGACTGCTGAAATATATGACGCAATACCTGCAAGTCTAAGTGGTAATGCATCAAGGTATGTATTATCAAACGCAAGAGAAGGTATGCGTTCAGAACAGATTCGGAATTTGTTACCAGAAATGCTTTCTTCCTATACGGTTAATATAGCATATCATGCCAATAATCCTGGAGTTGGAATGGCACTGGAAAAAGATATGGGCAGATATAAATTATTTACATCCGATGTCGGTTTATTTGTTACGCTAGCATTTAAGGATAAGAATTATACTGAGAACACGATATATAATAAGTTGCTTTCAGATAAACTGGAAGCCAATTTAGGTTATGTATATGAAAATGTCGTTGCCCAGATGTTAGTTGCAAAGGGAAACAACCTATTCTATTACACAATGGCGAGTGACTCCTCTAATCATTTATATGAGATAGACTTTCTGACATCCGTAGGAAACAAGATATGTCCTATTGAGGTGAAATCCGGAAATTACAGAGGACACAAGTCTTTGGATATTTTTTGTGAAAAATTTAGTAGCCGTATAGGTGAAAAATACGTTGTTCATACAAAAGATTACAAGCGAGAGAACGGTATTAACTATATTCCTGTATATATGGTGCCATTTTTGTGAGTTCCTCATGACTGATGTCAAAAGTGTTAAACCACATAATGATAATAACTCAATTTTATTGTAATAGCTCAAATTCAATTTTATTTTGATGAGTTGTGCGCTTATTTCATTATCAAACTTATTAATTTTTAATTGTAGTATAAATAACTATTGTTGATCTATGTGCACTCCCAATCATTACCGTTAAAAGCATTCCACCTTTTATAATAAGTTCTCACGGTATCAGGAATTAGCTAAACGATCAAGAAACCTTTCCATCATATATATCATAGCCAGTCTTGATCTGTGCTTCAGGATTACCAGACAGATCCTTTCATTTTCAATAAACTTGGCAATCAAACCAGGATCAGCAGTGATTTTGGTTTCGGCTAGAATCTCACCTGTTGCATCGCTAAGTGCACATAAACTATAGGAGGTCATTTCATATTATCTTTTATAAAAAGATAAATGAACGGGGATTTGCATTATGCTCTCTATATAAAGATAGAATACGTATAAAAGTCAGCCTTAATAATTTAATCTCTTATTTTCACTATTCATAAACTTAAAATAAGCATCACAGGCTGATTTCTCAATATATTTGAATCTAGAAACATCCTTACAAAGACCATTCTTATAATAATCACTGTATGAAAAAGGAGGCACATTGCCTCCTAAAACATACTATTAATCTTAGAATTGATCAAAATAATCAACTGCTTCAAGAGAAACAGGATTATTGAGATAAACATAATTGAATTGATGATAAATGATATGATCTTTGATATGAAAACCACAAAGATCATGATCATGCTTAAGAACAGATTTATAGGCAAAGGTAATGCCTTTAAGTTCTTTAATAAGATGCATCATCAGGCCAAAGTCACTTATTGTCGTTACTGTGCTGAATTCATTTAAATCATGATTATATTCTTTGAGTATGTTTTCAAAAATATGTCTTGTTCCTGAGCCTTCCTCACGCAGAAACAAGTGCTCTTTAAACATATCTTTAGGAAGTACTGTTTTATTAGCGAAAGGGTGATCCTTAGCACACACGCCGACAAACTCCTCTTTCTTATACATCCTGCTGGCATACTTGTTGCGATCAAAAGTCCCTTCTATTAACGCAAAATCTAGTTCTCCTTTAGATAAGAGCTGTAATAAACGATCTGTATTATCCATCACAACACAAATATTATTGCCTTTTACTTTTAAATAGTTAGTTATCTTTTCATCCATCTCATACCCACCAACAGTCTTCGTCACACCTATATGTAGTGTTCTCCCTTCATGTTCTTGAAGTTTGATCTGGATTCGTTTTTCTTGATAACACATGTTTTGAGCATATGTCTGCAATATTTCTCCTTGCTTGGTAAGTGTAAGAACACGATTTTCATAGTGAAAGAGTTTGCAGTTATAGGCTCGTTCGAGATAATGAATATGTTGTGTGACGGCTGGCTGAGTCATGTGCAGTGCCTCTGCTGTCTTACGATAATTTCGTATCTCACAAAGCATAAGAAATGTTCTTAGTCGAGTGTCAATCATGTTTCCCACCTCCATAATAGATACTTATCATCCCATATTAATTAATAATTGGATATTATCATAATACTGTTCTATACTCAACGAGAATACTAAAGGGGGATTATCATATTATGGAAAAAAATATTAAAGGTATCATTCTTTGTTTGGTGATATCTATTGTTTCTTGGTTTTTGGGAAAACAGTTTCCTATTATTGGTGGAGCTGTGATTGCGATTATTATGGGGATGATTATTACATTATTCCATCATAATGAGGAAACAAATGCCGGTGTGACATTCACTTCAAAATATATCTTACAGCTTGCTGTTGTCTTACTTGGTTTTGGAATGAATTTAGGGGTAATTGTACAAACTGGAATGGAATCATTACCGATCATTATTTGTACAATTTCAACTTCACTTATTATTTCAGCGATACTCGCAAAAGTAATGCATATACCAACACGCATAGCCACGCTCGTCGGCGTAGGTTCTTCTATTTGTGGTGGTTCAGCTATTGCTGCTACGGCACCTGTTATTGATGCTGATGATAATGAAGTTGCTCAGGCCATTTCCATTATCTTCTTCTTTAATGTTCTTGCCGCATTACTCTTTCCAATGTTGGGTAAACTTATTGGCATGAGTACAACATCAGGACATGCTTTTGGCTTATTTGCCGGTACAGCCGTCAATGATACATCATCTGTTACAGCCACTGCTTCTACTTGGGATAGCATGTGGCATTTAGGTACAAGCACCCTGGATCAGGCTGTTACAGTCAAGCTCACAAGAACACTTGCGATTATTCCTATCACACTTGTTTTAGCTTTGATGCAGATGAAAAAGAATAAAAACAAAGGGCAGTTTTCATTAAAACAAGCCTTTCCTACATTCATTCTTTACTTTATTTTAGCTGCCATTATCAGTACTATTGCCTTACATTTTGGGATTGGTGCAAGCCTCTTTGCCTTCTTAAAAGAACTCAGTAAATTCTTTATTGTCATGGCTATGGCTGCAATTGGTCTTAAAAGCAATATTATTCAGCTTATTAAGACAGGTGGTAAGCCAATCTTACTTGGGGCATGCTGCTGGGCTGGTATTACTACTGTCAGTCTTATTCTTCAGCATCTTTTAGCTATCTGGTAAAACATCTCTTTTGGGGATGTTTTTTCTTTTGTAGCAAGCAATCGAATCACGTCATCTCGCTACAAGAAAAAGACTTATATTTCAAGAATATAAGTCACTTCATATTAGCGTTCAATTTTATGAATAAATAAACCGCTTCTTAACTTAGGTTCAAACCAAGTTGACTTAGGTGGCATAAGTAAATGTGCATCAGCTACCTCCAGCAATTCTGTAATCGATGTTGGATACATCGCAAAAGCTACACCGGTATTATTTATCTTTTCAACATCTTTGACAAGTTCATCAATGCCTCTTATTCCTCCTACAAACTTAATACGCTGATCAGTTCTTGGGTCACCAATGCCAAGTATTGGCGCTAAGAGTTCATCTTGCAAGATAGCTACATCAAGTGAATCGACAGGAGAAGCAGCTTTGGCTTTTAAGACCTCTTTCTTAACCTTAAGCTTGTACCAGACTTCATCTAGATACATTGTCATTTCGCCCTTTTTCTTTGGTTTATCTTTTGCAGGTAATGACTTGATTTCAAACTTCTCACCTACTTTACGTAAGAATGCTTCATCAGTCAGTCCATTTAAGTCTTTGACTACACGGTTATAATCAAGAATCGCAAGTTCATCATCAGGGAAGAGAACGGATAAGAAATAATTGAATTCTTCATCACCATGATAGTCTGGATGCTCTTCTCTTCGCTTTAAAGCAACTTTAACAGCACTTGCAGCACGATGATGACCATCGGCTATATAAGTACAAGGAACTTGATTGAAATCATTTTCCAACATTTTTATATCTTTTTCATCACTGACAATCCATACACGATTATGAATGCCATCATCACTGACAAAGTCATAGAGCGGTGTATTTGTTTTGACTTTATTGACAACTTCTTTAATGCTCTTCTGACTACGATATGTCAAAAAAATAGGTCCTGTTTGTGCTGATGTTGTATCCACATGATGAATACGATCAGCTTCTTTCTTCGCTACAGTTAATTCATGCTTCTTACATACATCATTCAGATAATCATCAACAGCACTTAAGGCCACAATACCCGTCTGTGTATGCTCACCCATTGTCAGTTCATAGAGATAATAATAAGGCTGATCATCCTGAACAAAGATACCTTTCTTTTCTTCTTCAATAAGCATCTCATTAGCCTTATCATAAACATCATCCCCATACATATCATGATCATCATCAAACTGTGTTTCAGGTCGATCAATATTCAAGAAGGATAAAGGCTTATCCTTTACATATGCTTTTGCCTCTTCACGATCATATACATCATAAGGGAGTGCTGCTACATCCTTTGCATACTGTACAGCCGGTCTTAATGCTTTAAATGGTTTTACTATTGCCATAATCATCCTTCTTTCGTTCTTTTGACAAATATTATACTGATATTTTATGATATGTACAACATTATATTCATTATTAAAATCTTATCATTCTCATTGCCTTATCATATCATATATGATATAAATATGCCCAAGGGAATGAATGTCTCCCGCGAGTAATCGAAACCGCTATTAAGCTGATGACTTCTATCTTATTGATAGGGGCATTAGCTTTTTTCTTGCCCCATGAACGGAGGAAATATTTATGTTGTTGAGTTTATCTATTATTATTTTTGCCGGTCTTATTCTAGGTTATCTATCGAATAAGATCAGATTGCCGGCCATTGTTGGTATGTTGGTCGCTGGTATTGTCTTAGGGCCACATGGACTAAACGTATTGGATCAGTCCATCTTAGCTATTTCCAGTGATCTTAGAAAGATTGCTTTAATCATTATTCTAGCCAAAGCCGGTCTTTCTTTGGATATTGGTGATTTAAAACGTATAGGACGTCCGGCTGTACTTCTTTGTTTTGTCCCTGCTTCCTTTGAGATCCTTGGTTTCTTGATTTTTGCCCCAAAACTACTAGGTTTAAGCTTAGTTGAAGCAGGTATTTTAGGTGCTGTCATGGGCGCTGTCTCGCCAGCGATTGTTGTGCCAAGATTGTCCTATCTTATTGAAGAACATTGGGGCACAAAGAAAGGTATTCCCCAAATGATTCTAGCTGGTGCGAGTGCTGATGATGTCTATAATATTGTTATCTTTACGATGCTTATAGGAATGGAGAAAGGTGGTCATATTTCCCTAATAAATTTCTTAAAAGTACCTGAATCCATTATTCTTGGAGCACTACTTGGCGCATTGATTGGACTTGTCTTAAGCTGGTATTTTAAGACTTTCCATATTCGTGATTCCTTAAAAGTAACAATTATCATGGCTATTGGTATGGCACTTTATTATTTAGAAGGTATTCTGACAGGTATGATTGCGATATCTGGTTTATTAGCCGTCATGGCTATGGGGCTTACCATCAATAATCGTAATGCAGAAGTCGCCAAAAGACTAACAGGCAAATTCTCACGCTTATGGGTAGCTGCTGAAATCTTCCTCTTCGTCCTTGTTGGTGCAAGTGTTGATATCAAGTATGCTTCACAAGCAGGTATTATGATGATTGTGATGTTATTTATTGGCTTGGCATTTAGAATGCTTGGTGTCTATATCAGTATTCTCGGCACAACACTTACAAAGAAAGAACGCTTATTCTGCTTGCTTGCCGAACTTCCAAAAGCCACTGTTCAGGCAGCCATTGGTGGTGTTCCACTTTCCATGGGCTTACCATGTGGTAAACTTGTGCTTTCTTTCTCCGTCATCGCCATTTTAATTACCGCCCCACTAGGCGCAAAGGCTATTGATGCAAGTTATAAGAAATTACTGACAAGAGATTTAGAACATGCTTAATTGATGACTTCTTTCTTCAATAACTCATTCACATTTTACAGTTTTAAAGATCATAAAGACGAAATATGTTGATATAATCAATACATTTCGTCTTTTTAAACATTATTTCTATTTCGTACTTTTTTGCATTCACGATGATTTTATATCTTATGAAAGCAAACCAATGTATTTTACAGTTGCCAAAACAACAAGAGTGAAAAATATCGATATAATCAATATTTTTCGTATCTTCAAACATTATTTTTATTTCGTACTTTTTTGATTTCCTACCAAAATATCAATTCATGCGCAATTTCTTTTCAACTGACACTCTATTTTAGGAAAACGGTCATTTAACCACTTTTATAAAATAGCATGAACGACTAAAAAAGACGGTACGGTGACCGTCTATGTGTGATATTTGTTTTAATCTATGTATTTCTTGTATTCCCCATAACCTTCTTTTTCTAAATCATCATAGGGGATGAAGCGAAGTGCTGCTGAATTAATGCAGTATCTAAGTCCACCTTTATCTTTTGGACCATCATTGAACACATGTCCAAGATGAGAATCTGCATGTGCACTTCTTACTTCAATGCGCTTCATGTGATGGGAATAATCCATCTTGTTTTTTAAAGCATCTTCTTTAATAGGCTTGGTAAAAGCTGGCCAGCCACAACCAGAATCATATTTATCTAAAGATGTAAAAAGAGGTTCTCCACTTACTACATCAACATATAATCCCTTTTCAAAGAAATGATCATATTTTCCTGTAAACGCTCTTTCGGTTGCTGAATGTTGTGTGACTTCATAGGCAAGCTTGCCAATTCTTTCTTCTAATTCTTCTGGTGATTCCTTTTTAGACTTACTGTTGTTTTTTTCTAGATTAAACATTTTTTGAGGAATATGGCAATAGCCGGATGGATTCTTTTCTAGATATTTTTGATGATATTGCTCTGCTGAATAGAAATTTCTAAGTGGTTCAAGCTCTACTTTGAGTTTTTGGCCAACCTTTTGTTCTTCTGCTGCATATGCTTTTTGCGCTTCTAAAAGCTGGTCCTCAGTCGTATAGTAGATTCCTGTACGGTATTGAACGCCTACATCATTGCCCTGCTTATTAACCGAAGTTGGATCAATGACTAAGAAATAGTATTTCAAAAGCTCAGTCAATGTAATCTTCGTTTCATCATATTCAACCTTTACCGTCTCAGCATGTCCACTACTTTGGCATACTTCTTCATAGCTTGGAGCCTTTTCTGGACCATTCGCATAACCTACTTCAGTTGACATAACGCCATCAAATTGAGCAAAGTATTTTTGTACGCCCCAAAAGCATCCTCCAGCAAGATAAATTGTCTTCATTGTATTCACCTCTTTCAACATTGTTTGTGTCTCCTTTAGAAATCATATCACCTAAAAATAAAGAAATGAACGAAAATGCTTTCTCCAGTCACCAGAAACTTTTCCAAAATAAAGTACTATCAAAAAGAAATCGCAATCTATTACGAAAAATCCTATATGATTATTTTCACTGTTCTACTAGATATTATTCATAAATCCACTTGACCACTAAATTTATAATTACAATACAATAAAAAGTGAACAACACTCCATGTTTCCTAATGGCCACTCTAATCTGGCTTTTTTCAAAGATATGAAAGTTCTTTAATCAACTGTTTTATTTATTATCTTGGATTGTTATTGATAATTTAGATTTTGTCACAGGTATATCCTCATGTAAAAATAGCAACATCTTTCATAATTCATCTGATGTTGCTATTTTTAAGTCTAATATTCTTTAAAACTAATTGTTATTGTATTTTTTATCAGTGCTTAATCCTAATACCATTGAGAAAAGTGAATAATGATGTTTTCATTTGACTTATTCATAAAGATCATCTGAACACCAATATCAGTACAAAGATTTATCACATTAGCTTATCCTACATTTGTGCCACTGATACTTCTATTGAAATCTTTGAATGATTCATTCGCAATTGTATTCATGATAACATTATAAAGATCCTTATTTTCATAAAGTTTCTTAAAAGCATCCATTTGACTCAAATAGCAGTCCATGGCAATTTTTTCAAAGAATTCAGGGAAGATAGAGCGTACATAGACCTGTCGATCATTCTTTCGTGCATATTCTTTGAGTTCATCTTCTGACATAGTTTTTACGACAAGTGTAGTCATCATAACTCGATCTGATTCAGTTAAGACACCGTTGAATTGATCATTGATTTCTTTTAGGATTTCATTCAGTTCTTCATAGTTATCAACACGTCTGCCCATATCTACATTTTTTGAATTTTTAAGTTCGCTATCTTTTGAAGATTCCTCCAGCTTGATTTCACCATCAAAGGTATCTTTAAGTTTAAAGTAATCCAACTTGAGTTTGTCTTCAATATCTTTCATGTCCGGATCATGAATGCCTGGAAGTAGCTTGTCGAGGAACTGACAGAAAATATATTCTTCTTCAAGCTCTCTATCGAACATACGAGTAATAGTAGTAATATAGCTATACCATTTACAGAAGTTTCTTACAGTCTTCTTAAACATGAAGCGTTTATCGTCATTAAAATCCTCATATGCACTTATGACAGGCTTTAGTATACCAGTGATAATACCTAAATCTTTATCAGACTGCTTGGAGCTGCTCTTCTTATAAACTTCAATGAATTTCTGAACCATTTCATCATCATAAAGCATATATTTTCTAAGCTTAGCCTGAGTCTCATAAATAAGATTAACATTAACACTCTTATCAAGTGTTGTCTCTTCATAGTAAGGCTGGAATGCATTTTTTATTTCTTCACTTGTATTAGCAAAATCAATAATCAGTGTATCATTCTTGCCAGGACATGTTCTGTTGAGGCGAGAAAGTGTCTGCACCGCCTTTACGCCTTTTAGTTTCTTATCTACGAACATTGTATGAAGTAAAGGCTCATCGAATCCAGTTTGATATTTTTCAGCCACAACAAGTATTTGGTATTCATCACCAGCAAACTCCTTAGGTAGCTGGTTTTCCTTGATATGTGTTCCATCCTTGCGTTCATTCATGCCTGTTTCAGTATACGGTTTCTCCCCTTTGACTTCTACCTCTCCTGAAAACGCCACAAGGATATTAATATCATTGTAATTTTTATCTTCTATGTATTTCTTTATTTCCTGATAGTATCTAACAGCATGAAGCCGTGATGCTGTGACAACCATCGCCTTAGCACGTCCATTAATCTTATGAGCAGTGATAGATCTGTATGTTTCAACGATAATAGCAACCTTTTGGGTTAACACATATGGATGAAGTGTTTCATACTTCTTGATGACTTGAACAGCCTTTGATACAGGTACTTCTGGATTTTCTGGCGTTTCATTAACAAGCTTGTAGCAGTCTTGGTATGTCATGTAATGGTCGAGGACATTTAGGATAAAGCCCTCATCAATTGCTTGTTTCATACTGTAAATATGATATGGATGGAAATGCCCTTCAGTATCCTTTTCGCCAAAAGTTTCTAACGTCTGTCGCTTAGGAGTAGCTGTAAATGCAAAGAAGCTTAAATTCTTATGCTGGCCATGAGCAAGCATCTGTTCAACAATGATATCTTCCTCATCCTTAATTTCCTCTTCGCTTTTTGCTTCCATTTCAGCAAATTCTCGCAATGATGCTTCCTTGTCAGCCAATGCCGCCTTTAACTTTTTAGCAGAATTACCGGTCTGTGAAGAATGTGCTTCATCTACGATTACGGCAAAGTTCTTTCCTTCCGTACCTTCCACCTGATCAAAAATAACAGGGAACTTCTGAAGTGTTGTAATGATAATCTTAGAGCCAGCATTAATGGCATCACGAAGATCTTTTGAGGTTTTGTTTTTATCAATCTTAACAACTGTTCCTTTGACATGATCAAATTGGTATATCGTATCCTGTAGCTGTGAATCAAGCACGCGACGGTCAGTAACGACAATTACACTACGGAAAATTGGCTCATCGTATCTATCAAACAGATTAGATAGACCATATGCCAACCATGCAATGGAATTTGACTTTCCTGATCCGGCTGAATGTTGAATAAGATAGTTCTTTCCTGCACCGTTTTCCTTGGCATCAGCAAGCATCTTCGATACAGCATCAAGCTGGTGATATCGTGGGAATATCATACGTTCTTTAAAACATTTCTTACCGTTCTTATCTATTGTTTCCTTGCATTCATGCAGCATGTACTTTTGAATGATTGTCATCAGCGTGTCTTTTTGAAGAACATGCTCCCAAAGATATGATGTTGCATATCCATTAGGATTCTCAGGATTACCAGCACCACCAACTTTTCCTGCTCCATTTGATCCTTGATTGAATGGAAGGAAGTATGTATCCTTTCCCTTCAGTTCCGTTGCCATTTTCACTTCATAAAGATCAACAGCAAAGTAGACCAAAAAGCGTGTATCACGATGGAAACAAAATTCCTTTGGATTGCGATCCTCTTCCCACTGGCGCATCGCATTGACAACACTCTGTCCTGTCAGCTGATCCTTAAGTTCAAGTGCAACGATAGGAATGCCGTTAAGTGAAAGTACAATATCAATGGAGTTCTCATTTTCATTTGAATATCTAAACTGTCTTGTCTCAGTAAGGATGTTAGCATCATAATCAAACATGACCTTATCAGAAAGCGTGCTATTAGGCTTAAATGCACACACCTTAAGTGAAACACCTCTATCTTTAAATCCATGTCTTAATACATATAACAAGCCATGCATTTCAACCGAATCCTGAAAACGACGATAGAGCTTTTCTTCTGAATTTTCACCATAAATTTTCTTATATCTTATCCATTGCTTAGGTTGAGTCTTTTCAATGAAAGCTACAAGCTTAGGCATGTCAATGGCTCTTTCACGGTTATATGTCTTCAAATCACCTTTTTCGTAACCTGACTTAAGAAGAGCAGACTCTATGTCTTCTTCAAAGCGTTTTTCTTTCTTATCCATCTACTTCACCTCTTACTTTATCTCAATCCATCCGTCTGGTTTATTCAAATCTTTTACCTTCCATTCAAATGGTTGTGGAACATTTACAAGATGATTTTCATGAAGTTTGTTTTTATCATCATAATAAGAAACACGAATTTCATCTATTGCTTTGCTTTCTAGCTTTTCTTGACTTGCAGAATACAACAATCTATACCTTTCCGAATTATAAGCTGATATAACAAAAGTGTATTTTTCATTGTTTCCTTTGATCCCGTTTCCATTAGTATCTGAGTTTACTCTTTGTACTTGCGTAAATTCAGTAACTAGCTTTCCTTTATAATATGCATATAAGCTTACGTTTCTAATAATTTTTGGTATTCCTTTGGTATTTATGATTTCTATCCAGAGTGGAACTCGAAAACTAAGTGTATTGTGTTCTTCATTCTTTTGTATTCCCCATGGTTTACCATTTGCCTCAAAATATACAAATCTCATAAAAATCATTACTTTACCTTTTCTGTTAAGTAAATATGGAACAAATTGCCCCATCACTGATATTGCTGCACCCATAACAGCTCCAATTAAGCCAAATACTGCTGACATCATAACGCTAACAACGCCTCTTTCCTGTTACACATTCGTAAATAAGAGATTTTTTATAATTTTCAAGCATAAGGATTATTGATTCTTCTTTACTAATTACTTTATCAATGTAATTACATTTATTATCTAAATATAATGCAATTTCAATTTGTTCCTTAATTGGTGGTAATGGCATTTTTATATTTTTCATCGATTCTTGAGTCAAATGTGGAACTCCCATGCCATTTTTCAAGTGCCAAATAACATTTTGAAAAATAGTACTAAGAAAAAAGTAATACTCATATTTATAATGAACTAAGTCTATTGGTGTAATAACAGCAAGCGAACTATTAACTGTCGCCTCACCTAATGGTAAAGAATCAATAAAAGCACACTTGCCAATACCGTTTCCGTCTTTCACGAGAAGTAAATCATTTTCTTTCAATTTAATCTCTGGTGATTCATCGTATCTTTCCTTTGTTATAAAATTCAAGTTATTCCAACTTAGTTTGTCGTTTATAATATTGAAAGCGGACAGAAATGGGTACCCTTGGTCAACGTACTCATCAGCCTTAAGTCCTTTCCATCCTAGCCTTCCCCTAATATAGTTTATTTTTGTAAAATCAGCAACCGACCACGTTTTAGGAATTTTATTTATTCCTTTGACGTTTATGACATTCAACTCTGTATTAGAATCCAATCCTTTTGTCACCGCTTCAGTAATAATTGCCTGTTTATATTTTTTATACAGCTCTATCGTTTCCTTTGTCTTTTCAATAGCATTGTCAATTTCCTTTACCTTTTCATCTAGAAAGTCGGCAATCTTCTGTTGCTCAGAAAGAGGAGGTCTAACTACAGTTGATTGTTTTAGTTTTTCTTGTTTTATGCTCTTGAATGTAGAGCCTGTAGCATCAGTCTTTAAGCTCTCATAATACGCTGGATTGGTAATTTGATAATAGAAATATTTAGCACAAAAGAATGTCTCATTTACTCTAATCGAGAAAACAGATTCATTAATATTCCAATTTTGAGGATTATTTGAAATCAGATAGGCTTGTCCTTCCTTCGAAATAGATGCAAATAAAATATCATTCTTTTTTAAATTAGATCGCTTTTGAATCAAATATAATGCATCATCAGTAATTTTGTCACAGTTGTCGTCTAAAAATAATTTACCATTTTTAAAATTACGAATTGTTACATAATAGTTTTTAGCTGAACATTCATTTAATTTAAAGTTATTTCTTGGATTCAATCCAGTTGTGATTTTTTGAGTAGCTAAAGAAAAATTCATTGTTTTCCACTTTAAAGGTATTTTATGAGCCCAAGTTCCGGTATCTTTCATTTCTCTTGCCATTTACTTCACCTCGCCAAACAGCTTATTCAGCGATTCCATGATGTCCTTTTCAGCTGCTTTGATCTCTTTTGCGATATCTTCTGTGCTTTCAGGCTCAACGAACTTATAGAAAACTCGCGTAAATGGGATCTCATACCCTACGACTGACTTCTTTTCATCAATCCAGGCGTCAGAGTTATAAGGCTTTACTTCACGATTGAAATATTCATGAATATCTTCGTTAAGAGGCACATTTTCATAATCACGTTTCTTAGAGTCAGCTTTTGGTTTACCTTTTTTATCGGTAATTATGTTTCCATCTTCATCCTTAAGTGGGGATTCAACTGTGATTCTTGTGTATCCAAAGTAATCGTTATCGAAGATCTTTGACTCGCAGTGAAGGCTGTTGCTGCTGTATTCATCCTCCTTGAAATTGCCGTACATCTTCGTGATGACATCACGCACTTCAGGAGTCAGGTCATAGCGCTTGTTGCCGATATTCTTGCGTCTTGACACCTTCATGCCTGATGCATCAATCAGCTGAACCTTTCCCCGTCTTAATTCTGACTTGTTTTTAGACATAACCCATAAATAAGTTGTGATGCCTGTATTATAGAAGACTGATTCTGGAAGCTGGATGATTGCTTCAAGCCAGTCGTTTTCAATGATATAGCGTCTGATTTCCGATTCTCCCTGTCCAGCCGCACCAGTGAACAGCGATGATCCGTTATGTACTATGACCATGCGTCCGTCTTCCTTCAGCTTTGACAATCCGTTCAAGTCGAAGAGCATCTGTCCATCAGAAACTCTAGGTGTTCCGACTGTAAAACGTCCGTCAGATTGTTTGGCTTCCTTGTCTACGGCGTCCTTCTCTATCTTGTAGTTGACGCCAAAAGGCGGGTTCGAAATGCAGTAGTCAAACTTATATCCCTTGAACTTGTCATCAGAAAGTGTATCACCTAGCTGCATGTTGTTGGCATCTGCTCCTCTGATTAGAGCATCAGCCTTTGCGATTGCATAAGTTTGTGAGTTGAGTTCCTGACCAAATAACTTTACCTTTGCATCTTTGTCTAACATTTGAAGACGTTCTTCACAACATGTTAGCATCTGTGAAGTTCCCATTGTCTGGTCATAGACCGTCTTCACGACACCGTTGCTTTTGAGGACATCTGCATCCTCAGCCACAAGCAAATCACACATTAAATAAACAATATCTCGGCTTGTGAAGTGTGCTCCGGCTTCCTCGTTCGTGCTTTCTGAGAACTGTCTTACAAGGTCTTCAAAAACATATCCCATATCTGCAGTTGTCACCTTGTCAGCTCCGAGATAAGCTTCAGGCTTGTTGAATTCTTTTATGACTTCATACAAGGCATTGTGATCAGCCAGTACACTAATTTCTTGCCAAAATCTGAAGTTATTGAAGATATCCTGCACATTATCTGAGAATCCATTCAAATAGTCCCTGAAATTCTGTTCAATATGGTCTGCATCTGCTAAAAGCTTATCGAAATCAAATTTACTGACATTATAGAATGAATATCCTGATGCCTTTCTTAAGAATGCGTCATGAACCTCAAGATTCTTTACATTCTCATATGTTTCAAGCACTTTTTCCTTGGTTGGCGCAAGCACATCATTGAATCTCTTGATTACAGTCATGGGTAAAATAACATTACCGTACTCATGTCTCTTATAGATATCTCTAATAAGGTCAGCTACATTCCAGAACGTGCTAGAAAGTCTGCTGATATTTGCTGTTGTCTGCTGGTTTAAATCCATATTTTAATAATCCCCTTTGATTTAGATTGTTTATGTAAATATATAACCATCTCTTATATTAAATAATCCACCCTTTAGCTAGTGCTTCCTTCAAGCTTTTCTTGATTCCATCTTTAGTTATTTTCAACTCATTGCAGCCTAGTCTGATAACACGTGGATATCCATCTTCTTTTTCCATAGCAGTAATCTTGCTGCTATATTCACCTTTGCCTTTTCCTGAATGTCCCATAGGTCCTGCAAGTACAAGGCTGTAGTCCGTATTGTACTGAAGCTTTTTCTTTATGTCATACTTCTCAGCTTCTTTGTAATCAATGCATAATTCGATTCTTCTTTTGTCAATGCCTACTGCCTTAACAACTCCTTCAATCTCTTTTGGCTTTATAGAGGTATATCCTATAATAAGAATCTTCCCATTCTTAAACGACTCATAGACCTTCTTACCAGGTAATAGATCACCAAGCCCAATCATATCTAGAAATTCACCTAATCTATCCATACTATTAAGTCTCGTAAGAATGTTTGTAAGATTATCATTAAATACCGATCTCAATACTGTTTCCAGATCCATTAATTCGTATTGATTAAGCATCCTTCTTCATCTCCTCTTCGAACAAACGAACAGATTTTTCAGTTGCTTCTTTCTTTTTCATTTCATAAATAATGGTTTCATCTAGAAGTGCTTTGTATTTTTGTCCAATTTTATCTTGTACCTTCATATCAGGCAGAGGAACCTTGATTTCTCTGAGATCTTTGAGTGAAATATTCTTAATAACTGATCCTTTTGATATTCTACCAAGAACTACCTGTCCATATCTACTTGCTAGGAAAGACTGGAGGTAATAAGGATTTGCCTTCCCATCCTTGATTTTAAGAATATAGAGATTACCATTTGCTATGACTGTTTTGCCTTTTTCTATTTCAGCAACTGCTGTCTTAATAGGTAATCCATTCTTTGAAATGATCAAATCATGATTCTCTACTTGGCAACGCAAATCAACGGGTTCGGTATTTTTTAGATAAGCAAGTTTGTTATCAATGACTCCGTCTTTTATATCTGAAAGCATAAGGAACTGTATGTTAGTTTCTTTTTCTGTCGTAATAGCATCAAGCTTATTTGCATGCAAGTTTGCACCTCTTACGATATCTACAATTTCCGCCAGTCTGATTTCATTATCAAATACTGGGAGTTCAATTGGAGATACATATGCTGATGGGCTTAAATTATAATCATTGTTTTTTATTTCTTCCGATGTAACTGTTTTTGCATAACCTGTTACATCTTTATGCATAAAGCTCAAAATCTTTTCTACATTTGCATCCGATATAATATTGATTCTTCTTCCTTTTTTATAAAGAGATGTCGCATCAATCATCTTAACCTGATCACATGATTTCTTTGTGAGTATGTACATTGTAAAAGGAATAAACGTTGTCTGATAGAGTGAACCTGGTAAATCAATAACTGCTTTCACGTTTCTTGAATCAACAATACTCATTCTTGCAGTTCTACTCATCATGTTATATGCTGAAGCATCTTCCATAACTATAGCCATCTCTCCACTTTCGCCTAGCTTAGAAAATCCAACAAAGGCATAAAGCCAAGAAGCTAAATCAGGTCTTTTTAGCCCATAAGCACTGTATAAAGATGAATCTATATTAAGTCTTGAAATTCTCTGACCTGCTGGCGGGTCCATAAATAATCTATCGAATTTTAATGATTCTGTATTTGAAGCAAAATCATCATCAAGTACATTTGTCAACGTCAAATTAATATCCACACTATATAGTTCATTTAATACAATAGCTTTTATCTTAGAAATGACATAAACAGAAGCATTAAGCTCATATCCATAGTATTTATTTGATTTTGAATTTCTATTATTCAAGATATATTCTTTGAAGAAATTAATTTGTCCAGAGCAAAGATCAGCAATACAGCCATCTTTTGTCTCAAGCAACTTAGATGCAAGCTTTGCAATAGATGATGGTGTAGATGACTCAACCCTGCTTCTATCAAACTCTTCACTTTCATTGAGTATTAAATCATTCAATACCTGATCATCTGCATCAATTTTTATAACATTATCCCAAAGCACCTGATTATAGAATTCCATAGCTTTATTTCTAATATTCTTATCAACATTATCAATCGCATCAAGAGTCTCTGTATATGAAGCCTTTTTATTACCAATTGAAATTTTATTATTCACTTTAAGCATATATGCAGTAACAATAACAAATGTCTTAATCTGTTCAGGTCTAACATTACCTCTTGATATATCTGTTATTCTCCATTCAAGCTCTATTGTTTTTTTATCAGTTAACATCTTTGTTACCTCCATACATTTTGGATTTCGATATCCGTTTCTTGCAATTTAATTATACAACTCATTCAAAGAATGTCAATAATAATATTTTTGGATATTAATATCCGTTTTATTTGTATATAATTAAATTTAGAATACCAAATGCCAATTATAAGAACCTTTATATAAAATAACGTCAGCTAATTATATGTGACGTCTTTTAAAATATTCATTGATTGATCAAGAGAGAGGAAACTCAAGATCATTATTCCAATAAAAATATTCCTAGGTGTCATTCAGTATGATACCTAGGAATATTTTAATGTTTCTATGGGTTGCTTAGAATAACTTTTTGTTGTTTAGGAATGGTATGCATGGCAACAAGGTTACGTTCATAGGCATTCTTTTCGTCCTCATTGAACTTAGCGATACGTCTTGCTTTATGACCTTGTTGGATGAGATACATGGAAGTGCTATTCATCGATAGTACGTCAGACTGCATTACATTAGCACGTGTTGAGATGCGTAAAGAGCTATTTCGGTCTTCTCCACCGAGATAGAAATAGGCATGGCAGCACTGAATGATGGTTTCTGCTTCAGAATCACCATATGCCTGTCTTAGCTGATGTTCGGATTGACAAAGCAAGCTAAAGCCAATTCCCCTGCTTCTACAACAGCTCATATACCGTGTTAAGCTTGGAATGACATAGCTACCGCAATCATCCATCCAAATCTGTACAGGAATGTCAAGATGACCAGTACCAGCTTCTTCAATAAGTCGATTGACAGCTTGATTAATCATTAAGGCTGCAACAGCATGTAAGCTAGCATCATAGTCTTTGAGTTGGATGAAGAGTGCTTTCTTTTTATAGCCAAGTTCTTCAGGATGAAAATCATTTTTCTTCATGATTTTTTTAATTCCCTCAGATCTATATGCATTCGTCGCACTCATCAATGTGACAACAATGAATGATGCTGTTCTTCCTGACATGCCTCCTCCGATTGATGAAACAATGCGCTTGTAAGGCCACCAGTTACCGCCGAATTCTTTGTTGAGGAGTTCGAATCTTTCAATGAATGTTTGATTAATGCTGTTTTCAGAATCAACAGGTGCTTCTGCAAGCATATCAAGAAGAAATCCTAAATTCAGTGTATTGTTGTTGGAAGTGCTCTTTAATACTGGAAGTAGCATACTGCGATTCGCAACAGACTTATAGCTATTTCTGTAAAGTGCATCTTCATTGTCAAGATAGATGGATTTATGGCGTTTAAAGTAAACACCATAACCTATCATACCTGTAATTAAGCTGATGGCATTCTGTTTCCAGAAAGGATCTTCACGATTTGTTGGTCGGCCAATGATTGCCATGGCTAGTTCAAGAGCATCCTCTTCACTATTGATGAATTCTAGCGGGTTATAGTGACTACCTGTCATATGAATGAAGTCATAGATTTCAGTCTCATAGCCCATGTCCTCAAGTGACTTATGAAGTCTTGGATAGAGTGAGCCCTTGATATCAACAATCAAATGACTACATGTATTCATTTGAAGAAGCATTGGTTCCAACAAGTATCTTGTATTGCCAGAACCTGGTGCTCCCACTATCTATGATTTACACCACCAAAATTGTCAGGTAAACCCATATAAGCATCCTTACCAACTCTCATCTTTTCCATATTCTCTTTTCCTCCTAGAACATGATGTCTTCTTCAAAAGAAATCGCTTCGTTTAATGCACGATGGCTAAAGAGATAATCTGCAATACCGTAGTGAAGCCCCACACGACTAAAGTCGCGTGCTTCCTATAGCAGCCTTAAGGCTGCATCTGCTTTAAGCAGATGGACTGCATTTCTACCATACAGCTAAAACTCAGATACTTATGCCGCTAAAGACATAAGCTCCGCATTCAAGCTAATTAAAGTAGAGAATGTGCAGGTGCTTCTCTTGGCAGACTGAGGAACTTTTGCCTCAATTGCCAACCTTGAACTCTCATCCAGGGATTTTAATATTTCACGTATAAAATATCTTGCTCCGATATTATAGGATGCAGATAAGTCACTGTTGTAGATTTTACCGCTTTGGAACTTACAAAGTTCATAGGTATTAAATCCACCAGCCTTTCCACGAAGAACCATGCCGCTTCCATCATATGCATATTTACTTGTTCCCCATGCACAGATATGACTGATTCTCATTCCTAATCTGTGGGCTTTATTTGTAACAATGGATTGAACTTCCTGACTTCGCCACATTTTGAGCTTCTGTTTCTTGGAGCCACGGACTCTGCCATTTTTGTCCAGGTGTTCAAATACTATGGTATCTGCATTATAGAGAACTGCTATATCCATAATATAATTAGCGGTCCTTGATGCAATGCCGTGGTTAATACCTTTTGCTTTAGCCCATAATCTCGGTGTTTTGTAGTTTCCATGCTGCTGTGCCTTTTTGATACGATTGATGCTATGCATCAGAGAGTCTGTTTCTTTAGGGAGCTTACAAAAATGTCTCCCGAGAATAGTGCCATCCGAACGCATTACAGAAATAGTAGCGGCTGTATTTATGCCTAGGTCTACGGAAACAATGGTCTTGTCATATATGGATGCTTCTTTAAGCGTAGTGCTTTCTTCAAATGGGAAATCCAAAAACCACTCCTTGCCACGTCTTTGGAGAGTAGGAGCGCACTGTCTCCTGTTTTTGCAATATCTGTATATATAATCCATGTCTGTTTTACGAAGGTCTACAGTAATCCAGTCCCATGTATTACGGACATAGACTTTAATCTGTGCAGCATAGTCATCTGTCTGGTTGTACATTACAGTTCGGTACATTGATGGAAATACATATCCTGCTCTTGGATATGACGGCTCCTTGCCAGAAGGTTTTCCCTTCCAATTAGCCATATTGCTTTTATAAGAGGATACTTTTCCGATGGCTTCGTTAATTGCACCACGGCGCATATAACTTGGCATTTTATAGAATCTTAAATCAAAATCGTATTCAGGACTTGGATTATCCTTCGTGGCATGAACAAGACTTTCGATATACGTAAGTCTGCTCTGTCCTTTGAAAGTAACAACGGTATCCCATTTATCAATACAGACAGCAATAAGATAATCTACGACACGCCTGTATATAGCAACAGTATCTTTGAATATATGGCTGTAATGCTTGATCTTAACGCTGTAGGTTGTGTATATCCGCATGCCGCAGACCTCCTTCCTATTTGATCTTCTGAGAATTGATGTAGTCTGTAACCTGTTTTAGACTTCTATCACTCACTGCAGCAACAAAGTATGATGGATTCCATAAATGATCGCCCCAAAGCTTTTTCTTGATTTCAGGCTGGTTTAAAAATAACCACCTTGCTGTATTGCCTTTAAGCACTTTAACGGCATCCGATAGCCGAAGTTGCGATTTACAATCCACAAGCAGGTGTATATGGACAGGCATAATTTCAACGGCAATGATATTCATGTATAAAGACTTAAGTGTTTCGAGGAGATAATTTCTAATGTCCGTCTCTATTTCACCTATGAATATGGACTTCCTGTACTTTGTAGCCCATACGATATGATATTGCAGGGAATATGCATAACCTCTGCCATGAGTAACATCTTTAGGTATTGAAAATATAGTAACTTTATCCATATAAATATTACAACATATGTGCACTAAAATTTCAAGGAAATGCCGCACGCTCATGACTAAAGTCACGAGCGTGCGGCAGCAAAATCGTCAATAGCTTCTTGTCCTTTCAACCATGTTTCTTTTTCACAGTCTTGTTCTATTTCAGTAACCGTATGCTTTGTCCATTTCGCAAGATCTTGATAAATCATACGTTCACTGTCACCTATCATCTCCGAGAGACTCTTGATGCTTGTTGAATTAATCATTGAATAAGGTGTGATAGCAGGCTGATGAATCATAACTTTACCATGAGGCATGATGAAGCGATGACCTTCAGGTAGGGATGCAAATACAAGAGATCCTGCACTTGCACAGATTTCACTGACAACACCAAAGAACTTCACTGGTGCTCCTTCAATGAAATCAATAAGATGATAAGCAGCATTTACACTACCACCTGGCGTATTGAAATAAAGAGTAATTGGACTACTTTCGCTTTCTTGAATAAAAAGCTCGCAAATAGTGATAAGGGATTCAATAGATTCCGATGTAATCTCATCACTCAAAGTGACTTTTCTCATCTTAGAAGTAAGATAAGCCTTTGCATCGATTGCGAATGGTCCGTTTACACTCTGTGAAACGAACACTTGATTTGTTTGTGAATTCATAATGTACTCTTCCTTTCTTTTCTACTTACTAATAACTACTGTTTCATCATAACCCAAGTTCAATTCTTGCTTAACCGTGAGAAGGAAATTCTGATTTCAGACTTCTTTCTTCAAGGACAAACACCTGAACCTTGGATATTCATCATAACCTAAGTTCGCTTCTTGCTTAACCGTCAGAAGGAAATTCTGATTTCAGACCTACTTCTTTAAGGCAAACACCTGAACTTTGGATATTCATCATAACCCAAGTTCGCTTCTTGCTTAACCGTGAGAAGGAAATTCTAATTTCAGACCTACTTCTTCAAGGACAAACACCTGAACTTTGGATATTCATCATAACCCAAGTTCGCTTCTTGCTTAACCGTGAGAAGAAAATTCTGATTCAAACCTACTTCTTTAAGGGCAAACACATGAACCTTGGATATTCATCATAACCCAAGTTCGCTTCTTGCTTAACCGTCAGAAGAAAAATGCATGAGCCACCCTCCTTATTAACTGAAAACATTTAAAATTTCATGCTATCATAACACTCAACAAATTATTGCTTAACCATGAGAAGAAAACTCTTTATCCTTATATTATATATACATGTTCACCTCATGAGACTATCTGTACGTTAATGTAACAAACTATTATAAATCTTAATCAATAATTGAGGAACCATGAGAGGAGAAAATTAGATAGGACTACTTTATAAGTGTTGGAGAGATAGTTTTTTCGTTCGGGAATTCTATTATAGCACTTCGATTTTGGTTTATAAACTTTTTACGGGGAGTAGTGAAGTGGTGGATATATTGGGCACTATTCTATTGATTAATATGCAAATCATTTGCATTTTTAGCTATTTCCTTTAAAATAGAAGCGTAAGTGAGGAATAGAAATGGATACAATATTAAAAAGACGCAGTGTTAGAAAATGGCTTAATCAATCTGTTGAAGAAGAGAAGATTAAAACCATTCTCAAAGCTGCGATGAATGCCCCTAGTGCTGGCAATCAAATGCCATGGGAGTTTGTTGTTGTGGAAGATCAGGCAATGCTTGAAGAGCTTTCCAACTCATCACCCTATGCCAAATGTGTTGCGCATGCACCAGTTGCTATTGTTGTAGTTTATCGAACTGATGGCTTAAGATTTCCAAGCTATGCACAAATTGATAGTGCGATAGCTGCAGAGAATATCTTGTTGGCTATTACTGATCTAGGACTAGGTGGTGTATGGCTAGGGATTGCACCAGAAGAGGAAAGGATGGAGAAAGTTGAGAAGATCTTGCATCTAGAAAACAAGCATGCTTTCGCTATTATTCCATTTGGTTACAGTGATATGACACTTGATTCAAATGATAAATATGATGAAGAGAGAATCACTTGGTATAAGTAGTAGAAGACTTGCATATTAATTATAAAGATTTATAATTAGCACTGATCTATTAAGAGTGCAAAACTTAAAGGAGTGAATTTTATGGCAAAAGTAGATATTATTTCTGGTTTCTTAGGAGCTGGAAAAACAACATTAATTAAAAAGTTAGTTAAAGAATCTTTAGGTAATGAAAAAGTTGTTTTAATTGAAAATGAATTTGGTGAAATCTCTATTGATGGTGGTTTCATGAGAAATGCAGGAATTCAGGTTAATGAATTATCACAGGGATGTATTTGTTGTTCTTTGGTGGGTGATTTTGAAGCATCATTAAAGCAGGTATTGGATCAGTATAATCCTGATCGTATTGTTATTGAACCTAGTGGGGTTGGTAAGTTATCTGATATTATTGATGCTGTGGAAAAGGTTAATGATGAAAGACTTGAATTGAATAGTTTCTTGGCTGTTGTTGATGCTAAGAAATGTAAGATGTATCATAAGAATTTTGGTGAATTCTTTAATAACCAGATTGCTTCTGCATCTATTGTTGTATTAAGTAGAACACAGGATGTTGATGAAGCTAAATTAGCAACTGATCTTGATATCATTAGAGAATTAAATGAACATGCACCTGTTATTACTACACCATGGGATGAAATTACTGGTGATCAGATTCTTGAAGCTGCCAACAATAAAGAAGCCCTTGAAAAAGCTTTAGTTGCAGCTGCTAAAGAACATGAACATTCAGTAGAAGGACATCATCATCATCACCACCACCATCATGATCATGATCACGAATGTGAAGATGAACATTGTGAATGTCATCATCATGATGAACACGATCATGAACATCATCATGACCACGATGAACATGAGCATGAACATCATCATCACCACCATCACCATGATGGCGAAGCACATCCACATACAGATGATGGCGATACAAAACTCTATTACAATGAAGAAGATGCTCATGATGCTGATGAAGTCTTCCAGTCAATCGGTGTAGAGACAGCACATACATTCACACCTGAAGAAATTAAGGAAAAGCTTGATGTACTTACAAATGATGATTCTGTAGGTAATATTTTAAGAGCTAAGGGTATTGTCAGAGGTACTGAGAATAAGTGGTATGAATTTGACTATGTTGCTGGTGATAGTGAAATTAGAGAAACTACACCTGATGTTGGTGGTAGATTAGTAGTTATTGGTGAAAACTTAGATGCCAAGAAGCTCTATGATTTAATGAAAGGTTAGTCTATGGATAATATTGAAACAAGAATCTATTTGTTTACTGGTTTCTTAGAAAGCGGCAAAACAACATTTGCGAATGATACAATTGTCAATACTAACTTCTGTGAAGACGAAAGAACAGTGCTTATCGTTACAGAAGAAGGTGAAGTTGAATACGACGTTAAACAGCTTAAAGAACACAATACAGACTATGTTGAAGTCGAAGATATTGAAACACTCAAAGATACAGCCTTTTGGCATGATCTTAAGACAAAATATCAGCCTACTCAGGTCTTAGTAGAATATAATGGTATGTGGGATGTTCCTACATTCATGAATGCCCCATTCCCTAAAGGATGGGATATCGTCCAGATTCTTACAACTATTGATGCAAGTAAGTTCACATACTTTGTCAATAATACAAATATGCGTTCTTACCTCTTCCAGCACTGTTCTCAATCAGACCTCATCATCTTCAATCGTATTGAAGGCGTGAAGAAATCATTCATGAGAAACAATATCAAAGCTATGAACCAACAAGCACAGATTATCTATGAGAAGTCTGATGGTTCTATTGATAATAGTATGCAGGATGAATTACCATATGATTACAACGTAGATGAATTTGATGTAGCTGATCATGATTTTGGTATCTTCTGCTATGATGTCATGGAACATCCAGAACGCTATGCCAATAAGAAAGTACGTATTAAAGGTAAGTTCATCGGTAAAGATAAAGTCAGAAAGAATGGCTTTATCTTAGGTCGTTATGCCATGGTATGTTGTGAACAGGATACGTCATTAATTGGTATGCTTGTAGAAAGTGAACCTGAAATCATTGACCAGTTCATTCCTAATGAATGGCTCATTATTGAAGGTCATACAACAAGTGATTATGATCCTGAATTACAGATGCCTGTCATTACTTTACATGCAGACAACATTGAAGTCACAAAACCACTTGATTATGAATATGTCACATTTGACTAATTAACATGAAAGGGATGCCTCGGCATCCCTTATTAGTTATATAGTGAAATATTTTTTGATCTTTGATGAAGTATATTCTAAGGACATCTTCGCTTTTCTATTGTATTTGATATTTCAAAATTTTCCGTTAACATCTCTCCAACAGCGGGTAACGTGATCCCAATATGAAGAATAATCTGTAGCATTAATTATACTGTCTACAATAGGAAGCAACAGCATTTTAATCATCTCTAAAACATCTTCTAGTTTCACATTAACCAATACTTTCTTCTTTTTTAAAAACATCTTCCATCTAGTCTGGTGAATTTCATTAACTAAAAAATCATTTGTTAATGCAAACATATCATCAAATCCAGTCCCTCTATGTGCAAATGTTCTCTTAATAGCTTCTTTTAATTCTTTTCCATCAAGATCATATTGATTGGCAAGAATATAAATATCATAGAAATCTTTATACCTACTATTAGCATTCCCTAGAGAAACAATCGCCTCAAATTTTTCGGATATTACCGAAGGAATTGAATATGCATAGATATAAGGTTCTTCCATATCAAGAAGAACAGGAAATTCCATTTTTATTTTATGAGGATAAATGACATCCCCAAATCCAACATCAACCGACACTGGTATCTTTGTTCTATCTAAATATGCTATGATAGAAACATTTACTCCGTGATACTCTTTAAATTCTGTAATTTTCATCACATCGAGAGTATCCAAATCATATTTTAAAGCATCATCACAATCTATAGAGAATATATTTGCGAACACTTTTTTCATATAGTCTAAATTATTAGGTATATTTTTTGCTAGGAGGTCTATATCTTTAGTTGCTCTTGCAAATTCACCTTCAAAGAGCGCATACAGGAATATGCCTCCCTTAAGTGTAAATCGTTCTACATATTCTGAAACCGATAGCCTGTATATACTCCTTTCCAATCCATATGCTATCAATATTTCTTGAAATGCTTTTCCGCTTTCTTTTGCCTGCTTCTTCAACCTATCTTTTACTGACATTGCATTAATCATACAAGCACCTCAAGATATTGCCTCATAACTTTTTCACATTTCATTAGTTCAGCGTACTTAATCAAGCGATTCAAATTGCGATTATTCTTTCGTAGATAAGTTATAAGGATTTCTTTCGTTTCTTCTATTCCAACATTTTCTCTATAATACACTATATCTACCACAGTCTTTTCTATATTATAAATTTGAAATTCATTTTTTCCTTCTTTAACCGTAATAACACCGATATCATGCCTATCATTTGTATAATAATGAACTTTCATTGGTGGCCAATCGGGAATAGTGGACATCTTCGCCTTTCTGGGTATTGCAATATCAACAGCATCTGGAATATATGTCGTTAGATTATAGTATGATGCAGCACTTAGCAGACATATAACTCCCTTAGGTGCATATGCCTCCACATAATAGAAGTCAGATTCCTCACCACAATAATTTACATTTTCAAAATAACTCTTATTCAGTTTAATCAATTTTCCCATATTAACTAACTTACTAATCTTATACTGTGATAAACCTCTTCCTTTAAGTTCTTGCATGGAAAAAATTTTTTGGTCTTCAGGAAGTACAACTGTTTCCATTAATCAACACCTCTTTTCTATTTATTTTCGGCATATTATTTAATTGCCGTATTTCAATCAAATTATACATAAGAACTCATTAATCGTCAATCAGAACAAAATCAATATTTCCTTCAGTTTATATTAATTAAATGCCATTCTTTATTGAAAAAGACTTGATCTTCAGCATTCTTTTTACTATATAGCTTCAATGATTGCATTTATCGTACAATTACATTACATTTACTAATAGAGGTGATCTCAATGTCTAAAACTACAAATATCAATATTCAAATTGATTCCGAATTTATGTCTGAACTTGAAAAACTTTATGGTCAATATGGCTTGTCTATTACTGAAGCTATTAATATTTTTCTACATGTATTCCTTATAGAAGGTTGTCTTCCATTTGAAGTTATTCAACAGAGATACAACACAGAAACAGAATCTGCTATGAGAGAAGCTCGTGCGATTGCCAATGGTCTTATCCCGTCAAAGAAATATTCTTCTGCTGCTGAAATGATTAATGATGCTCTTGAATAAGCTTACATGTTATTATCATGCATTAATCAGTAATCATATTAAATATGTGAATGCTGTATCTCATACAGATTTATTCTAAAGCACAAAACACTATCTTCTCTTTAAAGAGTGGAGATAGTGTTTTCTTTTGTATTAGTAAAATCATTGATATTTATTAAATTGTTGATATCTAGGCAACCGTTTTTTTCAGTTGTAGTGAGTAGTATGACTCTGATGTATAAAATCATTCACATGCATATTTGTCTTATTTACAAGTCTATATCATTGATGTCTAAAATAGCGAAATAGAACTAGTCAGTTAATATGATATATGTTAGTATGTGGCTACATTCAAAATAAGGGGGATATGAATGAAAATTATTAAGAAATACAATGAAACAAGTCTTGTAGCGAGAATCATTTGTGGTTTAGCTATCGGCTTACTTTTAGCACTTATTGTACCGAAGATTCTTAAGTTAGAAATTATTGGTAATATCTTTATTGGTGCATTAAGAGGTATTGCACCTATCCTTGTCTTTGCCTTAGTTACATCGGCATTAGTAAATGGCTCTGGCAAGATGGATCGTCGTTTTGGGTCCGTTATCTTCTTATATATGCTTTCAACCTTCCTAGCTGCCTTTGTAGCCGTTGCAGGAAGTTTTCTCTTTCCACAAACTATCGCCCTAGGAACAGCCTATAAGGCAGAAAGTGTCCCTAGTGGTATCTTTGAAGTCATCAGTAACCTTCTCCTCAAGCTTGTGGATAATCCTATTAATGCCCTAGCACAGGCTAACTATATTGGCATTCTCTTCTGGGCAATTATCTTTGCTTTTGCCTTAAAGTCATTTGCTTCTGAAAGTACTAAAGCATTTATTGGTAATATCTCAGATGCTCTTACGAAGATTGTAAAGTGGATTATTAATATGGCTCCTTTTGGGGTAATGGGGCTTGTTTATCAGACTGTTTCAGCTAATGGACTTGGTGTCTTTGTGAAATATGGTTCATTACTGGGATTATTAGTTGGATGTATGCTTTTAGTGGCATTAGTTGTTGATCCATTGATTGCCTTTATTGTTTTAAGACGTAATCCTTACCCATTAGTCTTTAGATGTTTAAAAGAATCAGGCGTGACAGCATTCTTTACAAGAAGTTCAGCTGCCAATATTCCTGTTAATATGGCTTTTTGTGAGAAGCTTGGTTTAGATAGAGATATGTATTCTATTTCTATTCCCTTAGGGGCAACGATTAATATGGATGGTGCGGCTATTACTATTACTGTTATGACTCTAGCTACCGCTAATACATTAGGTATTCATCCTGATTTAGTATCAGCATTGATGCTTTCTATTCTTTCTACATTAGCGGCATGTGGTTCTTCGGGCGTAACTGGGGGATCATTGTTGTTGATTCCAATGGCATGTTCTCTCTTTAATATTCCTAATAGTATTGCGATGCAGGTTGTGGGTGTAGGTATTATCTTAGGTGTTGTCCAGGATTCTGTTGAAACAGCATTGAATTCATCTGGTGATGTTATGTTTGCAGCAACAGCAGAATTTAGAGAATGGCAAAAAAGAGGCAAACGCCTCCCAGACTTCATGTATTCTAAAAGAGAAAAAGCAAAATTCAACAATACAGACAACGCTTAGAGTGAGATCATTCTCACTCTTTTTTAGTAGTCTGTCAGCAAGAAAGCCATATATGTAGGTAGGGTTAGAATCTTACCCTCTCTTCCTACATTATATTGTCCTAATTTAATAGCTTGTTGGATATGATATTTCTCAGGGTGATTGAGAATAGTTTTTGTGCTTTTTGTATTACCTGTTGTTGCTTTTACTTCGACAAGTATAGCTTCTCCATGATATCTCATGACAAAATCAATCTCCAACCCACTATCTTTATGATAATAGTAAAGCTTTCTACCCATCTTATGAAATATATCAGCGATAAGATTTTCAAAAATAGCGCCCTTATATCCATAAAGATGACCATTTAATACATCAAACTGCGTCCCATCTTCCAACATACTAATAAATAATCCTGTATCACACATATACACCTTAAAAACATCCTGAATGGCATTACCATCCAAAGGTAATTCAGGTATTGACAAATTATAACATCTTGTAATAATACCTGCATCTTCAATCCATTGAAGACTACCCAAATATCTTGCCGCAGTCGATCCCTTTTTTATAACAGAATATTGGAATTTTTTATTCTCTTTACTTAATTGTTTAGGAATGGACTCAAAACATTCCCTAATATGGGCTTTATCACCATTCGATGCATATTTCATCATATCATCTTTATAAGATGCAACGATATCACGTTGTATCTGTAGAACTGCATCCATTTGTTTTGTAGACACAAATGTCTGTACAGCATCAGGCATACCGCCTACTACAGTATATTGTAATAAGAGTTGTTGGAATCTATGATGTAATGCATCAACAACTGGTGTTTCATTCTTTAAAGAAATTCTAAGCATATCAATCATATTATCCGTAATCCCATTAGCCCATAAGAACTCTTCAAAATCCATAGGATACATTTCTATCACTGTTTCATAGCCAACAGGTATTGATGAGGGCATTTCACGATATCCTTTAATTCCCAACAAAGACCCTGTTCCAATAACATCATAGCGTCCATCAACCTTAAAGAATTTCAATGAAGTACGTGCTTGCGGACACTCCTGAATCTCATCAAAAATAATAATGGTTTCGCCTGGCTTAAATATAGCTTTATCACCAAGTAAGGCACTCATTATCATTGTAAGGTAATCAATTTCCAACGAATCTTGGAAAATGCTTTGAAAGCGAGGATTTTCAAAGAAATTTAAATAAACAACATATTGATAATGCTTCTTTGCGAAAGCTAAAACAGAGGATGTTTTCCCACACTGTCTACATCCCTTAATAATAAGCGGTTTATGATTCTTGTCTTCCTTCCATTCCTCTAAGCATCTGTCAATCTTTCTCTTAAGCATAGAAATCACCCTCCTCTACTTCTAGTATAATGTAAGCAAAATATTTTTCAAGGGACTTTTCAATGTCACATGCAACTTTTTTAATGGACTTTTTGAGACTACATACAACTTTTTCAAGTGACTTTTTGAGATTACACGCAACTTTTTCAAGGGAGTTTTGTAGAACATAATATTTTTACAAGTTATGTAAAAAACATGCGTTATGCTTAAGGTTTGATAAAATAGTGTTATGGAGGCCACATATATGGAAGAGGACTATCATACTTTTAGAGAACAACTTGAAAATAAAACAATCAAAGAATTTACGAAATCGATTAATGAAAACAAACTTACATTTGAATCAAGTTATGCTACTGGAATCATTAGCTTTAACGATTATCATATTATTGAAATGGAAGTCATCAATAAGAAAAATGCAACCTCTGAATTCTATATTCACTTCCAGTACAACAACAATGCCCATGCATTATCACTCTATCAAGAATTCGAGGATGCGCTTATTCAGACGAAAGAGAAACATACGCTTAATGTCCTTCTTTGTTGCAGTGGAGGACTTACGACAAGTTATTTTGCGATGTTATTGAATGAGGGAGCACAGGCTATCTCTCTTGATTATCACTTTGATGCGATGAGTTTTGATCGGCTTTATCATAAAGGTAGTGACTATGATGTTATTCTGCTTGCCCCACAAATCAGCTATAAACACAAAGAAGCAGAAAGTGCCCTGCGCCATAAACTTATTATCGACATTCCAGCTTCTATCTTTGCCCGTTATGATGATGGTGCTATGTTCCATCACATCGCTTCAAGTCTAGAAACCTACAAGAAAAGAGACACTTCCCCTATTGATTTACCTATAAAAAAAGATATCCACAACACAACAACAATCCTTGTCTTGGGATATATCAGACACATGGATAAAACACGTATTGTTTATCGTATTTATGATCATAATCAAATTTTACTCACGAATGAAGTCATCAAATCCCATCTTCGTCTAGAAGATATGCGTGATATTATTACAATGATTCTAACTTTGTATGATATAAAGATGGTTGGTATTGCCATGCCTGGTATTATCAATAATGGTACACCGTATTCTGAAAGTGATACTTTTGATTATGAGAATGTGTATGAATATTTTAAGAATCAGTTTGATATCCCTATTGTCTTAAACAACGATGTCAATGCCATGGCAGTAGGACAGTATCTTACCCAGGATGAAACTGAGAACCTCTCTTTCCTCTTCCAGCCTAGAGGAGCAATCTACTCAGGTATTGGCAATATTATCGACGGTAAACTTCATACCGGTCATGCCCATGTCTCTGGTGAATCCTTTTTAGTTATGAAACATAACAACTGTTCTCCTCAAGACTTATATACAACTGAAGAGGGAGAAATCAAGATGGTTGCTTGTGCATTAAATGCCCTGATTGCCATGGTTGCTCCTGACAAGATTATCTATTATTGCGAACAGATTCCAGATACCAAGAAACTCATTGATGCATTAACTGTTGATATACCTAAAAATGTCATGCCTGTCATTGAGAAAACGATACATATTAAGGACTATATGTTGCTTGGTGAACTCTATCTTGCTGCTCAGTACTACCATGAACATCTTTAGAAGCACTTTCTAACCACATTCTATCCACAGTTGTTACAATAGCTTTTCATTAACTTTCATATTCCCCAATCAAAGATGGAATTTATAAATAAAAATCCCCATTTGCACAGTGGACCTATATGATATAGAATAATTATGCATGTAATGCAATTATGCTTTGGCGGGTGACTGTGCAATTGTGATTTTGGCGATCCTCTGTACGGTCATCCACCA